>NZ_AP023415.1:0-600000 GCF_018326305.1 Vescimonas fastidiosa
AAAACACAATAAAAATCTGATTATCCGCTAAAATACAGTATCTATCAGCATTTTCAAGGAAACAAACTCATCAATTTACTACTTATTTACTACCAACGAATGAGCCTTGATACGCAAGTTTTCCTAGATATGCAAAGATATGGTACAGCACATCAGTATTGAAACAAGAAAAAATTGAATATTTCATAGACTATGGAACGCCTAAAATGACGTTCCTTTTCTATTTTCAGCCGTTCTTATTGGACGGCTATTTTATTACCCAAAATGAAAGGAGCATTAGATTTATGAAAAAGACATGGAAACGATTGTGTACGGGCTTCTTAGCTCTTGCAACTGTCGTTACTTCTTTACCGACTACACCCGTTCATGCAGAAAGCAAGCAATACTGGACGGAAAGTGCAGAGCGTGTCGGTATCATTGAAAAAGTAATGAATGACGGTTCTATCGGTTCGACATTCAATGAGGGCTATATGAAAGTTGAGGGCGAAACTGCCTATTGTATCGACATCAATACAGATTTCAAAAATGGTTACAAGACCAGAGCTGACGCAAGCTCACGCATGAGTACCGACCAGATTTCAGATGTGGCGTTATCCTTAGAGTATGTCAAACAGTATGGCGAAGCTCACAAGGAACTGAACTACAAGCAACTCTATCTGTTGGAACAATGTGTTGTCTGGCAGAGATTGAGCGTACATCTTGGCTGGCAATGTGATAACGTGCGAGCTTCTTATGATGAAATTCAAAAGGCTACGCAGGACGAAGTTTTCTCTGGTGCAAAAGCCTTTGTCAAAGAAAATAAAGGACGCTATGAATGTGGCGGTTATATCTACTCTGGCGAGGGGCAGGAATTAGGACAATTCTGGGCGAAACTGAATGTCGGAAATGCAAAACTACAAAAGACTTCCAGTAATACCAGCATTACCGACGGTAATGGGAATTACTATATTGCAGGTGCAACATACGGTGTCTTTTCTGATAAAGACTGCACAAAACAGCTTGCCACCCTTACGACTGATGAAAACGGAAACACAGATATTGCAGAGGTAAAAGCAGGCACAGTCTATATCAAGGAATTATACGCACCAGCAGGATATAAAGTGGATAAAACTGTATATTCCTTAAAGGTTGAAGTTGGAAAGACAGCAATTTTGAAAGTATCAGATACGCCAAAAGTAACGGACACTTTGATTGAGCTTTTCAAGATTGATATGGAAACACAGAAAGACAATCCGCAAGGGAACGCTTCTTTAGCAGGTGCGGAATTTACATGGAAGTATTATGCTGGCTTCTACAATAAAGACAATCTCCCTGCCGAAGCTACTCGTACATGGGTTACAAAGACAATCGCTGAAACAGACAGCGACGGGACAACTCATTACATCACAAAATTAGCGGACACATACAAAGTATCTGGCGACAGCTTCTATATGCAGGACGGCAAGGCGGTTCTTCCACTTGGAACACTAACCGTAGAAGAAACAAAAGCTCCAAACGGCTACTTGTTAGAGGGTGCATATATGCAGGCTGGCGATAAGTCCGAACAGATAAAAGGCTTATATGTAACACAGATTACCGAGGACGGCGACCTTGCCGTATTATCTGGAAGTAACCAGTTTTCCGTATCAGACAAGGTTATCCGTGGCGGTGTCAAAATTCAGAAACGAGATTTAGAAACGGGCGATACAAAGCCACAAGGAAGTGCCACTTTGAAAGATACTGCCTTTGACATCATTTCCTTAAATGATAATGCAGTATTGGTTGAGGGCAAGTTATACAAGAAAAATGAAGTGGTAAAGACAATTCGTACAGATATTGAGGGTGTCGCTTCTACTTCTTCTGACCTCTTACCTTATGGAAAATTCCGTATCGTTGAGAGTGAAGCTCCCAACGGTTACTTAACTGACGGTGCAAAGCCGATTGATTTTACAATCACAGAAAATGGAAAAATCGTGGACTTAACCGAAAAAGCCCATTCTATCTATAATCAGATTAAGCGTGGAGATATTGAGGGTGTAAAAATCGGTGCAGGCACACACAAGCGTCTTGCTGATGTTCCTTTTAGGATCACAAGCAAGACAACGGGCGAAAATCACGTCGTGGTAACTGATGATAACGGGCAATTCTCCACTTCTGCTGACTGGGCTTCTCATAAGCACAATACAAACGCAGGCAAGACCAGCGAGGACGGTGTGTGGTTTGGAACTTCTGAACCAGACGACAGCAAGGGTGCATTGCCTTATGATACCTACATCATTGAAGAAATGCGTTGCGACAGTAACAAAGGCTTTGAACTTATCCCACCTTTTGAAATCGTGGTATCAAGAAATAATCTTGTGATTGATTTAGGGACGCTGACTGATGAATACGAAAAAGAAATCTCTATCCATACCACAGCGACCAGCAAGGACGGCGAAAAGACTATCCTTGCAGGAAAAGAGGTTACAATCGTTGATACTGTCAAATTAGACGGACTTACAAAAGGCACAAAATATCAGCTCAAAGGTTGGCAGATGTTAAAGGAAGAAAACGCCGAGCTTATCATTGACGGGAAACGTGTAGAAAACGATTATACCTTTGTCGCTGATGATGAAGAAATGAAAGTGGAAATTTCCTATACATTCAATGCGTCTGCTTTAGGTGGCAAGAACCTTGTTACCTTTGAGGAATTATATGATTTAAGCAATTCAGACGAACCCGTAAAAGTTGCGGAACACAAGGACATTGAGGACGACGGGCAAACGGTACTTATCACAGAGCGTATCATCAAGATACATACTACCGTTACCGATAAGGACGGCAATAAAGAGCTTAAAGCAGGAAAAGACGTTACAATCATTGATACCGTAACCTTAGAGGGCTTAGAAGTCGGTACACAGTACAAACTTGTGGGCTGGCAGATGTTGAAAGAAGAAAATGCAGAACTTCTTATCAATGGAAAACGTGTGGAAAGTGATTACACTTTTATTGCTGACAGCGAAGCTATGAAAGTGGAAGTTGCTTTTACGTTTGACGCTACTTCTCTTGACGGCAAACAGCTTGTAACTTTTGAGGAATTATACGATTTAAGCAATCCAGACGAGCCGAAGAAAGTTACCGAGCATAAGGATATTGAGGATAAGGGACAGACGATTACCTTTAAGGAAAAGCCAGAAGAACCAGAGAAACCCGAAACACCACCGACACCGGAAAAGCCTAACAGACCTAGCGACAGTCCCAAAACGGGCGACAGTACAAATGTAATGGCATTTATCGTGATGTTGCTTGCGTCTGCTGGTGGACTGGCTGGAACATATCTTTACAAACGCCGTAAAATGAAGAAATCATAAGGCGGTAACGGTATGAGGAAAGAAAAATCACGCTCTCCGCCGAAGCTGTCAAACGGCAGATTTTTTGCTTATTCTGGCTTGTCTGCCAACAACCTGCAAGAACACGGATAGTCAAGGGTGCGTAAGCATTGATTTTACCCTTTACTATCTGGGGGGATTGCTGGTACTTCCCAAACCGCCAGAATAAGAAATCACAATTAAAAAACTTATCAAATATAGAAAGAAACGAGGTAAAACAATATGGAAATGAAATATGTCGTGCCAGATATGGCACAGTCTTTTGGAACTCTTGAATTTGCAGGGCGAAAGCGAGCCAGTCTTTGAAAGAGATAAAAATAATCGCAGGGTCTTAGCCAGACGAAGCTATAACCTTTATTCCGACGTACAGAAAGGCGAAAATGTTGTGGTAGAAATTCCCGTGCAGGCTGGCGAAAAGAAGTTCAAGTATGAGCAGAAAGTAAAACTTGTCAATCCGAAGTTATACGGCAGAGGTTACGCAATCGGGGATATGGGACATACCGATTATGTATTAGTTGCTGATGATATTGTAGCAGTTGAAGAAAAGTAAAGGAGTGAAGAAGTTATGAGATTATCAAACGGATTTGTTATTGACAAAGAGAAAACATTTGGAGAATTAAAATTTACAGCAGTGCGTGATGTGTTCTTACAGAATGAGGACGGGACACCGAGTACCCAGCTTAAAAAGCGTATCTATGATTTGAAGTGCAGTCTGCATGGTGGAATTATCCCCGTATCTGTACCGCCAGAAGTACCGTTAAGAGAATTTCCGTACAATGCAGTTGTGGAACTTGTCAATCCCGTAGCCGATACGGTATCACGAAAGACCTATACGGGTGCAGATGTGGACTGGTATGTAAAGGCAGAGGATATTGTATTGAAGAATAAAGGAAACCAGAACGCAGGAAGTCCACAGAACCATACACCGCAGGGACAGCCGAAAAAATAAAAATTCTCCTCATAAGTTAGAAAAATAGAGGTACTCTCCCGTTAGTAGATTGCCTACCTTATCGTAAATGGTTAAAATAACGATAGGAGGTGGCACAAATGTATCAAATCAACAATGAAAAATTTGGACAATTTTTAGCCGAAGTGCGAAAAGAAAAACAAATGACACAAAAGGACTTAGCAGATAAGTTGTTTGTGTCGGATAAAACAGTTAGTAAATGGGAACGTGGAAACAGTATGCCAAATGTTACATTACTTATCCCTATTGCTGATATACTTGGTATTACAGTAACAGAACTTTTACAAGGAGAAAAATTAAAAGAGAACAAGACATTAAATAGTGATGTGGTAGAAACTCTTGTTGTAAACTCGTTAGACTTGTCGTTGCGTGATACAATTCATCAACGAAAAAAGAACTGGATATTTGCATTTCTTATCTCAATCGGTGTGGTAGTTATAGAGGCAATATTATTAACTGTTTCTGGAATTTCCATAGAACAAATGGGAGATAGTTTGTATATATCTTTGTTAATGCTTTTGTTTGCAAGTTGGCTTTGCATTTTTGCGAAAGAATTATTACCGACATATTATGATACAAATAAAGTTAATTTTGTATCACAAGGAATTTTCAGAATACACATGGCAGGGCTATCTTTTAATAATGCAAACTGGGGATATGTATTAACAGTATTTAGAGTATTTACATTAGGAACTGCTATTCTATATCCTATTATTTGCTATATCAGTTTTTTAGTTGGTGGCATTTCATTATGGAATACTGTAAAACATCCAGCTATAATTATTTTGCTGATAGGAATGTTAGTAACAACCTATATTGTTGGGAAAAAACACGAATAATGATATAAGCAGTTAGTCTTAGGATTGACTGCTTTTTTCTTACCCAGAAAGGAGTGATTGATTTATGCGTAAGATTTGGAACAAAGGACACCGTATCAGAGCCAGCGACAAGCACCTTGTCTACCATTTTTCCATAGGAACGCTTCTGTTTATATTCGTGGCGGTTCTTCTGCTACTGAATATAAAACAGCTCATGCGTACCGATTGGGAGCATTTCAGCTTGTTAGAAAACGGCTTGACGCTCTCCCCTTACAACTTCATAACCATACTGATAGCGACTGGTGTTTGTGCATTGGTCGTTTTTCTGTATTACCGATTCTGTTACGACAGTTTCAAGAAGCTCCTGCACCGTCAAAAGCTGGCAAGAATGATACTGGAAAATAAGTGGTATGAAGCCGATACCATACAAGACAGCGTTTTTTTTACTGACCTGCAAAGCAGATCAAGGGAAAAAATCGTCTGGTTTCCAAAGATTTATTATCAAATGGAAAAGGGACTGCTTCATATCCGATGTGAAATCACATTAGGAAAATATCAAGACCAGCTTTTACGGTTAGAGGATAAATTGGAAAGTGGCTTGTATTGTGAGCTGACCGACAAGACCCTGCATGACGGCTATATCGAATATACCCTGCTTTATGATATGATAGCGAACCGCATTACCATTGATGAAGTACGGGCAGAAAACGGCTGTCTTAGACTGATGAAAAATCTTGTCTGGGAATATGACGCACTCCCTCATGCTCTGATTGCTGGTGGGACTGGTGGCGGTAAAACCTATTTTCTGCTGACGCTCATTGAAGCCCTTACTGCATACCAACGCTGTCCTTTATATCTTAGACCCGAAGAACGCTGACCTTGCAGACTTAGGGACAGTTATGGGAAATGTGTATCACACCAAAGAAGAAATGATAGATTGCGTCAATGCCTTTTATGAGGGCATGGTACAGCGAAGTGAGGAAATGAAGCGACACCCGAACTATAAGACGGGCGAAAACTACGCCTATCTGGGACTGCCACCCTGCTTTCTTATCTTTGATGAATATGTGGCGTTTTTTGAAATGCTGGGGACAAAAGAAAGCGTGAGCCTACTTAGCCAGTTAAAGAAAATCGTTATGTTAGGGCGACAAGCAGGTTATTTCCTTATCGTTGCCTGCCAGCGTCCAGACGCAAAGTATTTCTCGGACGGTATCAGAGATAACTTCAATTTCCGTGTGGGACTTGGGCGTATCAGCGAATTAGGTTACGGTATGCTGTTTGGTTCAGATGTGAAAAAGCAGTTTTTCCAGAAGCGTATCAAGGGGCGTGGCTATTGTGATGTGGGAACAAGTGTTATCAGTGAGTTTTACACGCCTTTAGTCCCGAAAGGACATGATTTTTTGCAGACTATCGGCTCTCTTGCACAAGCAAGGCAGGACGGGACGGCGACGTGCGAAGCGAAAGGCGACGGCACGGACTAGCCGTTGCTGGTGTGGCGTCAGCCACGCCAGCAGGTAAAACCCCTCGGTATCTAACAGAGGGGTACGTTTGCAAATAGACAATAGACAAAAAACATAGGAAACATAAGGCTTCTGGCATGGTTTTCTAGCAAAAATCGGCTGTGAAGTCGCCTTAAAAAACTTCACACTTTACAGATTGGGGGTATGGTTCTGAATGAAGAACAACGGATAAAAGAATTACGGGAGAAACGGATTGCTTACGGTATCTCACAAGGCAGGCTGGCGGTGGCTTCTGGTATCACAAGGGAATATTTCAACAAGATAGAAAGTGGAAAAATGAAGCCGTCAAAGGAACTTCTGGAAACTCTGCATAAGGAACTGGCAAGGTTCAATCCAGAAGTACCGCTTACCATGCTGTTTGATTATGTGAAAATTCGTTTTCCCACGCTGGATATACAGCACATCATCAAAGATATATTAAAACTGAATATCAATTATATGCTCCATGAAGATTACGGACATTACAGTTATACGGAGCATTATTCTTTAGGGGACATCTTTATCTATACGTCGGCTGACGAAGAAAAAGGTGTCCTTTTAGAGTTAAAGGGGCGTGGTTGCCGACAGTTTGAAAGTTACCTGCTGGCACAACAAAGAAGTTGGTATGACTTTCTCATGGACGCACTCATAGACGGTGGCGTGATGAAGCGTATCGACCTTGCTATCAACGACCATACGGGTATTTTGGATATTCCAGAGCTTGCGGAAAAATGCAGGAAACGGGAATATATCGGAAAGTCCAGAAGTTATAAGTTTTATCAGTCGGGCGAGCTTATCAAGCATAGAGAGGACGACAGAGAATATATGGGACGCACCCTTTATCTTGGTTCGCTAAAATCAGATGTGTATTTCTGTATCTATGAAAAGGACTATGAGCAGTACGTCAAGTTAGGGACACCGCTGGAAGAAGCCGACATTATCAACCGTTTTGAGATACGGCTTAGAAATGAACGTGCCTATTATGCAGTACGAGATTTGCTGACCTATTATGACGCAGAGCAGACTGCCTTTTCTATCATCAACCAGTATGTGCGGTTTGTTGATGAAGAAGCAGACAAGCGAAAAAATGACTGGAAACTCAATGACCGCTGGGCGTGGTTTATCGGCGATAACAGACAGAGCTTGAAGCTGACGACAAAGCCAGAGCCTTACACCTTAGACCGTACATTGCGGTGGGTACAACGGCAGGTAGCACCGACCTTGAAAATGCTGAAAAGGATTGATAAGGGAAACGGAACAGACTACATGAAAACTATCGAACAGCGAGGCAAAGCTCACAGAAAAGCATGAAATGATAATCAAACAGCAGACGACCCCTGCAAAAGATTTAGTAGAAAGTTAGGAGTGATGAAAAAATGTGGGAATTATTGAAAGACTTCCTGCTGGTATCTGTTGGAACGGGTATCGGCGTAGCCTTGATGTGTATTTTAAGTGTTGGCAAAGGAGCTGACTATGAAATGAAGAAATTAAAAGAAAGCGAGGACAAATAACATGAATTTCGGGCAAAATTTGTATCAATGGTTTTTAAGCAACGCACAGAGCTTAGTGCTTATGTCGATTGTGGTTATCGGTATCTACTTAGGGTTCAAGCGTGAGTTTTCAAAACTTATCGGTTTCTTGGTAGTTGCCTTGATTGCTGTCGGCTTGGTATTCAATGCTGGCGGTGTGAAAGATGTACTGTTAGAGCTGTTCAATAAGATTATCGGTGCATAAAATTTTATTGTGGGGCTGATGTATGGGTGCTATAATGTGAAAAAAGAAGTAATCGAGGTGTTCTATTTTGAATGAGAGAGAAAAAATTATTCGTTTATGGTTTGATATGTGGTTGAAACAGCAAGACTTAGGAATAGATAAAATTTTTACAGAAGATGTTGTTTATACGGAAAGCTGGTGTCCTAAATATGAAAATCTTAAAACAGTAAAACATTGGTTTAATGAATGGAATACTCGTGGTAAAGTCATTATTTGGGATATTAAACAGTTCTTTCATAAAGAAAATCAAACTGTCGTAGAATGGTATTTTTAAAAAATGAAATGAATACGGGAAGCGTTGAAGAATTTGACGGTATTTCCTTAATTGAATGGACAGAAGATAACAAAATCAAATCATTAAAAGAATATGGTTGCAATCTGAATAACTATAATCCATATCAACACAGCGATAACCCTCAATTTAGAGATGAAAAAACAAACTGGTTTTAAAACTTAATCAAATTATATCCATATACATAAAGCAGTTAGTCTTAGGATTGACTGCTTTTTTCTTACCTAAAATCAGATTGGAGTGATGAAATGAGCGATATTTTTAAGGATATGCAGGCAAACGTCGGCTGTGATTATATTTCTAACCTGCCCTCTTACAAGCGTAAAGTGTGGCATGAAATGAAGCGATTACCGCTTACGAATTATGATATAAAACAGTTAGAAGATTTTTCAAAGTATGTGTTTGGTATGTCGTACCAGAGCTTAAAAGATGTGATGAAGCAACAGAAAGGACGTGAGGAACAATGCAGGAAACAAGGGTGCTGGTGGAAACGAGAGGAACAACTGGCGAAGAAACAATATCATACTGGTTCGACCTGCCGATAGATGTTGCCGAGTTTGAAGAAAAGTTAGGTATCGGTGCAGAAAGTGGGGATTATCGTATTATCGAAAAGGTGTTGCCTTATGCTGATGAAGTCCACGAACACACCAGCGTGTACCAGCTCAACGAATTAGATTTTATGTACCGCCAGCTTTCAAGTGATATGCAGGAAGAATATGTATCACTACTTACGGTGTTTGAAAATTTAGAAGCACTTTATATTTGCAGGAACGTGATTATTGTTTATCCCGACTGTAAAAGCATGATAGATGTTGCAAGGCAAAAGCTGATGAACGACCCGATGTTCAAGCATTTATCCGAGGACTGTCAAGAATACTACTTTGACTTTGAAGCCTACGCTTCTCACTTGCAGGAACACGGGAAATTTTTAGTAACAGAACACGGTATCTTTGAACTGCCAGAGTAGGAAATGAGGTGGTGCTTATGATTGATGATATGGCGGTTTATATTGCTAATCTTGGCAAATACAATGAGGGCTATTTAGTCGGTGCTTGGTTCACGTTCCCCATTGACGAGGAAGATGTGAAAGAAAAAATCGGCTTGAATGAACAGTATGAGGAATACGCTATCCATGATACCGACAACTTTCCCATTGCGATTGGCGAGTATGTTTCCATTGAAGAACTCAATGAGATGTATGAAATGATAGAGGAACTTCCCGACTATATTGTAGAGTGTCTGGACGAATTTATCAGCCACTATGGGACGCTGGAAGAAGTCGTGGAACATAAGGACGATATTTATTATTATCCCGACTGTGAAACCATGACAGACGTTGCCTACTACTACATAGACGAATTGCGAAGCACTTGGCGACATTCCACCCAGCTTACAGAACTACATTGACTATGAAGCCTACGGGCGAGATTTGGATATGGGCGGTTGCTTTATTGAAACAAGCCGAGGTATGTGCGAGATACCATATTAACGCTGGAAGATCAGCGACAAGCATTGTTGCTACTGACAGCGTATTTCTCTTTTAAGGGACAGTCTGAAACATGGCTGTCCTTTTCTATTTAGAAACTTACGAAAGGAGCTGAAAGAACTTGAAAAAGATTAAAAGCTACACGGGTATCTGGAACGTGGAAAAAGTCTTGTATGCAATCAATGACTTTAACTTACCCTTTCCCGTTACTTTTACACAGATTACATGGTTTGTGATTACGGAATTTCTCATCATTCTGTTTGGGGATATTCCCCCACTTTCCATGATTGAGGGAGCATTTCTCAAATATTTTGGTATTCCCGTTGCTCTCACTTGGTTTATGTCGCAGAAAACTTTTGACGGAAAGAAGCCGTACAGCTTTTTGAAATCACAGATAACCTATGCCCTGCGACCTAAAATCACTTATGCAGGAAAAGCCGTAAAACTGCATAAGCAGACCTTGAATGAAACAATCACGGCAGTAAGGAGTGTGAACTATGTTCCCGATAAAATATATTGACAATAACCTTGTCTGGAACAAGGACAATGAGGTGTTCGCTTACTATGAGCTGATACCGTACAACTATTCTTTCTTATCCGCAGAGCAGAAATTTATCGTGCATGACAGTTTTCGCCAGCTCATTGCACAGTCCCGTGAGGGTAAAATTCATGCCTTGCAGATTGCCACAGAAAGCTCAATCCGCAGTATGCAGGAGCAGTCAAAGAAACTGGTAACTGGAAAATTAAAGGAAGTTGCCTATCAGAAGATAGACGAACAGACCGAAGCGTTAGTATCTATGATTGGGGACAATCAAGTGGACTACCGCTTTTTTCTTGGCTTTAAGCTCATGGTTACGGAAGAACAGCTCAATCTGAAGAACATCAAAAAATCGGTGTGGCTGACGTTCACAGAATTTCTCCATGAAGTGAACCACACGCTGATGAATGATTTTGTTTCCATGCCGAATGATGAAATCAACCGTTACATAAAAATGGAAAAAGTTACTGGAAAATAAAATCTCCCGTCGCTTTAAGGTGCGTCGCTTGGAAATCCATGATTTTGGGTATCTCATGGAACATCTTTACGGCAGGGACGGTATCGCTTATGAAGATTATGAGTACCAGCTACCAAAGAAAAAATTGAACAAAGAGACGCTGATAAAATACTACGACCTTATCCGTCCGACAAGGTGTGTGATTGAGGAAAGCCAGCGGTATTTACGATTGGAACATGAGGACAAGGAAAGCTATGTGTCCTATTTTACCGTCAATGCGATTGTAGGAGAGCTTGATTTTCCGTCGTCTGAAATCTTCTATTTCCAGCAACAGCAATTCACATTCCCCGTTGATACGAGCATGAATGTAGAAATCGTGGAAAATCGGAAAGCATTAACGACCGTCCGCAACAAGAAAAAGGAACTGAAAGACCTTGATAATCACGCCTATCAAGCAGGAAGTGAAACCAGCTCAAATGTGGTGGACGCTTTAGACAGCGTGGACGAGCTGGAAACTGATTTAGACCAGACAAAAGAAAGTATGTATAAGTTAAGCTACGTCATACGGGTGTCTGCACCCGATCTTGACGAGCTGAAACGCCGTTGTGATGAAGTCAAGGACTTTTACGACGACCTCAATGTAAAGCTGGTGCGTCCTGCTGGGGATATGCTGGGGCTTCATTCTGAATTTTTTACCAGCCAGCAAGCGATATATCAATGACTATGTGCAGTATGTAAAATCAGACTTTTTTTAGCTGGGCTTGGCTTTTGGTGCGACACAGCAGTTAGGGAGAAACTACGGGTATCTATATGGGCTATTCTGTTGATACGGGAAGAAATGTGTACCTGCAACCGTCCCTTGCCAGTCAAGGTGTAAAAGGTACAGTTACCAACGCTTTAGCGTCTGCTTTTTGTCGGTTCGCTTGGCGGTGGGAAATCGTTCTGTAACAATCTTCTGGTATATTATGCGGTGCTGTTTGGCGGTCAAGCACTTCTGTTAGACCCTAAAAGTGAGCGTGGTAACTGGAAAGAAACGCTCCCAGAGATTGCACATGAAATCAATATCGTAAATCTTACCAGCGATAAGGACAATGCAGGGCTTCTTGACCCGTTTGTGATTATGAAGAATGTAAAAGACGCTGAAAGTCTGGCAATCGACATCTTAACATTCCTTACGGGTATTTCTTCAAGGGACGGCGAAAAATTCCCCGTACTTCGTAAGGCAGTACGCTCCGTTACCCAGAGCGACAGTCGGGGCTTGCTCCATGTGATAGACGAGCTACGCCGTGAAGATACGCCCATATCAAGAAATATCGCAGACCATATCGACAGCTTCACGGACTACGACTTTGCACACCTGCTGTTTTCAGACGGTACGGTAGAAAAATGCTATCAGTCTGGATAATCAGCTCAATATCATTCAAGTAGCGGACTTAGTATTGCCAGATAAAGACACCACTTTTAATGAATACACAACCATTGAATTATTATCGGTGTCTATGCTGATTGTGATTAGTACCTTTGCACTCGACTTCATTCACAGCGACAGAAGCATTTTTAAGATTGTAGACCTTGATGAAGCGTGGGCGTTCTTAAATGTGACACAAGGAGAAACGCTCTCTAACAAGCTGGTTCGTGCTGGACGAGCTATGCAGGCAGGCGTTTATTTTGTTACCCAGTCTGCCTATGATGTTTCAAAGGAAAGTCTGAAAAACAATATCGGCTTGAAATTTGCCTTTAGAAGCACGGATATAAACGAGATAAAGCAGACCTTAGAATTTTTCGGTATCGACAAGGACGATGAAAACAACCAGAAACGCTTGCGTGATTTGGAAAATGGACAATGTTTATTGCAGGACTTATACGGGCGTGTCGGTGTGGTACAGATACACCCCGTCTTTGAAGAACTGCTACACGCCTTTGATACCAGACCGCCCGTACAGAGAAATGAGGTGGAGTGATGAAAGAAAGGATAAAAGGTGCGTTCACAAAAAAGAAGATTTTCCACTTTCTCAAAATGGCTCTGTTCGTGGTGGCACTCTCCCTTATCCTGCTTTCACTTTTGGGGACGGTGGCTCATGCGACGGGGCTTGTAGACGATACCATAAACGCAGAAAATCTTTATTCAAAATATCCCCTTTCCAACTACCAGCTTGATTTTTTCGTCGATAATAGCTGGTCGTGGCTTCCGTGGAACTGGCTCGACGGTATCGGAAAATCGGTACAATACGGGCTGTACTGCATTACCAACTTTGTCTGGACTATCAGTTTGTATTTGAGTAATGCAACGGGCTATGTGGTGCAGGAAGCCTATAAGCTGGACTTCATCAATGATATGGCAGACAGTATCGGAAAGAGCATACAGACCCTTGCAGGCGTTACCGAGAACGGCTTTTCTTCTACGGGCTTCTATGTTGGTTTCCTGCTTCTCATTATCTTAGTGGTGGGAATGTACGTTGCTTATACGGGACTTATCAAACGGGAAACCAGCAAGGCACTTCACGCCGTTATCAACTTTGTAGTGGTGTTCGTACTGTCCGCTTCGTTTATCGCCTATGCTCCCGATTACATCAAGAAGATAAATGAATTTTCATCAGACATCAGTACCGCTTCACTTGATTTGGGAACAAAAATCATGCTCCCCAACTCTGACAGCGAGGGCAAGGACAGCGTGGACTTGATACGGGACAGCTTATTTTCTATTCAAGTGGAACAGCCGTGGCTACTTCTGCAATTCGGGAACAGCAACGCAGAGGAAATCGGGACAGACCGTGTGGTCGCTCTTGTATCGGCAAGTCCAGAGGACGAGGACGGGAAAACCAGAGAGGAAGTCGTGAAAACAGAAATCGAGGACAACGACAATAACAATCTGACAATACCGCAGGTCGTGAAACCGTTTGGGTATGGTGTTCTTCCTACTTGTTCTTTAACTTTAGGGTATCACGATATTTGTATTCTTGCTTACGGGCATGATGTTGTTCAGCCAGATACTTTTTTATTATCTTTGCAATGTTTTTTACCTATCAGTTTTTCTACTTTCCATGATACCGAGCTATGAAAGCATGGCAAAGCAGGCAATCGTGAGAGTATTTAATACCATAATGACACGGGCAGGAATAACGCTCATTGTAACGGTGGCATTTAGTATTTCCAGTATGTTTTACAACATTTCCACAGACTACCCATTCTTTATGGTGGCGTTCTTGCAGATAGTATGTTTCGCTGGTATCTACATGAAGCTGGGCGACTTAATGAGTATGTTCTCACTTAATGCTGGCGACAGTCAAAGCATGGGACGACGCATATTCCGCAGACCGTATCTGTTTATGCGACATCGGGCTAGGCGTATGGAACACCGTATTGCAAGGGCGGTAAGTGCTGGCGGTATTTCGGGCGGTGTAGCTGGTGCGGTGGCTGGAAGTGCCGTTGCTGGCAAGAGAGCCGAAAGAAAAAATACGGCTTCTAAAGAAAATCGGGGCAATACCACTTCCAGCATGGGACAGCGTGCAGGTTCAAAAGTCGGTGCTGTTTTAGATACGAAAAATAAAGTGAAAGACAAGGCAAACGCTGTCAAAGAGAATATCAAGGATATGCCGACACAGACCGCTTATGCGGTGTATTCCGCAAAGGAAAAGGCAAAGTCCAGCGTGTCCGACTTCAAGCGTGGCATGGTGCAGGAACAGCAGTCCAGACAGACGGGACGCTTGGAAAAGCAGGAACAGCGTAAGAAAAATATCGCTGACAAACGTATGGAGCTTCAAAAGGCACAAGAAGCAAGGCAGGTACAGCGAAAGGCTGACGGATCAGCGACAACGGGAGCTACCCGTCCCCATGAGCGACCAGTCACAGCTTCAACCATTCCAAAGCCGAGTGTTGAAAAAATGCAGGAAGTCAAACGCCCAGCCACAGCTCCAACTCCGAAAGCAAGTGAGCCAGTCAAGACAAATGTTATCAAAGAGCGTCCGTTATCTTCTGGTGCTTCTGATAAGAAAGCACCCCAGCCTACACAGACAGTACATAGGCAGAATGTAGAAAAAGTGGTATCGCAGGAAACACGCCAGAATGACACCAAAGACCGCAGGATAAAGGTTCAGCAGACCCAGAGCGTCCAGAAGAACCAGCAGACCATAGAGAAAACCCGTAACCTTGTAACGAAGAAAGGACAGAAGAAAAAATGAAACTGAAACATATCGCTATCATTGGCAGTCTGTTTCCTATCCTCTTTTCTCTGGTGCTTTTCTTTGGCGTCCTCATTAGTGCGGACAGCGACGACGAGAACAGCAATTTTTCTTCTGGCATTACGGGTATGAACCTATCCGCAGAAGTCTTGAAACATCAGCCTATGGTAGGAAAAATACGCCAGAGAAAACGGTATCTCCGAGTATGTCAATGTGTTACTTGCTATCATTCAAGTAGAAAGTGGCGGTACGGCAGAAGATGTTATGCAGAGTTCGGAAAGTCTTGGTTTACCGCCTAATTCCTTAGATACGGAAAGCTCAATCAAGCAGGGGTGTAAGTATTTTGCGTCCCTGCTTTCTTCCTGCAAAAATCAAGGTATCGACGACTTGAATGTAGCGATACAGTCTTATAACTATGGCGGTGGCTATGTGGGATATGTGGCAGGAAAAGGAAAAAAACACACTTTTAATCTTGCAGAGAGCTTCGCCCGTGAGAAATCGGGTGGAAAGAAAGTAACCTACACCAACCCGATAGCCGTTGCTAAGAATGGGGGCTGGCGGTATGGCTATGGAAATATGTTCTATGTGGAAGTAGTCAATCAGTATTTAGCAGTTCCGCAGGTATCGGGAGAACTGGCACAAAAGGTAATGAATGAAGCGTTGAAATATCAAGGCTGGAAGTATGTGTATGGTGGCAGTAACCCGAATACTTCCTTTGATTGTTCGGGATTGACGCAATGGTGCTATGGAAAAGCTGGTATCTCCTTACCGAGAACAGCACAAGCACAGTATGACGCAACCCAACATCTGCCACTCTCGCAGGCAAAAGCTAGGCGATTTGGTGTTTTTCCATTCCACCTATAACGCTGGTTCGTATGTAACACACGTCGGTATTCTTGTTTCGCCGACACAGATGTACCACGCAGGCGACCCGATAGGATATGCAGACCTAAGTAGTAGTTACTGGCAACAGCACTTAATCGGTGCAGGACGAGTAAAACAATAGAAAGGACTTGAAAAATATGTTTAAGAAGAATAAGAAACAGACAGAAACTATCAAAGAACCAAAAGAAAAAAAGGTGCGTACTGTCAAGGTAGGCACACATAAGAAAACCGTGATTGCGTTGTGGGTGGTGCTTGTCGCAAGCGTGAGCTTTGGAGTATATAAGAATTTTACCGCTATCGACCAGCACACGACCCATGAAAAAGAAATCATAGAGCTTCGCTTGCAGGACACCAACGGGATAGAAAATTTCGTAAAAAACTTTGCGAAGTCCTACTACACATGGAGTAACAGCAAAGAAGCGATTGAAGCAAGGACGCAGGCAATCAACGCTTATCTGACAAAGGAATTGCAAGACTTGAATGTTGATACAATCAGAACGGATATACCGACCAGCTCCACAGTTACAGATGTGATTGTATGGCATATCGAGCAATCGGGAACGGACACTTTTTCTGCTACCTACGAAGTAGATCAGCAGATAAAAGAGGGAGAACAGACAAGCAATGTGAAAGCAACCTATACTGTAAAAGTCTATGTGGACGCTGACGGGGATATGGTAATCGTTCAGAACCCTACCCTTGCACCAGCAATCGAAAAATCAGACTATGAGCCTAAGACACCAGAAGCAGACGCAAGCGTAGACGCTGATACTGTCAATGACGCTACCGCTTTTCTGGAAACATTCTTTAAGCTCTACCCAACAGCCACAGAAAAAGAGCTTGCCTACTATGTAGCTGGAAATGTGATTGAACCTATCGGCAGGGACTACCTTTATTCTGAATTGGTAAACCCTATCTTTATAAAGGACGGGGACAATGTGAAAGTCAAGGTTGCTGTAAAATTCCTTGATAATCAGACAAAGGCAACGCAGGTATCGCAGTATGAGCTTGTGCTACATAAGGATAGTAACTGGAAGATTATAAAATAATAGCTCTATTATACCCCCCTCCTCAATATGTGTCATGCTAGCTTGACATTTGAAGTCAATATGATATAATGACAATGTAAGGCTAACTTGACACTGAAAAGGAGGGGTGATTTTGAAAAACCGTGTAAAAGAGTTGCGTGAAAAGGAGGGACTAACGCAAAAGAAATTAGGCGAAAAAGTAAATGTTTCAAGACAAGCAATCAACGCTATTGAAACGGGAAAATATGACCCATCACTTTGGTTGGCTTATGATATTGCACAACTATTTAATATGAGCATTGAAGAAGTATTCAATTTTAAGGAGAGTGAGAGAAAATGAAATCATTAAAAAATCCTATGACTAATGCGATTTATATAGCTTCAATTACTGCTATTTACGCTATGATATTTATAGTTTCGTCTGAATTTGTATCAAAGTATGCTTATTGGCTTTCTGATAGTCGGTGGTCTTTGTTCATTCAAAACAAAAACATGAAATTTATAGGACTTGGGATGATTGGCATAGCAATTATCATTGACATATTCTCTGCTTTAAGAAGAAAGAAATATGATGAGTATCAAATAATTGCATTAGAAAAAATCATGCTATTTAATGGACTTTTTATAACGATTATCTTTCCATTTTCTTTATTTATACTTATTTTTGCACCGATATATTTTGTGGAAACGATTTTTGCTTTTATTCTATTTCAATGGTTGTGTATGGTAATTACAGAAGTGCTTTATTTATTTAAGAATTATAAAATTTAAGTGGAAGGAGTTGTTACTATGTGGTTTGTTTGGGTTATGTGGGGAATAGTTACCATTTCTATTATTGCAACAATTATTTTGATGACAGGAAAGGGAAGTAAATTTGTTACTGGTTTTAATACTAAAAGTACAGAAGAAAGAGCACAATATGACTCAAAAAAAGTGAGTAAACAAGCAGGAATTTTTATGATTTTAATAGATGTAGGATTGATTGCACTTGTTTCGTATATTCAGTTTAGAGCCGTTCCAGCTATTCAAAATAACACAATTTCAAATTATGGAACAGAAATAACTATTGTTTCATTAGGAATTTGTGCTTATATAATTCTTGTTGCAATGATAGCGGTTATTCGTGGCTTTAAGTATAGTAAGAAATAATGAGGTTAGAATGATAACCTCAAGTTCCTATGTAATTATTAAAGAAATTTACTACAAATAATTTGTTTGAGGTATTGGTATGATAAGACTTAAAAAACGAGATATAAAAAAGGCATTAAAAGCTGGTGCAAAAGCTGGCGGTGTATCATTAGCTGATGTTCGAGCTGATATTGAAGCAACGATTGATGAAGCAATGAACAGTACCGACCCTGATGTGCAGGCAAATTTCAAAAAGTATTTTGGAAATAAACGCCCTACGCCAGAAAAATATATTTATAAGATTACGAAAAAGACAGTAAAATAAGTGCTTTAAAGGGGGCTTGTATTATGGAACGCTTTAAGTACAATCTTATACGGTCATACACTACCTAACTGCATTTTATCAACAACTGAATATTTTATAGCTATAATAGCTCGTATAAAACTATATGTTTTGTGCGGGCTTTTTTCATACCCGAAAAAATTAAATTTTTTTCAAAATAGGTCATTAAATCACACCTTTCATTCCCTATATGGTGCGGAAAGAGGGATAAACACTTTTCAAATCATAGAGGAAAGGGGGTGAGATTGATGAAACCGTCTGACTTCCAGAAAACAGTTCAATGTCGCTTTGAAAGTTGTTTGAAGAAAGTTGTCCGTCATGTTGTAAAGGACTACCAGCAAGGATTGAAACGACGAAAAGATAAAGAAATTCCATTCTGTGAACTTCCAGAAATTTTCGTTGAAAATTTTGCTGTGTGGGACGACTACGAAACAGATTATACAATCTTTTCAGTATGTGGCATTGATATTCGTGTCCTTGATGATGGGCTGGCAGAAGCCTTGAAGAAACTTCCAGAAAGAAAGAGAAATACTCTGTTGATGTATTACTTCTTGGAAATGACAGAAAGTGAAATTGCCAACTTGCAAAAGATTACGCAAAGCGGTGTATTTAAAAACCGACATCATGCTTTAGAAACTATGAAAAAAATACTAAAGGAGAAGCAGTAAAATGAAGCAAACATTTAAGAAGCCGTCCTACTATTTGCTTTCGCAGGCAATGGACGGGGACGAAAAAGCGATTGAAAAAATACTGGCATTTTATGACCCGTACATATCAAAGTGCTGTCTGCGTCCACTCTATGATGAATACGGCAATGTTTATATTGTTGTAGATATGGAGTTAAAGGGACTTATCAGAGAAGCACTTATTAAAATGATTTTAGGGTTTGATATTGCCTTAGAAATCGAAGAAGAATAACAAGCAGTAACCGCAGAGCATGATTTGTTCAATCCCCTCTTTCCTGCTCTGCCCCTGCTTTTACATGAAAGCAACACGCTTTCGCCACAGCTCTTTGACAACTGAATAAAGCAGACAGATACGTTTGTGAGATAGCGAGCCACGGGGACTGTACGCCACGACCTTTTCAAAAGAAAGCGAGCGACCCACGCAGTGATCCGAGAGCGACTGTTGGAAAAGTCGTTTTGCCACGACCTATCCTCACAGAATAATGATACGTCCGCATGGTGCGGTTCTGCCCACAAGAATGGGAATAGTTGAGATACTAATGGAGCTTTCCAAAGCCGTCTGTCTGCTTCTGTAACATTGTGAAAAATACGCATATTGGATAAGCCTATGTGCGTATGTTGAGAATAGATAGCTGACTAAGGGGGCTGATAACTTGGCTAAAAAAGAACCTGCACAATATATCGTAGAACGGGAATTTTTAGGTAAATTTTCCGTAGAGGAATTGCTTGTCCGTATCGTGAAATCTCATGTAAAAAAAGGACTATCAAGAGGGTAAAACCCTTGAAAACAATGGAAAGAAGCCGTACTTTATGGTATAATATTATCATAGGTACGGCAGTTGAATAGGTGGAAAAATGATTTATCAAAAAGGTTCAAACTTATTTAACATGGCTATTTATATCAGATTATCACGAGAGGACGGAGATAAGGAAGAAAGCGATAGTGTAGGAAATCAGAGAAAACTTTTAACAGAATATGTGAACAAGCATGATGACTTTATCTTATATGATGTTTATATTGATGACGGTTTTACGGGAACGAATTTTAATAGACCAGACTTTCATAGAATGATTGCTGACATTGAAGATAACAAGGTAAATTGTGTTGTTGTAAAAGACCTTTCCCGTTTCGGACGAGATTACATTGATACGGGGCGATATTTGGAAAGAATATTTCCAGAGCTTAATGTTCGTTTTATTTCTGTAACAGATAATATTGATAGTATGAAGCAGGCATACGATATGTTACTTCCTATTAAAAATATATTCAACGAACAGTATGCCAGAGATATTTCTAATAAAGTTCAAGCGACTGTAAAATCAAAGCAGAAAGCAGGAGAATTTATCGGAGCTTTTACAAGTTATGGTTATAAAAAATCTCCTGCAAATAAAAATAAACTTGTGATTGATGAATATGCGTCCGAAGTTGTAAAAAGAGTATTTACTATGTATGCACAAGGAATAGGAAAACAAAGCATTGCAAAAATACTAAATGCAGAGGGTATCCTTTGTCCGTCGGAATATAAAAAGCTCAACGGCGAAAACTACAAAAATTGCAACCGTTTAGAGAAAACTTCTTATTGGACGTATTCTACAATTAAAGTGATGTTACAAAATGAGCTTTATATTGGAAACATGGTACAAGGAAAGAAACATCAACGTATGAGAAGCAAACAGCGTCCAGTTGAGAAAGAAAACTGGATAAGGGTTGAAAATACACATGAACCGATTATAGACCGTCATCTGTGGGATAAGGTACAAAAATTGCTGACGAAAAAGCACAGGGATATTGATTTAGAAACAAATAAAAATATCTTTGCAGGTTTTATCAAGTGTGGAGATTGTGGTCGGGCAATGATGAAAAATTTCTGGCGACGTGCTGATGGAAGTAAGTCCTATTCATTCTATTGTGGAACTTACAAAAGAAGTGGAAAAGATTATTGTACTCCGCACACGCTCCCATTTCAAGTATTGAATGATATTGTGCTGGGGGATTTAAAGCAGATAATCCGCAATGTAGAGAACTTGCAGGAACTTGTAAAATCACAATCTTTCACAGCAACAAAAATCAGAAAATCAACAGACATAGAACTGACAAAGTTAAAAGCAGAGCTTGAAAGAGTGAAGAAACTGAAAAAGTCAATTTATGAAGATTACAAAGACGAACTGATTTCTAAAGAAGAATTTCTTTCTTATCGAGAGGACTATCAACAAAAAGAAACGCTTTACTCCAAACAGATTGAAACGCTGGAAGAAAAGAAAAAGGAAAGTGTAACAGAAGATGTTTTTGAAACACCGTGGTTAAAGCGGTTGTTGGAACTGAAAGACATTGAAGAATTAGACAGAGATATTATAGTGGAAATGATAGACCAGATAACAGTTTATGAAAACCACAAACTTAAAATCTCATACAACTTCGGAAATGAACTGGAACATTTATTTTCAAGCGTTTACTGTGAGGACTTGGAGAAAAAGGCTATCTAATCTCAATACATTTCTAACTCCCCATAGATATTGGGGAATACATATCACAATTTGCGTAAACTACAACCAGCACACGGTGTTCGTGTTCAAAAAGCACTATGCCACCCATCGCTTTTCCGTGGGGTCGCACCCCACCGGACATGAAAGCTTCCGGGCGGCGGCAGAGTGGCTGGCGGAGCGCGGCATACCCTTTGAAGCGGCGGAGCTGGAGCTGGAAATGGGCCAGCCTCTGCGCTCCACAGAGGAGGCACGGCGTTTTTTCCGGCTCTACAGTCGAGACGAGGATAAGTCCGTTATCACCGACGAATTCCTGCGCGGAAGGCTAATAGAGACAGGGCGGACAGACTTTCCCCTGTACCTGCCCCATAAGCGGCCCGTGGGCTGCCTGAAATTTTCCAGCAAGAATTTATAATGTAAAAAAGGAGCAAGACGAATGAAAGCAAAGAAGCTCTCAGCGCTGCTGCTGGCTGTGGTGATGATCTTCAGCCTGGCCGCCTGCGGCAGCAAGACCCCGAAGACAGACTCCAACGCCACGCGCATTTTCACCGACTCCACAGGCCGGGAGGTAGAGGTCCCCGCCCAGATCAACAAGGTGGCCCTCAGCGGCCCTCTGGCCCAGATCGTTCTGTTTGCCCTGTGCCCGGATAAGCTGGTGGGCGTTTCCAATGCCTGGAGCAGCGAGGCCCAGGAGTTCCTGGACGAAAAGTATTTCAATATGCCCCAGATCGGGCAGCTTTACGGCGGCAAGGGGGAGCTGAACCTGGAGACCCTGCTTCAAAGCGGCGCTCAGGTGGTCATTGATGTGGGCGAGAGCAAGGGCAGCATCAAGGAGGACATGGATTCCCTGCAGCAGCAGATCGGCATCCCATTCGTACACATCAGCGCCGATATGCAGTCCTATCCCCAGGCCTATCGGATGCTGGGTGACCTCCTGGGTATGAAGACCGAGGCCGAGGCCCTGGCTACCTACTGCGAGAAGATCTACAGCCGCACCGAGACCATTGCCTCCGGCGTGGAAAAGGCCAATGTGCTCTATGTCACCGGTGACATGGGCCAGAATGTCATTGCCAAGGGCGCCTATCACGCCGAGATTTTGGACATGCTGACCAATAACCTGGCCCAGGTGGACGAGCCATCCTCCAAGGGTACCGGCAATGAGGTCAGCATGGAGCAGATCCTCACCTGGAACCCGGATGTGGTGATCTTCGCCCCGGAGAGCATCTACGCCACCGTGAAGGACGATGCCGCCTGGCAGAGCGTTACCGCCATCAAAAACGGCGCTTACTACGAAGTGCCCTTCGGCCCCTACAACTGGATGGGCTTCCCGCCCTCTGTGCAGCGGTATCTGGGCATGGTGTGGCTGAGTAAGCTGCTTTATCCCGACGCCACGGCGGACTACGACCTGTTTGCCGATGTGCAGGAGTATTACAAGCTCTTCTATCACTGCGACATCACCCGGGCCCAGTATGACGTCTTGGTAGCAAACTCCATCGGAAAATAAAAAAGGAGGGGGACTGCCTGAGGCAGTCCCCCAATATAATTCTATTCAGCCGTTTCAGTCTGCAAACAGGGGAGTGGAGAGATAGCGGTCGCCGGTGTCAGGCAGCAGGGCCACAATGGTCTTGCCCTTGTTCTCCGGGCGCTTTGCCAGCTGGATGGCGGCCCACACGGCGGCGCCGGAGGAGATGCCCACCAGCACGCCCTCCTTCTTGCCGATGAGCTTGCCGGTGGCGAAGGCATCGTCGTTTTCCACGGGGATGATCTCGTCGTAGACCTTGGTATCCAGCACATCCGGCACAAAGCCTGCGCCGATGCCCTGAATCTTGTGGCTTCCGGACACACCCTTGCTCAGCACCGGGGAGGCGGCAGGCTCCACAGCCACCACCTTCACATGGGGGTTCCGGCTCTTGAGATACTCGCCTATGCCGGTAACGGTGCCGCCGGTGCCTACGCCGGCCACGAAGATGTCCACCTTGCCGTCGGTGTCCTCCCAGATCTCAGGGCCGGTGGTGGCCTTGTGAACGGCGGGGTTGGCGGGGTTTACAAACTGGCCGGGGATGAAGCTGTTCGGGATCTCCTTGGCCAACTCGTCAGCCTTGGCGATGGCACCCTTCATGCCCTTGGCACCCTCGGAGAGCACCAGCTCCGCGCCGTAGGCCTTCATCAGCTGACGGCGCTCCACGCTCATGGTCTCGGGCATGACGATGATGATGCGATAGCCCCGGGCGGCGGCTACGGAGGCCAGGCCGATACCGGTGTTGCCGGAGGTGGGCTCGATGATGACGGAGCCGGGCTTCAGCAGCCCCTTCTGCTCGGCATCGTCGATCATGGCCTTGGCGATGCGGTCCTTCACGCTTCCGGCGGGGTTAAAGTATTCCAGCTTGCCCAGAACCTTGGCCTCCAGGCCCTGGGCCTTCTCAATATGTACCAGCTCCAGCAGGGGAGTCTTACCGATCAGCTGATCTGCAGATGTGAAAATCTTGCTCATTTTATATTCCTCCAAAATTTATTCTCAAAAGTTCCTATGGTTATCTGAATGTGGTGTCTGCGTTCTGGCTCACGGACAGCAGCAACATCGAAATTCGGCGGTAAAGTTCATTTTGAATTACCAACCTTTCTTGTAGGTTAATACGGATTATAGACCTGCCGGGGCTGTTTGTCAATACCCTTTAAGAAAATAATTTAATTGATTTACCCACTTCCCTGGTGTATAATAGGTAAAAAGAAAAGGGAGGGACAAAGTATGCTGATTTCAACGAAGGGACGCTATGCGCTGCGGGTGATGATCGACCTGGCCGAGCATCAGGCAGACGGATTCATCCCCCTAAGGACCATTGCCCAGCGCCAGGGCATTTCGGAGAAATACCTGGAGAGCATCATTAAGCTCCTGGTGAAGGCAAAGCTTCTCGCCGGACTCCGGGGTAAGGGCGGCGGCTACCGCCTGACCATGGCGCCGGAGCAGTACACCGTGGGCAGCATCCTGCGTCTGACGGAGGACTCCATGGCTCCCGTGTCCTGCCTGGAGCCCGGGGCGGAGGTCTGCTCCCGCTCCGGCGAGTGCCGCACGCTGGCCCTTTGGCGGGGGCTGGATAAGGTCATAAGTGACTATCTGAATGGTGTCACCCTGGCCGACCTGATGCACACCGATCCGGAGGGATTCGACTATGTGATCTGACCGTCGGCGCGATTTATATGCCGGGGCCAGGTTGAGATTGCCGGAAAAAGGGGCGGAAGCCCCATAAAAGTCCATAGCTTAGGAAGCGGCGTGCCGGGAAGCTTTTTCCGGCACGCCGCATTTATGTGTTTTATTTGTAGGTTTTGATAATATTCTCCGCTGCCTCCCGCCTGGAAATGCGCAGATCCATAGCCTGCTTTTCAATATACCGGTGCGCCTCCGCCTCTGTCATATTCAGGCATTCGATCAGGAGCCATTTTGCCCGGTTCACCAGGCGGATCTCCTTGATCTTTTCCTCTACGGTGGCCTGCTTGGCCTGCATTTGCCGTATCCGCTCCCGGGTGGCGCAGAGGATGCGCAGGTTTTGGGCCACCATTTGCCGGTTGGTGGGCTTGGACAGGGTGATTACCCCGTAGCGCACCACCTTGGAGTAGATCTCGTTATAGTGGTCGTTTTTCACCAGCAGCAGCACACCGGCGCCGCTGCCGGTGCAAATGTCAATGGCCAAATGCATTCCGAAATCGTCCGGCAGCGGTGTGTTGATCAGCACAATGTCAAACTCCGTGTCGGCCAGCCATCTGCGGGCCTCTGCCACACTGGACGCCGTTTGCACCGGCCAATAATCGGTCATGGGGAGCAGCGGCATAATGCTGTCTGTGAACCGTTCCGAGGCGGTAACGATCAAAACACTGTAGGTCCTTTCTTGAAATACCACAGGCTCCCCTCCTTTCCCCCCGGAGATTCCGGCGACTTACTTCACGCCAAAGGCGCACAGCACCGACTCGGGCAAATGTGCCCGCACAAACGGGCTGGTCTCGGCAAGGGCAATGGCCTCACCCAGGGAATCCGGCAGCGCTTGCAGCGCCTGCAGGATCTCTGCCGGGGCCGTGTAGAGATTGAAGTCCGAGGCCGGCGGGAGGGCCAGCTTATGGCTAATGCCGTAGAGCCCGGCGTAAATCAGCAGGGCATAGGCCAGATAGGGATTGGCGGTGGAGTCGGCGGAGCGCAGCTCTGCCCGGCGCTGCTCGCCCACAGCGGCGGGAATGCGGATCAGCTGGGAGCGGTTTTCATCCGACCAGGTGATGTACCGGGGTGCCTTGTCGCAGCCCAGGCGGCGATAGGATTCCTCGCTGGGATTTAAAAATAGGGTGATCTCGGCGATCTTATCCAGCAGACCGGCAATAACGGACGGCAGCAGGTCCGCCGTTCCGCCGTCCCTGGCGGAAATGTTTATGTGCATTCCGCTGCCGTCTCGGTCCGACAAAGGCTTGGGCTGAAAGCTGGCGCACAGGCCGTTTTGAGCGGCCACCGTGCGGACCACGGCCCGGAAGGTGATGGCGTTGTCCGCGGCGGTCAGGGGATCGGAGTAGCGGAAGTCGATCTCGTTTTGCCCCGGCCCACTCTCGTGATGAGAGCTTTCGGGCTGAATACCCATCTGCTCCAGCATCAGGCAAATCTCCCGACGGATATGCTCGCCCTTATCGTCGGGGGCAATGTCCATATAGCTTGCCTGGTCATGGGGGAGGGTAGTGGCCTTGCCGTATTCATCCAGCTTGAACAGATAAAACTCCATCTCCGCGCCGAAGGCGAACTCAATGCCCCTTTCGGCGGCCTCGGAAACGGCTTTTTTCAGGATGCTGCGGGTGTCCCGCTCAAAGGGCCGGCCATCGGGATAAAAAATATCGCAGAACATCCGGACCACCTTGCCATGCTCTGGCCGCCAGGGGAGCTGGATCAGGGTGGAGGGATCCGGCCGCAGTAGCAGGTCGGACCGCACCTCGCCGCCGAAGCCCTCAATGGCGGAGGCGTCGATGGCGATCCCGTAGGTGAAGGCCCGGGACAGCTCACCGGGCATAATGGCCACATTGTGCTGCTTCCCGTAGACATTGCAGAAGGCCAGGCGGATAAATTTCACATCCTCCTGCTCCACGAACTCCATAATTTCCCTGGGTGTATACTTCACAAGCCCACCTGCTTTCCTTTAGTTTGTAACATAAAGCTGCTTATAGGGGTTGCTGCTGTTGGGGGTGATCACGGTAAAGGGCTGGCGCAGCAACGCATCACAGTTGCCGCCGAACAGCTGGCAGAATGTATGCAGATAGTCCCGCACCTCGTTCATATCCTTGCGGGAGGCCGGGCGGGCAATGACCTGCTTAGGCAGCAGGAGCTTTTTGCAGTCCGAGCGGATGTAGAGCTTGCCGCCGTGCATCCCTGTGCAGGGGAAATTGCTCACGATGGGACGGGGCCCGTCGGTAAGGCCTAAAACGATGATAATGCCGCCGGCCTGGTATTCGCCCAGAAAGCTTCCGGCCTTGCCGCCGATGACCATGACCGGCAGCTTGTCGCCGTAGGCCTTCATGTGGATCCCGGCCCGGTATCCGGCGTTTCCCTCTACATACAGCTCGCCGCCCCGCATGGCATAGCCGGCGGCGTCGCCGATGCTGCCGTGTATAACAATGCGGCCTGCGTTCATGGTGTCGCCCACAGCGTCCTGGGCATTGCCGCGCACCTCGATGCAGGCGCCGTTGAGATAGGCACCCAGGGCATTGCCGGGTGTCCCCGTTATAGAGAGGCTTCCCTCCTCCAGTCCCGCACCGATAAACCGCTGCCCGTAGCAGTCGGTCACAGAAGCGTCTCCGGAGCAGTCGCGGATCGCCGCGTTGAGTTGTCGGTAATCCATTCCGGACGCATCAATATAGGTCATTATAGCACACCTCCGTATAGCTTGTACATAGAATTATTCGCCTGCATGGGAAATCCCCAAGATCTCCAGCTCCTTGTCGGTCATGCCGACGCCCCGGAGCATCAGGCGGTTCCCCTTCAGGGCCTCAATGGAGTTGATGCCCATGCCGCCCATCATCTCCTTGATCTCGTGCTTCCAGGCGGTCAGCAGGTTTACCAGTCTGTTTTTCCCCTCTTCGATGTCCAGCCGACTCACCAGCTCCGGGTTCTGGGTGGCAATGCCCCAGTTGCACCGGCCCGTCTGGCAGGAGCGGCACAGGTGGCAGCCCAGGGCCAGCAGAGCGGCTGTGCCGATGTAGCAGGCGTCCGCCCCCAGGGCAATGGCCTTGACCACATCGGCGGAGGAGCGGATGCTGCCGCTGGCGATGAGGGAGATGTGATTTCGAATTCCCTCGTCCCGCAGACGCTGGTCCACCGCAGCCAGAGCCAGCTCAATGGGAATGCCCACGGTGTCTCGGATACGGGTGGGAGCGGCGCCGGTGCCGCCCCGGAAGCCGTCGATGGCAATGATGTCCGCGCCGCTGCGGGCGATCCCGCTGGCAATAGCGGCGATGTTATGCACCGCGGCTACCTTTACAATAATAGGCTTTTTGTATTCCGTTGCCTCCTTCAGAGAGTAGACAAGCTGGCGCAGATCCTCAATGGAGTAAATATCGTGGTGGGGGGCGGGCGAGATGGCGTCGGTCCCCTCGGGCACCATGCGGGTCCGGGACACATCGCCTACGATCTTCGCACCGGGCAGGTGGCCGCCGATGCCCGGCTTTGCCCCCTGGCCCATCTTGATCTCAACGGCGGCACCGGCCTCCAGATACTGCTTGTGTACGCCGAAGCGGCCGGAGGCCACCTGGACGATGGTGTTGTCCCCGTAGGCGTAGAAGTCCTCGTGGAGCCCGCCCTCGCCGGTATTATAGCAGATGCCCAGCTCCTGAGCCGCCTGGGCCAGACAGGCGTGGGCGTTGTAGCTGATGGAGCCGTAGCTCATGGCGGAGAACATCACCGGCATGGACAGCTCGATCTGCGGCGGCAGCGTGCAGATAAGCTGTCCCTTTTCGCCTCGGCGGATGCTGTCGGGCTTCCGGCCCAGAAAAACTTTCGTTTCCATAGGCTCCCGAAGGGGGTCCACCGGGGGATTGGTCACCTGAGAGGCGTTGATGAGGATCCTGTCCCAATATACGGGATAACGCTTGGGATTGCCCATGGACGACAGCAGCACGCCGCCGCTTCCGGCCTGCTTGTAGATTTCTTTGATCGTATCCTCGTCCCAGTTGGCGTTGTCCCGGAAGGTGCAGTCACTTTTTCGGATCTTCAGGGCATGGGTGGGGCAGAAGCACACGCACCGCTGGCAATTCACGCACTTGCTCTCGTCGGTGGTCATGCAGCCCCGGTCTTTGTCAAAGCCGTGTACACCGTTGGCACATTGCTTTTCACACAGACGGCAGTTTATGCACCGAACCGGGTCGCGGACAACCTCAAACTGCGGATAAATATAGTCGATACCCATTAGAATTTCCCCTCCTTTACCCGAACGATCACAGGCTCGCCGCCTGCCGGGGCGTAAATGTTCTCCACATCCGGCTCAATGACCCGAATGGCGGACTCCTCGCTGGCAATGTAGACCTTGTCGTCCTTTTCACCCACCACCATGCTGCGCAGCTTCAGCCGGTCATTCAGAGCCATAAGCCCGCCCTCAAAGCCCAGCACGATGGAAAACGGCCCCGTGATAAGCAGACTGGAAAAGACCTTGCGGAGATACCGCAGCTTCTCCTGCTCCTGGGGCGGCTTCCTGTCGATGGTACTCCAGAAGGGAGCGGCGATGACCGAGGCCAGCTCCTCCAGCGACAGCTTTTGCTTGCGCAGCAGATAATCGGCGATGTAGGTAATGACCTCCGTATCCGTTTGCAGGGTACACTTGTAGCCGAACATCTCAATGAAGCGGCGGTTGGTGTCGTAGGAGGATATTTCCCCGTTGTGAACAATGGAGTAATTCAGCAGAGCGAAGGGATGCGCGCCGCCCCACCAGCCGGGGGTGTTGGTGGGATAGCGGCCATGGGCCGTCCAGCTATAGGCCTGGTAGTCCTCCAGCCGGTAGAAATAGCCCACATCCTCCGGATAGCCCACCGCCTTGAATACGCCCATATTCTTGCCGCAGGAAAATACATAGGCCCCCTTGATTCGGGTGTTGATGGCCATTACGGCCCGGGTCACGCACTCCTCCTCATCTATCTGCATGGAGGCCAGGGTGCTGCGCAGGGGTGTGACAAAGAACCGCCAGATCAGCGGCTCATTGGTAATGGCCGGCGTTGTGCGAATGGGGATCCGCTCCAGGTGGACGATCTCCATGGTCTCCCGCAAAAAGGCCTCGCAGCTTTTCCGGGCGGCCCGGTCCTCCAGGAACATATGCAGGGCAAAAAAGTCCTTGTACTCCGGGTAAATGCCGTAGGCCGCAAAGCCGCCGCCCAGTCCGTTGGAGCGGTCGTGCATGGGGCGCATACTCTCTATGATCTTTTCTCCGGTCATGCGCTTCCCGTCTCTGGATATAACGGCGGAAATGGCGCAGCCGGAAGGGATGCGTACCTGGCCTTCCATTTTATTCATAAAATCAGCTCCTATAAAAATAAAAAACGACAGAGTTTTGCAAGAGAAACTAATCTCTCTTGCAGAACTCCATCGTTCAAGCATAGTATAATCCATAATTTTGAATTATGCAATCCAGCAAATTGCAAAAAAATCATTTGTTAATTTTTCTGCATTGTGACAGAATGTGCAAAAATGCACAAAAACCGCATTTTTTTGTTGACATTTGCCGCCGCGGGGTGTACTATTCGGCCATGTTAAGAGACACAGGCGTCTCGGAGGGAGCTTTCCCGCCCGGACGCAGTGTCTCCTTTTTTATTTTTCGGAAAGGAAGAATCTGTTATGACAACTGTACCGGAATATTTTGGAAGCCTTGTTTTTGATACCCGTGTGATGAAGGCCCGCCTGTCCGGCGATGTATACCGCTCTCTGAAGCAGACCATTCAAAAGGGCGTTAAGCTGGACCCCACCGTGGCCGATGCCGTGGCCTCGGCCATGAAGGACTGGGCCATTGAGAACGGAGCCACCCATTTCACCCACTGGTTCCAGCCCATGACCGGGATTACCGCAGAGAAGCACGACAGCTTTATCAGCCCCGCTCCCGATGGGCGGGTCATCATGGAGTTCTCCGGCAAGGAGCTTATCAAGGGCGAGCCGGACGCATCCTCCTTCCCCTCCGGCGGCCTGCGCGCTACCTTTGAGGCCCGGGGCTACACCGCCTGGGACCCCACCAGCTTTGCCTTTATTAAAGGTAAGACCCTGTGCATTCCCACGGCCTTTTGCTCCTATGGCGGAGAGGCGCTGGATAAAAAGACGCCCCTGCTGCGCAGCATGGAGGCCCTGAACCGACAGGCACTGCGTATTTTGAAGCTGTTCGGAAACGAAAGCGTCCGGCGGGTGTCACCCTCTGTGGGCGCAGAGCAGGAGTATTTCCTTATTGATAAGGAAGTATACGATAAGCGCCGCGATCTCATTTACACCGGCCGGACCCTGTTCGGGGCCAAGCCCCCCAAGGGTCAGGAGCTGGACGACCACTATTTCGGCCCTATCAAGCCCCGGGTAGAGGCCTACATGGCCGACCTGAATGAGGAGCTTTGGAAGCTGGGCATTCTGGCTAAAACGGAGCACAACGAGGTGGCTCCCTCCCAGCACGAGCTGGCGCCTATTTTCACCACCACCAACATCGCTACCGACCAAAACCAGCTGACCATGGAGATTATGCAGAAAGTGGCGGCGGGGCATGGCTTGGTGTGCCTGCTCCAGGAAAAGCCCTTTGCCGGGGTCAACGGCAGCGGCAAGCATAATAACTGGTCCCTGGCCACCGATACCGGCGTCAACCTTCTCTCTCCTGGGGAGACGCCCTATGAAAACGCGCAGTTCCTGCTGTTTTTGGTGGCCGTTGTGCAGGCTGTGGACGACTACCAGGGCCTTCTGAGGGCTGCTGTGGCCACCGCCGGAAACGATCACCGCCTGGGTGCCAACGAGGCGCCTCCTGCTGTGGTCTCCGTGTTTCTGGGCGATGAGCTTACGGCCATTCTGGAGGCCCTGGAGACGGACACGGCATACGCCGGTGTGGAGAAGAAGAAGCTGAAGCTGGGCGTGGATGTGCTGCCCCATTTCTTCCGGGACACCACCGACCGCAACCGTACCTCCCCCTTTGCCTTCACCGGCAATAAGTTTGAGTTCCGCATGCTGGGCTCCAGCAACTCCATCGCCTGTGCCAACATCATGCTGAATACGGCTGTGGCTGAGTCCCTGCGTCAGTACGCCGACGAGCTGGAGTCTGCCTCTGACCTGAGCACAGCCCTTCACGACCTGATCCAGCGTGTTATTCGCCAGCATAAGCGCATTATCTTCAACGGCAACGGCTATGACGATGCCTGGATTCAGGAGGCCACCGAAAAGCGCGGCCTGCTGAACCTGCGCACCACGCCGGACGCCATCCCCATGCTGGTTCAGAAGGACAATATGGCCATGCTGGTGCGCCACAAGGTCTTTACGGAGTCCGAGCTTCGCTCCCGCTATGAGATCCAGCTGGAAAACTACTGCAAGACCGTCCGCATCGAGGCCCTGACCATGGTGGATATGGCCCGAAAGGAGATCCTGCCGTCGGTAGAGGCCTATGTGTCCGACCTGGCCACGGCCGCCGCCGCCAAGAGCACCGTTTCCGAGGAGCTGCCCTGGGGCTATGAGAAGAAGCTGCTGCGCAAGCTGGCCTCCCTGGTGGACACCATGGATGGCCGGGTGGACAGCCTGGAGGAGAAGCTGGTGCGCCTGGATACCCTCCGGGATACCACCGAGGAGGCGGCCTTCATCCGCGACGAGCTTATTCCCGCCATGGGCGAGCTGCGGGCCGTAGCCGATGAGTCGGAGACCCAGACCGCTGCTAAGTACTGGCCCTTCCCCACCTACGGCGAGCTGCTGTTCAGCGTAAAGTAAAAACCGTTTTCGAGTGCCGGTAGACAAATAATCCGCCCCGGGGCAACCTCTGTAAAGAGGACGCTCCGGGGCGGAATTTTTGCGCTTTATTGGGTTACTTTTGCAGAGACAGAGCCCACTGGGAGTATTTGGCGATGTTTTCATCCCGCTGCTTGGGATCGCTTCCCAGGGTGAGGATATAGACCTTGATCTTGGGCTCGGTGCCGGAGGGACGGACCAGGATCACGGTGCCATCGGCCAGGGCGTAGCGAAGCACATTGCTGCCCTTCAGCTCCGAGGCGGTAACCTTTCCGCTTGCGCAGTCGGTGACGGTGCCGTCCTTATAGTCCGTGCGTGCCGTAACGGCCACCCCGGCGATGTCCGCAGGGGGCACATCCCGCAGGGACTGCATGAGCACAGCCATCTTCTCCAGACCGTCCAGGCCGGGCATCACCAGATTGTGGGTCTTTTCACCGTAGTAGCCGTACTTTTCGTACAGGGCCTGGAGGGCGTCAAAGAGGGTCATGCCCCGGCTCTGATACCAGGCGGCCATCTCCGTCAGCAGCAGGGAGGCGGTGACGGCGTCCTTGTCCCGGACATAGTCGCCCAGCATATAGCCATAGCTCTCCTCGTAGGAGAACACCACCTTACCCAAACCCTGGCTCTCCAGCTGCTGCTTCTTTTCGGCCATGAACTTGAAGCCCGTGAAGGTATCGTAGCAGGTGACGCCGTGACTCTCGGCCACCCGGCGAGCCATTTCGGTGGTGACGATGGTCTTCAGCAGCACGGCGTTTTTAGGCAACTTTCCGTTACGCGCCATGGCGCCCAGCAGATAATCCGCCAGCAGCACGCCGGTCTGATTGCCGGACACGGGGATGAAGCGGCCGTCGGTGCCGCGCACCAGGATGCCCACCCGGTCGCTGTCCGGGTCGGTGCCGATGATGAAGTTGGCGCCCACCTGGTCAGCCAGGGCGATAGCCAGATAGAAGCCCTCGGGATTCTCGGGGTTGGGGGACTCTACCGTGGGGAAGGAGCCATCCAGCACCATCTGCTCGGGTACGCAGTGCAGGTGCTTCACGCCCAGGTCCCGCAGAGCCTGGGGCACCAGCTTCCAGCCGCAGCCGTGGAAGGGGGTGTAGACCACATGGAAGTCATCCGCCACCTTGGCGACACAAGCCCGGTCATTGACCATGGCCATGACATTTTCCATGAAGGCGTTGTCGGTTTCCTCCCCCATAAGCTCGATGCGTCCGGCGGCCTTGGCCTCGTCGAAGGGCATGGTCTTTACGCCGGTGAAAATGTCGATATTTTCCAGCTCCTTGGCAATGGCGTCGGCGTGGTGGGGGGGCAGCTGGGCGCCGTCGGACCAGTAGACCTTGTAGCCGTTATACTCCTTGGGATTGTGGCTGGCGGTGATGTTAATGCCCGCCTGGCAGCCGTAGTGCCGCACGGCGAAGCTCAGCTCCGGGGTGGGGCGAAGGGATTCGAAAATGCGCACATGGATGCCGTTGGCGGCGCAGACTTCCGCGGCAGCCCGGGCAAACTCCATGCTGTGGTGGCGGCAGTCCATGCAGATGGCAACGCCCTTATCCATGGCGGCGGGGCCTTCGGCGCAGATGACATTGGCAAAGCCCTGGGTGGCCCAGCGGATCACATAGATATTCATCTGGTGCAGGCCCATCTTCATGGTGCCCCGCAGACCGGCGGTACCGAACTCCAGGGGGCCGTAGAAGCGGCTCTCGATCTCCTTGTCATCGCCTGCGATGGATAAAAGCTCTGCCCGCTCATCTTCGGTGATGGCGTCGCTGTGGAGCCATTTTTGATATTCCGCTTTGTAGTCGATCATGCTGTAAAATCTCCCTTCCGTTTTATTGTGAAAGTTATGAATTATCCTCGTCGAAAATGGGCTCGGCGTTGAGCAGGGCCCGGGCCTCCTCCAGGCGGGAGGCGGGGACATAGAGGTCGGCACCGTAGCCGGAAAAGCCGTTGATAACCTTGCCGGCGCCGCCCTCCTTGGCATAATACTTAAAGCAGGGGATGCCGCAGGAGTGCAAAAAGGAGACGGTCACATCCGACTCGGCGGGGGAGTCGAAGGTGGACTGGAGCAGAACGGCCTTCTCCTTTTCGCCCTTTTCGTCCACCGGCCAGGCCGGTTCCTCCTTGTGGAAGCGCCAGCCGGAGGAGAGATCGTCCCAAAAATTCTGCGGGAGCTCGCCGTTTCGGGCGGTTTCCGAGACAGCTAACATATCAAAATCGTTCATGAAAAAACCTCCAATATGTTTTGTTATATGGTATCACCGATTATTTGTGGTATTTTGTCCCCTGCCGGATCTGAAAGGCGCGGTAGATCTGCTCTAAGAGCATCACCCGGGCTAGGTGGTGGGGAAAGGTCATGGGGGACATGGAGAGCTTCCAGTCCGCCCGGCGCTTCAGGTTCTCGCTGAGGCCCACGCTGCCGCCGATGAGGAAGGTGAGCTGGGTCTTGCCGGAGACCGCCAGCTGCTGCATTTTGCGGCTCATTTCCTCGCTGGAGCAGGGAGTGCCCTCAATACACAGGGCCACCAGCGCCCCGCCCTTGGGGAGCTTTGCGGTGATGGCGGCGGCCTCCGCGTCCAGAGCCTGCTGGATTTGGGCGGGGGAGGGCTCCTCCGGTAGACGGCTCTCCGGCAGCTCGAGAATGTCTAATTTACAGTACCGACTCAGGCGCTTGGCGTACTCCGCCGTGGCGTCCAGGTAGAATTTTTCCTTTAATTTTCCCACGCACAGGACGGTTATTTTCTGCATGGCAGGCCCTCCGCTATGTAAGCCTCGCTGCACTCGCCCCGGGGCGCCACGGTGAGATGCACATCGGCAAAGCCGCCGCCGCGCAGGGCGCACTCCACGGTATGGAGGGCGCAGACAGGGGTGTTATTCTCCTTGCTCAGATGCACCAGGACGAACTGGCGGGTGCCGGTTTTGGCCATGCGGCAGGCAAAGGCGGCCGCCGCATCGTTGGACAGGTGGCCCCGGTCGCTCAAAATGCGCTGCTTTAGGGGGTAGGGGTAGGGCCCCGTTTGCAGGTGGGTCACATCGTGATTGCTCTCCAGGAGCAGCAGGTCTACTCCGGCCAGAGCTTCCTCGGCGGCCTCGGTCACATAGCCGGTGTCCGAGAGAATCCCGGCGGAGGCGGTGGGGGTGTCGAAGCGGAAGTCCATAGACCCCTCGGCATCGTGGGAGGTGGCAAAGGGGGTAACGGTGAGACCGCCCAGCTCCTGGGCCAGACCCGGAGCCAGGGGATGGAGCAGCTCGGCCACTGTGGGGACCTGGCGGGAAAGGACCGCGCAGGTGGCGGGGGAGGCGAACACCGGCAGGGCCGTGTGCTTGAGAAAGACCCGCAGCCCGGCGGTGTGATCAGAATGGGTATGGGTGATGAAAACAGCGGAGAGGGTGTCCGGGGGATGGCCCAGGGCCTTCAGGGCCGTTTCCATGCGCCGGGCGGAGATGCCGGCGTCCACCAGAATGCGCACGCCGCCGCCGCAGACCAGGGCGGCGTTTCCCTCAGAGCCGCTGGCCAAGGTATGGATGGTGATCAAATGTCAGACCTCGCTTGTGATTTCATGGGAGTAGAGAAAGGTGGTGGGATAAAAACAGCGTCTGTACGCCGGCCGCCTTTCGGCGACTCTACGCGGCAGACGCTGCCTGGCGGCTGATCCTCAGCCGATATGGGCTTCTTTTTGCTCGGCGATGTCGGGCAGCTCCACCACGCGGATGTCCGCGCCTACGGCACGGAGCTTGCCCACCAGGTCCTCATAGCCCCGCTCAATAAACTGCACCTGGCTCAGCTCCGTGGTGCCCTGGGCGCTGAGACCGGCAATAACCATGGCCGCCCCTGCCCGCAGGTCACAGGCCTGGACCGGGGCGCCCTGGAGATGGTCCACGCCCTCGATGACGGCCACATGGCCGTCGGCCTGGATGTTGGCTCCCATGCGCTTTAGCTCGTCGATATACTTAAAGCGGCTGTTCCACACATTTTCGTTGACGATGCTGGTACCCCGGGCGGTGGTGAGGACCGCGGCGATCTGGGGCTGCATATCCGTGGGGAAGCCCGGGTAGGGCATGGTTTTCACATTGGTTTTCTGCAGGGGATCGCTGCGGCGAACCAAGATGGCGTCGCCCCGATCCTCTATATACACGCCCATCTCCACCAGCTTGGCACTGATGCAGTCCAAGTGCTTGGGGATGACATTTTTGATGAGTACCTGTCCGCCGGTGGCGGCCACGGCAGTCATGTAGGTGCCGGCCTCGATCTGGTCGGGAATGATACAGTAGCTGCCGCCGCCCAGACGCTCTACGCCCCGGATCTTGATGGTCTCGGTGCCTGCGCCCCGGATATCGGCGCCCATGGAGTTAAGGAAGTTGGCCAGGTCCACAATGTGGGGCTCCTTGGCGGCGTTTTCAATGACGGTGTTGCCCCGAGCCAGCACAGCGGCCATCATAATATTCATGGTAGCGCCTACAGACACTACATCCAAATAGACGGAGGTACCGGTAAGGCGGCCGTCCTTGGCGGTGGCCTGGATGAAGCCGCCCTCTACGCCCACCTCGGCTCCCATGGCGGTAAAGCCCTTGATGTGTTGGTCAATGGGCCGCACGCCAAAGTCGCAGCCGCCGGGCATGGCCACGGTGGCCTCGCCGAAGCGGCCCAGCAGGGCGCCGATAAGATAGTAGGAGGCACGGATGCGCCGGGCCATTTCATAAGAGGGATGGGTGGAGTGGATGGCATGGCAGTCCAGCTCCACGGCGTGACGGTTCAGCACGCGGATCTTAGCGCCCAGCTCCTCCAGAATATGCAGAAGCAGGGTCACATCGCTAATCTGGGGGATGTTTTCAATGCGGCAGGTACCATCCACCAGCAAAGCGGCGGGGATAATGCCTACGGCGGCGTTTTTGGCACCGCTGATGGTGATCTCTCCGAAAAGCGGATGTCCGCCTTCAATAATATATTGTTTCATAGAATTCCCTTTCCTAAAGTGAAGGAGGCCCAGTGCCTCATTATAAGAGCCGCTGCGTCAAACGCCGCAGGGCATAGTCATCCATTTATAAGAAATAGTATATCACATATTTTTTCAAAAGCAATCACCAATATTCCAAATCCGGCGGAAATCTTCCTCGGAAAATATGGAAAGAAGAAAAACAGGTCACTGAAAAAACCTTTCTGTCCCTGCTTTCCCTATTTCTACGGGGCCGTCAGCCTGAAAATTGCCGAATTTTTTTCAAAAGGGGTTGACACCGGAGAGAGATAGGTGTAGTATACAAACAACAAATATGTGAGCAATTATTCATATGAACACTTGAGGAGAAAAATATGGAGCAGATGGAAAAGAACCAGGACCAGGAGTTCCTGTGTCTGGACGAGAGCGGCGTGGAGGCCGTGCGCCAGCAGATGCCCGACGAGGACGATCTGTATGATCTGGCGGAGCTTTACAAGGTGTTTGGCGACTCCACCCGGATCAAGATACTCTATGTGCTGTTCGGCGCGGAGCTGTGCGTGTATGACATTGCAAGGCTCCTGGGCATGACCCAGAGTGCCGTGAGCCACCAGCTTCGCATTTTGAAAAACAACAAGCTGGTGAAGTTTCGCCGGGAAGGTAAGACTGTTTTTTATGGCCTGGATGACGACCATGTGCGCTCCATTTTGAAGCTGGGTATGGAGCATTTAGGCGACTGAGGAAAGGAGACCCATTATTATGAAAAAGACTTACAAAATCGAAGTAGACTGCGCTGCCTGCGCCGACAAGATGGAGCAGGCAGCTCAGAAAATCCAGGGTGTGGCTGCCGCCACCGTCAGCTTCATGACCCAGAAGATGAAGGTGGAGTTCGCAGAGGGCGCCGATGTGGAGGCGGTGATGCAGCAGGTGCTGAAGAACTGCAAAAAGGTGGAGGACGACTGCGAGATTTACCTTTGACTGGCGAAAAAATCCGTGTCATTGCGAAGCCAGTCCGCAGACTGGCTGTGGCAATCCGTGATACCCTATATCCCGTTTAGTCAGCGTGGCGGGCGACCGCAAGGGTCGCCCCTACGCAATTTTTGCCGATAAAAGGCTGCGATATTCTTTTTCGTAAACACAGAAGGAGGCGTAAAGGCCGTGACAAAGAAGCAGAAAACCAATCTTATACGGATCATCGTGTCGGCGGTGCTGGTGGCGGGGATTTGGCTCTCGCCCCTTACAGGCTGGCTGGAGGGCGTGCTGTACCTCCTCCCGTATTTCATCGTGGGCTATGACATTTTGCTCAAGGCTGTGAAGGGTATTTTCCGGGGGCAGGTGTTCGACGAGAATTTCCTTATGGCAGTGGCCACCGTGGGCGCTATGGCCCTGGGCGACTGGCGGGAGGGCTGCGCCGTTATGGTGTTTTACCAGGTGGGCGAGCTGTTCCAGAGCTACGCCGTGGGTAAGAGCCGCCGCAGCATCTCCGACCTGATGGATATTCGTCCGGACTATGCCAACATCGAGTCCGGCGGCACCCTGGAGAAGGTGGACCCGGATGATGTGGCCGTGGGCACCGTCATTGTGGTGCAGCCCGGGGAGCGCATTCCCATTGACGGCGTGGTGACCGAGGGTGAGTCTGCGGTGAATACCAGCGCTCTTACCGGCGAGAGCCTGCCCCGGCAGGTGAAGGCCGGGGACGAGATACTCTCCGGCTGCGTGAACCTCAGCGGCCTGCTGCATATCCGGACCACTAAGGAATTCGGCGACTCCACCGTGGCCAAGATCCTGGATCTGGTGGAAAATTCCAGCATGAAAAAGGCCAAGGCGGAGAACTTTATCACCAAGTTTGCCCGGGTCTATACCCCTGCGGTGTGCTACAGTGCCCTGGCTCTGGCGGTACTGCCGCCGGTGGTGCGGCTTGCTATGGGCAATGCACCCCTGTGGGGCGACTGGATCACAAGAGCCCTGACCTTCCTGGTCATCAGCTGCCCCTGCGCCTTGGTCATCAGCATTCCCCTGAGCTTTTTCGGCGGCATCGGCGGCGCGTCTGCCAAGGGGATTTTGGTCAAGGGCAGCAACTACTTGGAGGCCCTGGCTAAGACCGGGTGCGTGGTGTTCGACAAGACGGGCACCCTGACCAAGGGCGTTTTTCAGGTGCTGGAGACGGCCCCGGAGGGCATGGACGCACAGACCCTGCTGGGCTGGGCGGCCCAGGCGGAGTGCTACTCCGGACACCCCATCAGCCAGAGCCTGAAGGCGGCTTGGAGCGGCCGGGTGGATGCCGACCGGGTGACGGATGTGGAGGAGCTGGGCGGCTTCGGCCTTACGGCGCAGGTGGACGGCCACGCCGTGGCTGTGGGCAACCGGCGGCTCATGGAGAAGCTGGACATTCAGCCCGCAGAGCCTCAAAAGGCCGGAACCGTGGTCTATGTGGCCGTAGACGGCGTCTATGCCGGGTGTATCCTCCTGGGTGATGTGGTGAAGGAGCACGCAGTCCAGGCCATTCGGGGCCTGAAGGCGGAGGGCATCGAAAAGACCGTTATGCTCACCGGCGATGCAGACGCGGCGGCCCGGCAGGTGGCATCCCAGCTGGGCGTAGACGAAGTACACAGCCAGCTTTTGCCGGCGGATAAGGTCCGGCAGGTGGAGCGGCTGCTGCAGGAGCGCAAGGACGGTCGACTCCTGGCCTTTGTGGGCGACGGCATCAACGACGCACCTGTGCTGGCCCGGGCCGACATCGGTATCGCCATGGGCGCCCTGGGCAGCGATGCGGCCATTGAGGCGGCGGATGTGGTGCTTATGGACGATGACCCGGCCAAGATCGCTCTGGCTATGCGCATCTCCCGGCGGACCCTGCGCATTGTGTACGAGAATATCGTATTTGCCCTGGCGGTAAAGGCGGTGTGCCTGGTGCTGGGCGCTATCGGTATCGCCAATATGTGGCTGGCCATCGGCGCGGATGTGGGCGTGATGGTGCTGGCGGTGCTCAATGCCACCCGGGCCCTGTCGGCGGGAAAAGAGTAAAAAATAAACAGGCGGAGGGAGCTGTGGAAAGCCCCTTCGCCTGTTTTGTCTGCAGATTGCCCTTGTTTTTTTCGGAGTCGTAATCGCCATCTCTGAGCAACCGCTTGTCGCAGCGCTCTTACTATATTTATAGTACCACACGGACGGAAAATGTCAAGTGTGGGTTTTCTTTTGCCCCGGGTTGGGGGGCCATATTTTAGTCTTGAAAACCCGACCTCTTTCTGCTACAATTATTTAGTTAAAGTATGCCATTTTTGAGTAGTGAGGTGAACTGCGTGTACTTAAAAGCGCTTGAGATACAGGGCTTTAAGTCCTTTCCGGAGAAAACGGTTTTGAACTTCGGCGAGGACATCACAGCTATCGTCGGCCCCAACGGCTCCGGCAAGTCCAATATTTCCGACGCCATCCGCTGGGTCATGGGCGAGCAGAACAGCCGTCAGCTCCGGGGCGCTAAGATGGAGGATGTCATCTTCGGCGGCACCGAAAAGCGCCGCCAGATGGGCTTTGCCCAGGTGACGCTGGTCATTGACAATACCGAGCACATTTTCAGCCGTGATGAGGCAGAGGTGGCGGTGACCCGCCGCTATTACCGCAGCGGTGAGTCGGAATATTACATCAACCGTCAGTCCGTGCGCCTCAAGGATGTGAACGAGCTGTTCATGGACACCGGCATGGGCCGGGAGGGCTATTCCATCATCGGTCAGGGTAAAATTGATGAGATATTATCCGTCCGCAGCGACGACAGGCGGGAGGTTTTCGAGGAGGCGGCGGGCATCAGCAAGTACCGCCACCGCAAGGAGGAGTCTGAGCGGAAGCTCCAGCGCACGGAGGAGAACCTGGTGCGCATCAATGACAAGATCGCGGAGCTGGAGCTGCAGGTGGAGCCCCTGCGAAAGCAGGCGGAGACGGCTAAGAAATACCTGGTGCTTCACGATGAGCTGCGCACCCTGGAAATAAGCGTGTGGCTGGAAAATCTGCAGAAGCTGAAAACCGATCGGCTGAAGCTGCAGGCGGACTTTGAGACCGCGCAGGCCGACCAGAAAAAGGCCCAGGCGGAGCTGGATGAGGTATATGCCCAGGCAGAGGAATGCGCCCGGCTTATGCACGAGAGCGACTGCGCCGCCGAGGAAAAGCGCGCCCGGGTCTCGGACCTGGAGAGCGCCATCGGCGAGCATGAGTCCGCCGCCGCCGTGGCCCGAACCACGGCCCGGCATCATGCGGAGACCATCCAGCGCATGGAGCAGGAGATGAGCGAGAGCCGCAGCCGCACGGAGTCCCTCCAGGAGCAGACGGAGGCCCTGGGCCGCCGTATAGAGGAGATCGGAGAAGCCGCCCGGACTCTGGACGGGGAAATGGAGGCGCTGTGCGAGGAAATGCGCGGCAGCACCCACAGCAGCGATGCCTATGCCGTCCGGCTGGAGGAGCTGCGCCGCCGGGAGGCTCAGGAGGTTGCCCAGGCGGCCCAGGCCCAGGCGGAGCTGTCCGCCCTCACCGCCGGCTCGGACGAAATCGCCCAGCGTACCCGGGAGCTGGAGGATGAGCTGTCCCAAACCCGGGAGAAGCTGACCCAGGCCCAAGGAGAGGCCGGGGAGAACGAAAAGAAGCTGCAGGCTGCCCGGGAGGAGGAGCAGGCCGCCTCCAACATCATCGGCGGTCACAGCCTGAAAATGGAGGGCCGTCAGCGCCGCGCCCGGGAGAGTGCGGAGCAGAAGGACCGGCTGACCCTGGAGGAAAAGACCCTTTCAGACCGCATCCGGCTGCTGAGCGAAATGGAGAAGGAATACGAGGGCTTTTCCAAGGCCGTGAAGATCGTCATGCGGGCGGCCGAGGCCCGAACGCTCTCGGGTATCCATGGGCCGGTGGGCAACCTGATCCACGCCGACAAGGAGTGCAGCGTGGCTATTGAAATCGCCCTGGGCGGTGCGCTGCAGCATATTGTTGTGGATACGAAAAACGACGGCAAGAATGCCATCGGCCTATTAAAGCAGCGGGACGGAGGTCGGGCTACCTTCCTGCCTCTGGACACCATCCGGGGCCGCAGTCTCCGGGAAAACGGCCTGGAAAACGAGTACGGCTTCGTGGGCGTTGCGTCGGAATTGGTGCGCTACGAGGGGAAATATGGTGCCGTTGTGGAGAACCTTTTGGGCACTACCGTGGTAGTGGAGGACCTGGACTGCGGCATTCAGATGGCCAAGCGCCACGACAACCGCTTCCGCATCGTCACCCTGGACGGCCAGGTCATCAACGCCGGTGGCTCTATGACCGGCGGCAGCGTCAGCCGTAATGCGGGGATTCTCTCCCGCTCCGGGGAGCTGGAGCAGCTGGAGAAAAAGCGCAAGAAGATCCAGTCCCAGCTTCAGGACGCAGCCCTTATGGCCGAGAGTGCCAACCGGGAGCTGCAGAAGGCCCAGTATGAGCTGGAGGTGGCCAAGGACCAGCAGCGCCGGGCCAATGACCGGGTGCTGACCCTGGAGGGCCGCAAAAACCACTTTGATATTTTGCTGGACAGCCTGAAGCACCAGCAGGAGAGCCTGCACATTCAGAAGGAGAACCTGCAAAAGCGCAGCAGCGATGACGCCGGGCGGATGGACACCATTCGCCGGACCATTGCGGACTTTACCGCCCGGGCGGAAGCCACCCGGGCCGAGACGGAGACGCTTCAAAAGGAGCAGGCGGACTGCCGGCAGAGCCTCAGTGAGCTGTCGGCCCGGCTGACAGAGAAAAAGGCCCGGCAGGCGGCCCTCACTGCCGAGGGGGAGAGTACCCGGCGCAGCATGGAGGACCTGGTCCGCCTCCGGGAGAGCCTGGAGGGTGAGCACACCGACCGGGAGAGCCTGCGCGTCCGAACGGAGGAGGCCATGGCCCAGGCACAGGCTGAGGAGGAGCGGCAGATGCAGCAGGCCTGGGAGCTTCGGGAACACATTGAAGAGCATCGCCTGGCCCTGCAAAAGCTCGCCCAGGAGAAGATGGCCCTGGAGGCCCGGCGCAGCCAGACGGATCGGCTCAGCCGCACCTGCAACGATACCCTCCTCAACTGTGAGCGGGAGGTGACCCGCCTGGAGGGCAAGCTAAACGGCAGCGCTCTGGAGGAAAAGCAAATTCTGGATAAGCTGTGGGAGCGGTACGAGCTGAGCCACAGCGATGCCCAGAGCCTGCGCATCGAGCTGGAGAGCGTGCCCAAGGCTACCCGGCGTATCGGCGAGCTGAACCGGGAGATCAAGGGCCTGGGGCCCATCAACATCGGCGCTATTGAGGAGTTTGACCGGGTGAACACCCGCTATACCTACCTCTCTGACCAGCGCAACGATGTGGAGAGGGCCAAGGAGGAGCTGGTGGGCATCATCGAGGAGATCACCAAGCAGATGACGGAGATCTTCGCCACCCAGTTTGAGATACTCAAGCAGAGCTTCCAGGAGACTTTCCTGGAGCTGTTCGGCGGCGGCCGGGCTACCCTGGAGCTGGAGGACGAGAACGATATTCTCCGCTGCGGCATTGAAATTAAGGCCCAGCCCCCGGGAAAACAGCTGAAGACCCTGTCGCTGCTCTCCGGCGGTGAGAAGGCCTTTGTGGCCATCGCCCTGTATTTCGCCATTTTGAAGGTGCATCCCACGCCGTTTTGTGTGATGGACGAAATTGAGGCGGCGTTGGATGAGTCCAATGTGGTGCGCTACGCCAAGTATATGCGGCGCATTGCCGGCAAGACCCAGTTCATCGTCATCACCCACCGCCGGGGCACTATGGAGGAGGCGGATGTGCTGTATGGCATCACCATGCAGGAGCGGGGCGTTTCCACGGTGCTTACGGCCAACCTCAATGAGCTGAGCAAGGAAATGAAAATCAAGTGAGGAAAAACGGATTGCCACAGCCAGTGTGCGCACTGGCTTCGCAATGACAGGTTTACGGGACGCGGTGCGTGACCGGTGCGGGCCGATGTAGGCATCGACCCCTACGGATACGACGCATACATTTATAATTTGGAACAGGAGGCAGCATATGGGTATTTTCAGCAAGCTCAAGCAGGCCTGGTTCGGGGATGTGAACTGGGAAAAGCTGGACGACGAATTTTTTGATAATTTGGAGGAGTCCCTGATCCTGGCGGATGTGGGGGTAAACATCGCCACCGAGGCGGTGAACTCCCTGCGTAACGCCGTGTTCAGCTACGACATGAAGGACCCGGAGCAGGTAAAGGCGGAGCTGCGGAAGATATTGCTGCAAAAGCTGTCCGTGGGCGATGCGGCCCTGGACACCGCCAAGAGCCCCACGGTGATTCTGGTCATCGGCGTCAACGGCGTGGGCAAGACCACCTCCATCGGCAAGCTGGCGGCGCGGCTGAAAGGGGAGGGGAAAAAGGTCCTCCTCTGCGCAGGGGACACCTTCCGGGCCGCTGCCGCCGATCAGCTGGAGATTTGGGCGAACCGGGCCGGGGTGCCCATTGTGCGCCAGCATGAGGGGGCGGACCCGGGAGCGGTGCTGTTTGATGCATTGCAGGCGGCCAAGGCCCGGGATGTGGATGTGGTCCTGTGCGATACCGCCGGTCGGCTGCACAATAAGCAGAACCTGATGAACGAGCTGGCCAAGCTCCGGAAGATCATCGACCGGGAGCTGCCGGAGGCGGGCCGGGAGACACTGCTGGTGCTGGATGCCACCACCGGGCAAAACGGGCTTATCCAGGCCCGGAGCTTTAAGGAGACGGCGGGGCTTACGGGCATCGTGCTGACCAAGCTGGACGGCACCGCCAAGGGCGGTATCGTTATCGCCATTGCCCGGGATCTGGGCGTGCCGGTTAAATTTGTAGGCGTGGGCGAGGGTATCGACGATCTGAAGCCCTTTGACCCGGAGGAATTCGTAAACGATTTGTTTTAACAGGGGGAGAGACTATGACCAGAGCGGACGGACGGGCTTTTGATCAGCTTCGGCCCGTGGAGCTGACCAAGGACTATATAAAATTTGCCGAGGGCAGCGTGCTGATTCGCTGCGGCGACACGGTGGTGCTGTGCAACGCCTCGGTGGAGGAGAAAACACCGCCCCATGTGCCGGAGGGCCACGGCTGGGTGACGGCGGAGTATTCCATGCTGCCCCGGGCCAACCGGGAGCGCTCCCGCCGGGATATTGACAAGCTGAAGCTCTCCGGCCGCAGCGCGGAGATTCAGCGGCTTATCGGCCGCAGCCTCCGGGCGGCGGTGGACAGAGAGGCCCTGGGGGAGCGGACCATCACCGTGGACTGCGATGTTTTGCAGGGAGACGGAGGCACCCGTACCGCCTCCGTTACCGGCGGCTTTGTGGCCCTGGCCCTGGCCTGCCGGAAGCTGATGGCTGAGGGTAAGGTGACAAAAAATCCCATTATCCATCAGGTGGCGGCGGTGAGTGCAGGCATTGTGGACGATGTGCCCCTGCTGGACCTGCCCTACGCCGAGGACAGCCGGGCCCAGGTGGATCTCAACTGCGTCATGAACGAAAAAGGGGAGCTCATTGAGCTGCAGGGCACCGGCGAGGGTCGGAGCTTTACCCTTTCGGAGCAGCAGGAGCTGGTGCGCCTGTGCGCTAAGGGCATCGGGGAGCTGCTGGAAAAGCAGCGCCGGGTGCTGCAGGGATAATACAAAAGTAAGAAGGTAGAGATATGTCATCGGAAATTTTCGAGGCAGGTATGCTGCTGTGCTTTGGCTGCTCCTGGCCCATGAACATCACCAAATCCATTCGGGCCAAGACGGCTAAGGGGAAAAGCCTGGCTTTTGAACTCTTTGTGCTGGTGGGATACATTTGCGGCATAACGGGTAAGTGCATCAGCGGACAGATCAACTGGGTGTTCGCCATCTATATACTGGACCTGCTGATGGTGGCTACGGACATATTACTGACGCTGCGCAATCGGCGTCTGGACAAGAGAAAGGAGGCAGCGCAATGAAATTCGTATTGGCATCCCATAACAAGGGAAAACTGGCAGAAATGCAGAAAATATTAGGTGAGCTGGGTGTGGAGGTGGTGCTCCAGTCGGATCTGGGTCTGGACCTTGAGCCGGAGGAGAACGGCGCAATCTTCACCGAGAATGCCCGCATCAAGGCTAAGGCTGTCATGGAGGCCAGCGGTCTGCCGGCCATCGCCGATGACAGCGGCCTGTGCGTGGACGCGCTGAACGGCGCGCCGGGGGTCTACTCCGCCCGGTACGGCGGGCTGGATGACGATGCAGCCCGCTACCGCCTGCTGCTGCAGAATATGCGCGGCTCCATGACCCGGGCGGCCCACTTCCATACCTCGGTGGTGTGCCTGTTCCCCGACGGGACAGAGCTGACGGCAGAGGGGGAGTGCCCGGGTACCATTGCCTACGCCCCTATGGGGGACGGCGGCTTCGGCTATGACCCGGTGTTCTATGTGCCGAGTCTGCGCAAGACCTTTGCCCAGATGACACCGGAGGAGAAAAACGCCATCAGCCACCGGGGCAACGCCCTGCGGGCTTTCGGGACGGAATTAAAAGAATATTTGGAGAAGCATTGACTATGGAACTGACAAGCAAGCAGCGTGCCCAGCTGCGGGGCCTGGCCTCCACTCTGGACACCATTATTCATATCGGCAAGGACGGCATCAGCGATAACCTGGTGAAGCAGGCAAACGATGCTCTGGAGGCCCGGGAGCTTATAAAGGGCAAGGTGCTGGAGAATTCCATGCTCACCGCCCGGGAGGCTGCCGAGGAGCTGAAGGTGGTCACCCGCAGCCAGGTGGTACAGGTGATCGGAAACAAGTTTGTTCTCTATCGGATGCAGCATGACAAGACAAAACGCAAGATTCAGCTGCCGAAGGCGACCCGGCGGGGTGAGTGACCATGAAAATCGGCGTATTCGGGGGTACCTTTAACCCCATCCACCGGGGACATCTGGCGGCGGCCTCGGCAGCGGCGGGGCAGCTTTCTCTGGATAAGCTCCTGCTGATCCCGGACGCCATCCCGCCCCACAAGCCCTTGCCTTCCGGCAGTGCCGGGGCGGAGGAACGGCTGGAAATGGTGCAGCTTTGCACCGCAGAGGTGTCGGCTCCGGTGGAGGTTTTAGACCTGGAGCTGCGGCGGCAGGGGGCCAGCTATACCTGCGATACCTTAGCCCAGCTTCGGGAGCAGTACCCGGAGGAGGAGCTGTTTCTCCTTATGGGCTCGGATATGTTCTTGTCCTTTGAGACCTGGCGGCAGCCGGAGCGCATTTGCGATTTGGCGACCCTGGCGGTATTCAGCCGCCGGGAGGAGAGCGAGGCGGCGGCCTTTGCCCGGCAGAAGAAGCGCCTGGAGGAGACCTATGGCGCGCATATCCGGGTGCTGGAGAATCCGGAGGTGGTGGAAATCTCCTCCACGGAGCTGCGGGAAAAGCTGAGTCGGGGCGCGGGCCGGGCGTACCTTACCGAGCCGGTGTACGGCTATATTTTGCGCAAGGGCCTGTACGGCACAAAGGCGGATTTGAAGCATTTGACCCCGGAGGAGCTGCGACCCATTGCCCTGAGCTATTTAAAGCCCAAGCGGATGCCCCATGTGCTGGGCACGGAGCAGGAGGCGGCCTTCCTGGCGGAAAAATACGGCGCGGATGGCACGGCGGCCCGAGTAGCGGCCCTGCTCCACGACTGCACCAAGAAGCTGGATATGGACCGGCAGCTCTCCCTGTGCCGCCATTACGGCATCGACCTGGACCCGCTGGAGCAGGTGAGCCTGAAGCTCCTGCACTCCAAAACCGGCGCGGCGGTGGCCCGGGATAAATTCGGCGTGTCGGAGGAAATTTATAACGCCATTTTCTACCACACCACCGGCAAGGCGGACATGACCCTGCTGGAAAAAATCATTTACCTGGCGGATTACATTGAGCCCAGCCGCCGCTTTCCCGGGGTGGACGAGCTGCGCCGGGCGGTGCATACGGACTTAAATGAAGGGCTGTACCGGGCACTTTTGGACTCGGTCAAGGAGCTGCAGGGCTACGGAAGCCCTGTCCATCCCCACACCCGGGAGGCCCTGGACTCTATACGAAGCGAGATCGGAGGAACAATACATGAATAAATCACCCAAGGAACTGGCGCTGCTGGCGGCCCAGGCGCTGTCGGAGAAAAAGGGCCGGGAGATTCAGGTGCTGGAGATTGCGGACCTGACCACCCTGGCGGACTACTTTGTCCTGGCCACCGGCTCGTCCAATACGCAGATCAACGCCCTGGTTGACAATGTGGAAAAGGTGATCACGGAGCAGGCCGGCGAGGAGCCCCTGCACCGGGAGGGGTACCGGGGCGGCACCTGGGTGCTGCTGGACTATGGGTGCCTGGCCGTGCATGTTTTCAGCGCCGAGGCCCGGGAATTCTACGGCCTGGAGCGCCTGTGGCGGGACGGCAAGAGCGTGGACCTGACCGGCATCATCACCGATGGGGACTGAGTTCCGGCCCATTATTGACCTTGTGCGCCGCCACGAGGCCACGGCGGACCGCTGGGTCACCGTGGCGGTGGCCCGGCCCGGGGGCTGCGAGCATCTGTCCCTGGGCCTGCACCGGGATGAGGCTATGGCGGCGGCAGACGAGGAATATGCGCTGCTCTTGGTAAAAACCGCCCTGTGGCTGCGAGGGGGCTGCACCCTTCTCACAGCGGATGAGGCGGTTTACCGTTGGCTGCAAGGGGCGTACGCCCCGGCGGGGGCGCGGGCCTTTGATCGGGCGTTTCTGTCCGGCATATACCGTTCGCCCTTTCAGGTGGAGCGGCGGCAGACGCTGCCCCCGGAGCGGGAAACGCCGGCCTCGGCAGCAGCCCGGACGGAGGGCTGCCGCATCGGCATCGACCTGGGCGGCAGCGACCGCAAGGCCGCAGCGGTGATAGACGGGGAGACCGTTTACACCGAGGAGGTGGTCTGGCAGCCTAAGACGGCGTCGGACCTGCGCTATCATTATGAGGGGATCACCGCCGCCCTGCGTTCGGCCAAGGCCCATCTGCCGAGAGTGGACAGCGTAGGCATTTCCACCGCCGGGGTGGTGATAGACGGTGAAATTCGCCGCTCCAGCCTGTTTGTGGGGGTGGAGCAGGCAACCTATGACCGCTTGGGCCGGGACCTTTTGGCCCGGGCGGTGCGGGAGACCTGCGGAAATGTCCCCTGGGCCGCAAGCAACGACGGCGATGTGGCGGCCCTGGCCGGGGCTGTGAGCCTGGGGCGGCGGAAGCTGCTGGGTATTGCCTTGGGCACCAGTGAGGCCGGCGGCTATGTGGACGGCAGCGGACGCATCACCGGGCGGCTCCATGAGCTGGCATTTTTGCCGGTGGATGTGAACCCGCTGGCTCCGGTGGACCCCTGGTCCGGAGACCGGGGCGTGGGAGAACGGTACTTCTCCCAGGAGGGTGTGCTGCGCTTGGCCGGGCTGAACGGACTTACCCCGGAGGGGGAGACCCCGGCGGAAAAGCTCCGCTGGGTTCAGGACCGGGCCCGGGCCGGAGAGAGCCGGGCAATAGCGGCTTTTTCGGAGTTGGGACGGCTTTTGGGGCTGACCCTACCCTGGTATCAGCGGCTCACCGGCTGCGAAAGCGTGCTGCTGTTGGGTCGTGTCGTGGACGGTGCCAGCGGCGAGTGCCTGGTGGATTCGTGCCGGGCTGCACTGGAGAGCACCGGAGCGGCACTGGAGATATTGCTGCCGGAGGCTTCGCAGCGCCGGGTGGGTCAGGCTGCAGCAGCGGCATTTTTGAATAGTACATTATAATAATATAATGCGTATACACAAAAAGCAGGCCCGGCGGCCTGCTTGAGACTGTCGAAAAACCCTCCGGGTTTTTCCGACAAAAGGCTTGCGGTCTGCTGCGCGCATAATTTGTCCGTCCATGACGGACAAATTCCACACTGGCAGCCCGAGCTGTATTTTCTCTCACGCACATGTCGCGAGAGAAAATGATTTTATTTCTTTGCCGCCTGCGGGCGGCAAACTCTGCGAGGCTTTTTTGACACACTGAAGCAGGCCCGCCGGGCCTGCTTTTTTGCGGTATTAGGAGCTTTAGTCCGTATGCACATCCATCTGCGGATAGGGGATGGTAAAGCCGCTTTCCAGGAAGCGGCGACGGATGTGGCCCAGGGCCCGGCGGCGCACGGTGTTTTGAACGGCAGGCTTGGCCCGCAGGCCCAACAAATAGTCTACCGACCAGTCTCCCAGCTTGGAAAGCCCCAGAAAGGTGCAGCTTTCCACATCCGGCAGTTGGGCAATCTCTCGGGCCAGCTGCTGCAAAAAGGGCTCTATGGCATCGGGGCCGTCGTCATAGGAGGTGGAGACGGTGAGGTAAAGCTCATTGCTGAGCTGCGACACCTGGAAAATATTCCGGTTGGAAACGGTGACCAGGTTTCCGGTGGCCAGCTCCCGAAGCTTGGTGGCCCGGAGGGAAAACTGCACCACCTCGCCGGTCACCTCGCCGTATTTCACCACATCCCCCACGGCGAAATACTCCCCGGTGAGGATGTTCATGCCCATAATCACATCCTTGAGCATATCCTGCAGGGCCAGGCCCACGATGGCGCCGATGATGCCCAGGCCGGCGACCAGGGAGGATACATTTACCCCATGGATCTGCAGAACAAGAATCAGCGCCAGCAGCGCCAGCAGGCCCCGGGCGAAATTCAGCGTCAGGGCCAGATAGGTCTGGCGGCGGCCGGAGAGGGCTCCGGTGGAGGTGATTTTCTCCGTGAAGCGGTGGATCAGGTGCCGCAGCAGCAGCCAGCACACCAGGGCGGCGGCCACGGTGCAGAGACTGAAAATGAACTTGTAGGAGCCGAAATAGGCCAGTATCCGTTCCATGAGGCACCTCACAGCGATTTTTTCTCAGTATAGCACAGCCGCCGTGCCATTGCAACGCGGTTTTTTGCCGGGAAACGGGCGAAAAAACGGCGCAAGAGGCTTTACTTTGCGGCCCGGGACGGTATATAATGACTGTGATTTGACAGAAACGGAAGGGGCAGGAGGCCCTGGCCCACCGCCTGGATAAAATCTGCATCCGGGCGGAAGCCCTGCAAACGCCCTTCGGCACAAGGGAGCACACCTATTCCGTCTCTTGCTCCATGGCCATGCTGGCTTTGCAGGAGGCATGCCAAGCGCATTGCGAGAAGCATTGCAAGAAGTGCCAAAAAGAAAGCTGCGACCATGTGCCCTTCAAGGTTTTATTTGAGGAGCAGAACGGCGCGGAAAAGCAAGAAAAATAAGAGGTCACAAAATGTCTGAGAGAAGAGCGGAAGTGCTGCTGGCGGCGGTGATCATCGCCCGAAGCACCTCCTTTGTGTTCAATAAAATAGGCCTTCGTACCATGGATGCCTTCAATATGCTGGCGGTGCGGTTTCTGCTGGCCTTTGTGCTTTTGGCGGCTCTGTTCGGTAGGAAGCTGATAAAGGGTCTGAACCGCCGCGCCGTAGCCGGGGGCGCCCTGGTGGGCTTCCTCTTTTTCCTGGTGATGAGCTGCGAGATGCTGGCCCTGAAAACGGTGAACGCCGGCACGGTCTCCCTGCTGGAAAATTTGGCTATCATCATCGTGCCGCTGCTGGAGTCGGCCCTGCACCGCAGGGCTCCCTCGGCCATGAGCCTGCTGTGCGCCGCCATCGCCGTAGGGGGCGTGGCCCTGCTGACCCTGGAGGGCGGGAGCTTCCGCCTGGGCGCGGGGGAGTGTATTGCGCTGCTGGCGGCCTTCCTGTACGCCGCGGGCATCATCGCCATCGACCGCACCAGCCATCGGGCCGACGGCTTTGAGCTGGGAGTCCTGGAGGTGGGCTTTTTGGGCCTGTTTTCCCTTCTGGCTTCCTGCCTCTTTTCCTCACCCCGCCTGCCCCAGACGAGCAGCGAGTGGGGCATCATCCTGGTCCTGGCGGTGGTGTGTACCGGCTTTGGCTATACCCTGCAGCCTGTGGCCCAGAGCCATATCAGCGCAGATCGGGCCAGCCTGTTCTGCGCCCTGAGCCCGGCCTTTGCCACCATTTTCGGGGCCACGCTGCTCCATGAGCGGGTGGCAGGCCCGGGGTATCTGGGCATCGTTCTGATTTTGGGGAGCATCCTGCTGCCCAACCTGCTGACGCTGCGTGGAAAGTCCCGGGCCCGGGCTGTGCTGTTTGACATGGACGGCACGCTGCTGGACACCCTGGAGGACTTGCAGGACTCCGTAAATCATGTACTTTTGGCCCACGGATACCCGGCCCGGACCCGGGAGGAGATACGGGCCTTTCTGGGAAACGGTGCGGCCATGCTTTTGCGCCGGGCCCTGCCGGATACGGTGGGGGAGGAGGAATTTGCGGCCCTGCTGGCGGAATATAAGGCCTGGTATCAGGCGCACAACTGTGTAAAGACCCGCCCCTATCCGGGCATTCCGGAGCTGCTGGATAAGCTCCGGAAATCCGGAGTGCAGGTGGCCATCGTCTCCAATAAGCCCGACCCCACCACCAAGGCTCTGGCGGAGAAATTCTTCCCCGGCGTGCCGGCCTTCGGCCAGCGGGACGACCTGCCCGCCAAGCCCGCCCCAGACCTGGTGCTGCACGCCCTGGCGGTGCTGGACTGCCCCCGGGAGAGCGCCATCTATGTGGGCGACAGCGAGGTGGATATTCAGACCGCGTGGAACTGCCGCATGAACTATATCGGTGTGAGCTGGGGCTTCCGGGGCCGGGAGAAACTGCTGGCCGTAGCGCCCCGGGCCATCGTGGTAGACAGAGCTGAGGAAATTTTGCAGGGGAAAAATTTGCAACTTGTCCATTGACAAGCCGGAAAAAGGTGCTTATAATATGCTGTAATCAAGAAAATGCACTGACGGAGAAGAGATCCCCCGCCCGCCGCCAAAGAGAGGCGCGTCCCGGCTGAAAGCGCGCTGCGGTGAAGAAGGATCGGTACCACTCCCGAGCTGTCCGTGAGGAGCGGACCGGCCCCTCCCGTTACAGAGGACACGAGCGACGGAGTATTTCCGTAAGCAGGGTGGAACCGTGGAGTAAAGTCTTTTACCTCACCCCTGAATTTTGTCAGGGGTGAGGTTTTTTGTCACCCCAAGAAAGGAGAACACGATCATGAGCGAAGAAAACATCTATACCTTTGAAAACAAGGACTACCGCAGCACCTACTGGCACACCTGCTCCCATGTGCTGGCCCAGGCCGTCAAGCGCCTGTACCCGGAGGTGAAGCTGGCCATTGGCCCCAGCATCGAGGGCGGATTTTACTACGATTTCGACGCCCCCTTCAACTTCACCCAGGAGCATCTGGACGCCCTGGAGGCGGAGATGCGCAAGATCTGCAAGGAAAAGCTGAAGCTGGAGCGCTTCGAGCTGCCCCGGGCCGAAGCCATCGCCTTTATGCAGGAGAAGGACGAGCCCTACAAGGTGGAGCTTATTAACGACTTGCCCGCCGACGCCCACATCTCTTTTTATAAGCAGGGCGAGTTTGTGGACCTGTGCGCAGGCCCCCATCTGGATTCCACCGGCCGCATCAAGGGCAACGCCATCAAGCTGACCCAGTGCTGCGGCGCCTACTGGCGCGGCGACTCCAACCGCAAGATGCTCCAGCGTATCTACGCCGTGGCCTTCCCCAAGAAGGAGGAGCTGGACGAGTACCTGAAGCAGCGGGAGGAGGCCCTCAAGCGCGACCATAATAAGGTGGGCCGGGACCTGGAGTATTTCACCACCGTGGACTATATCGGCCAGGGCCTGCCCATTCTGCTGCCCAAGGGCGCCCGGGTCATCCAGCTTTTGCAGCGCTGGGTGGAGGATGTTGAGCAGAAGCGGGGCTACCTGTTGACCAAGACCCCCCTTATGGCAAAGCGGGAGCTTTATAAGATCTCCGGCCACTGGGAACATTATCTGGACGGTATGTTCATCCTGGGCGACCCCCACGACGAGACCAAGGAGTGCTTTGCCCTGCGGCCTATGACCTGCCCCTTCCAGTATCAGGTGTATCTGAACCGCCAGCGCTCCTACCGTGACCTGCCCATGCGCCTGGGCGAGACCTCTACCCTGTTCCGCAACGAGGATTCCGGCGAGATGCACGGGCTCATCCGCGTCCGCCAGTTCACTATTTCCGAGGGCCATTTGGTGCTGCGCCCGGACCAGCTGGAGGAGGAGTTCAAGGGCTGCCTGGAGCTGGCCAAGTACTGCCTGGGCACCGTGGGCCTGCTGGATAAATGTACCTTCCGCTTCTCCCAGTGGGACCCCGCCAACCCCAACAACAAGTACGAGGGCACCAAGGAGCAGTGGGACGAGGCCCAGCGCGTCATGGGCCAGATACTGGACGATTTGGACGTGAAGTACGAGATCGGCATCGACGAGGCCGCCTTCTACGGCCCCAAGCTGGATATTCAGTATAAGAATGTGTTCGGCAAGGAGGACACCCTGGTCACCATCCAGATCGATATGCTCCTGGCCCAGCGCTTCGGTATGTACTATATTGACGAAAACGGTGAGAAGGCTCTGCCGTATATCATCCACCGTACCTCTTTGGGCTGCTACGAGCGCACCCTGGCCTACCTTCTGGAGGAATATGCCGGAGCTCTGCCCACCTGGATGGCGCCCGAGCAGGTGCGCTTCCTGCCCGTCACCGATCGGGCCGCCGACTACTGCGCCGACGCCGCCAAGGCTTTGGAGGCTCAGGGCTTCCGGGTGGAGGTGGACTATCGCAACGAGAAGATCGGCAAGAAGATCCGCGATGCACAGGTGGAAAAGGTGCCCTACATGGTGGTGGTAGGCGACCGCGACATGGAAAACGGCACCGTCTCTCCCCGGCACCGGGTCGACGGCGACCTGGGCGCCATGTCCCTGGATGACTTTACCGCCCTGCTCCGCGAGGTGGTAGACAGCAAGGCCAAGAAGTAAAAACGGAATCCAAAATCCCCCGAGCGCCCCATTTTGGGGCGCTCGGACTTTTTTGTGAGGGAAAACCTCCGTAGGGGCCGATGCCCACATCGGCCCGGTTGCATCGGCCCCAAATCCATCCGTAGGGGCGGACGACCCGCCCCATCGCACCATCGGAAAACTGCCCTCTCCCTTGCCTAAAGGAAGAGGGATACCTCTCCGTACCTTTCTGTACCGAACCTCTTGTAACTCCTCCGTAGGGGCCGATGCCCACATCGGCCCGGTTGCACCGTCTCCAAATCCATCCGTAGGGGCGAACGACCCTGTCCGCCCTTTGCGGCGGCGTGAGGGCACGCCGCCCTACGGAAGCCCATCATGGGTGCGTAGGGGAGGGGCTCTGCCCCGCCGTAGGCTCTTTCCCACAAAAAAACAGGAGACGGCATAGGCCGCCTCCTGAGAGGGTATTCTTTTTTGCCTTGTCTTAGTAGCTGCCCAGGTCGGCGGACTTGTCGCCCTGGGGGTCTACGCCGAACTTGTAGTCGTTGCCGGGGAGGATGGCGTTGAGAATCACGCCGCACAGGGCTGCGATGGCCAGGCCCGTGAGGGTGATGTCCGCGCCGCCCACGGTGAAGGTGATGCCGCCGGTGGAGCTGAAGCCCAGGCCGCTGACGAAGATCACCGCGGCGATGATCAGGTTCCGGGACTTGGTCAGGTCCACCTTGTTCTCCACCACATTGCGCACACCCACAGCGGAGATCATGCCGTACAGCACGAAGCTGACACCGCCTACGATGGCCGTGGGGATGGAGTTGACCAGGGCGTCAAACTTGGGGGAGAAGGAGAGGATGATGGCGTACAGGGCTGCCAGACGGATGACCCGGGGATCGTAGACCCTGCTCAGAGCCAGGACGCCGGTGTTCTCGCCGTAGGTGGTGTTGGCAGGGCCGCCGAACATACCGGCCACCGCCGTGGCCAGGCCGTCGCCCAGGAGGGTGCGGTGCAGGCCGGGGTCTGCGATGAAGTTCGTGCCGGTGGTGGAGGAGATGGCGGACATGTCGCCGATGTGCTCCATCATGGCGGCGATGGCGATGGGGGCCATGACCAGGATAGAGGTCAGGTCAAACTTGGCGATGACAAACTGCTGCAGACCCACAAAGTCGGCCTTGCCTACCTCGGTAAAATCCACCTGACCGGCGATGAGGGCCACAATGTAGCTGCCCACCACACCCAGCAGGATGGGGATGATCTTCACCATGCCCTTGCCCCAGATGTTGGCCACGATGATGATGGCGATGGCCACCAGAGCCAGCCACCAGCAGGTGGAGGCGTTGGTGATGGCGGTGCCGGAGAGGTTCAGGCCGATGAGGATGATGATGGGGCCGGTGACGATGGGGGGGAAGAAGCGCATGACCTTCTGGGGACCCACCAGCTTGAACAGCAGGGCCAGCACCAGGTACAGCCCGCCGGCGATGACGATGCCGCCCAGGGCGTAGGGGAGCTTTTCTTCGCCGGTCATGGTGGCGAACTTGCCCGCATCCAGCTTGGATACCGCTTCAAAGCCGCCCAGGAAGGCGAAGGAGGAGCCCAGGAAGGCCGGGACCTTGAACTTGGTACACACATGGAACAGCAGCGTACCCAGACCCGCAAACAGCAGGGTGGTCTGGATGGAGAGCGGCAGGCCATAGCTCTGCACCAGGATGGGAACCAGCACCGTGGCGCCGAACATGGCGAACAGATGCTGCAGGCCCAGCACCAGCATCCGGGGCAGGCCCAGGGTGCGGGCGTCGTAGACGGCCTCATTGCCTAAGTTGTGTTTCTTCTTCATGGGAAACTCCTCCTTCATTTTATTTACATTTTTAATTGTAAACTGGCAAAAAAATTGACCGGTAAAAATACCGGTCAGAAAGGAAATATAGAAATGAAAACAGAGGCGCCAACAGTCGGGCATTTCTTTTTTGCAATAGAAAAGGTCATGTCGTCGCCTCCCTTCAAATTTCATCCTGCCCATTATACGGCTGGGAAAAACAAAAGGCAATTAGGAGTAAGTCCAATTCTGAACTGAAAAAATCACTGTTTTTTGTCGAAAAAAACTGACAGCTTCGGGAATAGAATCGCCGCCACAGCGATTTTCAGGGCGTCACCGGGGAGGAACAGGAGCATCCCGTCCCGCAGCAGCCGCCCCAGGCTCCAGCCCTTGTCCAGGTACACATTGAGAATCAGCCCCATGTACGGCAGCCCCACGGCGTAGAGGGTGGCCAGGCCCGCCACGCAGGCCAGAATAATGCGCAGGGGCCTGCGGTTTTTCCTTGTAATAAGCCCTATGACCAGGGCCGAGGGGATAAGCCCCAGCAGAAAGCCGAAGGTGGGCTGAAACACATAGCCAAAGCCGCCGCCCAGGGTGAAAATGGGCAGACCTACCAGGCCCAGAAGCACATATACCCCCTGGCTGGCCGCACCCCAATAGGGCCCCAGCAGGCACCCGGCCATGGCCGTAAAGAAGAACTGCAGGGTGATGGAGGAGTAGCCCAGGGGAATTTTAATAAACGCCCCCACGGCGGTCAGGGCCGCCAAAAGGGCTGCCCGGGCCAGCATTTTCGTTTTTTGGCTCATATTTGTAAACCTCTCTGCAAACTGTTTTGGTTTACAATACAACAAAAGAAAAAACTTGTCAATCCTTTAATAGAAATTTGGTTTACAATTTCAAATTGCAGTGGTACACTCTCTTTGTCAAAAAAGATGCCATAGCGAGACCGGTTTGCAAACCGGCTGTGGCAATCCGTGGCCACCCTGCACCGCACGCTTTGTCATACACGCGGCGGGGGTATCGGCATCATTGTAGGGGCGGACGACCCTGTCCGCCCGGAGCGTGAGAATATATATTTATGTGGAGGGGAGGAAGCGAGCATGAGTCAGCAGCGTGTGTGCCGTGCTCTGCAGGAGGCCGGGGACTATCTCTCCGGCCAGGAGCTGAGCCGGACCTTGGGCATCAGCCGGGCCGCCGTGTGGAAGGCGGTGGAGGCCCTGCGCCGCCAGGGGTACGATATCGAGGCCCGCACAGGCCGGGGCTACCGGCTCGTGGGCGCACCGGATCTCCTCTCCCGGGAGACGGTGGAGCGGTATTTGTCCCGGCCCCGGGAGGATTTCCGGGTGCTGGAAACGGTGGACTCCACCAACTCTTTCTGCCGCCGCCTGGCCCTGGAGGGGGCCCCTGACGGCACGGCGGTGCTGGCGGATTGCCAGACGGCGGGCCGAGGGCGCCGGGGCCGCAGCTTCCAGTCCCCGGCAGGCAAGGGCCTGTTTTTCTCCATCCTTTGGCGGCCCGACTGCGCCCCAGAGAAGCTCTTGCCGCTGACGGCTCTCAGCGCCGTGGCTGTCTGCCGCGCCGTTCAGCGGGTGACCGGTGTTCGGCCGCAGATCAAGTGGCCCAATGATCTGGTGCTGGGAGGGCGCAAGCTGGCGGGCATCCTCACGGAGATGTCCCTGGAGGGGGAGAGCGGCCATGTGTCCCATGTGGTGGTGGGCATCGGCATCAATGTTCACCAGCAGCCGGAGGATTTTACCGGCGAGGTGGCGGACATTGCCACCTCCTTGGACCTGTCCCTGGGCGGGAGGGTCTGCCGGGCCCGGTTGGCGGCGGCCCTGCTGGAGGAGATGGACTATCTGCGCCGGGAGGTGCTGTTCACCCCGGAAAGATGGCTGGCGGATTACCGGGCGGCCTGCCTGAATGTAGGCAGGACCGTGCGCCTCCTTCAGGGCGATGCCCGGGAGACGGTACAGGCCCTGAGAATTGATGAGCAGTACGGCCTGGTGGTGCGCCATGAGGACGGAAGCGTGGAAACTGTGCGCAGCGGCGAGGTGTCGGTGCGCGGACTTTATGGATATACGGAGTGATAGCAATGCTGAAAGACCTTTGGGAACTGTTTTACACCTTCGCCAAGGTGGGCGTCATGACCTTTGGCGGGGGCTACGCCATGCTGCCCATTTTGCAGCGTGAGGTGGTGGAGAAAAAGGGCTGGGCCACCGACGAGGAGCTGACGGATTATTTCGCCATCGGCCAGTGTACCCCGGGGGTCATCGCCGTGAACACCGCCACCTTTATCGGTCAGAAGCATCGGGGTGTGGCCGGGGGCATCGTGGCCACCCTGGGAGTGGTGTTCCCGTCCCTTATCATCATCTCCGCTCTGGCCAAGGTCATCACCGCCTACGCCCACCTTAGCTGGGTGCAGCACGCCTTTGCGGGCATCCGGGTGTGCGTGTGCGTGCTGATCTTCAACGCCGTGCTGAAGCTGGTAAAAAGTGCCATGAAGGACGCCTGGTGCTGGGGTATTTTCGGATTGATCCTGGTTTTGTCCTTTGTGCTTGATGTGTCGCCCATCCTGTATGTGTTGGCGGCGGGCCTGGCGGGCGTAGTGCTTCAGGCCGTGAAAGGGAGGGAGAAGAAATGACCTATCTGCTGCTGTTTTACGAGTTTTTCAAGACCGGCCTTTTCGCCGTGGGCGGCGGTATGGCGACCCTGCCGTTTCTCTATGATATGTCCGCCCGGCATCCGGACTGGTTCAGCGCCTCCCAGATTGCCGATATGGTGGCCGTGTCCGAGTCCACTCCCGGCCCCATCGGGGTGAATATGGCCACCTATGTGGGCTTCCAGGTGGGGAGCATTCCCGGTGCCATCGTTGCCACCATCGGCCTGGTGACTCCGTCTATCATCGTCATCCTTATCATCGCCGCCTTCCTGCGCAGCTTCCGGGACAGCAAGCTGGTAAACAGCGTCTTTTACGGCCTGCGACCGGCCTCGGCGGCCATGGTGGCGGCGGCGGGGCTCAGCGTGGCGGGGGTAGCCCTGCTCCATAGCGGCATGACGGGCTTGGCGGCGCTGAACTGGAAGGCTCTTCTTCTGGCGGCCGTGCTGCTGGTCCTCACCCGGTGGGTAAAGCCCACTAAGGGCCTGCATCCCATTCTGTTCATCCTGGCCTCCGCCGTGGTGGGCGTGGTATTTAGCTTTTGAAATAAAAATTTCCCTGTCCGGCTTAAATACGGACAGGGAAATTTTGCTTATCGGTAAACGGTGTGTAGGGGTCGGCCTCCCGGACGACCCGAACCGGGTCTGCGCCACATTTCTTGTGAAAACCGATGTCATTGCGAAGCCAGTGCGCAAACTGGTCGTGGCAATCCGTACCCCCCGTCCCCTCGGCCCCCTTGCCTAAAGGGGGCTGGCACGGCGAAGCCGTGACTGGGGGATTCCGCTTTGCATCGCACCCCTTGTAACGCTTTCGTAGGGGCGGGGTTCTACCCCGCCCGGACTTGCACTGCACCTCTTGCAATGTGTCATTGCGCAGCCAGTGACATCGGTCACTGGCTGCGCAATCCGTACTCCCTACGGAGTTTCCTTTCTATCGTTGTAGGGGCGGACGCCTCTGTCCGCCCGTCTGCATTGGGCACTATCGCAGCGGCGTGAGGGTACGCCGCCCTACAAAATTGTCCAAATCCCTGCGTAGGGGCGACCCTTGCGGTCGCCCGCCCCCAGGGAAAACCTCCTCAGGACATATTCTTTTTCCCCGGCGTCAGCTTCCGCTTGTTGCCCTGCTCATCCACCACCCAGGTGTTGTCCAGCTCCCGGCGGAGATTGTCCATGACGCTGTTGAGATACTCCTGGCGCAGAGCGGCCCGCTCCTCCGTCTCGGCAGGGGTCAGCCCCTCGGGGGTCTTGGCCTTCCGGGCCAGCTCATTGATGCGGTCAATTTTTTTCTGTTCCATTCTTTTATCCCCTTTATACTTACAAAAATCGTTTCATGGTAATGCCTGTGCGTCCCTTGCGGCTTTGGCCGCCTACGGACTCCACCAGGCACTTGCCCAGGCCCCGAGCCGTAAGCACATCGCCCTGCTGCACCGGGGCGTCGGGCTTTTCGCAGGACATCCAGTTTACCTCTACCTTGCCGCTGCGAATCAGGTCCGCCGCCACACTGCGGCTGAGGGAAAAGCCGGCGGCCAATACGCTGTCCAGCCGCAGGGAGGCTACGGTGTCCCGCAGGAGCTTTGCCGGCTGCTCGGGAACGGCGATCTCCTCCGGCCCTATTTCCGACAGGCGCAGGTGTACCCGGCCCGCCTGAGACCATTCCTGCAAAAGGAAATCCGCCACGCTGCTGCCCACCAGCACATCCGCCCATTGGGGCGAAACCAAAATGTCACCGATCTTCTCCCTTGTCAGACCCAGTCCCATGAGACTGCCCAAAAAGTCCCGGTGGGTAGGGTGGTCCGTCTCGTAAAACCGGCACCGCAGCGCCCGGATAGCTCCGGCCTCCGGCCCCTGGGCCCAGTCCGGGAGAAAGTGCATCTGCCGGCGCTGGGCGCCTTGGTAGCCGCCCCAAAGAGCCCAGCCCTCCTGCACGCCCAAGGCCTGCATCAGCTGCCCGGCCAAGGCCTGCTCGTGGGGGGAGAGGAAGCCGCTCTCCTCCGGTATATTGCGGCTGCGGCAGCGCTCCAGAGCGTCCCACAGACGGCCCAGCAGCACCCGCTCCTCCGCCGAGGCGGAGAGTTTATCCAAAAGAAGTCGTTTTTCCATTTAATTACCTCTCTGCTAAGCAAAAAGAATAATATTTGTGCGTTTAGAATTAAAGCTGCGCCCTATTGAAAGGACGCAGCTTATACTCAGTTAGTTCCGCCGCCGCGAACATTACAGGTAAGCGTTTGGCCATCTACAGTTGCGGTTATAGTGGTGACTTTACTTGCATCGTTAGAAACGCCAGTTACAATACCATCTGCGGAAATTGTTGCAACAGAAGTATCACCGATTTTCCATGTCACCGCAGAGTCAGTTCCGTCAACGACCATTTGGACTTCTTCCCCGGGGGTAATGCTGAAATCATCTAAAGAGGTTCCTTCGTCCTGGAAGATAGATCTCAGTGTCAGGCCCTTTGCAGGCACATCCGTCTGCTCCGTCCCCTTCACCGCTACGCTGCAGGAGGCGGTAAGGTCTCCTGCCTTGGCAGTGACCACGGCGCTGCCCTCGCCTACGGCCTTCACGGTGCCGTCGGCGGAAACGGTGGCCACGGCTTCGTTGCTGCTGGAGAAGCTGACGATGCTTTCGCCTCCGGAGGCGGTGAGCTTCACGGTGCTGCCCACAGTGAGGTCGGCATTTCTTTGGCTGAGCGTCAGAGCCCGGACGGGCGTGTCGGTCTTGCCGCCGGTGAAAAGCTCGGTGAATTGGCTGCCGAAGATGGTGCAGGCCACCAGACCCAGCACCAGCACCAGGCACGCCACCACGACACCGCCGCCCACCTTGGGCCGGGCCTTGGCGCCGCCTACCCGGCGTCCGCCGGTCTTTACGGGCTTGCCGCTGTGCAGCTCCTCATCCTCCTGGCAGAAGGGACAGGTTTTATATGTATCGGAGAACATTTCTCCGCATTTGGGACATTTCAAAAGGCGCATTGCTGATCCTCCTAACTTTACATAATTATTCTATACGGATTCTGCGCCTGCGTCAACTGGAAAACATGGGAATTCATCCTTTTTTAACAAGTTCCCTTGCAATTATTCCGCATCCTGCCTATAATGGAAGAAAAATGACAGCAGGGGGACATCGCTTATGAACACCATGATCATCGGCATCGCCGGAGGTACCGGCAGCGGCAAAACTACCCTCACCGACCATCTGGCCGCCCACTTCGGCTCGGCCATCAGCGTCGTACACCACGATAATTACTATAAGCGCCAGGATGTCCCCTTTGAGGAGCGCTGCAAGCAGAATTACGACCACCCCGATGCCTTTGATACCGGCCTCATGGTCAGCCAGCTCAAGGAGCTGAAGGCGGGCCGCCCCATCCGCTGTCCGGTGTACTCCTACGCGGATCACAACCGCACGGAGGAAACGGTGCTCATTCAGCCTGCCCCGGTGATCATCGTGTAGGGCATCCTCATTTTCCACGATCCCCGCCTGCGGGAGCTGATGGATATTCGCATCTTCGTGGAGACGGACGCGGATGTGCGCATTCTGCGTCGGGCCCTGCGGGATGTGGAGGAGCGGGGCCGCTCCATGCAGTCCGTTGTGCAGCAGTATCTGACCACGGTGAAGCCCATGCACGAGCAGTTCGTGGAGCCTACGAGAAAGTTTGCCGACATCGTGGTGCTGGAGGGAGGTCACAATCTGGTGGCTCTGGACCTTATCATGCAGCGCATCGCCGGCCATATCGCAGAGGAAGCGGCGCATGAATAAGATACTCCGTTATAGCCTGGCGGTGCTTTTTATAGGCCTGGGCCTATATTTTCTGCTGCCCTTAGGCATCGGCGTGCGCCATATAGGCATGTTTGCCCCGGCGGCGGTATTCGGCATCTTTGCCTGGATACTCCTGCGCCCGCAGAAGGTAAAGGCACTGCTCACCGGGCGGCATCGGGCCCTGTGGCGAACGCTGCTGGCCCTGTTTGCGGCGGGGCTTATGTGCGTGGATGTGATTTTGGGCCTCATGGTGCGCCAGGCGGTGAATCGGCCCGAAAGCGACGCGCCCTGCACGGTTTTGGTCCTGGGCTGCGAAATTCGGGGCCTGCGCCCCAGTAAGATGCTCCAGGCCCGTATCGACAGTGCCTATGACTACCTTGCGGCCAATCCCCGGGCCGTGTGCGTGGCCTGCGGCGGCATGGCCGACGACGAGATCATCTCCGAGGCCCGGTGCATTCGGGACGAGCTGGTGCGCCGGGGTATCGACCCGGGTCGCATCTACCTGGAGGAAAAGTCCGAGAATACCAGGCAGAACATCGCCTTTGCCGCGGACATCATCAAGGAAAACGGCCTGCCCACGGAAATAGCCGTAGCCAGCGACAATTTCCACCAGCTCCGCTCGTCCATTTACGCAAAGAAAAGCGGCCTTTCGGCCTATTCCCTGGGCTGCCGCTCCTACTGGCTCTTAGGCCCCGGTTATTGGGCCCGGGAGACCATCGCCGTGGCCGCGGCGTTTACATTGGGAAGATAACGAAAGACCCTGCCAGGCGTCCATGAACCGGGCAGGGTCTTTTTGCGTTTATTTGTAATAAGGCAGGGGGGAGGCTCAGATCTCCTTCCCGCTGTCCACCACAATGGCCCGTGCCCGGGCCAGGCGCAGGTCGTGGGTCAGGCGCTCTATGGGCAGGTTCTGCTTCAGCTGCTCCGGGGTCATGCCGTACAGGGCGGACATCTGGGTGTATTTCTCCTCCAGCTCCGCGTCGGTAAACCGGATGTTTTCCAGTCGGGCGATCTCTGTCATGGCCAGCTCAAACTCCACCGAGGCCCGGGCGCTGCTCTCCGCCTGCCGGCGCAGATCCTCCCGGGTAATGCCCGCCATCTCCAGATAGGCGTCCATGGTGGCCCCTTGGCTCTGAAGCTGCTGCTCCATGTCCTGCAGGAGACCGTCCAGCTGGCACTGGACCATCCGCTCCGGAATGTCCACCTCCATCCCGGCAATGACCTGCTGCACCAGGGCATCGGCGTAGGCGTCGGCGGCCTCCTGCTGCTTTGCGCGCACCGTCTGCTCCATGATGCTCCGGCGCAGGGCGGAGGTGTCGGCATAGCCCTGGGCCTTGGCAAATTCGTCGTTCATGTCGGGCTGCACCCGGCGTGTTATCTTGTGGACCTTGATGTGGAACACCGCGTCCTTGCCCGCCAGCTCCGGGGCATACTGGGTGGGGAAGGTGACGGCAATGTCCCGCTCGCCGCCCACGGCCAGCCCGGCCACCTGCTCCTCAAACCCGGGGATGAAGTAGCCGCTGCCCAGCAGCAGGGGATACTGCTCCGCCTTGCCGCCCTCAAAGGGTACGCCGTCCACGAAGCCCTCAAAGTCCAGCACCACCTCGTCGCCCATGGCGGCCTTCTCCGGGTGCTCCTCGGTGAGATGATTCTGCAGGTATTCCCCAATGGCGGCGGTAACATCGTCGTCAGACAGCTCCACCTGGGGCCGGGGAGCGGAGAGACCCTTGTACTGCCCTAGCTTCACCTCCGGGTAGAGGTCGATGAGGGCGCTGAATACATAGCCCTCGGGCCCGATGGCCTCCACGGTCAGCTCCGGGGCCCCGGCCACGCTGATGTCCTCCTGGCGCACGGCCTCCACCAGGGCAATGGGGAAAGTGCTATTCACCGCGTCCTGGTAAAACACATCGGCTCCGTGCTTTTCCTCCATCTCCTGCCGGGTGGGAAGGGAGCCGTCCTCCTTTGTAAACAGCGCCTTGCTCCGCTCATAGGCCTCCTCCAGCGCCTTTTCCCAGGCCTCCTGTTCCACCTGAATGGTCAGCACCACCCGGCGGTTCTCTTTATTTTCCCGTTTCAGCAGCATACTGCATCCTCCTCAAAATTTGACAGATGCATACAGTATAATATAAAGCCGCCCCTTTCCGCAAGTCGCCGCGTATAAAAAATGTTAAAAATTTGTGATATTTCCGTTTCTCCCTATGGCATCTGCCGGGAAATGTGCTATAATGGCAGGGTGTCTATTTGCGGCCCAATATGAGGAGCTGCTTTCCCCAAAAGCCTTGCAGGGGTTGCCTTCCCTGCAGACCACAAGCCTTTTGGCAAAAAAACGGAGTTTTTTCGCCAGCATAAGTGTCGGAGGATATTCATGCAAAAAATCAAGCACTTCATCAAAACCCATCCCCATATGTGGTGGGGTCTGTATCTGCCGGTGTACCTCATTCTGTATTTCGTTGTGGAGCATGTGGTCACCGACAATTACTGGCCCACCCAAACGGTCATCGACAACTATATCCCCTTCTGCGAGTATTTCGTCATCCCCTATGATAGCTGGGGCATCCTGCTGTTTATCCTGGGCGTGTTTTTTATTGTAAAGGACCCGGAGAGCTTCCGGCGCTATATGTGGTTCATTGCCATCGCCTATACCACCGCCACCCTTTTTTGCTTCCTGGTGCCCAACGGCCAGGACCTGCGCCCGGCGGAGCTGCCCCGGCAGAATATCTGCACCTGGATCCTGCAAATGACCTGGGCCGCCGATAATAATGCCAATGTTTTCCCCAGCGTCCATGTGCTGGGCGTGGTGGCGGCCATCGCCGCCATGTGGCACTCGCCGAAGCTGAAGCGGGTCTGGCAGATCGCCGGCACCGTTTGGTTTGTCATCATCGCGGCGTCTACCCTGCTTGTGAAGCAGCACGCCTTCATCGATTTGGCTGCTGCCCTGGTGTGGGGCGCCGTGGTCTATGTCATCGTGTATGTCATCATCGGGCATAAGAGAGATAAAATGGGTCTGCGCTGCGGCGCGGAGGACCCGGGAAGGGAGGACGGTCATGACCATTCCCCAGACCCCCGTATTTGAGGGTATCACGGCGGAGGAGTGCCGCCGCATCTATGAGTGCTTCGGCGTTCGGGAGCGGCGCTTTAAGCCCGAGGAGCAGATTTACGACTTCGGCAGCGGCGGACACAGCATCGGCATCTTAGTCTCCGGCTCCGCCATCGTGGAGCGTGTAGACCGCCGGGGCGACCGCACCATTTTGGAGCATCTTCTGCCCGGGGGTGTGTTCGGTGAGATGCTCATGTTTCAGAATGTCCTGGGCGACAGCATCGATGTGTCCTGCGAAAAGTCCTGCTCCGTCTGGTTCTTCCCCCAGGAAAAGCTGGAAAACCGCTGCGAAAAAAACTGCGGCCATCACAACCGCATGATCGAGAATATGTTCCACCTCATTGCCGAGAAGGCCACGGCCCTGTCCGAGCGGGTGGAGGTGCTCAGCCGCCGCAGCATCCGGGATAAGCTGCTGTGCTATTTCTCCCTCCAGCAGGCCAAAAACGGCGGCAGCTTCACCCTGCCCTTTTCCCTCAGCGCCTTGGCCGATTACATATCCACCGACCGCAGCGCCATGATGCGGGAACTGAAAAAGCTCCGCGAGGGCGGCGTGGTGCAGATCGAGGGTCGAAAAGTTACGATTTTAGCCGAGGATATTGCCCCGTAGGAATTGACAAAAGAAGATTTAATGTTAAAATAAAAACGAGATTATTCTCCCCAAGTAAGAGAGCGTATTCTTGCAAAAACTCACAAGGAAGGAAGATAGCACCTATGTATCGCATTGTTACAAAAACAGCTCTGAAGCCTACTGTGATCCTGTATGAGATCGAGGCCCCCATGGTGGCGAAGAAGGCTCAGCCGGGCCAGTTCATCATCCTGCGGGTAGATGAAAACGGCGAGCGTATCCCCATCACCATCCATGATTACGATCGGGAGAAGGGTACCGTCACCATCATCGTTCAGACCGTGGGCGCCACCACCGAGAAGCTCAGCCATAAGCAGCAGGGCGACTGCCTCCACGACTTTGTAGGCCCCCTGGGCAAGCCCACCGAGACCGAGGGCAAGAAGAAGGTCTGCGTAGTGGGCGGCGGCGTAGGCTGCGCCATTGCCTATCCTGTGCTGAAGAAGTTCCACGACTGCGGGGCTGAGGTCCACGCCGTGGTGGGCTTTAAGAATAAGGATGTTGTGATCCTGGAGGATAAGTTCCGGGCCGTTTCCTCCGTGCTGAAGGTCTGCACCGACGACGGCTCCTACGGCCAGAAGGGCCTTGTCACCGAGGCGCTGAAGGAGCTGCTGGATGCGGGCAATGTATATGATGAGATTTTCGCCATCGGCCCCATGGTGATGATGAAGTTCGTCAGCAAGACCACCGAGCCCTACGGCGTGCCCACCACGGTGTCCATGAGCCCCATCATGATCGACGGCACCGGTATGTGCGGCGGCTGCCGCCTGACTGTGGGCGGCGAGACCAAGTTCGCCTGCGTAGACGGCCCCGACTTCGACGGGCACAAGGTGGACTGGGACCTGGCTGTCAAGCGCAACCAGATGTATCACGATTTCGAGGTACATAAGCACGAAGAGGTCTGCAACCTCTTCAAGAAGGAGGTAAAGTAACATGGCTGTGAATATGCGTCAGGATAAGAATCCCATGCCTTCTCAGGACCCCAATGTCCGCAATCATAATTTCCTGGAGGTGGCCCTGGGCTACACCGAGGAGCAGGCTCTGGACGAGGCTGCCCGGTGTCTCAACTGCAAGGCCCACCCCTGTGTAAACGGCTGCCCCGTGAATGTCCGCATCCCCGAGTTCATTCAGAAGATCGTGGAAAAGGACTATGAGGGCGCCTATCAGGTCATTCACCAGACCAGCTCCCTGCCCGCCGTGTGCGGCCGCGTCTGCCCCCAGGAGAGCCAGTGCGAGATGCACTGCGTCCGGGGCAAGAAGGGCGAGGCCGTGGGTATCGGCCGCCTGGAGCGCTTCGTGGCCGACTGGCACAACGCCCACAGCACCGAGGCCCCCGAAAAGCCCCAGTCCAACGGCCATAAGGTAGCCGTGGTAGGCTCCGGCCCTGCCGGCCTCACCTGCGCCGGCGACCTGGCCAAGAAGGGCTACGATGTCACCGTGTACGAGGCCCTGCATCTGGCCGGCGGCGTGCTGGTGTACGGCATCCCCGAGTTCCGTCTGCCCAAGACCATCGTGCAGAAGGAAGTGGACGGCCTGAAGGCTATGGGCGTGAAGGTGGAGACCAACATCGTCGTGGGCCGCACCATCACCATCGACGAGCTGATGGAGGAGAACGGCTTTGAGGCCGTGTTTGTAGGCTCCGGCGCAGGCCTGCCCATGTTCATGCACATCCCCGGCGAGAACCTCAAGGGCGTGTATTCCGCCAATGAGTTCCTCACCCGTATCAACCTTATGAAGGCCTATAAGCCCGACTCCGACACCCCCATCATGGACCTCAAGGGCAAGAAGGTGGCTGTGGTCGGCGGCGGCAATGTGGCCATGGATGCCGCCCGCTGCTCCAAGCGCCTGGGCGCCGAGGTGTATGTGGTGTACCGCCGCGGCATGGAGGAGCTTCCCGCCCGTCATGAGGAGGTGGAGCACGCCATCGAGGAGGGCGTCATCTTCAAGACCCTCAATAACCCCGTTCAGATCAACGGCGATGAGCAGGACTGCGTGAAGTCCATGACCTGCATCGAGATGGAGCTGGGCGAGCCGGACGCCTCCGGCCGTCGCCGCCCCGTGGAGAAGCAGGGCAGCGAGTTCGACCTTCCCGTGGACGCCGTCATCATGTCCCTGGGCACCACCCCCAACCCCCTCATCAAGGCCACTACCAAGGGCCTGGAGGTCAATAAGAAGGGCTGCATCATCGTCAATGAGGACGGCCTCACCTCCCGTGAGGGCGTGTACGCCGGCGGCGATGCCGTTACCGGCGCTGCCACCGTCATCCTGGCCATGGGCGCCGGCAAGCTGGGCGCCAAGTCCATCGATGAGTTCCTGAGCGCAAAGTAAGCCAATACATAATAAAAGGGCGGGAGAGTCACTTCTCCCGCCTTTCTATACGGACGGAAACGCTTCCTGCACCCCTCCGTAGGGGCCTGCCTCCCGGACGACCCGAACCGGGCTTGTACAAATGCCATCGCCCTCCGTAGGGGCAGGGTTCTACCCCGCCCGTTGCGTCAAATCTCATCATAGAAAACAACCGAAATCAACAAAAAACTCTCTCCCGGTCCGGGAGAGAGTTTTTTCTGCTTATTTCTCGCAATTCAGCCTGTAAATCAGCTCCATGCCCCGCAGCAGCAGGCTTTCATCGTAGATGAACTCCCTGCGGCAGTGGGGAACAATGCACTCGGCCAGGCCGCCGGTGGCCAGGAGCGTGCATTTTTTGCCCAGCTCCGCCTCAAACCGCTCCGTCAGCCCGTCCATCATAGCCGCTGCGCCGAATACCGCGCCGCTTTGAATGGATTCCAAGGCCGTGCCGCATATGGCCTGCTTCGGCGCCTGGATGGATACCGACGGGAGCTGCGCCGTCCCGGAAAACAGGGCCTGCACGCCCAGCCGTACCCCGGCCAGGATGGCCCCGCCGATGTACCGGCGCTGCTGGTCCACCACCGTCACCGTGGTGGCGGTGCCCATGTCGAAGATAATGGCTGGCAGGGGGTATTCCGCCGCCGCAGCCGCGTCCGCCGCCAGGATGTCATTTCCCAGGGTGTCTCCCTCCGGGATGGCCAGAGTCAGCCCGCTTTTTGACCGGGATGTGACGATATACGGGGTGATGCCCGTCAGCCGCTGCACCACCTGGGACAGCACCGGTACCAAAACCGGCACCACGGAGCAGATCACCGCCCCGTCTACCCGGCCCAGCTCCACGCCCTCCCGGGCAAAGAGGCTGGCCGCCAGGGTAAAGTATTCCTCCACCGGCCGCTCCGGCACGGTGCCCAGGCGGTAGAGCCTGCGCGCCCGGCCCTCGCCCGCAGGCAGGCCGAAAACAATATTGGAGTTGCCTATGTCAATGGTCAGCAGCATTCCGTCCACCGCCTTACTTTTTCTTGCCGATGGCGATAAGCCGGGAGATCACCGGAGCCAGCACCACATTTACGCCGATCTCCAGTAAGAAGTTGCCGCCCGCCAGGCCCAAAATCATGTATGCTCCGGCGCTTTCATAGCCCAGAGCGGCAGCCCAGCCGTTGAGGGTCTCCATGAAGAACACCAGGCAGCCCAGCAGGAACACACCCGTGTTTACCAACGGGCAGACGATGGCTGCCATGATAATGGCCACCCACTGATTCTTCTTGCTCAGGGCCGTGTACACAAGCCCGGCGATAAGGCCGCACAGCGTACCTTTCACCAGAACCGTAATCACGGTGCCCAGGGGATTGACAGGCAGGAAAGCCGCTGCCTGCCCGGCAATGAGGATCACTCCGCCGGACACGAGGCCCAGCCACGCGCCCACCTTCCATCCATATATCGCAGCGCCCACCACAATGGGCACCAGGGATACATTGATGTTCAGTCCTCCGATTTGGAAGGTACCGCCTAAAAACTGCAGCACCAAGACGATGGCGGTGAACACACCCGCGCCCACCAAGTTCTTTGTTTTCTGATTCACTTTTCAAACCTCCTGCTGCCGCTCCGGCTAACCCGGATGCAGCGCAAATTTTGACGCAAAAAAGCGCCGAAAGCATTGTACCGCAACTGCGCCAAAAAGGCAAGACAATTTTTTCACGAACTTAAACACGCCTATAAAATCTCGCCGCTCAGCACATCCCGTCCCCTCCGTAGGGGCCGATGATCCTGTTGCGGTGCCCAAAATTTTTGCGCTGCCTTACGGCGGACGCCCCCAATTTTGACCGCGGCCACTCGCTCACTTCGCTTCCTCTGCCACCGGCAGCGCTCAGTTCGCTCCCCACATCGGCCCGCACGCAGGCACTTCTTGCAACCCTCCGTAGGGGCCGATGCCTACATCGGCCCGCCCCACCACATTTCTTGCAAAAAACTGTCATTGCGAGGGCGCGCCGCGCCCGTGGCAATCCGCACCTCCACCCCTAAAAATGAAACCTATAAAGGCCGCCTTTTTCAAGGCGGCCTTTATAGGTTTGAGGATAGAAAGGAAAAGCAATTCATGTAAGGAATTACTATGGACATACTATACGACGCAAACCTCGAATTGTAAAGCGACAAGTGTTCATTTTTTTTATGAGAATATGTCATGCTCGAATGGGAAATGTTGCAAATGCTATTGCATTTCTTCCGAAAACGGCGTATAACACATGTATGACATAATAACATGGAACCTGGAAAGGAGGGACGGTCTATGGAGACAAAAAAATTGGAGGCGCTGGTGATGGCGGTGCGCACGGGCAGCTTTACCCGGGCGGCGGAGGTGCTGGGCTATACCCAGTCCGGCCTGACCCACATGATGAACAGCCTGGAAAAGGACATCGGCTTTCCCCTCCTGGTGCGCAGCCGCAACGGCATCCGTCTCTCTGCTGCCGGGGAGCGGGTCTTGCCTATGATTGAGGACCTTCTCCGGGCCGGGGACACCCTGGAGCGGGAAATACGCCTCATCAACACCCGCCGGGAGGAGACCATCCGGGTAGGCTCCTACGCCAGCATCGCCGTGCATTGGCTGCCGGAGCTGATCCAGCGCTTCCGGGACCGGCATCCGGATGTGGCGGTGGACATTCAAATGGGCAGCGTCCAGGAGGTTTACAGATGGGTTCGGGAGGACAAGGTGGATATGTGCTTCGCCTCCCATCAGGAGGGCGGCAATTTCGACTGGATCCACCTGCGCAACGACCCCCTTTTGGCCATCCTGCCGCCGGGCTATGATCTCCGGGGCTGCAGCAGCCTACCCGTCTCCCGTCTGGAGGGCCTGGACTTTCTTATGCCGTCTCTGGGCTTCCATCTGGACATTATGCGGGCCCTGGGCGATGTAAAGCCCAATATTCAGCAGACCCATGTCAACGACAGCGTCATCATCTCCATGGTAGAGCACGGCCTGGGCGTCAGCATCCTGTCGGAACTGGTGCTTCGGGGCCGCCGGGATAATGTGGTGGCCGTGCCCTTGGACCCGCCGGCCGTGCGGGAGCTGGGCATCGCCGTGCGATCGAAAAAGGAGCTGCGCCCCATCGCCCGGCGCTTCATCACCGAGACAAAAGAGATTCTGGAGAATATACCGTTATGATTTTTGAACCTGTTACCCCGCAGAATGCGGAAAAATTAAGACCCTACTATATAAATTGTGACTACCGCCTGTGCGAGTATTCCGTGGGCGTGAAGCTCATGTGGGGCGGCGTGCTGCGCCCGGCCTATTGCCAGGCGGCGGGCTGCCTGATCGTTCGCAACGAAATAGATGGCCGCTACCAGTTTGATTTCCCTGTTCCCGGCCCGGAGGGAGATGTGGATGCGGCCCTGACCCTCATCGAAAAATACTGCACCCAGCAGGGAGTGCGCCCGGTGATCTCCGTGGTGCCGGAGGGGGAGGCCGGGCGGATGTTCCTCCGCTACCCGGTGGTGCGGCTCATCAGTGAGCGTCCCTGGAAGGACTATATCTATCGCCGGGAGGATCTGGCAAACTTCCCGGGCCGCCGTTACAGCGGCCAGCGCAACCATGTTAATAAATTCCGCAAGCTCTTCCCCGATGCGGAGTATGTGCCCCTGACCGGGGCGGACGAGCCGCTTCTGGAGCAATTCTGGCAGGATTACGGGGCGGAGTTCACCAAGCAGAATGCCATTGCGAAAAACGAGCTGCGCCTGGCTAAGGAGATGCTGCGCCACCTCTCCGGCGATTGGTTCGTGGCCGGCGGCCTGCTCCATCAGGGGCGCTTGATCGCCATCAGCATGGGCGAGCAGTGCGGCAGCACCATGCAGGTCCATATCGAAAAGGCCCTGTACTCCTGCCCCGGGGCCTACCCCGCTATGGTCCAGGCCTTCGCCCAGCACTGTGACGAGAGCGTGCAGTGGATGAATCGGGAGGATGACGCCCGGGACAAGGGCCTGCGCACCTCCAAAATGCAGTACCTCCCGACCTCCCTGGCCGGTAAGCTGTGCTTTGAGGTGGGCAGCGAGTTAGACCGTATTCGGCAGATCCCCACCCTGCACACGGACCGGCTGACCCTGGACGCCCTGGAGGAAAAGGATAAGCCGGCCTATAATGCCCTCTGCCTGGATGACGCGCGCAACCGTCTTTGGGGCTACGACTGGCATAAGGACTACGACGGCACCCCCCTGGAGGACTATTTTCTGAAAACGGCCCGGGAGGATTTCCGCCTGCGCCGCTGCGTGAATTTCGCCGTCCGTCTGGAGGGGAAATGCATCGGCGAGGCGGTGCTGTATAACCCCGACTGGCGGGGCGGCATGGAGCTGGGCTGCCGCATTGCCCCGGAATACGCGGGAAACGGCTATGGCACCGAGGCCTTTGCCGCTGCCGCCCATTGGGCTCTGTACGGCCTGGGCCTTGCCCGGGTGGCAGCCAAATGCTTTAAGGAGAACGAAGCCTCCTATAAAATGCTCTCCGCCTCCATGCGCCCCAGCACCCAAGACGACACCTATTTCTATTTCGAGAAAACCATCTGAATCACCCCTTGCACCCCTTGCAAAAACCCCTGTCATTGCGAGACCAGTTCGCAAACTGGTCGTGGCAATCCGTACCCCCGTCCTTATAGGCCCCCTTGCCTAAAGGGGGCTGGCACGGTGAAGCCGTGACTGGGGGATTCTTTCCACGCACCCCCCGGCAGAGCACACGGGCCCTGCCCTACAAAAAACCATGTAGGGCGGGACCCATGTGTCCCGCCACACAATTCACCCCATGTACTTCCCCTATCTTTCCTCTCTCACCATTTTCGCTCCGGGCGTATGCCCGGCTCTTTTTTTGCCCATACTATACCCATAATTCGGGAAAACGGAGGGGCATTATGAACCGACCCTTTGCGGAGAAATGCCGCCAGCTGGACGACCTGCTGGGCGTGGGCCGCTGCTTTGATATGGTGAGCCGGGAGCTGTATGTAGGGGACCGCCGAGCCAAGCTCTGGGTGGTCAACGGCTACGCCAAGGACCTGCTCCTGGAGCGGGCCGTGGAAAAGCTCCAGGCCATCCCCACCCTGGCGGATATACCGGACCTGGACGCCCTTTTGCGGCGCTATGTCACCATCTGCGACGCGGGCACCTGCTGCGACCGTATGCAGGCGGCATCGGATGTGTTTGCGGGCAAGACGCTTTTGGTGGTGGAGGGCTATGACGGCGGCCTGCTGCTGGATGCCAAGGAGTATCCCACCCGCTCCGTCCAGGAGCCGGACTCCGGCAAGGTCCTCCGGGGCAGTCACGACGGCTTTGTGGAGAGCATTATGGAAAACGCCGCCCTCCTGCGCCGGCGCATTCGTGACCCGGCCCTGACCCTGGAGCGTGTCCGGGTCAGCCGCCGCTCCCAGTGTGATGTGGCCCTGTGCTACCTGGAGGGCCGGGCGGACCGCAAGCTCCTCTCCCAGCTTCGGGAAAAGCTCCGCAGCGCCCCCATCCGGTCTGTCGCCATGAGCCAGGAGACCATCGCCGAGGCCATCGCCCCCCGCCAGTGGTATAATCCTTTCCCCAAGACCCGCTATACCGAGCGCCCGGATGTGGCCACCGCCTCCCTGATGGAGGGCAATATCCTCCTGCTCATCGACAATACCCCCGCCGTCATGCTTCTCCCGGTGTCCCTCCTGCGGTTTAACGAGGAGATCAATGACTACTATTTTCCGCCCCTGGTGGGCACCTACCTGCGCATCATCCGCTTTTTTGTCATGCTCCTCAATGTCATCATCACGCCCCTTTGGTATCTGCTGGCCACAGACCCGGCGGGCCTGACCCCACCCTGGGATTTCCTCCTGGTGCAGGGGGATTGCGCCGTGCCCCTGGCCCTGCAGCTTCTGCTGGTGGAGCTGCTTGTAGATGTGCTGAAGCTGGCATCGCTGAATACGCCGGATGCCCTGGGCAACTCCTTCAGTATGCTGGGTGCGCTGATTCTGGGTGACTTTGCGGTGCAGTCCCGTTGGCTGGTGCCGGAGGTGCTGGTGTATATGGCCTTCGTAGCCGTGAGCAACTTCGCCCAGCACAGCTTCGAGATGGGCTACGCCTGCAAGCTCTGCCGTATGGCTCTGCTGCTGTGCGCCATCACCCTGCGCTGGTGGGGCTTTGCCCTGGGTCTGGTGGGCGTGCTGGTGCTGATGGCCACCGCCAAGCCCATAGCGGGCCGCGGCTATCTTTACCCCCTGCTGCCCTTTGACGGCAAAGCCCTCCGCTCCCTTCTCCTCCGCCGCCCCGCCAAAAAGGATAACACATAAAACAATAAATGTGTCACTGCTGTGGCAATCCGCCCCCCCCGTCCCCCCGGCCCCCTTGCCTAAAGGGGGCTGGCACGGCGAAGCCGTGACTGGGGGATTCCTCACCTCACCGCACCTCTTGTAACGCTTCCGTAGGGGACGATGCCCACATCGTCCCGCGTCCTGTACTACTTGCAACCCTCCGTAGGGGCGACCCTTGCGGTCGCCCGCCCATTGCACCTCTTGTTGCACTTCCGTAGGGGCCGATGCCTACATCGGCCCGCCCACCGCACTTCTTGTTGCACTTCCGTAGGGGCCGATGCCTACATCGGCCCGCCCATCGCACTCCTTGTAACCCTCCGTAGGGGCGGACGCCTCTACCTGCCCTCCGGGTCTGTACCGCATTTCTTATAATGTGTCATTGCGAACCAGTGACCGATGTCACTGGTGTGGCAATCCGCATCCCCGTACCCCCGTCCTCCACAATTTTTCCTCCCCCAAAGCCGTTTTGCTTGCTTGCAAGGCGGCTTTGTGCTATGATAACATCGTATTTGTATGAAAAGGGGGGACCCCATGCCCACGCTGCGGGAAAAACGCCTGTTTCTTCTGGATATGGACGGCACTATTTATCTGGACGACCGCCTCTTTGACGGTGTCATTCCCTTTTTGCATTACATCCGTCAGGTGGGTGGCCGCTACCTCTTCCTCACCAATAATTCCTCCCGGGGCGTGGAGGGCTATATGGAAAAGATGCGCCGCTTGGGCATTGAAACGGAAAAATCCGACTACCTCACCTCTGTGGATGTAAGCATCGCCGCCCTGCAAAAGGAGCGCCCGGGGAAAAAGTGCTATGTGTTCGGCACCCGCTCCTTTTACGCCCAGCTGGAAAGCGCCGGTATCCCCGTCACGGATAGGCCCGACCCGGATGTTGATATTCTTCTGTGCGGCTTTGACCGGGAGCTGACCTTTCAAAAGCTGGAGGACGCCTGCATTCTCTTAAATCGCGGGGCCGAGTTCTGGGCCACCAACCCGGACTGGGTCTGCCCCACCTGGTACGGCTCCGTCCCCGACTGCGGCAGCGTCTGCCGTATGCTCACCACCGCCACCGGCCGCACCCCCCGTTTTTTGGGTAAGCCCCGGCCGGACATGGTGTATCTTTCCATGGCCCGCACCGGCTTTCCCCCCGCTCAGACGGTGCTTTTGGGGGACCGGCTCTACACGGATATTGCCTGCGGCGTCAATGCCGGTATTGACACGGTGTTCGTTCTCTCCGGCGAGGGGACGGAGGCGGATATAGAAAAATTCGGCGTCCATCCCACCTGGGTGCGCCGGGATATTGCAGAGATTCTGCAAGAACTGCAAAAAACGGAGGATAATTGAAAAAATTTCAATTTTCATTTTATTTAAGCCGTTTTTCTCGCCGCTTTCGCGGCAACCGAAAAATAGGACGCTTTATGACCGTTCTTTCTGTTGGTCATTTGTGCCTTGCAACATAGCGGAAAGGAATGGTCATAAAAACATGAAACTAAACTACAAGCGGACGATTCTGGTGGGCTTTGCCTTTTTCCTGATCTGTGCCTTTTGGCAGGCCTACGACAATACCATCCCCCTGATTCTCACCAATAAATTCGGTATGTCCCAGACCTGGTCTGGCGTCATCATGGCTCTGGATAATGTCTTGGCCCTGTTCCTGCTGCCTCTGTTCGGCGCCATCTCCGACCGCAGCCACAGTAAAAAGGGCCGCCGCACTCCCTTCATCGTGGTGGGCACCCTCATTGCCGCCGTGGCTCTGGTGGGCCTGAGCTTTGTGGACCTGGCCCAGCTCAATAATATTAAGGAGGTCTCCGCCATCGACGACCCCGCCGCCCTGGTGACCATCTATGAAAAGGAGAAGGACGAGACCCTCCTGACCCCCGATGGCGCGCGTTTCACCCTTTCGGAGCGGTTTACCCAGGAGGAGTTCTCCGCCATCCGCAGCCAGATCCAGGAGGGGGAAAAGACCCACACCAATCCCGACTATACCAATTATGTGGTCCCCGCCCGGCAGGCCTACGCCTGGCAGGTAACGGCGGAGAGCCCCGCCACCCTGGTGTTTTTCATTGTTTTGCTGCTGGTGGTGCTGGTGAGCATGGCCACCTTCCGCTCCCCGGCGGTTGCCCTGATGCCGGATGTCACCGTGAAGCCCCTGCGCAGTAAGGCCAACGCCATCATAAATCTCATGGGCTCTGCCGGCGGCATATTGGTTCTGGCCCTGGGCATGGTCTTTGCCACCGCCTCCGTGCGCAACTCCCTCATGAGCTACACCGCCTATTTTGCCGTTATCGCCGCCATTATGCTCACGGCCCTGGTGATCTTCCTGCTCACCGTCCGGGAGCCGGAGTGGGCCGCGCAGATGGTCCAGGACTCCGTGCGCTACGGCCTGGAGGACAAGCCTGAGACGGTGGAAGGCGACGACGGTACGGAGACCTACGAGGCCCAGGTGCAGCCCGCCGTCAAGGGCGGCCTGTCCCCGGAGGAGAAGAAGTCCATGATCTTCATTCTCCTGTCCATTGTCCTGTGGTTCTTCGGCTATAACGCCGTCACCAGTAAATACTCGGTCTATGCCAGCAATATTCTCCATAAGGACTATAACCTCACCCTCATCATCGCCCAGGCGGCGGCCATCATTTCCTACCTGCCCGTGGGCATGATCGCCTCCAAGGTGGGCCGGAAAAAGACCATCTGCGCCGGCGTTATCATGCTGGCCACGGCCTTCGGCGTGGCGGCCTTCCTGCGGGATAACAGCCCCGCTATGCTCATGAATGCCATGTTCGCCCTGGCGGGTATCGCCTGGGCCACCATCAATGTAAACTCCTTCCCCATGGTGGTGGAGATGTGCTCGGAGCAGGATGTGGGCCGCTACACGGGCCTTTACTACACCGCCTCCATGGCCGCCCAGGTGGCCACGCCCATGTTCTCGGGCCTGCTGATGGATAAGCTGGGCATGACGGTGCTGTTCCCCTACGCGGCGGTGTTCTCCGCCCTGGCCCTTGTGACCATGCGCTTCGTCCGCCACGGCGACAGCCGCCCCGAGGCCAAGAAGGGCCTGGATGCATTGGAGGATATGGATAACTGATATGTGGACCGTCATTTTAATTGTTATTATCCTGCTGCTCCTGGCAGAGATATTCGCCCTGCTGACCGTGTGCCGCCGGGGCCATTCCTACTGGACACTGCTGCGGAAATACCGCTATGCCCACCGGGGCTACCACGGCAAGGATTTAGCCCCGGAAAACTCTCTCCTTGCCTATAAGGAGGCCATCCGCCGGGGCTTCGGCGTGGAGCTGGATGTCCATTTGATGAAGGACGGAAACCTGGCCGTTATCCACGATGCCAGCTTATTGCGCACCGCCGGGGCCGATGTTCTGGTGGAGGATCTGACGGCGGATGAGGTAAAGCAGTATCGGCTGGAGGGTACCGATGAGCAGATTCCCCTGCTGGAGGAGGTCTTGCCCCTGTTTGAGCAGAGCGGCCTTCCCCTGGTGGTGGAGCTGAAAGCGGAGCGGGGGAACCACGATGCTCTGGCCGACGCCACCTGTGCGGTGCTGGATAAGTATAAGGTGCTGTACTGCATTGAGTCCTTCGACCCCCGGTGCATCCGGTGGCTGAAAAAGAATCGCCCGGAGATCGTCCGGGGCCAGCTCAGCGAAAACTTCCTCCGCCACGGCGACGGCGGCAATATGCCCAAACCCCTGCTCTGGGCCCTGGGCAATTTGCTGACCAACTGCCTGGCCAAGCCTGATTTTATCGCCTACCGGTTTTCCGACCGGGATAATCTCTGCCTGCGCTGGTGCCGGTGGTTCTATCATGTCCAGGAGATCAACTGGACCATCATCACAAAAGAGGAGATGTGCGCGGCGGAGTCTGCCGGAAATCTTGTGATTTTCCAGGACTTCGATCCCCGCCTGTAAAGCTATGAGAGTTATCACAGGGTCTGCCCGCGGCAGACGGTTAAAGGAGCTGGAGGGCCTGGAGACCCGCCCCACCACGGGGAAGGTCAAGGAGGCTCTGTTCTCCGTCATCCAGTTCGATATTGAGGGGCGCCGGGTCCTGGACCTCTTCGCCGGCACCGGCCAGCTGGGCATTGAGGCCCTGAGCCGGGGGGCGGAGAGCGCCGTGTTCGTAGAGCGGCGCAAGGATGCCCTCCAGGCCATCCGGGAGAATCTGGAGGCCTGCGGCTTTTCGGATCGGGCCCGGGTGGTAAACGGCGATGCCATGAGCTACCTGAAGTCCGGCGAGAAGTTCGACCTGATTTTTTTGGACCCCCCCTACGCCTCCGGCCTCTTACAGCAGGCCCTGGAGGAAATCGCAAGGTTTGACATTTGCCGCAGACATGGTATAATTGTGGCGGAAAGTGCGGCGGATCAGGCTCTGCCCCCGCTCAGCGGCCCCTATTCGATATACAGAGAGTATCGTTACGGCAAAATAAAACTCACTGTATACCATAGAAACGAGGATTGACCCCATGAAAATAGCCATCTATCCCGGCAGCTTCGACCCCATTACCCTGGGACACCTGGACATCATCCGCCGCGCCGCCCTGTGCTTTGACAAGGTTTATGTGTGCGTGATGGACAACTGCAATAAAAAAGCCCATATGTTCCCGGCGGAAAAGCGCCTGGAGATGCTGCGCCGGTCCGTGGCGGATCTGCCCAATGTAGAGGCGGAGCTGTTCCGGGGATTGCTGGCCGACTACGCCCGGGAAAAGGACGCCCGCATCATCGTCAAGGGCCTGCGCAATGCCACGGACTTTGACCAGGAGTACCAAATGGCCGCCATCAACCGGGGCATCTGGGCGGATCTGGAGACAGTGTTTCTGCCCGCCAGCATCGCCTACCAGCACTTCAGCTCCACCATGGTCCGGGAGATGATCCGCTATGGCCAGCCGCTGGAAAAATATGTTCCCCTGCCTGTGGCGGAGGAACTGAAGCACCACCTATCAAATTGAAAACCGGGAGGATATAGTATGGAAGAAAAAGATCTGCAGCGCCTGCTGGACATGCTCTACGGCATGATCGACGAAGCCAAAAGCGCCCCCTTCAGCGCCGAAAGATGCACCATCAACCGTGACGAGGCTTTGGACATCCTCACGGAGATCCGCAGCCGTATGCCCCTGGAGATCAAGAAGGCCCAGGAGCTGATCCGCGCCCGGGAGGAGTATATCGCCTCGGCAAAAAAAGAGGTGGAGAAGATGCTCCGCCAGGCCGATCTGGACGCGAAAACCATCGTCTCCGAGAGCGAGACCCTTCAGCGCGCCCGCATGAAGTCCGCGGAGATCATCCATCGGGCCGAGGAGCGCACGAGCGAGCTCTATCGGGTGGCCAACGCCTACACCGAGGATGCCCTGCGCCGCACCGAGGAGGCCATTCAGATGGCTCTGGACGAGGTGCGCCAGTCCCGGGTCCGCTTCCGGGCCGCCTCCAACGAGCAAATGCAGCAAATCCGCAGCGGCTCCGCTCCTGAGCCGGAGGAAAAGCCGGAGGAGAATGGAGAAAACTGACAAAATATGCGGTAAAATTTCGTAGAAACGCACAAATTGTCGAAGGACTCTCCGGGACTCTCTTGGTATAAAACTATATATCGTGTCTCACCCGAACACCGTCCACTATATGTAGTGGGCGGTGTTTTTTCGTTCCGGGAAATAGGCAAACAACTGTTCTAATTTATGCAAAAACAGTACAAAATACCCGATTTCCTTAGGAAATATGTTCCATTTTAGGAAAAAAATATTCTTGCAATTAGCCGCCCGATTTACTATACTGTAACCATAGAAGTGGGGCGTTGTGGGGGTAATGCCCATATTTGTGGGGGATAATCCCACACGATCCCACAAAAACCCATGGAAGGAGGGACAGCCGTGACCGGCCAATACGCACACAATATCGATGCCAAGGGGCGGCTGTTCATCCCCGCCAAGCTCCGGGAAGAGCTGGGCCAGACCTTCCATGTCACCATCGGCCTGGATCACTGCCTCTCCATCTATTCCAACGAGAGCTGGGACGCCTTCATGGCCAAGCTTCGTGACCTGCCGTACAGCAAGGCCAAGGCCCTGCGTGTTCTGTCGGCCAACGCCGTGGACTGCGAGCCCGATGCCCAGGGCCGCATCCTCATCCCCGCCAAGCTCCGTCAGTATGCGGACCTGCAAAAGGAAGTGGTGGTCATCGGCAGCTTCGACCGGGCTGAGATCTGGAGTGCCGACCGCTGGGCCCGTGAGGAGACCCTGGCCTTCGAGAGTGGCGCCCTGGAGCGGGCTATGGAAGAGATGGGACTGTAAGCTATGGGATTTGACCGCAATGCCGCATCCGATCAGGCCTTCGGCCATAAGCCGGTGCTGCTGGAGGAGTGCCTGACCGCTCTGAATATAAAGCCCGACGGCATTTATGTAGACGGCACCCTGGGCCGGGCCGGACACTCCCTGGAGATCGTAAAAAAACTCACCGGAAATGGCCGCCTTATCTGCCTGGATCGGGACGAAACGGCCATTGAGGCCGCCAAAATTCGCCTGGCCGACTATCTGGACCGGGTGACCCTGGTACACAGCAATTTCAGCCGCATCGCCGAAGTCCTGCACGAGCTGGACATTCCCGGCGTAGACGGGATGCTCTTTGACCTGGGCGTCTCCTCACCGCAGCTGGACGAAGCCCGGCGCGGCTTCTCCTATATGCACGACGCCCCCCTGGATATGCGCATGGACCGCACGGCGGCCCTTACCGCCCGGGATGTGGTCAATGACTGGAGCTACGAGGACCTGCGCCGCATCCTCTTTGAATACGGCGAGGAGCGCTATGCCCCGGCCATCGCCAAGGCCATCGTCCGCCGCCGCCAGGAAGCGGCCATCGAGACCACCGGCCAGCTGGTGGGCATCATCCGCGCTGCCATGCCTCCTGCCGCGCTGCGGGAAAAGCAGCACCCGGCTAAGCGCAGCTTTCAGGCCATCCGCATCGCCGTCAACGATGAACTGGGCGAGCTGCCCCCCATGCTCCAAGCCGCCTCCGACGCCCTCCGCCCCGGCGGACGCCTGGCCGTCATCAGCTTCCATTCCCTGGAAGACCGTATTATTAAGAAAACCTTGCAGGAGCTCTCCACCGGCTGCACCTGCCCGCCGAATTTCCCTGTGTGCGTTTGCGGCAAAAAGCCCAAGATGAAGCTGGTAGGCCGCAAACCCATCGTGGCAGGCGAGGCGGAGCTGGTCTATAACCCCCGGGCCCGCAGCGCCAAGCTCCGGGTGGCAGAAAAGATATAAGACCTGGCGAAAAAACTCCGTTTTTTCTGCCAAAAGGCTTACAGCCTGCTGCGCGCATAATTTTTGCGCTGGGCGCAAAAATTCCACACTGGCAGCCTGAGAGGTATTTTTCCTCACGCGCATGTCGCGGTGAAAAATGATTGGAGTTTTCGCGTCTGCGGACGCGAACTCTGCGAGGCTTTTTAGAAGAAGATAAATCCAAGAAAGAAAGGAAGAGGAAATCATGGCACAGAAATATGATCGCCGCAGATACGGATATACAGACGGCTCCCTGGCCTATGATCTGGACGCCCTGGCCCGGGAACGCGCATTAGACGATGCCGGCCGCATGGAGCAGCCGCACCGGGAGCCGACCCCCCAGCCCAAGCGCCAGCCTGTGGCCCGGCCCGTGGCCAAGCCCTCTCCCTTGGTTTTGGCCTGCGCGGTGCTGCTGACGGGCCTGGTGGTGCTGCTGCTCATGGGCTACGTGCGTCTGACCCAGGTAAACACGGATATTTCCGAGATGAAGTCGGAGATCAGCCAGCTGGAGGAGCGTCAGGTAGCCCTGCTGACCCAGTATGAAAAGACCTTTGACCTGGCCACTGTCAAGCGGGTGGCCGAGGAGGCGGGCATGAAGAAGCCCACCAGCGGCCAGGTGGAGTACCTGGAGCTGCCCTCCAGCGACAGCGCCGTGGTGTATCGCGGCGATGCGGGCACAGCCCTTGAAAACATCGTGGACTCCATAGCCGCCGCAGTCTCTTCTGTGGTGGAATATTTCCGCTGAGTCCTCCCATATAGTGAAGCGAGGAGTAAGGGAGTAAGAAGGAGACTTCTTGCTCCTTGCTTTGGTCTCATAGCCACAACGCTAAACCCGCCCCAAACGCACTTCTTGCACCCCTCCGTAGGGGCGGGGTTCTACCCTGCCCGCCCGTAAGCACACCTTGCAAATTCCGTAGGGGCCGATGCCTACATCGGCCCGCTCTACCGCACCCCTTGTAACCCCCCTGTCATTGCGAACCAGTGACCGATGTCACTGGTGTGGCAATCCGCAACCCCCGTCCCCTTGGCCCCCTTGCCTAAAGGGGGCTGGCACGGCAAAGCCGTGACTGGGGGATTCTTTCCCCGCACCCCCGGTAGGGCACACGGGCCCTGCCCTACATGGTGTTGCGTTATCGGGGCCGGGCGGACAGGGGCGTCCGCCCCTACAAGGAATTCCGTAGGGGCCGATGCCTACATCGGCCCGCCCTACCGCACCCCTGCAAAACTCCCTGTCATTGCCGGGGCGTACACCGCCCACAGCAATCCGTAATACCCCTGCCAACTCAGCCAAAATGCGAGAAAAGGAGCAAAAAATGACCCCCACCAACGGCGAAATGAACCGCAAAAGTGAAAAGGTCCGTCGGGCCAACCGCACCATCCAAAACCGCACCCTGATCCTCATGGCCTTTTTGGGTGTAGGTGTGTTCATTGCGCTCTTTTTCAAGCTCTTCTCCCTGCAAATTCTGCGCCACGACGAGCTGGAGGCCAAGGCCCTGGACCAGCAGACCCGCAGCACCGTGGTCACCGCCACCCGGGGCACCATTTACGACCGCAACGGCAATATTATGGCCATCTCCGCCACAGCGGAAACGGTTTTTCTCTCCCCTCTGGAAATGAATCGCGCCCTGAACGACAAGGATGCCCCCGTCACCTGGACCAAGGACAGCGTGGCCCAAAGGCTCTCGGAGATCCTGCAGATCAACAAGGAGGGCATCCTCAAGAAAATGGAGCGCACCGACTCCCAGTACGAGGTGCTGAAAATGCGCATAGAGGAGGAGGTAGCCGACCAAATTCGCAGCTACATCAATGATGAGGGCGTGGTGGGAGTCTACATGGCCACCGATGCCAAGCGCTACTATCCCTATTCCACCCTGGCCTCTCAGGTCATTGGCTTCGTAGGCACAGACAACACCGGCCTCTACGGCCTGGAGGCCCGGTATAACAGCACCCTGGAGGGGCAAACGGGCCTGGTGGTGTCTACCAAGGACCCGGCGGGCAACGATATGCTCTATGGCTATGAGCAGTATTATAAGGCGAAAAACGGCAGCGACATCGTCCTGACCCTGGACGCCACCGTTCAGTATTATGTGGAAAAGGCCATTAATGAGATGGTCACCGCCACCGAGGCCGCCAACGGCGCCACGGGCATTGTCATGGATGTGGAGACCGGCGCGGTTTTGGCCATGGCCTCCAGCCCCGGCTACGACCTGAATGACCCTTCCTCCATTTATGATGCCGCCGTCGCCAAGCTGGTGACGGAGAAGAAGCTGGACCTGGCGGACGCCCAGCTGCGCCAGTGGCGCAACAAGGCCATCAACGATACCTATGAGCCCGGCTCCACCTTCAAGGTCTTGACCCTGGCGGCGGCTCTGGAGGAGGGGGTTATCGACAAGGATACCACCTTCGACTGCTCCGGCTCCATCCATGTGCTGGACGCCACCATCCACTGCAGCAACCGGGGCGGCCACGGCCACCAGACCCTGGAGCAAACGGCGGGTAACTCCTGCAACCCCGCCTTCATCACCTACGGCCTGCGCCTGGGCACGGAGAAGTTCTATGATTATATGAAGAACTTCGGCATCATAAACGGCAGCGGCATCGACTTAGACGGCGAGGCCCTGGGCATCTTCGCCCCCCAGGAGACCTCCTCGGAGCTGGACCTGGCCTGCTACGCCTTCGGGCAGAACTTCAATACCACCCCCATTGCCCTTATTTCCGCCCAGGCCGCCTGCATCAACGGCGGCTACCTCCACACTCCCTATGTGGTGGAGCGGGTGGTGGACAGCGACGGCAATGTTCTCTCCAGCCATGATACCACCCCGGTGCGCCAGGTGGTCAGCGAGGAGACCTCCGCCCTGGTGCGTCAGTGCCTGGAGTATGTGGTTTCCTCCGGCACGGGCCGCAACGGTCAGGTGAAGGGCTACCGCATCGGCGGCAAAACCGGCACGGCGGATAAGGGGAAAACAGGCGACACCATTTTGTCCTTCATGTGCTTTGCCCCGGCGGATAAACCCAAGTATATCATGCTCCTGACCCTGGATACCCCTGCCGGGGAGGGCCGTGGCGGCGGCGGCACCGTAGCCCCCTATGCCAGCCAGATCATGTCGGAGATTCTTCCTTATTTGGGCGTGGAGCCCTCCTATTCCGCGGAGGAGCTGCTGGGCTCCGACACCACGGTGAACTATGTGATCGGTATGTCCGTTTCGGACGCCGAGGCCAAGCTGAAGGCCCGGGGCTTCTCTGTGAAGGTGGTGGGCGACGGCGATACCGTCACCGACCAGACCCCCGAGGGCGGCACGGTGATCCCCGGCAAGTCCCGGGTGATCCTCTATGCCGGGTCGGAAAAGCCCAGTACCCTTTGCACCGTGCCGAACCTGGTGGGCATGTCCCCCAGTGAGGCCAATGTTGCGGTGAGCAGCGCGGGACTGATCCTGCGCTTCACCGGTACCACAGACAGCGGCTCGGACAGCATCCGGGTCATCAATCAGTCGGAGGCCGCAGGCTCCCAGGTGGAGGCGGGGACAGTGATTTCCGCCCAGCTCCGGGACGGCGGCGTGACGGACTGAGACCGGCGCAGAGCTTTGCTTTTTAGAGATGCTTTGAGCCGGAGAGGTCCTGTGGTTTTCGGTGAAAGGAGAGGACCGAGTGCGCCTGCGGGAGCTGCTGCACGGAGTGGAGGTCATCAGGCAAAATGTGCCGGAAAGCCTTGAAATTACAGGGGTTTTCTGTGATTCCAGGGAGACGGAAAAGGACAGCGTTTTTGTGGCGATCCCTGGAAACCGCTGCGACGGCGGGGACTATGCTCTTGAGGCTCTGAAAAGGGGCGCGGCGGCGGTGGCCTGCCAGGGAAAACCGCCGGAAAATCTGCCCCGGGGCGCACCGCTCATTCTGGTGCCCGATGCCCGGAAGGCCTTGGCTCACCTTGCCTGCAACTGGTACGGAAATCCCGCCAAAAGCCTGAAGCTTATAGGCGTTACGGGCACCAACGGAAAGACCACGACAACTTATCTGATAAAGCATATTTTAGAGGCGACGGGGGAGAAAACCGGGCTTATCGGCACTGTGGAAAACCGGGCCGGAGAGGAGCGTTTTCCCGCCCGGAGGACCACGCCAAACGCCCTGGAAATTCAAAAAATCCTGGGGAAAATGGTGACAAATCGGTGCAAATTCGGTGTCATGGAGGTGTCATCTCATGCGCTTTTACAGGACAGAACGGAGAACATTCCCTTCACCGTCGGGGTGTTTACCAACCTGACGGAGGACCACCTGGATTACCACAAAACTATGGAGCACTATTGCGACGCCAAGGCGAAATTGTTTCGCCATTGCCGCACGGCGGCGTGCAACGGAGACGACCCCTGGCGACAGCGGATTTTAGCCGGGTCCCGCTGCCCGGTGCTGCTGTACGGACTGGGGGAGGAAGCAGACCTCCGGGGCGAGGACATCCGGCTTTTCAGCCGGGGGGTGGAATTCACCGTCCGGGAAAACGAAAAAAGAATCCCCGTGCAGGTGGGTGTGCCGGGGCGGTTTTCGGTGTATAATACCCTGGGGGCCATGGCAGCGTGCCGGCTGCTGGGGATCTCGGCGGAGACCTGCGCCCAGGCCCTGCGGACCTTTCCCGGGGTCAAGGGCCGCATGGAGGTGGTACCCACACCGGGAAAGCCCTATACCCTCCTCATAGATTACGCCCACACACCGGACGCTCTGGAAAATGTGCTGCAAACGGCCCGGGGGTTTGCCCGGGGCCGGGTCATCGCCGTATTCGGCTGCGGCGGGGACCGGGAAAAGGAAAAGCGCCCCCGGATGGGGCAGGCGGTGGCGAGACTTGCGGACTTCGCTGTGGTCACAAGCGACAATCCCCGCACCGAGGACCCGGAGGCCATTATCCGGGACATTCTGCCGGGCATGGCAGCGGCGGCGGGGCGGTATGCGGTGGAGCCGGACCGGAGAAAAGCCATTGCTCTGGCCATGGAGCAGGGCCGGGCGGGAGATGTGATCCTCCTGTGCGGCAAAGGACACGAGACTTACCAGGAGATCGGAAACGAAACTCGCCCTATGGATGAGCGGGAGATCGTTCGGTCCCTGCTGTGAATACAGAAGAAAAAAGCCCGTGAGGGGCGAAGAGAGGAAAGAAAATTATGATCCTGCAAGTGATTTTAGCCTGCGTTATCTGCTTTGCCATTACGGCTCTGGCCGGAAAGCTGCTGATCCCGGAGTTGGTGAAGCTGAAGGCGGGGCAGAGCATCAAGGAGATCGGCCCCACCTGGCACATGACCAAGCAGGGCACGCCTACCATGGGCGGGCTTATGTTCATCATCGGCATCGGCGTCACGGTGGTGGCGCTGGGCTGGAGGGGCATGGCGCAGGGGGATTTCACCCACATCTATGTGTATCTGTTTGCCCTGGTGTTCGGCGTTATCGGCTACATTGACGACTATCAGAAGGTGAAGCACCACCACAATACCGGGCTTACGGCCATTCAGAAATTCCTTTTGCAGCTGGCGGCGGCGGTGGCCTTTTTGTGCCTGCTGCGCTATGAGGGACATCTGAGCCCCAACCTGTACATCCCGTTTTTCAACACCTATGTGGTGCTGAACTGGGTGGTGTACATGGTGCTGGCGGCCTTTATCATCGTGGGTACGGTGAACGCGGTGAACATCACCGACGGGCTGGACGGCCTGTCCTCCAGCGTCACCGTTCCTGTGGCGATTTTCTTCGCGGTGATGGGCATTGTGTGGAAGCAGTTTCCCCAGCTGGGCATCTTCGGCGGGGCTATGGTAGGGGGCCTTTTTGGCTTTTTGCTCTACAATCACTACCCGGCCAAGGTGTTTATGGGAGACACCGGATCCCTGTTTTTAGGGGGAGCGGTGGCGGCCCTGGCCTTTGCCTATGATATGCCCCTGGTGCTGATCCCCGTGGGCATCGTGTATATCTGTGAGACCCTGTCGGACATTTTGCAGGTGGGCTACTTCAAGCTGACCCACGGCAAGCGCATTTTCAAAATGGCGCCGCTGCACCATCACTTTGAGATGTGCGGGTGGAAGGAGACCAAGATCGTGGCGGTATTCACTACGGTCAGCGCCATCTTCTGTGTGCTGGCCTATCTGGGTGTGATGAATCGGTTTGCATATTAAAGGACGGATTGCCACAGCCAGTGTGCGCACTGGCTTCGCAATGACACATTGCAAGGAGTGCGGTGTGCGGGCCGATGTAGGCATCGGCCCCTACGAAGGGTTACAAGGAGTGCGGTAAAACGGGGCGTCGAGGACGCCGCCCCCTACGGAAGTGGTTGTAGGGACGGGCGCACCGGCTTCGCAATGACAGGTTTTTTGATACGCGGACATTTATGATTTTCGTTTGTAAAATAGGGGAGAGGAGGGAAAGACCATGCCCCAGACGGAAAAAAGGAAACAGCGGGGGGTATTTGCCCGGAAGCGGGTCCGGCGGGACCCGGGGCAGAGCCAGGCCCGGGGGCAGAGCCGGGGCCAGGGCGTCAGACCCTTGGCGGCGGGGCGCATGGACCTTCCGTTTTTACTCCTGACCCTGCTGCTGACCATTATGGGGCTGGTGATGCTGTTTTCCGCCAGCTTTCCCTCGGCCAACTACGAAAGCGGTGACCCGGCCTATTACTTAAAGCGGCAGGGGCTGTTTGCCCTGCTGGGTCTGGCGGCTATGCTCGCAATGGCGCGGATAGACTATCACCGACTCCGGGGTATGGCGAAAATCCTCATGTATGTGTCGGTTTTCCTGCTGGCCCTGGTGCTGGTGCCCGGGGTGGGTATCACCCAAAACCGCGCCACCCGCTGGCTGGGCAAGGCGGGCGTGCTGACCTTTCAGCCCTCTGAAATCGCGAAGCTGGCCATCATCGTTTACTTTGCCGACAGCATCTCCAAAAAGAAAAACCTTATGGAGAATTTCAAATACGGCGTTCGGCCCTATATCCTGATCCTGGGCTTTTTCGCGGGACTGATGCTGCTGGAGCCGCATCTGTCGGGCACCATTTTGATCGTGGGCACGGGAATTGTGCTGATGATCGTGGGCGGCCTTGACAAGCGCTGGATCATCGGCGGCATAAGCGGCGTGGCAGCGGTGGGCCTGATCTATGTGAAGCTGGTGGAGGCCGGGATCATCTCCTACGGCGCGGACCGCATCCGCATGTGGAAGGACCCGTGGATCGATGCCCTGGACGAGGGCTACCAGATGTGCCAGAGCCTTATCGCCATCGGCTCCGGCGGGCTCACGGGGGTGGGCCTGGGCAAGGGACGGCAGAAGTTTCTGTACCTGCCCGAGGAGCACAACGACTTTATCTTCGCCGTGGTGTGCGAGGAACTGGGACTTATCGGGGCGACGCTGGTGATGCTGGTGTTTGCGCTGCTGATCCTGCGGGGCTTTTGGATCGCCCTCCAGGCCCGGGACCGCTTCGGGGCGCTGCTGGTGGTGGGCGTTATGACCCAGATCAGCCTGCAGACCTTTTTGAACATTGCGGTGGTATCGGGACTGGTCCCGGCCACGGGCATTTCCCTGCCGTTTTTCAGCTACGGCGGCACGGCCCTGGCATTGCAGCTATTTGAAATGGGCATTGTACTGAGTGTATCCAGGCAGATCCCGGCACCCCGGGGCGGATAAGAGGAGGAAGCGATGAAAGTTATCTTTACCTGCGGCGGCACGGCGGGCCATGTGAACCCGGCCCTGGCCCTGGCGGGCTATATGCGGAAAAAGGACCCTACGGTGGAAGTCCTCTTTGTGGGAACGCCGGAGGGCATTGAGCGGGACCTGGTGGCCCAGGCGGGCTACGACTATCGGGGCATTGCCGTGGGCAGCCTGGAGAGGTCGGTGAGCTGGGAGGCCATCCGGCACAACTGCAAGAGCGCCTGGGAAATGCTGGCTCTGCGGCGCAAGACGGGAGCCATTCTCAAGGAGTTTCCCGCGGACCTGGTGGTGGGCACCGGAGGCTACGCAAGCTATCCCATGGTAAAATACGCCGCCCTGCGGGGCATCCCCACGGCGGTACACGAGGCCAACATGATCCCGGGGCTGACCACAAAAATGCTGGAAAAGCACGCCTCGCGCATTATGGTGGGCTTTGAGGAGTGCCGGGCGCTCTACAAGCACCCGGAGCGCATTGCCGTCACCGGTACCCCGGTGCGGGGAGACTTCTTTGACCTGACCCATGAGGAAGCCAAGGCGGCTTTGGGCATGGGGAAGGACGAGCCTTTGGTGGTGTCCTTCTGGGGCAGCCTGGGGGCCAGCACCATGAACGGGCAGATGCTGGACTTTTTTAAGAAGGAAAAAGAGGACGGGTATCCCTTTTACCACATCCACGCCGTAGGCGGCCGGGGCTGGGAGACTATGCAGCAGGAGATGCAGAAGGCAGGTCTCCCGGGCAGCCACAAGCTGGATGTGCGGAAGTATATTTACGATATGGCCGTGGTGATGCGGGCGGCAGACCTGGTGATCTGCCGGGCCGGGGCGTCTACCATCAGCGAGATTACGGCTCTGGCGGTGCCGACCATCATCGTGCCGTCGCCGTATGTGGCCAATAACCACCAGGAGAAGAACGCGCGGATTCTCGCCCAGCACGGGGGCGCGTGCCTCATCCGGGAGGAGGAGTCCAGCGGCGAAAAGCTCTACCGCACGGCGAGGGATATTCTGGGAAGTCCCACGCGCCTGGCCTCTATGAGCCGGGGCATGGCGGAGCTGGGCATTTTGGACGCTACGGAGCGGATATATAATACGGTGATGGAGCTGGTGAAGTAACCAACAGACCCCGGGGGGCATAGGATGGCGTACATTCTATGAAAACGGGGGAGGAATATGAGCGTCATTTTGGTGGAGGGCGGCAGAAAACTCTCCGGCGCGGTGACGGTGCAGGGGGCCAAAAACAGCGTGCTGCCCATGCTGGCGGCTACGGTGCTTTGCGCCGGCGTGTGCCGGGTGCAGGGATGCCCGAAGCTCAGCGATGTGGACACGGCGGCACAGATCATCGGACACCTGGGCGGAAGCGTTCACCGGGAGGGCGCAGACCTGGTGGTGGACACCCGGGCTCTTACCGGGTGGGAGATACCCCGGGAGCTGATGCGCCGAATGCGCTCGTCGGTGATGTTTTTGGGCGCGATTCTGGCCCGGTGCGGCCGGGCGAAATGTACTTATCCCGGGGGATGCGACTTGGGGCCCCGGCCCATAGACCTGCACCTGGCGGCCCTGAAGGCTTTGGGGGCCCGGGTGCGGGAGGAGGACGGCAACATACTCTGCCGGGGCGAGAGGCTCCGGGGCGCGGAGATCTTTCTGCGGATTCCCAGCGTGGGCGCTACGGAAAACGCCATTCTGGCGGCCTGCGGAGCGGAGGGGGTGACCACTATCTCCAACGCAGCCCGGGAGCCGGAAATCGTGGAGCTGCAGGAGTTTCTGCGGAAAATGGGCGCCTGCGTCCAGGGCGCAGGCACCGCCACCGTTGTGGTGGAGGGACGGAAAAAGCTCCACGGCTGCTCGCACAGGGTACATCCGGACCGCATTGTGGCGGCCACCTATCTGTGCGCGGCGGCGGGGACGGGCGGATGCATTTACCTGCGCCGGGCCGACTACCGGGAGCTGGCGGCGCCGCTGTGCGTGCTGCGGGAGAGCGGATGCGAAATTTGCAGCGACGGCGGAGGCATACGGCTGAAGAGCCGGGGGCGGCTGCGGGCGGTTTCGCCGGTGCGGACATCGCCGTATCCGGGGTTTCCCACGGACGACCAGGCCCTTATGATGGCGGCACTGCTCCGGAGTCAAGGGGACACGGTGTTCGTGGAGAACCTGTTCTCCAACCGCTACCGCCATGTGGAGCAGATGAAAAAGCTGGGCGCGCAGATTCAGGTCCGGGAGGCGGCGGCTATTGTAAGCGGAGTGAAAACCCTTCGGGGCGCGGCGGTGCAGGCTACGGATCTGCGGGGCGGCGCGGCACTGGTGGCGGCGGGTCTTCAGGCCGAAGGCGTGACACGGGTGGAGGAGATCCACCACATTGAGCGGGGCTACGCCGACATAGTAGCGGACTTAGCGGGCCTGGGCGCCTGCATACGAAAAGAAGATTTTTACGAAAGTTGAGGATTCCCATGGCCGGACGGAACAGGCGCAGACGCAGAAAAAGAAAGGGAAGCTTTTCCTTTTTATATAAGCTGCTGATGTTTTTTGTCATCTGCGGCGCCATTGTTGCCGCCCTGGCTGTGTTTTTCAAGGTGGATACCATCGAGGTTACCGGCAACAGCCGCTATACGGACAGCGAGATCGCCGAAAGCGGCAACATCCATGTGGGCGATAACCTATTTCTTATCAATAAATTTGGGGCGGCGGAGGAGATCACCCGGAAGCTGCCCTATATCTCCAGCGTGCGCATCAGCCGAAAGCTCCCGGATACCCTGTGCATCCAGGTGGAGGAAAACGGCGCCCTGTGCGCCTTGGAGCAGGGGGGCGAAACCTGGCTGCTCAGCAGCAGCGGCAAGCTGGTGGAAAAAACGAATACGGCGGCGGAGGCCACCCGGGTCACCGGACTGACGGCCCTGGAGCCGGAGGCGGGGAAGGCCCTGCAGGTGGATGCGGAGCAGCAGAGCGCCAAGGAGACCCTTTTGACGCTTTTGGCGGCCCTGAACAGCCGGGAGGCCCTGTCTCGGTGCCAGGAGATCCATTTGGAGGACGGCAGCTATATTACTCTGCGGTTTGACGGGAGGTTTGATGTGCTTCTTTCCTGGGATGCCGACTTCGGCTACAAGCTGGACTGCCTGCTGGCGGTGGTGGACACCAAGCTGGAGGAGAACGAGAAGGGGACCATCGACCTGACGCGAAAAGAGGTCCGGTTCGTTCCGGGATAAACTTTTTCGGGAAAATGCCGGGGAATACTTGACCGAAAAGGGAAAGTGAGATAGAATAAAATACGATATAGCAGCAGCGAAACCATTCTATAAACGGATGATACCATCGATTATACAAGGGCAGAACCTTGTTAATCGATGGCAAGACTGCCATCTCAGACAATCTGCAGCAGGAGGAAGCGACATGGCATTTGCAATGGATACAGGAGTGGAAAATGTGGTCAGCATCAAGGTCATCGGTGTTGGCGGCGGCGGAAACAATGTGGTAAACCGCATGGTCACCAGCGGCGTCAAGGGCGTTGATTTTGTGGCCGTGAATACAGATAAGCAGGCGCTGAATTCTTCTGCGGCAAGCTATAAGATCCAGATCGGTGAGAAGCTCACCGGCGGCAAGGGCGCAGGCTCCGACCCGGAGGTGGGCCGCAAGGCCGCCGAGGAGAGCCGCAATCAGCTTTCTAAAGCACTGGAAAACACCGATATGGTGTTTGTTACCGCCGGTATGGGCGGCGGCACCGGCACCGGCGCGGCTCCGGTGGTGGCCGAGAGCGCCCGGGAACAGGGCATTCTCACCGTGGGCGTTGTGACCAAGCCCTTCGGCTTTGAGGGACGCCGCCGCATGACCCAGGCCGAGCAGGGCATTGAGGAGCTGCGGGGGAAGGTGGATTCTCTGGTCATCATCCCCAACGAGCGGCTGAAGTATGCCACCGATCAGAAGATTACTTTTTCCAACGCCTTTGAAATTGCGGATGATGTGCTGCGCCAGGCGGTGGTGAGCATTTCCGACCTGATTCGGGAGACCGGATTCATTAACCTGGACTTTGCGGATGTCACCGCTGTGATGAAGGATGCAGGCCTGGCCCACATGGGCGTGGGCCGCGCCGCCGGGAAGGGTAAGGCCGAGGAGGCCGCCCGCATGGCCATTTCCAGCCCCCTGCTGGAGACCAGCATCCAGGGCGCCAAGGGCGTGCTGATCAATGTCACCGGCTCCATGGACATCGGCCTGGAGGAGGTGGAGCAGGCTGCCACCCTGGTACAGGAGGCGGTGAGCCCCGATGCGCTGACCATCTTTGGCGCCACTTTCGACGAGAATCTGGACGACGAGATCCGCGTGACCGTTATTGCTACGGGCTTTGCGGAGCCCGATGAGGTGGCGCAGATTTCAAAGCCTGTGGCCGGAAAGGCTGCCCCGGAGGCAAAGCAGCCCGCCCAGGAACCGACGGAGGGCATTACCCCGGAGGAAGAGGCGGAGCTGAAAAAGGAGCAGAGCCATTTCGACGATATTTTGAAGATCTTCGAGCGGGGTCAGAATTAAGCGCGGCAGCGGATATGTGGTAATATATGGAATATTAGAAAACGACCGGCCTGGGGCCGGTCGTTTTTGGCGTGTGGAGTCTTTGGAGTTGCGGATTGCCACAGCCAGTGTGCGCACTGGCTTCGCAATGACAGGCTTTTTGCAAGGAGTTCGGTGGTTGGTGGGCGGCGGGACACATGGGTCCCGCCCTACACGCATTTTTGTAGGGCAGGGCCCGTGTGCCCTGCCGGGAAATGCGATGATTGACGGGCGGCGGGGTGAGGGCACCCCGCCCTACGCATTTTATGGGGCGCGTAGGGGAGGAGCTCTCTTGCCCACCGTTGTGCCAACCGATTCCCGGCCACTGTCGTGGCCGCCAATCGGGGCACTTCCTCGAAATCGCCTCGCTTCCTCCGCCACCGGCGGCGCTTCGGCGATTTCCCCTCCCGCGGGCGACCGCAAGGGTCGCCCCTACGGAGGGTTACAAGCGGTGCGGTGCAAGCCCGGGTGGCGGGGTGAGGGCACCCCGCCCTACGGTGGAAATGTAGGGGCGGACGCCCCTGTCCGCCTGGTGCGGCGGGGTAAAAGCTTATCGGCTGCGATGAAAACCAACATTCCCCGTCGGCTTGGCCGGCGGGGAATGTTGGTGTATCACTTTTTCATGACGCAGACTGTAACAGCGCCGTTGGGGTACATCGTGATTAGGGATCGCTTTCCGTTTATGGTGGTATTCAGGGAAATATGATCCACCAGGTCCTCCAAATGGGTGGCATGGTACCGCGCTGTGATCTCTTCAAAGGTATCGTACTTTTGGTCGGGAATGTACTCGTCGTCATTCTCAAAAATAATGGTTATATTGGTGTAAACATGGTCCGGGTAATATTCCTTGAGAAAAGCCTGCATTTTTGAGACCCGATCGAGGCTTTCGACCTTGTAACAATAGATGCGATGGATGTCATCTTCATAAATCAATTTTGGCTCCATTGTGTCTTCCTTCCCCCGTGCGGTTCTCGTTCATTGGCAGCTTACGGTATTATTTTCTCATGCGAGGTCATTTTTGTCAATCTTTGCAGGAAAAACAGCGTAAGGAGGGGCGGGGTAGCACCCCGCCCCTACGGATGTTTGGGAGAGTTTACGGTGGCGGTCAGCGGGTTTGGCCGTTGCCGTGGATGATATATTTATAGGTGCTCAGCTCGTCCAGGCCCATGGGACCCCGGGCGTGGAGCTTTTGGGTGGAGATGCCCATTTCGCAGCCCAGGCCGAATTCGCCGCCGTCGGTGAAGCGGGTGGAGACATTGACATAAACGGCGGCACTGTCCGTTTCCTCCTCAAAGCGCCGGGCATTTTCAGCGTTTTCTGTGACGATGGCCTCGCTGTGGCCGGTGGAATGCTGCAAAATGTGGGCGATGGCGGCGTCCACGCTGCCTACCACAGCCACGGCCAGGATATAATCCAAAAACTCCGTGTCAAAATCCCGCTCGGAGGCGGGGGTGCCGGGGATGATCCGGGCCGCCGCCGGGTCCAGGCGCAGCTCCACGGGGATCTGCCCCGCCGCCCGGCGGTCATCCACCAGGGCTTTTTTCAGCATGGGCAGGAATTTTTCCGCCACGGCCCTATGGACCAGGCAGACCTCCTCGGCGTTACAGACGGAGGGACGGCTGGTTTTGGCGTTGATGATGATTTTTACAGCTTTTTCCAGGTCGGCAAATTCATCCACATAGACATGGCAGATGCCGGTGCCGGTCTCGATGCAGGGGACGGTGGCGTTTTCCACACAGGCCCGGATAAGGCCCGCGCCGCCCCGGGGAATGAGCAGGTCCACCAGACCCTTGGCCTGCATGAGCTGACGGGCGCTGTCGTGGCTGGTGTCCTCCAAAATATTGAGAATATCGGGGTTTCCGCCTGCGGCGGCGATGCCCTTCTTCAGAGCAGCGGTGATGGCCCGGGCGCTGCCGATGGCCTCCCGACCGCTGCGCAGGACGCAGACATTGCCGCTCTTAATGGCCAAGGCCGCGGCATCGGAGGTGACATTGGGACGGCTCTCATAGATGATGGCCACCAGGCCCAGAGGCACCTGCTTTTTATAGATGGTCATGCCGTTAGGGCGCTTCACCTCGCTGAGGATGCGGCCTGTGTGGTCCGGAAGCCGGGACACGGCACAAAGCCCGTCGGCCATGGCGGCGACGCGGCCTTCATCCAGCCGGAGACGGTCCAGCATCACATCGGAAATTTTGCCCCGGGCGGCTTCTACATCCCGGGCGTTGATGGCGAGAATGTCATCTGTATGCTGCCGCAGGCTCTGAGCCATGGACAGGAGCAGGCGGTTCTTATCCTCCGCCGTCAGGGTGTGCAGGCTGCTCCGGGCGGCCCGGGTGCGGCGGATGATTTCCATAGTCGTCATGGCGTTACACCTTTCTTTTCAAAAATCTTGTGCCCACGGGCTTGCCCTGGGCGATGTCGTAGAGCAGGTCGGGCTTACTGCCGTTGGCAATGACCATCTCACAGCCGGCAGAGGTGGCGATGACGGCGGCGTTGAGCTTGGTGACCATGCCGCCGGAGCCCAGGGCGGAGCCGGTGCCACCGGCCAGGGCGTAAATGTGATCGTCCACATTTTCCACGGTGGGAATGATGCGGGCATCGGGGTTTTGGTGGGGGTCGCTGTCGTAGAGACCGTCAATATCCGACAGCAGCACCAGCAGGTCTGCGCCGATGGCGGCGGCCACGATGGCGGAAAGGGTGTCATTTTCACCGATGGTGTTCTCCACGCCGATCTCGTCCGTGGCCACGGCATCGTTTTCATTGATGACCGGCAGGGCGCCCAGCTCCAGCAGGCGGGTGAGGGTGTTGCGCACATTGTGGCTGCGCTGCCCGTTTTTGATGTCCTCGCCGGTGAGCAGGAGCTGCGCCACGGTGTGATTATATTCGCCGAAGAGCTTATCGTAGGTGTAGATCAGCTCGCACTGGCCCACGGCGGCAGCGGCCTGCTTGCCGGGCATATCGGCCGGCCGACCGGGCAGGTTCAGCTTGCCCACGCCCATGCCGATGGCCCCGGAGGAGACAAGGATGATCTCGTGACCGGCGTTTTTCAGGTCGCTGAGTACCTTGCACAGCTTCTCGATGCGCTGGATGTTCAGCCGGCCCGTGGCGTGGGTCAGGGTGGATGTGCCAACTTTTACGGTGATCCTCATGGCGTAAACCTCTTTTCGGTGGGGTAAATGTATGGGAACTATTATACTGTGTCTTTCTCCGAAAAGCAAGAACCCGGTGGGGGCGGAGAGGGAGGATATATGGGATTTTTTGAGAAATATCCAAATTTATACGATTATTTTACATTATAATATAATAATATAAATCAATGAGCCGCAGAAAATCGAGACACATTCTCCTATAATTGCCGGTCATTTTTTCGCTCCGGCGGCGCAAAGTAAAGGTTGTCGTCGACGACAAAAATGAAAAAGCGAGGGGTGGCTGCATGTATGAAGCAAGAGGCAAATCCCTTTGGGGGCGCGCGGCGGCCTTGTGCGCGGCGATTTTGCTGGCGCTTACAGTCTGCGTCCGGGGCGCCTACGCCCAGGAGAAAACCGTGATCCCCTTGGGGCAGGCAGTGGGCATCAAGCTCTTTGCCGACGGCGTACTGGTGGTGGATGTGTCGGAGCTGGAGGACGGCAGGAGCCCGGCTCTGCAGTGCGGCATCCGAGAGGGCGACCTGCTTTTGACCTTTAACGGCGAAAAAATCGTTTCCACGGAGCACTTGCAGAAGCTGCTTCGGGAAAACGGCGATAAGGAGGCGCAGATGACCCTTCAGCGGGGTCAGGCGTATGAAACGGTGAACATCACCCCCGTGTGCGGCGACGACGGCAGCGTCCGCCTGGGGGCGTGGATCCGCGACAGCATGGCCGGCATCGGCACCATGACCTATTATGACCCCGAGAGCGGCAGCTTCGGCGCCCTGGGTCACGGCATTACCGATGTGGACACGGCCCAGCTTATGAGCCTGGGCTCCGGCTCCATTATGGAGACCACCGTGAAAGCGGTGAAGAAGGGCGAAAAGGGCGAGCCCGGTGAGCTGAAGGGCGACTTTTCCGTGCAGCGGGATGTGGGCACGGTGACGGTGAACAGTGACGGCGGCATCTTCGGCACCGTATCCGACGCCGATTTCCCCGCTCGGAGCCAGGCGGTGCCTGTGGCCGGTGCCGAGGAAGTGAAGCCCGGCCGTGCGGTGATCCTCTCCACCGTTTCCGGTGAGGAAATTCGAGAGTATCAGGTGGAGATCGTGAAGGTATTCCGGGATGCGGACTCCACCCGAAACCTGCTGCTGCGCATCACGGACCCGGAGCTGCTCCAGGCCACCGGCGGCATCGTCCAGGGTATGAGCGGCAGTCCCATTCTGCAAAACGGCAAGCTGGTGGGCGCCGTGACCCATGTGATGATCAACGACCCCACCCAGGGCTACGGCATTTTTGCCGAAAATATGCTGGTGCGGGCCGGATAAGGAGTGAGGCTTATGCAATCAATTTTGATCCGGGACACCACCCGGGCCCAGCGTGAACAGATCGTCCGGCAAGGCTTGGCCGCCTGCGGCAGCAGCTGTGAGGGCTGCAATGGCTGCGACAATCTGGGCGGCGGTCGGGTGGATGCCTTCTACCAGCCGTATATCGACGGTGAAAAGGAGCTGTGGGAGCTGAATGCGGAATACCGCCGGGGGCTCGTTCGGTAAAAGCGCACAAAAATGTCCCCCGCACGGGCCTTTGCGGCCTGTGCGGGGGACTTCTCCATTGACAATCCGCGCCCCGGTAGGGTACAATGGTAAAAAATGAGAAAGGGAACGGAAAAGATGATCGAAGGCAAGGAAAAAAAGTTCAAAAAAGGGCAGATCATTCTAAAGGAAAAGAGCTTTGAGCTGGCCATTTACGATGTGATGCTGGGCCGCGTGGGCGTGTACATCAATTACGGCACCCCGGAGGAGAAGCTGGTGGTGGAGATCGAAGCGGGGGACTTTTTGAATGTCATCAGCTTCCTGGAGACCCGCCCCCGGAACACCACGGCGGTGGCCCTGGAGCCCACGGTGGTGAAGATCATCAACCATGACAATTTCAGCATCTTCTTCCAGGAGAATCCGGCGAAGATCATGAGTCTTTTGGAGCATATGTCCGCCCGGATGCGTGCCCTGCAGCGAGCCTATGTGCAGGCCTGCCAAGCTCTGGAGAAATACGCCGATACGGACAAGATAAAAGAGGATAACCATGAGTGGTACGCCGAGCACAGCCACACCTATAAATTCTGGGCGGATATGTTCTTCGGCAGTGATGCGAAAAAGTGAAAGAAAGCGGGGGCCTGTCGATAGAGTGGTAGGAATTACGATAACGGTAAGGAAGGGCGTGTGAGGGAAACCCAAGAAGGGAGTCCCTTACCATTAAAATCAATGGTTTTTGAAACTTTTTTAAGGTTTCAAAAACCTGAGCAGCGTGGTAAAAATATTTTTTTGGCACGCTAAGCACCGAGGCGTTTGCCTCGGCGTTTTTTATATGGGGGACGAGTGGAGTATGTGGGACGCGGATTGCCACGACCAGTTTGCGAACTGGTCTCGCAATGACAGGGCTTTGCAAGAGGTGCGGTACAAACCCGGGCGGGCGGACAGAGGCGTCCGCCCCTACGAATTCTTTGCAATACAAATTTTTGCAATAAAAAAGGGATGCCGGTGAGGGCATCCCTATTGAGGTTTTACGCCGGGGCCATTGCCTTGGCGTGGGTCTGCGCTTATTCGATCTCCAGGCGCTTCGACTGCTTGGCCTCCTGGGTGACCTTGGGCAGGATCAGCTCCAGGACACCTTTGTCGTACTTGGCCTTGATGTTGGCGGTGTCGATGCCGGCGACATTGAAGCTGCGGCTGTAGGTGCCATAGCTGCGCTCGCAGCACAGGTACTTGCCGCGCTTATCCTTGTTCTCGTGCTCGGAATGACGCTGGGCCGAGATGGTCAGGACATCGTCGCTCAGATCCAGGTGGATATTCTCCTTCTCAAAGCCCGGCAGATCTGCGGTAATCTTGAAGTGGTCGCCCTCGTCGGTGACATCGGTACGGAAGGAGTCGGTGAAGGTCCGGCCAAAATTGGCCCAGGGATCATCGAAGAAGCTCTTTTCGACTTTCTCGATCTCGCGGAAGGGATCGAAAACACTCAGTGCATGATTACGATTCAACATGATGATGACCTCCTATATAAACGGTTTGGAATTACTTTTTCTGTTCCCCTCGGAACAATTATGATTCTACGGCGGAGGTGTGAACAAATCCAGTAATTTCTATGAACAGAATATGAATTTTAGCACTCTTGAGCGGCGAGTGCTAATTCGGCGGGAAACGAAAAACCGCGGGGGTGGCGACCCTCGCAGTTTTCCGAGTTCAGGGTTTGCTGTGGCAGCTTTTGCAGGCGCCGCAGGCACCGCAGTTGCCACCGCAGGAGTGCTTTCCCTGCTTTCGCTGGCGAATCAAATGGCGAACAATGAGAAAGATAACAGCAAGTAAGAGAAGGGAAATGACAATGGTTGATAGGTTGGCAGAAAACCAGGATAACATGGGAAAAACTCCTTTCCGTTAGATTTATTCAGACAGCCGCCACAAGGGCCTCCGGCCGGACGCCGGAGCGCAGGCAGCGGCAGTGGTCTGCCATGCAGGTCATGAAAGTAGGGAAGATCATTTCCTGCGGTTAGATTCATCTAACTGCTACGGAGTTTAGCACATCTAACCGACATTGTCAATAGGTTTTTGCAAGTTTTTTTGCAGACGGAGACGGAAATGGGGCAAAAGTGGGGGAGACGGTCAAGTTGCCGTGCTTTTGCACAAAAACGGACGGATTATTTTTATATAGCTAAATGAGAAAACGAGGACTTCCTTAAAAAAGACTTGAAATAGGAAACAAATTATTGTATAATCCATAGCGTAAAAAGGACAATGGGAAAAATAGTGTATCCATGCAGAGCAGTTGCAGGAATAGGGAGCGGGTCATTTCGGCGCTTTGATAATCGAGCTTTTTAATTGAGCGCAAAAAACCTGTGATTTCACTGGATTCCTTCAAAGAGCGATGGTATATTTTTTAAGGGTACATGAGTGAGCAGCACTTACTTAAATTATACAGAGATGTTGCGTACCGAACTGTCGATAAAGTAGGCTTACTACGATACCGGAAAGGGAAGGTGTGCGCAGGGAACCCAAGAAGGGTGTCCTGCGCTATTATCATTTGAAAACTCTTCAGCGCTTTAAGGACGGAGAGAATCTGATTGCCAAAGCCTTTGCTTTCAGCGAAGAAAGAATAATTGAAGGAGGAGTGAGTCGGAAGTGGAGCAGAAAAAGAAAACCAAGATTATTATAATTATATTGGCTGTACTCCTGGGGCTCAGCCTTTTGGTCCTGGCCGGTACCCTTATCCGCGCCAGGCTGACCGACAGCGATCCCGGCACCGTGACCGTGCCGGACAACCTGATTACCCCCGAGGAGGACACCGGAACGGAGGACACCCGGACTCCCGGCAGCGGCAGCGGCACCTCCTCCGCCCCGGCGCCCGCCCAGAGCGCCGCCGCGGCCCAAAAGGCGGCCACCATTGCCCTCTATAATAAGCACCCGGAGGACAACGCGCCCTTTACGGTGGGCAATATGTTCCCCGGCGACAGCGAGACAAAGTATTTTTGCGTGCAGGTGTCCTATCACGACAAGGTCACCGTGCATTATAAGGCCGTCGTCCGCCCGGGCTACGAGAAATTAGCCCAGGTGCTGCAGGTGCGGGTCAAGCTCCTCACCACAGGGGAGACCCTCTACGACGGCGGAATAGCGGCTATGCCCCAGAGCTTGACGCACAAGCTGGCCTCTGAAAGCTCCGTTACCCAGGAGCTATACTATGAGATCACTGCGTACTTAGACACAAGCGTGGGCAATGCATATCAGAGTCAGGACCTGATCGCCGACTTCCAGTGGTGGGTGGAGGAAACCGGCAGCCTGGACAACCCGGAAACGGGCGACGCCTTCCGGAGTATGCTGTGGGCCGTGGCCGGGGTCTGCTCCGGCGGTCTGCTCCTTCTCCTCGTGTTGCGCAGACGGAAGGAGGACGAAGCCGATGCCTGAGACCAAAACCGCTAAAAAGCTCACCGGGGGCATTATCACCATCATTATTCTTGTGATTTGCCTCTGCATCACCACCTTTGCTCTGGTATACACCTCCGTTTCCGTGGAGAACAATCGCTTCCACACAGGGGAGGTCAAAATCAATCTCAACGACGGCAAGCCCGTGATCCGGGAGCATGAGTTCCGTTTTGAGCCGGGGATGACCGTTGTAAAGAGCTTCTTCGTGGAAAACGACAGCACCTGGGATGTGTATTACCGGCTGTACCTGGACAATGTCTCCGGGGGTCTTGCCGATGTGCTGACCGTGACGGTAAAGGACGGGGACAAGGTCCTCTGCACCGGCACCGCCGGGCAGCTGACCCGGGAGAATGTCACCGCCGCAGAGGATATTCTGCCGGTGGGCCAGCGCCGGAATCTGACCGTGACCTTCCACTACCCGGAAAATAGCGGCAACGAGAGCGAGAACCTGGACCTCCTCTTTACCCTGTGCGCCGAGGCCACCCAAACCAAGAACAATCCGAATAAACTATTCCAGTGAAAAAACGATACATAAGGAGCAGCGCAAATGAAGGCATGGAAGGTTATCAGAAGCATTTTCGTGTGGCTGATGGTGGTTTTTGCCGTGGGGATGATGGTATTCACCGTCATATCCGTGTCCACCTTTGACCGGGCGGATCGGAAGCTCTTCGGCTACAAGGCGTTCATCGTCCTGTCCGACTCCATGAGCAAAACCGACTTTAATGCCGGGGATTTGGTGCTGGTCAAGGAGGTTGACCCCGCCACCCTGCAGGAGGGCGACATCATCGCCTACACCTCCCAAAACACCGCAAACTACGGGGAAACCGTCACCCATAAGATACGCAGGCTCACCACCGACGCCAGCGGCGAGCTGGGCTTTATCACCTACGGCACCACCACGGACACGGACGACGAGACCGTGGTCACCTATCCCTATGTGCTGGGCAAATACAGCAGCCACATTCCCAAGGCGGGCACCTTCTTCCAGTTCTTGAAGTCCACCCCCGGGTATATTGTGTGCATTCTGGTGCCGTTTTTGGTGCTGATTCTGCTGGAGGGCGTGCGGTGTATTCGCCTGTTCCGCAAGTACAAGGCGGAGCAGCAGGCCCAGCTGCAGGCGGAGCGGGATAAGATTGCCGCCGACCGCGCCGAGACCCAGCGGATGATGCAGGAGCTGCTGCAGATGAAGGCGCAGATGGCGCAGGAAAAGAGCACAGACGAAAAAACGGAGGATAATACCGCCGACACTACCATGTTGTAAACGCGGAGAGCCGCGAGTACATAAGGAGGTTGCGTTTATGCAAACTGCACAACTGGCAAATCCCACAATGGGGGGGGGGGTATGGACGCCCCTGTTAGTCAAAACGACTAATCGCTCTGGGGGAAATGCAAAATGACAAAGCTCCGATTTTGGCGGCATTGTTCGGAGCTTCGGTTCCCGAAATGCCGACAAAATTATAAAGGAGAAAGCAAACGATGACAAACAGCAAATCCACTAAGCGGGCATTGCTCACTAGCGTACTGGCGCTGCTCATGTGTGTGACCATGCTCGTAGGCGCCACCTTCGCGTGGTTTACCGACACCGCATCCACCGGTGTCAACAAGATCCAGGCGGGGAATCTGGATGTGGAATTGGAGTACAGCAAAGATTTCACCGAATGGAAAAAGGTGAACGATACGACTAAGGTGTTCGAGGACAGCACACTGTGGGAACCCGGTCGTACAGAGGTCGTATATCTTCGCGTCAAGAACGCAGGAACGCTTGCACTGAAGTATACGCTCGGCATTTATAACCTTTACAATAGCACCGGCAAAAATGTTTTGGGCAACAAATATAGTCTCAGCGACTATGTGAAGCTGGGCGTAGCGGAAGCCGATGCTGCATATGCAGACCGTGCGGCGGCGATCAGTGCTGTTCAAGACAGCGCCAAAACGCTTAATAGTATTGGAGACACCGGTGTTGTCGGTGCAGACCTTGCTACCAACACTACAAAGGTCTATGCAATGGTGCTTTATATGCCTACGGAAGTCGGAAACGAAGCTAACCCGAAAAATAATGATCCGTATTGGGCGGCAAAGGTTTCCTTCGGTATCAGTGTAAGCGCTACACAGGCAATGTCTGAATCGGATTCGTTTGGCAATACATACGATGAAGATGCTGCCGCCATTCTGTCTGCAATCAGCTTTTCTTCCGGAAAGCACGAAATCACCCAGAATATGCAGGCGAGCGGACGCTTTGGCGCAGTGCAGGCCGAAAGGACCGCTAAGTTTACAATCAACGCCGATGTGTATGCCGTATACACTAAGGATACAAGCGGCACTACCGGCGGAGCCATGGCTGTTTCTGCTGATGGAGACAGTAAGGTCATCATCAACGGCGGTGATTTCCGTCAGGTCAGTGTACCTGCCGACGACCCTGTATGCGATCTGATTTACGCTCTGGGCAATGCTCAAATCGAAATCAATGGCGGTACCTTCAAGGCTGTTCTTCCCGAACGCACCCTGAACTGCCTGGACGGCTCCAATGCGAAGATCACCGTTAAGGGCGGCAGCTTCTATATGTATGACCCGTCCCACCCGACCCTTGGAGACAACGAAGTTGTTGTTGCAGCAGGCTACCATGTAGTGCAGGACGGCGACTGGTATAATGTTGTTGCTGACTGACTTACGATTATAAGATTCCTAAGCCCTCTCCGCCCTCGGGCGGAGGGGCAATCCAAGGGCATAGGCGAGGGCGTATGTCTTTGGATTGCCTTGGTGTAATCACGGGAAAATCCGCGTTTACATAGAGTTATTAAAGTAGTATAATTGGGAGGAAAAACACGATGGAAAACAGCAAATCCACCAAGCGGGCATTGCTCACCAGCGTACTGGCTCTGCTCATGTGTGTGGCCATGCTCGTAGGCGCCACCTTTGCGTGGTTCACCGACACCGCAAGCACCGGTGTCAATAAGATCCAGGCGGGGAATCTGGATGTCAAGCTCGAATATGCAACCGCATGGAACGATGACGGCAGTGTTAAGACTTGGGCAGATGCCGAGGGCAAGACTCTTACTTTCAAGACCAAAGACAATAGAGCCGCCGACCAAATCCTCTGGGAGCCGGGTTGTACATACGAGCTGCCCGAGCTGCGCGTTGTCAACAACGGCAACCTGGCGCTGAAGTATAAGGTTGTCGTTTCCGGAATTCAGGGCAGCGCTAAGCTGAACGAAGTTATCGACTGGACAATGAAGCTGGACAATGCCGATTTTATTATGGGCAGCGAGCATAGTTTGGTTGCTAAGAATAATGACACCGTTGACTTTGATATCTTCACCATTTCCGGTACGATGGACAAGAACGCCGGTAACGAGTATCAGGGTCTGTCCATTGATGACATCTCCATCACCGTGTACGCCACGCAGGACGCCGTGGAGAACGACAGCTTCAGCAATACCTATGATGAAAATGCCGATATGACTCCCGATAACTTAGACAAGCTGCTTTTTGTTAATCTGACGGTTCCCGTTGCGAAGAATGCCGAGGGCAACATTATAGATACAATCATCAGCAATACTGTTGATGAAGATATTAACATTGAGAATCCGAACTTTACTTTCGCGGCTCAAATTCCCGCAGCAGCAATTGACCCGGATGCTTCGGAGCTTAAAGTTACCGTTACTCCGAAAACTGCCGCACCTGCAGGAATCTCCGTTTCCTCCGATCAGGGTGTGATGCCTTATGAGATAAAAATTGAGGGAATCAAGGCAGATAATGATGCTGTAATTCCGGTAGTTTTCTATATCGGCAAAAACTTAAAAAATGTTAAGGTATACCACAATACCACGGAACTGATCCCCAATTACGGCGGAGAAGATTGGGAAAGCTTCGGCTATAATCCCGATACCGGCTTTTTGGCGGTTTCTCCCAAGTCCTTCAGCCCCTTTACGGTGGTGTATGACGCCCCCGCTATGACCGTTGACGGCGTCGCTTATTACGATCTGACAAGCGCGGTAACTGCGGCTTCTGAGGGCAGCACCATTACTTTCTGCAAGAGCACATCAGAGTCTATGAAATTAGACCTTACCGCTCCCATGGAACTCAAAGGCATTACCTTTAAGGCGCTCTCCGGTGTGAGCATTCACGGTTTGCAGCTTGCCTCCACCAGCGCAAAAACTCGTTTGACTTTGGACGGCATCAAATTTGAAGGCATTTCCTTCACGGATCGAGTGGTAATCGGACAGGATACATCCTCCTACGGTCTGTCAAAGTGCACCGACATTACCTTCGATAACTGCAAATTCAATCTGGCTACCTCGACCGAAAAATACCCGGATGCAATCAAACGCATGGGCGCCACGGTTTCCGGTACGATTTCCGAGAAGGAAGCCGTTGCTTACATGAGCGGACTGACGGTCAAAAATTGCAAATTTACCAATGTCCGCTATGGCGTTTATGGCGGAAAAGTGCGGAATACTACCGTGGAAAACTGCACCTTCACCAATTGCTCCAGCTATGCTGTACGCTTTGAGGATGTTGCCGGCAAGTTGAATGTCATCGGCAATACTGTCAATAAGGCCGGGGGTGTTCTGTCGATCAATACCGTCGGTAACAACTATTCCACTACCGACATTCAAACCGATGTAACCATCAAGGACAATAATGCTGTCAGCATGACCTGCCGAAACGGCTATGTGTTCGTGACGGCCTACGACAATGCCAAAAAAAGCGGAAAATCCACCTATACCATCACCGGCAACAGTTGCACCTACACGCAGTCTTTTGATGAACCGCTGAATGGCTTCCGTATTAAGAGCACCTACGGTCCCAGCGTAGCCGAGTTTATTGAGAATAAATAATTATGTCCCTTTCAGTCCCCTCCGCCTATCATGGCGGAGGGGCCATCAAAGGGCATAAGCAAAGCCTTATGTCTTTTGATGGCCTTGGTGTAAACGCGGAGAGCCGCGAGTACATAAGGAGGTTGCGTTTATGCAAACTGCACAACTGACAAATCCCACAACGGGGGGGGGGTGGATGGATGCCCCTGTTAGTCAAAACGACTAATCGCTCTGGGGAAAATGCAAAATGACAAAGCTCCGATTTTGGCGGCATTGTTCGGAGCTTCGGTTCCTGAAATGCCGACAAAATTATGAAGGAGAAAGCAAACAATGACAAACAGCAAATCCACCAAGCGGGCATTGTTCACCAGCGTACTGGCTCTGCTCATGTGCGTGACCATGCTCGTAGGTGCCACCTTCGCGTGGTTCACCGACACCGCATCCACCGGTGTCAACAAGATCCAAGCAGGTAACTTGAAAATGGAGGTTTCTTACAAGAACACCTCAGATGGCGAATTCACAGTTTTGAAGGAAAACACCAATGTTTTCATGGAGAATGCTCTTTGGGAGCCGGGTCATGTTGAGTACGCTGTGCTGAATGTGAAGAACATCGGCACTCTGGCACTCAAGTACAATCTGGGCATTAACATTGCCAGTGAGACCGGCAGCACCAATGTCGACGGAAAAGCATTTAAGCTGTCCGACTACATCCGCTTCGCAGTGCTGGATGGCGACCGGACCGGAAACAGCGTTGACCGTGATGCTCTGGTGGCCGCCGCAACGGACAGCAAGCTCATCAAGGAGGGTTACACCGCAGAGGACAACATGACTGCCGGTGCTAATAAGGTCGTGACCCTGGTTGTCTGGATGCCCACCACCATTGGCAACGAGGCCAATCACAAGACGAGCGCAACTGCTCCGTCCATCGACTTGGGCATCAGCGTGGTGGCTACGCAGTACACGCACGAGAACGACAGCTTCGACAATCAGTACGACAAGGATGCCCAGTATCCGCCCAAGACCATTTCAGTAACGACGGCAGAGGAGTTCACCGCTGCGCTGAAGGATGCCAAAGCGGGTGACACGGTAAAGCTGGCAGCCTCTGTAACCGGCAGCAGCGCGTTTACGGTCAACAAGGAGCTTACTATTGACTTGAACGGTTATACCCTCAACAGCACGAATAAAAATACGCTGAAGCTTGCGTCCGGAGCGGAGCTGACCATGAAGGACAGCAGCGCCGATCAGAGCGGAAAGCTCAGCAACGGTTATGTAGGCAAGGCCGATGTCACAATGATCGATCTCGGAGCTCAAGCCAAGTTTACATTGCTCAGCGGTACGCTGGAGGGCAATGAAAAGGATAATCTCTATTCTATCGTGATCGGCAACAGTGCGAAGAAGGAGTGTACGGTTACCATCGCCGGCGGTACAGTTACGGTTCCTGAGAGGCAGACCAAAAGCCGTGCCATCAGCGCCAGCAATGGCATGACTCTGAACATCTCCGGCGGCCAGATCATCGGCGGTTTGTACGGATTGGATCTGTATACGGGCTCGCATGCCACGGTGACGGGCGGCAGAATTTTGGCGAACGCAAAGGATGGCCGTACCGATGAGTACGGAACATCCTATGCGGTGCACGCCAAGGGCGAAGCAACCCTCACGGTCGGTTCGCTGAGTGTGGAGAGCAGGCCGGAAATCAAGGGCATCAAGTTTGAGTCGAGCGGCGTGAAGACTGAACTCCCGACGATTACGCTGGTGAAGGGTGACATTACAAACCCGGTGTATTCGATGGAGGTAAAATACAACTACTCGCTGTTCAAGCTGGGGATTACGGCCGATGCTCCCGTGACATTCGTGGACGATACGGCGCACTATTTCCTGGCGGACGGTCTGCAGATGGTTCAGAACGGCAGCACATGGAGCGTTGCCGCTCAATAAGGGATAACAGAGGTTTGTCCTCTCCGCCCTCGGGCGGAGGGGCAATCAAAGGGCACATCCCCGGGCGAGGGCGATATGCCTTTTGATTGCCTATCATTTTTCGTGATAACCGTGAAAGGAGCGCAGAAGTATGCGGCTGTTTACCCGGGTGGGCTACCGACCCAAGCGTATCGAAACAAAAGAACAAAGCGATGGCCTTCTTCACCTCCTGGCCCTTTCCGCTGTGGGACTTTGCGCCTGTCTCATCTGCCTGTGCGGGGTAAGTTGGGCGTGGTTTACCGCCACCACCTCCACAGCAGCGACGGTGATTCAGGCTGCCACCTATACGGTCGATGTATCTGCTGAAAACGAGTCTGTAAAAACTACACCCGAGAGCGGCACGACCACGGTCACCTTTGCTGCCGCAGGAGAGTATACTATCACGCTCACCCCCTCCGGCACAGCCCAAAACGGATACTGCAAAATCAGTTATGCCGGGGCCTCCTACTATACCGGGCAGCTCACCACCGACAAATTGCACTTTACGGTAAACGCCGATGCAGACAGCAAGCTGACCGTTACCCCGCAGTGGGGCTCTTACTCCGGTACCCCTAATTTGAGCAGCGACGGTACGATCGGCAACGCAACCGGAACAGCCGGCAATACCGCCGATATGTCAGCGGAGCAAACGACCGCCTCGGCGGCGCCGAGCTACTCTCCGGAGGAAAGCGCGGCCTCCACCCCGGACGCTTCGGCAGACCCGACAACGGCACAGCCTGAAAGCGTCTCCGGCGGCGAACAAGCACCTGCACCGGAGGACAGTAACCGGTAAGTTTAACAGTATAACCCACCTCAAATACGGCAAATCCATGACCTGCCATATTTGGGGCGATTTTTCGACATTCGGCGGCAGATAAACTGCAAAAGACGAGCGCTTTATCGTAAATTTCTTGTCTGCATGACAAAAAACTACAACTGCCTAAAAACTGGGAAAATATATAAATTACCATTTCGAACCGAGAGGGCAACACTTTGAAAAACTTTTTCCGAAATTTTGATTTTTTACCTTGCAATTCCATTTTTAAGGAGTATAATACACTGTAGATATATGTAAGTACAGACTGGAGTATAATTACCAAGCCCCAGGGGGGGTAAGCTCTTTTTGCATTTAAACCGGCGTTGGATAAGAGTGTTCTGTTTTCAAAAATGAAGCCCAATAAAAACAAAGGAGAAGAAATGATGCGAAGAAGAATGCTAACGGTTTTGCTTGCATTGTGCATGGTGGTTTCTCTGATCCCTATGCAGGTGCTGGCGGTGGATGCCAAGGCGGAGGGAGGCCTTGGAACACTGGGGATTCAGCAAATATCAGAGAAAAAATATGCTGTCACACCCGATGTGACAGAGTATGAATGGATATTAAATAATGCTTCGCTGACACAGCAGATGATGGGGCATGTGATGGAGATCAAGGTCGGCAAGGGCTCCACGGCCTCTGTGGCAGTGGGCTACGGTGACGATGACATTAAAACCATTCAAACCGGCAGAAACTGGGCCATGACGGAGACAACCAAGCAGGCGCAGAGTATGCAGACCCGCCGCAGCACCAATGTCGTTGGCGCCATTAACGCCGGAGGCTACGACATGAGCAATGGGCGTCCCACGGGCGCTTTTATCATGAGTGGTACTGTGATCAATGAGCCGACCAGCACTACATTCTGGATCGATAAAGACGGCAATGCGCATATCACAAGCGCGCAGGAATGTAATGCAGCCCTTGCGGACGGCAATGTGCTGGAGGCAGTTGCCAGCTTTGGCGATATTTTTGAAGACGGCCACGCCCGCAGTGACCTTGACAATTCTACCCGTGCATCCCGCACAGCCATCGGCATTAAGGCGGACGGTACGGTGGTAATGATGATGGTAGACGGCCGCCAGGCGCCTTACTCCGTTGGTATGACCATGGCGGAGGTCGGTGCTACAATGGAGTCTCTGGGCTGCGTGCAGGCTGTTAATCTGGACGGCGGCGGCTCCTCCACCTTCGCAACCCAGCGTGAGGGTGAGTCGGAGAACGATACATCGGCTGGCCTGACCCTGCGCTGCCGTCCGTCCGATGGTTACGAGCGCAAGGTGTCCAACACCATTATGGTGCTTTCTAAGGCACAGCCCACAGGGCAGTTCGATCACGCAGTGCTTACACCCAATGCGGAGGTTTACACCCCCGGCAGCACGGTGCAGTTTAGCGCAGCGGGCGTAGATGCAGCCGGCGGCAGTGCAGCTGTTCCCCAGGACGCTGTCTGGACGGTTCTCTCTGGCAGCGGAAGAATTGATGCCAATAGTGGACTTTACACGGCAGCCGATACCTGCGGCAAAGTCACGGTAGGCTTGAAATCCGCTGGAAAAATTGTTGGCCAGACCAGCATTCAGGTTCAGTGGCCGGATAAGCTGGGCTTTACAAACACCAGTGTTTCCATAGACTTTGGCCAGACCAGTGACCTGACCTTCAAGCCCACATGGCAAGGCCGTGAGGTCAAATATAAGGATGGGGACTTTGAGTGGAGTATTGATGAAAATGGCCTGAGTTATAAGCATACCATTAAGGTTGAAGAATACTATTATCCGTTTTGGATGAAAGGCGTGCCCTATTTTGCTGATGCCCGTTGGTATCAGCTAAGCCTTGCACTGGACGGACATGTTGGAGATATCAAAAATGTCAGCTATAAAGTTGACAGCGGTGTTGTCTGCTATAGCTCAGACTATAAAATAGATGCGCTTAAGATTAATGCAGATAAAAACGGAACCGTGTGGGCAACAGAGAGTGTTTCACATATTTCATCCAGTTTTTATAAGAATACAGACGGCGCAGTAATTGCTGATAACATCAAGAATGATGTTGCAAAGAAAAATGCTGCGGGAACAAACTACGACTACGCTGTTCGTGGTTTGAAGCAAACGGCAGATTATTCCTTTTCACTGGGACAATTCTCAGATAACCAATATACCGCTGATTCTGAGACTTCGGTCCGTGGCACGATCCGGGTTGCACTGAAACATGATACCTCCATCGCAGGGCAGATTGAAGCCGTGGTTGGCATGGAACCGTTTGTCCTGATGGACTTTGAGGATCATAATGGCACCAATGCGAAAGAGTACTGGTCCACGCATGTTGGGCCTTCCTCTGCGGGCGGTAGCGGACAGCTCCTTCCCGAAGAAGTGAAAAGAGACCGCCTGTGGATTCGTGATACGACGGGTAAGGGCGTGATTTTCCCTGAAGGATATAATCAGATAGTCAGCGCCGATGAAGATGAAAATGTCCGCTTTGGCCAATATGCGTTTAAGCTCGGCTACGACTTTACGAAAGTTGATCCAACAGTGGTTGCAGCGGCAGACTTTGGCTTTTCGGGAGACCTCCTTGTTAATACGGTACAGCCGACTAAAATCGGTATGTGGATCAAGGTGCCTGCTGCGTGCAAGGGTGACAACTCTGTGCTGAAAGCGGTGTTAAAAGGAGGCGCATTTGAGGCTGACCTCGCAACTTCATATATGAAGTTCAATGAGGACGGCAGCATAAGCTATGTGGACGACAAGCAGCTTAACGGTACAGCAGCCTATGTGCAGTACTATAGTTACAATACTGATGGCACAGTGAGTGGAAGCACACTCAACGACTGGGCCGGTAAGGATTGGACTTGGGTGGAAGCGGACATTTCTTCTTTCCAGATGCCCGTTGACGTTGCGCGCGGTTACACAGTTCGTGTGGTGTCGGCTCAGAACTGTGCCAAAGGCAGTGGCTATCTCTATATCGATAATCTGCAGTTCATCTACGGCACTAATACCAATGATACTACCCGACCAGTGCTGGAATCCATTACGGAGAAGGGCAGCGGCACGGTGCTGGCCGGGAAAGGCTCCACTGTGCTGAGCAGCGGCACTCTCACGTTCTACGCTGTGTATTCTGACAGTGAGCTCACCGACAAGTATGCCACCGGTATCGATCAGAGCGGTATCCGCGTGCTTTTGGACGGCACGGACTACACCGACCAGCTGGAAATCAACGAAGGCTCGCTCTACCTTAAGGGCGTGAACCTCCGTAACGGCTCTCACACCCTCTCAATCCGGCTCAAGGACTTCTACGGCAATGTGACCACCGAGACCCGCACCTTCCGGGTGGAGGATGCCGAGGGTCAGAGATCGGCCATCGATGTGCTGCCCCAGCCGGAGGCTCCGGAGATTGGCAAGGAATACGCCCTCTCCATCGTGAACAACACGGGAGAGCCTGTGACCAAGGCCGAGATCACCGTAGATTTCAGCACCATGGGCAACGCCGCCAAGTATCTGCAGGACGCGATCGTGGAAAGCTCCGATGATTATCTGCTGACACTTGAAAAGACAGATAGGCAGGCAAAGATCACGATCACGCGGAAGTCGGCACAGCGGTCACTGCTGGCACGGCTCTTCGGAGCGGATGATTATGTATCCGAGCTGGGATACCTTATCATCAACATCCCCGCGGACGCTGCGCAGGATAGCAAACTGAAATACACCGTCACGCAGGGAAGCTATACCATTGCCGATGGTACGGAGAACGGCAAGACCTATACCTTCTCCGGCACGGCACAGGAGGTCGCGCTGACGGCCGGTTATCATCTCAACTGCGAATGGGCTATTGTCGGTATGCCCACGGAGCTGACCGTGACAAACGCAGACGGCAATGCCGTCTCCCGCGCGACCATTTATCAGGTGAACGGCGCGGGCGCCTCTGTAAGCATGGGTAAGACGAATATGAAGGGGAAGCTGACCCGTACCTTTGATACGGCGGGAGAGTATACCTTCTACGCGGAAAAGGCCAACAGCGGGCGTTCTTGGAATCAGCGGGTGATCGTCTGTGAGCGGACGGCGGAGAACGAGGGCAAACCCTTTGGCATCATGACCAATGGCGTATCTGAGCCAAATGCTAAGAGCATAACTTGGCTTACCCAGATCGATGGCTCCGCTGCTGTGGCGCAGGTGAAGTATTCCACCAGCGCTGATCTCAGCAATGCCGTGACGGTGGAGGGAACCTCTGCGCTTCAGACCTTTGTGCAGAGCAGCCGCGGCGATGCCCTGCGCAGCAACAGGGTGTATCTTACCGGTCTGCAGCCCGGCGCGACCTATTACTATCAGGTGGGTGACGGGGAGACCTGGTCTGATACGCAGAGCTTTAAGATGCCTGCGGAAGGGGCTGAGTCGACCAACTTCTTCATTCTGGGCGATATTCAGTCCAGCAATACTTCTAATCTGGACAGATCGTTGCGTGCTCTGAGGGATAGCGAGACCAGCTATGACTTCGCTATCCAGACCGGCGACGCCATCGACGATGTGACAAACTACATCGGGAACTGGCGCCCGTTCCTAAACGCGGTCAACAGCAAGACTCTCAGCGGTGTGGACATGATCCATGTTATGGGCAACCACGAATATTATGGCGATCCGGACGGTGAAATTAGTAACGCGATCTATGATTTGCCTGTCAGTACCGAGAATAGCTGGTACAAGATGGAGTATGGTAAGGTTTGTGTTGTTGCTATTAACAACGGAAAGAAACTGGCGGAGACCCTTGCTGATATTGCCGAAAACCTGACCACTGACTGCATCTGGAAAGTTCTTGTAGCCCATGAGCCGATTTATGGCACAGAGTCTGTTTCTGCAACGCCGGAGATTATCTCTTCTATTGAAAAGGCGGGCTTTGACTTTGTGTTCGGTGGGGATGATCACGCTTATGCGCGGACTTATCCTATGATCGGAGGCATAGCGCAGCCTGAAAATAGCCGCGGCGGTGTCGTGTACTATGTCTGCGGTGACCTCAGTGGCAAGAGCAATGAGTTCCATGACCGCGATGAGTATGCAGAAGCGATCTCGCACAACGATTATACCGGTATGTACCTGACGGTGCAGGCAACGACGGAAACCTTCACGGTGCGTGCAATTGACTACCAGGGCAACCTGCTGGATACTTATACCGAGAGGCGTACGGATTGCGAATTGGGCAACCACAAGGTAGATGCTTCCAGCAAGTATGATATGTCCACAGGGACGATTACCTGCGTGACCTGCGGAACGGCGTTGAAGCCCACGGGTGAGTATGCGTTCAGTGGACTGCTGAATACCACCGATGGCAAGCAAGTGATTCTCAAAAATGGCGTACCTATGAAGAACGAGTTTGCATCACGGGGTGACAGCAGATACCATGCCTGTGCGAATGGCTACGCCTATGTCACCGCGCAGAGCGATAGCCGCACCTGCGTAACAGGAGGCTATATCACCTACACCTGTCCGGAATGCGGGGCAAAGGATAGATCTGATTTCCAACGGCCTGTGGACCACAAATGGGATGACAATCACATCTGCACTGTATGCCATACGAAGGGTATTGATATAAACAGCAAGGAAGTCGTCTTTAAGCTGGGAACACCTGAGAAACCTCGCGACCTTACCCCGATACCCAGTTACTACTATAGTGGCAGTGGAGTTCGTCCCGGCAGCTTTGCCAAGCGCGGAGACTATGTTCTGACGCAGAATAACGATGCCAATCTTATTAATGGCAGAATCCCGGACCTCTATGTGCAATGGCCTGACAGCAAAAATGTGGGCAAGGCTGAGATTGAGTGCGAGGGCCGCGGTGATTACTACGGAAGTAAAACCTTGACCTACATTATTGTCCCCAACGATGTAAAGAATCTCAAATGCGAGACTTCCACAGAAACAACGCTGACACTAAGTTGGTCTGCGGCCTTGGGCGCGGAGTATTACGAGGTTTTCCAGTGTAATAAAAACAACGACAAAGGCACAAGAACCTCCTTGGGAACTACCTACGAAACTACATTTAGCGTCACCGGGCTGACAGCGGATACGGACTACTATTTTGTGGCAGCCGGCCGCACGAAAGTTCCTACGGAAAACAACGAGGTCTACAATAGTGCTAAGTGGTCGAATATTCTCCACGCACGGACCGCCCCCAATCCGTCCGATGTCACCGGAGTGAGTGCGGTGGTGGATGGGCAAAGGATTGCCCTTGCGGAAGTCGACGGCGCAAAGTACCTCTTCTTGCCGTCGTCTACGGATTTGACAAAGCTATCTCTGACCTTTGTCACAGAGCCCCTGAGTGATAGAATTGCACTTTCCGGCAACAAGGGAACTGTTTATTGGAGCAGCTCCGTAGATCTTACCGCTGTTGCAGATGTGAATGCAGCCGGATATCGGGAAATCACCGCTTCTGTTGGCAGTGGCCAGACAATAACCTTCCGCGTGATGCAGGCGTCGCCCATTTCTACCGTGTATCTGACCAGTAGTAACTCTGCTCAGGGACGCGATTGGGTAGATAGAGACAAAAAGAATATTACAACCGGATCTATGAGCATGGTCAGCGCGGATGGTGGTTCTATTTACTCCGGTGAACTTAAGCAAATTAAGGCGCGGGGCAATTCTACCTTTACCTATGCAGATAAGAAATCCTATCAGATCAAGCTGAACACGGCTTCTGATCTGCTGGGGAATCAGGAGCAGGTAAAGACTTGGGTGCTGCTGGCGAGCTACTTTGATGCGACGCAGATGCATGACAAGCTTATGAAGGACCTGGCAACTAAGCTGGGCCTTGCGTATACCGCAAGCTGTAATTGGGTAAACCTTTACTATGACGGTGAGTATCGCGGCGTCTATCTGCTCAGCGAGAAGAACTCTGTTGGTGCAGCTTCCGTGGCCATAACTGACATGGAAGAGGCGTACAAAGCACAAAACCCAAGCTATGGAGACAATATGAGCACCGCCTTGTCTCAGAATGCCTACGGCCAGCAATTCCAATACACAAAGGGACTGCAGGAGCCTGCAAATATAACAGGTGGCTACCTTATCGAGCTGAACCACAATATGTGGGATGAGGCCAGTGGCTTCAAGACTCGCCAGGGTGTTGCGTTCAATGTCAAGAGCCCTGAGTGGTGCGGCGAAGCGGCCATGCGTTATATAAGCGAGTATTATCAGGACTTTGAGGACGCTGTTTACGCAACAGACAAATCCGGCGCTTATACGGGCTATAATGCCTCTACCGGGAAGTATTTCTATGACTATGTGGATATGGATTCACTGGTCAAGGTATTCCTTCTGCAGGAACTGTCGCTGAATTGTGATGGATTTATTTCCTCGGTCTACTTCTACAAGGATGCAGACGGCAAGATGTTTGCTGGTCCCATCTGGGATCAGGATATGACCTTCGGTACCGGCTGGACCAAGACAAATGCTGCTGACATTGAGGACTATCACTATCTGGCAAAGGCGCTGATTCAAATTCCGGCCTTTAAGACTGCGGTAGTCGAGTATTACAGCAGCACCTTTGCTCCGGCAGTGCGGGAGTGGCTGGGTAATAATGGTACGATTGCACATCACTATAACCTCCTGAAGGACAGTGCAGCCATGAACTATAAGCTTTGGGACTTCATTCGCATTGGTGATCCGAAGGCCGACGGCCACATTTGGCAGGGCGCAAGCTATGACAGTGTCGTGGCAGACATGACCTCGTGGATCGAGGCACGGCTGTCCGTTATGGATAAGCGCTTTGCCCAGCAGACGACCTTGGCAGGAGATGTCAACGGAGATGGCGATGTTGATATTTTCGATGTCTACGCACTGAGTCGCTACCTTGCGGGGTATGAGGTAGAAGGTATCATTCCTGCTAATGGCGATATCAATGGCGATGGCGATGTTGATATTTTTGATGCTTGGACGCTTCAGCGTCGACTGGCTGGCTATAACGACTGAGTCATCCCCCCTGTCTCTGTCGGGGGTGCCAATAAAAAGGCACCCCCGATGGATCAAACCTCATTCGTGTATCCTGTGATACAACACATTTTTATAATGAAAGGAAAGAAAAAACATGAAAAACAGAAAACGCGTGCTGTCTGTTCTTCTTGCTCTGGCGGTGGTATTTACCATGTGCATTACCGCGGCTGTGGCAGTTGATACAGGTAGCGGTAGTGCAGCTAAAGTTACCGTTGAGACTGTGAATAAAGCGGTCAAAGTGGGCGACACGGTTACGCTGAATGTCTCCATTGCAGGGAACCCGGGCTTTGCGGCTTTTGACTTTACCGTCAAGTATGACGAAGGTAAGCTGGAGCTGGCAAAAGCTGAAAAGGGAAATAATATTGAGGGCAGCTTTACCGGCAATAAAGAGACGGGAAAGGTGAATCTCTATGTTGCTGCCGATAAAAAGGAATATACAGAGGATGGCGTGCTGTTTACCTTGACATTCGATGTAAAAGCAGATTGCACAGATGGTGCGCAGGTAACGCTTGAGACCACCACCTTTAAGAATGCGCAGAATGTTAAGCTCGACCCGACCATTGTGGCTGGCGGCATCAATGTGACCACTGGCGGCAGCACCACTGGCGGTAGCACCACCGGCGGCAGCACCACTGGCGGTAGCACCACTGGCGGCAGCACCACTGGCGGCAGCACCACCGGCGGTAGCACCACTGGCGGCAGCACCACTGGCGGCAGCACCACCGGCGGCAGCACCACTGGCGGCAGCACCACCGGCGGCAGCACCACTGGCGGCAGCACCACCGGCGGCAGCACCACTGGCGGCAGCACCACTGGCGGCAGCACCACTGGCGGCAGCACTACTGGCGGTAGCACCACTGGCGGCAGCACTACTGGCGGTAGCACCACCGGCGGCGGCACCACTGGCGGCGGTAGCACTGTGGTTTACAATATCATCGAGGGTGCCAACGGCTCTTGGACGCAGAACAGCGACGGCACCCTGACCGTCCGTGTAGACGGCGTATTCAGCAAGTTTACAGACGTGAAGGTGGACGGGAAACGCCTCATTGCCGGTAAAGATTATACGGCGAAGTCTGGCTCGACGATTGTTACGCTGAGCAAGGATTATCTTGCAACGCTGTCTGTTGGCCAGCACACCCTTACCGTTGTATTTAATGACGGCTACGGTGAAGCCACTTTCGCAGTAACCCCCGACAATACCACCAACAATCCGCAAACCGGTGATCACAGTGGCATTGTTCTGGCTGTTGTGGTATTGCTCGTCAGTGGCGGCGCTCTGACTGTGCTTGGCATTGCAAAGAAAAAGTCTGGCAAGTGCTAAGAAACGCAAAGTGAAGTAACCGTCAAATATAACCGCGCATAAAACACCAGGGCTGGCAGGTCATTGACCTGCCAGCCCTGGTTCGTTTATTTAGTGACCGTCAAATCACACCGCGCAGCACCCGGCGTCAGTTTTTAACATCGGCAGAGAGCTGCTCTGCCCACGCACTTTCCTTGAATCCCACCAGCACAAAGTCGTCGCCTACCAGCATCGGGCGCTTGACCAGCATCCCGTCTGTAGCCAGGAGCTGCAGCATTTCCTCCTCACCCATGGTGGGGAGCTTTTCTTTTAGCCCCATGGATTTATACAGCAGGCCGCTGGTGTTGAAAAATTTCTTCAGCGGCAAGCCGCTGCGCCGATGCCATGCAGCCAGCTCGTCATAGGTGGGGTGCTCTCCCTTGATATCCCGGAGAGTATAGGCGATGTGGTTATCCTCCAGCCACCTTTGCGCCCTTTGGCAGGTGGTGCATTTAGGGTAACAGAGAAAGATCATTTTTCCACGCTCCTTTTAAAATTGATTTTACCATACTGGGTCACGGTTGCCCGACTAAAGGGCTGAGGCGATGGACGCAGTCACACCGATCGGTGAGGAGCTGTGTGATCTGCAATCCCCGGGGCACACGGCAAAACGCCGCCCTTACAGTGCCTCCAGTCGATACCGGGGCTTGCCCACGCTCTTTTTCCCGTATTCAATGGCCTCTGTGGGGCAGTAGCTGATGCAGGCCATGCAGTGGGTACAGTTTCCGCCCCAGACGGGCTTGCCGCTTCGAAGAACGATATTATTGGTGGGGCAGAGCTGCGCGCATCGGCCGCAGCCGGTGCAGGCGGCTCCGGCCGCAAAGGCCCTGTCCTTCACCACCAGAGCGTAAAAGACCGGATTCACCGGCCCGCTGACCACCCGGTCATAGAGGTTATTCCGGAGCGGGGCAAAGGCTTCGCCTGCGGCGAGGGCGGCAATGGCCCGGTCTATGTCCGGCTCGGCCCGGGTCACGATCTGCCGGGACTCCTCCACGCCGGGCACACGAAACAGGGCAATGTAGTTCTCCGGCATCACCACCTGGGCCGTACCCATGTAGCTGAGTCCCATCTCCCGGCTAAGGGCCCGGTTATACTTTTCCGCGTTCCCGATCTCACTGCCGCAGGTCATAAGAAACCACACCCGTTTCGCCCCGGGGAATTTCGCTTTCTGCAGCCAATCCCCCACAAGACGGGGAATGCGCCAGGCGTAGGTGGGGGTCACCACGATCAGCCGCTCCCCGGTCTCCACCGGCGAATAGTCCCCGGCCTTAATGCGCTCATTCAGGCTGCACAGCGGCTCCCCCAGGGCCCGGGCCACCCGCCCGGCCACATATCGGCTGTTCCCGGTGCCCGAAAAATACAGTACCATGTTTTTGCTCCTCTCTTCGGTTGCAGTGTCTGAAAGTCCATAAATTCGCCGCACCCGCCGTCCGGATGGGGGGTGAATTAGAATCTCGCATTTTGGATGAGCATGAGGATAAATCCAAAAAGCAGGAATATGAGTATCGGTGCAAGGGTTCGGAGGATATTGCGTATCCCCATAACTATATCGCGGGCTGAGGGTGCGGGGGCTTTGGGGGGCGCGGCGCGTTCCTCTTCCGGCGGTGCGTAGTCTGGGATCTCGCTTCGATGCAGTCCCCGCAGAAGCCTCCGCAGCAGGCCGAGAATGCCCGTCATGAAAAACCCAGGCACGGCAAGAATCGTTCCTATGATCACCAGGGCAAGGTCATTGCCGCCGGGTGCCAAAATGCCGGTGGAGTTTTCCGGGGCGTTCGGATCATATTTGATGCGGATGGACCTTCCCACCTCGATAGAGTTCGCCAGGGGGCCGTACTCGCCCGTGTAGCGCGTGCCATCCACTTCATATTCATAGGTCATCGAATAGCTGATGCCGCCCCTGCCAACTCTGCTTCCGTTCAACTGGGAAATGCCCGTAATGTATGCATTTCCAAATACCCAATCCGTCTGCTTGTACGATTGAATATAAGTATTGGCCCCCATATAAAACATAAAGAGGCCGATAAGCAGCGCCGCAACGCCCCAGCCCTGTATCACAGACCGAAAAACCGAATCATTCTTCATCTTCTTTTGCCCTCTCGATCCTGGCGACCAGCTCGTTCATCTCTCGCTCGTAGAGCGATTTGTCATAGAGAACCCGGTGTGTCCGGTTTGCGCGGTCAGTGAATTTCATGTAGTAAGCGTAATATGTTTCGTGTCTGCGCGTACCCCGCTCCGCCTCCACGAGACAGCAGTCCAGAATGTCGCCGTAGCGGTAGTACCGCCCGTCGAAGGGGTTGGTGCGGCAGTAAAAGCCGTCCTTCTGGATCTTTAGCTTGAAAAACAGCCCGTGGGAAAAAACCTTAACGACCGGAATCAGCACAACGGCGACCGGAATTATGCGCAGAATCAGCGGCATGGAGGTCCACACAAAAAGAATCAAGTAAAGCACCGGCAAGAGAAGCACCGCGAAGATCATAAGTCCCCCGACCTTCTTTTTGCCGGGGATGACGAACTCGCGGTCACGGTCATCCTCTTCGCGGCTGGCTCCCACGGCCTCAACCCGCTCAATCATATAATCCACTGCGTCGATGTTGGGGTCAAGCACGAGAAATCTCGACCGTTTCCCATCCATCGTCTCAAAATTGCAGTAGGTCGCCTGCTGTAAATCCGTCTCTTTGTCGGTGGCGAGCCACATGCTGCGAATCTCGCGGTAGCGGTAGTACCGCCCGTTGCCGGGTTTGGTCCGAAAATAAAAGCCGTTTTGATCCACAAGCAACTTGAAAGACATCGCACCGTATGCGGACAGAACGCAGATGATAGCAAAAAAGGCTGTCAGCCCGCCGAGTCCAACAAAGGCACCGTCGTGTGCGGTGTAAAGCCAGAATGTGAATCCCCCGGAGACCGCCGTCGTGATGGCAACTGCGATGACCGCAGTCCAGCTGCTGGTGATCTTATACTTCCAGTTTCTTTCTTCCATTTTATTCTCCATCATGAATCCCTTTCCCCTGCGGAGCTTATATAGAAATAGTATATCTCAAAATCCAAAAAAAGCCAATATTTTCATGAACATTCAGACATTTCTTTTCCTTATGCGCTCCCATGTCCGGGTGGGCTTGGCGGTTACGGAAAAGCCTGCCGGCGGCAACGCCGGGTGCGGGACGAGAAAAATCCCCCGGAGCGGGCTCCGGGGGAGGGAAGATGGGGCTTATTTTTTGAAGCTGTCCTTCAGAGAGACGCTGCGGTTAAAGACCAGGTGGTCTGCGGTACAGTGGCGGTTATCCATGCAGAAATAGCCGGTGCGCATAAACTGGAAGGTAGGGGCGTTGGTGCCGGTGCGGTTTTCCCGCTTGTCAAATTCGGCAGCCACGGCAGCCATCCTCTTTTCCACCTTGCATCCGGTGAGGATGGAGAGAGAGTCGGGGTTCAGACAGTCCAGGAAATTCTTGTCCGGCCCATCGGGCTGGGCGTCGGAGAAGAGGTTGTCATAGAGCCGCACCTCGGCATCCAGGCAGTTTTCCGCGTCAACCCAGTGGAGCGTCGCGCCCTTGACCTTGCGGCCGTCGGCGGGATCGCCGCCCCGGGAATCGGGGTCATATTCGCACAGGACCTCCGTCACCCGGCCGCTTTCATCCTTCACGCAGCCGGTGCATTTCACCAGATACGCGCCCTTCAGGCGGCACTCGGGGCCGTCTGGGTACAGGCGCTTATACTTGGGGATGGGCTGCTCCATGAAGTCGTCGGCCTCCATCCACAGGTGGCGGCTGAAGGTGATCTCGTGGGTGCCCTGGGTGGGGTCGGTGGGATTGTTCTCCACCTGAAAAACCTCGCTCCGTCCCTCGGGATAGTTGGTAACGGTGAGCTTGATGGGGCGCAGGACGGCCATAGTGCGCTCGGCGGTGGCGTTCAGATCCTCCCGCAGGCAGTGCTCCAAAAAGCCGTACTCCACCACATTGGGGGACTTGGCCACGCCGATGCGCTCGCAGAAATTGCGGATGGAGGCGGCGGTGTAGCCCCGGCGGCGCAGGCCGCCCAGGGTGGGCATACGGGGATCGTCCCAGCCGGAGACCCGGCCCTCCTCCACCAAGGCCCGGAGCTTGCGCTTGGACATGACGGTGTGGTCGATGCCCAGCCGGGCAAACTCGATCTGCCGGGGATGGGCGGGCAGCTCGCAGTGCTCAATGACCCAGTTGTACAGCGGCCTATGGGCCTCAAACTCCAGGGAGCAGAGGCTGTGGGTGATACCCTCCAGGGCATCCTGGATGGGATGGGCGAAGTCGTACATGGGATAGATGCACCACTTGTCACCCTGGCGGTGGTGATGCATATGGTTGATACGGTAGATGACCGGGTCGCGCATATTGAAGTTGCCGCTGGCAAGATCGATCTTAGCCCGCAGGGTCATGGCTCCGTTGGGAAACTCCCCGGCGCGCATACGGCGAAACAGGTCCAGGCTTTCCTCCATAGGCCGGTCCCGGTAGGGGGAGACGGCGGGCACACCGATGTCGCCCCGGTTGGCCTTGAATTCCTCCGGGGTGAGCTGGCACACATAGGCCAGCCCCTTTTGGATCAGCAGCTCCGCCTGGCGGTAGTCCTCTTCAAAATAGTCGCTGCCGTAGAAGAAACGGTCGCCCCAGTCGAAGCCCAGCCAGTGGATGTCCTGCTTGATGGCCTCCACGAACTCCTCGTCCTCCTTGGTAGGGTTGGTGTCGTCCATGCGGAGGTTGCAGAGACCGCCGAACTTCTCGGCGGTGCCGAAGTCGATGCACAGGGCCTTGCAGTGGCCGATGTGCAGGTAGCCGTTGGGCTCCGGCGGGAAGCGGGTGTGTACGGTCATGCCCTGGTACTGGCCGCCCGGGGCCAGATCCTCGGTGATGAAATTATAGATAAAGTTGCTGCTCTCGGCGCGCTCCGGCTCGCCGGAGGTGATGACTTTGGTTTCCTCGCTCATATGCATCGGCTCCTTATGGTAGATTACAGAAATACCTAATTATTATAAAGGGTATTGGGGGAAAAAGCAAGGCTTCCTTTTACAGAAGCTCATTTTCCGCCGGAATGCGCCGGGAGAGGGCGGCATTGCTGAATCGGTGGTCGCCGGTAAGCTCCCGAATTACGCGGATGCCGTGGGGAAAGCGGAAGGGGGCGTCCTCCCGGGGCAGCTCTATCTCCATGACGGCGTAGTGAGGCCAAAAGGGGTAGAGGTCGATTTCAAAGGTGTACGGCCCCTCAGGCAGGCAGTAGCGGGTCTTGTAGATGGTCTGGGTCATGGGGTCCCGGCGGGAGAGATAGGCCTCGTATGCCTCCGGGGTAATTGCCTCCTCCTGCTCCAGGCGGGTGAGGGCGGTACGGTCGATTTTCACAGTGTGGAAAAAGGCCACGCCGTCCTGCCCCTCCCGACGGCGGACCCGCTCGGTCTGGTGGGGCGGGGAGAGAAGATAGGTCTGCTCCATGGAATAGACCCGGGTGCAGCGCCTGTCCAGCTCCGCCGTGTCCGGACGGAGAATGAGAAAGCGGCGCTCGATCTCCAAGGGCTCCGAGCTGTTCATAAAATCCCTCCCGAAAAAGCTTTCTATAAAATAATTATATCTGCCTTACAGGGGAATTGCAAGATGTATTCCCACGCGCTCGACATAAAAAGGCTGGGCGGACAGCAACACTGTCCGCCCAGCCGTAGGGTCTAAGGGTATGAGGTTCAGTGAAAATCACTGGGTCACGCGTCTGCGCAGCAGCAGCACACCGGCGCCGGACACGGCCAGCAGAGCAAACATGGCTACGATGGGCATAGTGTCACCGGTAGCGGGATTGCTTGCGGGGAGCTTTTCAAATACCACCTGGATGGTATCGCCGGAGGCCAGCTTATCCAGCTTGGCAACCTTGCCTACGCTCTTGCCGTTGAGCAGCACATCCTTAATGGCGTAGCCGCTGTCCGGCGTGATGGTGGCCTCGGTCATATCCTGGTTGAAGGTGACCTTGCCTCCCTCATTGGTTTTGGCGGTGGGGTTCACGAAGGGGATGAGCACATCGTCCTCGGTGAGCTCCTTGGTAGCCTGAGGATCGGCAAACAGCTTGCCGCAGTTCTGGCAGTACCAGAACTCAATGTTGCCGGGCTCGCTGAAGGTAGGCGCCGCAGCGTCGATCTTCACAAGACCGGTGTGGGTCACCTCATCCTGCAGATACTCATCGGCGCAGGCCAGAGCCAGAGCCAAACGCTGCTCCAGCAGGTCCAGCAGCTCCGCCTGGGTATCCCGGAAGATCTGGCTGGGCGCATCCAGCAGGTACTCGGCGGGGGAGGCCAGGGCCTCCTTGTACCAGTCGGCCCAGGCCTGGAGCACTTCCTTCTCATTAGCCAGGGCAGCGGTGAAATCCTTGCCGTGGGCCAGGGTGTAGATGCGGTGGTTCTCGGTGTTGGCCTGCTCCATGTCGAAGCGGTCCAGGGCGGCCATCATTACGGTGCCCAGGATCTCCAGGGCCAGGGCTTCGTTGCCGTCGGTGGCGTTGGCGATCATCAGGGCGGTGGCCATGGTGGTAATGCTCACATTCTCCATCTCCCGGGCGCTGGACATATTCAGCGTATCCACGGAGGAGTGGTAGGTGTAGTCGGTGAAGTGCCAGGTCAGCAGGGCGGGCACATTCTGGGCCAGGAACCGGGAGTGGTCGCTGCCGCCCTCATAGGGGCACACATCCACCCGGAAGTCGCTGTCGTGATAGTTGATCACGCCCTGGGCGGCATACATATAGAGATCGTTGAGGAAGAAGCCCTCCTGGAACATACCCTCATAGGAGCCGGCGCCCCACAGGGTGTGGGAGTCGGGCAGACGGATAAACTGACCGTCGGGATCGGCAAAGGTCTCATCGTAATAGGAATCCGTTTCCCAGGGCAGGGTATCCAGGGTATAATTGTACTTGGCGGAGGGATCGGGGGTCTTTTCAATGCGCATGACGCCGCCGGTCTTATCGGGATCTTCGCCCACCATGTCCATGTCCAGCGCGGAGATGACCTTGGCCTTTTCATCGGGATGGCTGTTCAGCCACAAGGTAGCCAGATTCATCTCGTCGCCCCACAGGAAGGTGATGGTGCGCTCAGGCCGGGCAATGGCGCCGCTGTCCACCATCTTCTTCAGAGCGGTGGCCAGGCCCAGCAGGGAGGCAACGCCGGTGGCATTGTCGTTGGAGCCGGGCTCCTGCACATGGGCGCAGATGATGACCCGCTCATCGGGCTTGGAGGCGCCCTTGATCTCGGCCATGGTCACAGCCTGACCCTTGCCGCCGTTAGAGGCGTCATTCATGGCATAGGTGCGGCCAATGCTGATGTTGGTGGCGTATACGGGGGTGCCGTCGGCCTTCTCCAGCAGCTCCAGCAGAGCGGCCTTCTGATCGTTGGAGAACTGCCACTCCACAATGGGCTTGCCGGTCTCGGTCTGGGCGGCGGTGGTTTTCAGAGCTGCGCCGGAGGCATACCGGGCGGAGTAAACAAAGGGCTCCAGGATGTTGCCGTTTTCATCTCTGGGGGTGCTGTAGTTATTGAGGCTGGCGGTGGACATCACGGCAATAGCGCCGGTCTGCTGCGCCAGGGCAAAGGCATTGCGGAGAGAGGAATCCGTCAGGATGACCTTGCCGGAGAGGTTGGCATTGGCCTCGTCCACAGTGGGATACTTGGTGCAGGTATAGGAGCCGCTCTTGCCGCTGACAGCGCCCACATACACCACCTCGCCGGTGACGCCTACGGCGTCGGCGGGCTTGGTGCCGCCGGGCTCAGTGAAGCAGCTGTTCCAGGCCAGGTGGCAGCGCTTGTTCAGCTCGGCCTCCTTGCCATTGAGCACATTGACGCGGTTGCCGCCAGCGTCCTTCTCGGTGATCCACTTCCACATGTCGTCAATGGAATCGACACCGTAATGCTCTTTATATGTATCGGTGGTGGGATTGAAGCCGTAAGACTCCACATTGACACGGTCAATGAGCTTGTCCACGCCGTCAAAATTGGCGTTGGTGGTAATGGAGAGCTTTGCGTACTCAGGATCCCAGGTCAGAGTATCTACATCATAATAAGTGACCCATGAATAGTCTTTGTCGTGTTGGCCACTCATGTCGTTGGAACCTTTGGTTCCCAGGGCCACGGATTTACCGCCGGTGAACGCATAGCCGGCCGCCTTCAGCTGGTCCACCACAAAGGTGTCGATCACCTGGTTTTGCCAGGAGCCGCCGGTGGTGCGCCAACCCAGGTAAACATAGGACAGATAGTCGAAGATTTTTTCACCGTCCACATATTTGCCAAGGGTCTCAACCAGAGTCTGCATTTCCGTGGTTTCCTCATCGTTTTTCGCGAATGCGGGGGTCGTCATGCCCATGATCAGGCACAAGGAAAGAATCAGCGCTAAAAATGTCTTGATTTTTTTCATTTTCGTACCCTCTTTTCGTCTTTTTTCAAATTTGCCGGATTCTGCTAACAAAAGACCTCCCTTCCAATATAATTACTATATTCATAATACCATGGGAAACAAAAGACTTCCATTATAAGTAATAGAAAAAAATTACACTTTCATTTGGTCGTTATCGCTAAAAAATTGAGTGTCAAATTCGTCAGGTGTGAACAAAATGTTCAGGGCCTCCAGCAGGGCGTTGGGGGTCAGATGCGCAGGCAGCGACAGCTCCCTCAGGAGGGCCTGCCGCCTGGTCACGCTGCCGGGACCGATGAGGCCCCTCTCCAGCAGGTCCGCCTTGGTGATAGGGGCCGGGGGCGGGGAGAGGGTCTCACCGTCGAAGGTAGCGCCGCTGCGGCGCAGGGCCTCCAGGAGGATTTCCGGGGTCATACCCTCCACCCCCAGCTTGCCCTCCTTCCCGGCCTTGCGCTTGCGGCGCTCCTTGCCGGGTATGTCGGGGATGTAGGCCTGCTTCACCCGGTCCCGGGGCAGGGCGCCCTTGAGATAGTTGCGGATAACAAAGCCTGCGCCGTCCGAGTCCGTCAGCAGGATAATGCCTCGCTTTTGGGCCAGGGTGCGGAGAAAGGCCAGCTTTTCCCGGTCGTTAAATACGGAGAAGCCCCCGGTCTCCACAATAGTGGCGTCCACCACCTGGGAAAGGATGTTCTTATCGTAGCGGCCCTCCACCACGATGACCTCTTGAATGCGCTGCTTGCTCATTTTTGTGCCAGCTCCAGTACGAATTTTGTCAGCTCGCCCTCCCGGTCGATGTTCTTCTCGCTTTTCATGCGCCGATCCAGCACCTGGCAGGCGGTGAGGGAACGCTTGCACCACTCGTGGTCCACATTCCGGGCCGCCTGCAGCAGGAGCTTTGCCGGGTAGTCGCTGCGCATCTGCCACAGCTCCATGAGCCAGAAGCGGTCCTTACCGGCGTCTATGGCCATGCGGGCGGTGTAGAGCCGGCGCAGCTCCTTGCCGATGGCCCCCAGAATGACAATGGGCTCCGTCTGCATCCGCAGCAGGTCTCCCAGCACGGCGGCGGCCCGGTCGTATTTCCCGGCGGAGATATGGTTGGTCATGTCGAAAATCCGGGCGTCCAGCACCGGCTCGGCCACGGCGTCGATGTCGGCGGTGGTGATCTGCTGGGCCTTGGCGTAGGCGGCCACCTTGCTCACCTCGCTGATGAGGTTATCCATCATGGTGCCGCAGTAAAAGAGCATATAGTCCGCGGTGGTGAGGTCGATTTGGTGGTCCAGGGCCCGAAAGCGCTTTTGCAGCCACCGAACCAATGCGTCCCGGGACTGGCCCTGAAACTCCACCACCTCCACATTTTTGTCGATGGCGGCGGCCAGCTTTTTCATCTTCCCGTCCCGCTTATAGGCAACGGTGTCGTAGATGAATAGAAGGGTGCAGTATTCCGGGATGTCCTCCAAAAGCTCTATAAGCTGGCTGCGCTGAGCCTCCTCCAGCTTAAAAATGTCCCAGTCTGTAACGGTGACCAGGGTGTTGGCAGCCATCATGGGCATAGCCTCCACGGCGTCAGCCACCTCCTGAGCGGTGAGCCGTGGGCCGGAGAGACGGTGGAGGTTAAAATCCTCGCTGCCCTTGGGAATGAGCAGGGTCTGAAGCTGCTGCACATAGGTCTGGCGCAGATAGCTCTCCTCCCCGTAAAAGAGGTAGGCCCGGGCCGTGGTCTGCGCCTTCAGAGCGGCGCGGAGACGGTCGTAGGCGGCGTTTTTAGAGGTTTTCTTTTCCGATGCCATAGGGATTATCCTTTCCTCATTGCTTGTGCAAAGTCACGGTGACGCAGCCCTGCCGGTCGGTGCGGTACACCGTGGCCCCGGCGGCCTCCAGACGGGAGATGGCGGCGTCGGTGGGATGGCCGTAGTTGTTGTCTCCCACGCTGATAATAGCTGCGTCCGGTTCGATTTTCGACAGAAACTCCTGCTGAGAGCTGTATTTAGAGCCGTGGTGTCCCACCAGCAGCACCTCCACATCCGGGAGCTTGTACATTTGCGTCAGGGCCAGCTCCGTGGGGCCGGACATATCGCCGGTAATAAGCAGGTCAAAGTCGCCGCTGGTGCAGAGATAGGTGAGACCCTGCTCGTTCATGTCGCCCTTGCCCACAGGGGGAAAAACCGTGACGGTGGCCGCCCCCAGGGAGATCTCCGTCTGCTCCGTAACGAAGATGACCCGGATATTTTTCTCCGCCGCCAGGGCCACCAGCTTGTCCCGAACGCCGTACTCATCCTCTATTTCGGGCAGGTACAGCGCATCCACAGCCACCCGCTCCAAAAGCTCCGGCAGACCGTTGGTGTGGTCGGCGTGGTAGTGGGTCACCGCCACGGCGGAAAGGCGCTCCACGCCCATGCTGCCCAGCTGAGAAAGCACCTGCTGGGCGGGCTTTTTATAGCGGTTGCTGCTGCCGCAGTCCACCAGGATCGTGTCCTCCCCGGACCGGAGCAGGGTGCTGGCCCCCTGGCCCACATCCACAGCCACCGCCGTCAGGGCGTCGCTGCGAAATTCCCCGGTGCGCAGGGTGATGCACAGAACCAAAGTGAGAACGGAAACCCCCGCCGCAAAGGCGTATTTTCGCCCTCGCTCCCGGCTGAGAATGCACAGGAGAAAGACGGCGTATACAAACACCAGCCACCACACAAGATAGGGATTGGTGTCCGTGTAGAGAGCGTGGTAGGGGATGGCGCAGGCCAGGTCCACCACCCATAAAAAGAGCTTGGTCAGCACCCGGCAGACATACCCCAGCACCTGGGCCGCCGGAAGAAACACGAAGCCCAACAGGGCGGTGAGAAACCCGGCCATGAAGTTCCAGGAGGCCAGGGGAATGCACAGGAGGCTCGTTAGCGGGGCCACGGTGGAGAAAACGCCGAAATAGTAGGCTGTCAGCGGAACGGTGAACACCATGGCGCCCAGGGTGGAGCAGAGGGTGCTGAGGAGAAAGCTCACGGCGGCCCGGACCGGCTTTTTCCGCGGTTGGATGCGCCCGGCGAAAAAATCATGGACCCGAGGCGTAACCAAAATCAGTCCCAGCATAGCCCCGAAGCTCAGCTGCAGGCTGACGCTTTGGGCGGCATAGGGATTCCAAAGCAGGATCACCAGCAGCGCCGAGGCCAGAGAGGTGGGCGGGTCGGCGTCCCGGAGAAACAGCGGGGCCAGCAGCAGGAAAAACTGCATGATGCACGCCCGCACCACCGACGGCGTCAGGCCCACCATGAGCATATAAACCGTCAGCACGGCGATGCCCACCGCCGCCAAAAGCCGCCGCCGCTGGGGCCCCACCAGGAGTGAAAGCAGCGTCAGCAAAAAGGCGCAGTGCAGGCCCGACACGGCAAACAGGTGGCTCACCCCCGCCTCAGAAAACCGGGAGGAGAGGGCGGTGTCTATGCCGGATCGGTCTCCCAAAAGCTCTGCCCGGAGGATAGCGGCTGCGGTTTCGTCCGGCCATACCCGGCTGATCGTATCGCGCATCGCCCGGGCCAGGTGCTGGGGCAGATATCGTACCGATCCGGCGCTTCCCGGGGAGACATCGGGAAATGTATTGCAGTACAGCAGGGCGAAAACGCCCCGGGCGGTGAAGGTGGTTATCTCTGTGCCCTTGATAACGGAGGCGTCTTGCCAGTAAGCCTCCCCCAGGAGCATTTGGCCCGGCTCCAGGCCTGCGGCGTCGTCACTGAGATAGCACACGGCCTTGGCGCCCCGGGCATCGGTCAGGCGCACCGTGACCCGCCAGCCGGAGTCGGTCTCCTGAGGCCAGTCGCATACGGTGGCGGAAAAGAGGTGACTGCCGCCGCACTTTTCCCGGACGGGGTCAGCGATGAAGTGACGCCAGCCCCGGCCGTACAGCAGTCCCGCCGCCAAAGACAGGGCGATGAGGACCAGGGTGAGCCGCAGCCGCTTGGTTTTCCCAAGGGCCGGGAGCAGAAGCGCCGCCCCACCCAGAACCGCCAGCCCTGCCGCGGCCCAGAAGGCCCAGGCCCCCTCCGGCAGATAGCACAGCAGCGCCAGCGCCGCGGAGAAGGAAAACGCTATGGCAGCCAAGGTGCGCACCGAACAGGACCTCCCTCCGTTTATATTCTGTGTCGATTATAGCAAATATAGAAAATGATAACAAGAGAAAAAACGCCCTCGTTTTCAAAGCGAAGGAGGCGTCAGCGCGACAAAAAAGCCTCGCAGAGTTACGCGTCCGCAGACGCGAAAAATTGGGATCATTTTTCACCGCGACATGTGCGTGGGGAAAAATACCGCGCAGTCTGCCAGTGTGGACTTTTGTCGCTTTGCGGCAAAAGTATGCGCGCAGCAGACTGTAAACCTTTTGTCGGAAAAACCGGAGGTTTTTCGACAGTCTCAAAAAACGCCCCCTCTGCCGAAGCGGAGGAGGCGTTTGTGGCGCGGTCAGGTTTTGGATATATCAATGTTGGTGTAGCCGGAGAGCTGGTTGAAAACGGACTGCTTGCCCTCCTCCACGGCGTGATGCAGCATCTTCATATCGGGCTGCACATTGTCAGGACACACCAGGTCGCCGCAGACCTGATCCATCTCGTAGTTTTCCAGAATGGTCCGGGCAGCCGTGACCCGGGAGCGCAGAGAGCTGTGGCAGTGGGCCGTGAACATCTGCAGCAGGGAGTACCAGGGGCTGCCGTGGCGGCCGGCCATGAGGTAGAGGAGCTGGCGCTTTTCCACCTGCGTCATGTTCTTCACCAAAAACAGCAGGGCCTGCTCAATTTCCTCGTCGTTGTCGTCGGGCTTAATGCCGTCAAACATCCAGGGATAGAGGAAGGCCAGGTAGTAGGGCAGGGGATTGATACCCAGCACCCGGAACCACTCAGACCCCTCAAACAGATCCGGGGCGCTGGCGCCCTTTTCCCAGTTTTGAATGGTTTTTTTACTTACGCCCAGGCCGTTGGCCATGTATTCCTGGGTCTTGTCCGTATCGGCGCGGGACAGGCTCCAGATCTGCGCGAAGCGCTTGACGCGATCACTTTTATTGTCTTTACGCATGTATATCACCCACTTTACAAAAAATCATATTCGGCAATAATATTTTATCAGCTTAATAACAGCTTGTCAACAGCTAAGATAATTTTTTTGACCTAAATTATTGGGGTCGAGATAAATATTCTGCCATAAAACGCACAAAAAATAGGGCACTGCGCTTTTGACTGCATTTCCGGTCTCCTTTTTTGCATCTGCCGAGGACAAAACCAACGGTTGCAATGGAGCCGAATTTATGCCATAATCAGGTCACAAAAACATTTTTAAGACCGGGAGGGGCGTAATGGCGCACTTTTTGACCTTATTACAGGAAAATAATCTCTTGTCCACCGTGTTGCGGCTGCTGCTGGCGGCGGTGCTGGGGGGCCTTATCGGCACCGAGCGGGGAGCCAAGGGCCGGGCGGCGGGGATGCGCACCCACATCATCGTGTGCATCGGCGCGGCCATGACGGCCCTGGTGGGGCTTTACACCACGGATGTCCTGGGGCAGAGCTCCGACCCCATGCGCCTGAGCGCCCAGGTCATTTCGGGCATAGGCTTTTTGGGCGGCGGCATGATCCTCATCCGGGGCCGGCACCGCATCACGGGGCTGACCACGGCGGCGGGCCTGTGGACCACGGCGGCCATCGGCCTGGCGGCGGGTGTGGGGTTTTACACCGGAGCCATTGCCGCCTCGGCCCTGCTGCTGCTTACCAATATTCTCCTGCCCCATATTGAGCGGGAGAAGAGTCTCACCCGGGATGTGATCTACGCGGAGGTGGACCGAGAGGGCTGCATCAATGAATTTTTGGAGCTGATGAAGGCCCGGTACGCCATCGACAGCGTCCGGGTGGTGGCGGCCCGAAGCAATCTGCCGGGGCATATCGGCCTGGAGCTGGATGTTCCGGCGGCCAGCAAAATCAAAACCGAGGATATTTATAAGCAGATCCGGGAGCTTCCCTATGTGGCCTTTGCCATGGAGCAAACGGACTGAAAGACGATGCTTTGCAAACAAAAAAATTCGGTGTGCGGGGACGCTCCTTCGGAGTACCCCCGCACACCTTTTTTTATTTTTATTGTAAGTTTTATCGAAAACTGTTTTCGGGACAGCCTGTTAGCTGCCCTCCCGGATAAACCCCTCAAACCCGGCTTCCCTCAGACGCCGGAGCATCCTCTCGGCGTTTTCCCGTACGGCGAAGGCGCCCACCTGCACACGGTAGAGCTTGTCGGTGGCGGGCTTTTCCGGCTCGACAGGCTTGGGCTGCTCTTTCTCCTGGAAGGTCACACCGAAGTAGTCGCAGATGCCCCGGGCGATGGTCTCCCCGATGAGCCCGGTGTTCTCCACGATCCACTTTGACGCAGTGGGGTTATCGTGGAACTCGCACTCGATATAGGCCGTAGGGGCGGCAGGCACCCGTACCTCGTAGAGGGAGGCATCTGCCCGGATATTCTCACTGGTGCCGGGGGTGACCGGGGCCAGCCGGTTGAAAATGGCCTGACAAGCCTTCTGACCTTCCCCGCCCTCGGCGTAGCAGAACATCCGGGTGCCGCTCACCGTGCCGTTAAAGGCGTTGGTGTGGATGGGCACATGGAGGTCGGCGCCGAAGGCGTTGGATGCCGCGCACTTCTCCTGCATGGATTCATCGTGCATCAGCTTCACGGTCACGCCGCTGCGCTCCAGGGCCTCCCGGCAAGCCTGGGCGATCTTGCCGCACTGTACGCCTTCGGTGGTGTCGCCGTAGGCGTAGCGGTTATCATACTGGTTGCTGGGGGAGAGAAATACCTTAGGCATTTTCTGCGCCCTCTTCCTTGATTTCCGGCAGGCCCGCCACGCTGGTGAGCAGGGACAGGATGCCCGCCAGCAGCGACGCGCTGCCCACCATCACCCAGTTTACCTCGCCCAGCACGGCGCTGGTGCCGATGGTGGCCACGGCGGTCTGTGCCACGGTCTTTACGGCGCGCACGGCGGCGGCCTTTGCCCACTGTTTCCAATTCTTTTTCATTTTTTGCTCCTTCCTGTACCCGGTGGGTACGATCCATTTTATGATTTTCTCAGTAACACAGCTCCCGGTCATAGCCTGCGCCATAGGCGATAAAGTGGAGCTTTCGGTTCTTGCGGTCGATGCTCACCACGCAAAAGCTGGTGCTCTCGGCGGTGTTTTGGGTTTTGGGATAGTATACGGGGGCGCCGCTCTCGTCCCGCTCCCCGAAAACCCGTTTCCAGTCTGCGTCGTTGGCGGTGGCGGCCTCATTGTTGCGGCACACATCCAGGTTGGGGATGCACACGCTCCAGAGCCAGGCCTTTTCCGCCGTCACGGCGTGCCAGGGCTCGCTGCTGATCTTGCGGCAGGTGAAGTTGTGGTTGTGGCCGTGAATGGCGCAGATGATCTCCCCCCGGGGCTTTTCGGTAAAATCATAGCTTACAGCCGAGGTAACGCCGTTGCCGGTGACGCTCACCGTACCCTTTGTGCCGTTTTTGTAGGCGGTGAGCACGGCTGTGACCTGGGGGAAAATACTCAGGCAGTGGTGGGAAAACAGAACGATCTGCCACTTGCCTGCATCGGCCTTTCCCGAGAGATCTAGAGCCGTGTCCGCCAGCCACCGGGTCTGCACCGCCGTCACATCCGAGGCGCTGTCCGCCTGGCCCGTCAGGTCCGGCCAGTCCAGGGAGTCAATGGTGTTGAGATAAATGCAGCGGATACGCTGATTTTCAAAATCCAGGAATCCGTAGTTTCGGCCCGGATGGTCCGCGTCCTGCCTGGGTGCGGTGTTACCGGCTCCGATGGCGGCGTATAGCTCGTCCTCTGTCAGGCGCCGGTCGGCGTTTGCGCCGTAGTTGATGTCGTGGTTGCCGGTACACCAGATGCCGGGCAGGCCCCGTACCGCCTCCGCCATGTACCGGTGATACTGCCGCAGATCCCGCTTCACCTGGGCCGCCGTCTCCGCGCTGTCGGCGTAGGTGTAGTCCCCCAGCATCACCGCCAGGTCCAGGGGGATGTGCCTGCGCAGCTGCTCCAGCCCCAGCCCCGCATCCCGGCAGGCGGTGAGGTTGGCCTGCACCGCCGTCAGGGGCGAATCCACCTCCAGGTGTGCGTCCGCCATAGCCGAAAAGGTCAGGCTGCCTGCGGTGCGCTTAGACTGCACCAGGTCCGCCACCCGTGCGGCCTCCGCCGCAATGTACGCCGGAGCGTCGCCCTCCCGGGGCAGCGCCGCCTTCTCCTCCAGGGCCAGGATGCGCCCTTCATAGTCCGCCGGCACAAAGGCGCGGCCCGTGCTTTGCCAGCCGGTAACGGTCTGGGTGGTGCTCTCCAGGGGCTCATTTACCGTCACAACGGTGGCGCTGTCAATGAGCAGCATAGACAGGCGCATATAGGCCGTCTGCCGGAGCTGGTCCTGCGTCATAGTGGTGGTGGCAGCGGTGGAGAGACTGCCCTCCAGGGTGCCGTCCTCCAGAAGGAACTGGGCCAGGGGGTTATACTTGCTGTTCATGGTGAAGGCCACCAGGAAGCCGTGGTTTGCATCGTAAAAGCAAATGTTGTTGTAGCCGTTGGCATCCTCCACCCGAAAGCTTTTGGCCCGGAAGGTGTCCTCGTAGGTCACCGGGATGAAGCCGGACACCTCGTAGTTGGCCCGGGCGTCCTCTCCGCCGGTGCCGCCGTGGAGCTTGTAGCCGGTTTTCCATCCGGCCCCGCCGTTAAAGGGCGTACCGTCCGCCTCGGTAGACAGTGGCAGCCGGTTGGTGGGGTGGAGCACCGAGGTCTTGGTCATGTTGGCATAGACGAAGCCGTCCGGCAGCACATAGACCTTGCTTGTGTCGGTGCAGTCCGCCACGGTGTCGGCGTAGAGGGGGATGAGCTGGGTGGTACCGGGCTCGCCCTTGTCCCCCTTACTGCCCCTGTCGCCCTTTTCGCCCTTTTCGCCCTTTTCCCCCCGGTCTCCCTTTTCCCCGGGCACGCCCTGGGTGCCCCGGGAGGGCAGCCCCGTGTCGGTGCTGCCCAGAAACCAGTTGCCGTTTACCCCGATGGTGGGGGTGTCGCCGTCCTTTCCGTCCCTGCCGATGTTCACGAACCCCTCCGATACCGCCGTAAAGCAGCGGCTCTCCTCCGCCATGGCGGCGGGGAAGGGGATATTCTCCGCCTGCAGGGAGACTTGCATCTTACCCATCACAGCGTCCCCTCTTTCAGAATTCGGCCCACCGTGGCGGTGATGACCTCCGAGGCCAGGCGCTTTTCCCCAATGCCGCATCGAAGCTGGATCTGCAGCACCGACCCGTTTTGGCGAAAGGCCAGGGTGTCCTCCTCCGTCAGACGCACGGAGACCTGCTGCCCGCTGACGGTGCAGTCCTCCAGTTTTTTCTCCAGCACCAGGACGCCGTCCTGCTCAAAGGCGATGGATAGCTTTGTCAGCGCTCCAGCGTCGAAGGGCAGCTGGAAGGTGAGCTCCGGGGTTGTTCCCCTTGTCACATTCGATCACTCCTTTCTCAGTATTCACCTATCCCCCATCCCGGCCGGGATGTTTCCCCTCCGTTGCCTGCCTCTGTGCAACAGGAGCAGACTTTTTATCCGGTGTTAATTTTTCGTATATTTCGATAAAAGGAAAACTGCGAAAATTACGATTGATTTCACATGAATTGCCATAATTTTTTGGCGTATTGCCGAAAAACGCAATAAAAAATCTACAAACAGACATATAGGAAATGCTGGTAAACTTATTCCGGTATGCTATAATTAGACCGTAAAATCTTTCGTTTATTCGACAAAATGAGACAGGCGCTTGCCTGGTGCGTCACCGCCCCGGGCTGTGCCGCGGCGGAGAAATTCAAAAGAAGGAAAGAGGCGAGCGCGGAGCATGAGAAAGCGCCTTGTGATCTTCGGCGGCGGTCATGGCAGAGCCATGGCCGATGCCGCGCTGAAAATGGGCTACCGCACCCTCGCATTCCCGGATGACCGCGCCACGGGCCGGTGTATCGGCTTCCCGGCCCGGAGACGGGAGAAGGGGGCCGCCGTATGAACATTCTCCTGCTGGCCCACTTCGTCACGGACTTCGACCCCCACGGCACCAGCCGCTTCATCTGCCTGGCCCGGCGTTTGGGCCGGGAACATCGGGTGGAGCTGGTGACATCGGATTTTGACCATCGGGCTAAGGAGACCCGGCGGGAAAGGGACTTCGCCCTGCCTGCAAAGGTCACCCTTCTGCCCGAGCCGGGCTACCCGAAAAATATATGTCTGCGGCGGCTTTTCAGCCATTGGCTCTTTGCCCGCCGGGTGCGGGCCTATCTCAAGGGCCGGGAAAAGCCCGACGCGGTTTACTGCGCCGTACCGTCCCTGAGCTGCGCCTACTACGCCGCCCGGTACGCCGAGAAAAACCGGATTCCCTTTGTCATCGATGTGCAGGACCTGTGGCCGGAGGCCTTCTCCCTGGCGGTGCCCGGAGCGGCCCGTTTCCTGCTGCGCCCCCTTGTCCGGCGGGCGGAATATATCTATAAAAGCGCCGACATCATCGTGGGCGTTTCCGAGACCTATTGCCGCCGGGCGGCCCGCTGCAGACCCGACCCCGTGCCGTGCCTGCCGGTATATTTGGGCACGGATCTGGCCCGGTTTGACCGCTGGGCTTCTTCTCCGGCCCGGCGGGACCCGGAGAAATTCATTCTGGCCTACGGCGGCACCCTGGGCCATAGCTATGATATCCCCTGCGTTTTGGAGGCCCTGGCTCTTTTGAAAGGGCGAGGCATCTCCGTGACCCTTTGGGTCCTGGGCGACGGGCCTCTGCGCGGAGCTTTTCAGACCCGGGCGGAGGAGCTGGGGGTGGAGGCGGTGTTCTATGGCCGGGTGCCCTACCCGGAGCTGTGCGCCCTGCTGCGTGCCTGCGATGTCTGCGTCAATCCCATCGTTCCCGGCGCGGCCCAGTCCATCATCAATAAGCACGCCGACTATGCCGCCGCCGGGCGACCGGTCATCAGTACCCAGTCCTCCCCGGAGTATCGGGCCTTGCTCACGCGCTACCGCTGCGGCCTGAGCTGTCCAGCCGGGGATGCCGCCGCCGTGGCGGAGGCGATTTCCTATCTTATGGACCATCCCGGGGAGCGCCGGGCCATGGGTGAGCGGGCCCGGCAAATGGCGGAGGACTTATTTGACCGGGAAAAAACCTATGAAAAGATTTTGGATTTGTTTTCCGGGGAGGGGAGCCTATGACCGCGCTGCAAGAGCATCAGGCGGTGCTGCTGGAGCTGCTTCGGGAGCTGGACCGGGTCTGCACGGCCCACAATATCCCCTATGTCCTCTTTGCGGGCACCGCCCTGGGGGCGGCCCGGCACAGGGGCTTCATCCCCTGGGACGACGATTTGGATGTGGCCCTTCTGCGTCCGGACTACGAACGGCTTCTGGCCCTGGACGATGGCTGCTGGGGCGAAAAGTATTTTCTCCAGCGGGAATTCTCTCCCCACTGGCCCCTGCATTTTTCCAAGCTCCGCAAGAACGGAACCACCTGCCTGGAGAAGTATCGGCCCAAGGATGAGAGGAGCCACCGGGGCATTTACATAGATGTGTTTCCGCTGGATAACGCCGCGCCCACGGCGGCGGGGCGGCTGTGGCAGTTCGCCGCCTCCCGGGTGGTGCTGGCCAAGAGCCTGTGGGAGCGGGGCTATGAGACGGATTCGGCCACGAAAAAGCTGTTTATGACCCTGTGCAGGCCCCTACCGATTGGGCCGTTTTTGCGCGCCGTGAATCGGCCCGGGGCCAGGGATTCTCAGTGCGTTCACAGCTTCTTAGGCGGCACCTCCAGGTGCCGAAAGGGCGTGTTTCCCCGGGCCTGGTTTACAAGGCGGAAGACCGCCGATTTCGCGGGCTTCCGGGCTCCTGTGTCGCAGGAAAACGAGGCCCTGCTCACCGCTCTCTACGGCGACTATAGGCGCCTTCCCACAGCGGAGGAGCGGAGCAAAAAGCGGCACGCCATGCTGGTGGATACCCGGCGGGATTACAGGGAATATGCCGGGCGGCAGGAGACGCTGCCCATTACGGAGTTTACCCGGAATATCCGGTAGCTTTCGCCTGAAAAGAGAGGAGGTCGGGGTGTGGAAAGCGTGCAGGTTTTGGTGGCGGCGGTGGAGCAGGAGGCCGCTGTTTTGCCCCGGAAAATGCACCTGCAGACCGGTGCAATTGTGTGCAATCAGTGCCGTTTCGGTGCCAATTCGGTGAAGCAGAGCGGTGCCGATTCGGTGACATGGGGCGACTTTTCGGCCCGGGGTGTGGGCCGAAACCGCAACGAGGCACTCCGGCGGGCGGAGGCGGACATCGTTCTCTTCGCCGACCAGGATCTGACCTATGCCGACGGGTATGAAAAAATCGTCCGGGAGGCATTTGAGAGGCTGCCCCGGGCGGATGTGATCATCTTCGACCTGACCTATCCGGAGGGCGGGCGTAAGCCCATCCGGCGGATCCGGCGGCTGGGGATTTTGGGCTGTATGCGCTTCGGGGCGGCCCGGGTGGGGGCACGGCTGGCGTCCCTGCGGGAGAAGCACATTACCTTCAGCACGGATTTCGGCGGCGGAACAAAATACGGCAGCGGGGAGGACTCGCTGTTTTTTCGGGATTGCCTGCGTGAGGGGCTGAGGATTTACGCCTATCCCGCCGTTATCGGCCATCTGCGGCCGGAGCCCTCCTCCTGGTTCACCGGGTACAACGAAAAATATTTCTTTGACAAGGGCGTGCTGTGGTCGCAGCTTTTTCCGCATGGGGGCTGGGCCTATGGCCTGGCCCACTGCCTAAAGCAGCGAAAGCGCTATGCAGACTTCGGCCTGGTCTCCGCCTGGCGGGCTGTGTGCCGGGGGCTCCGGCAGGGAAAGCGGGGGCTGTGAGAATGGATCTGCAGTCTCTGGCCATATACGGCGCCCTGGCCCCGGTCCTGTTTCGGCTGGGGAAGTCGGCCCGGAAGCGGGAGAGCCGGGGCATTGTATGGCTCATGGCGCTGCTGCCGTCGCTGGTGGCGGGGCTTCGGCATGTGTCCGTGGGCATCGACACCGCCACCTATGACGCGGCCTTTACCCTCATAGAAAGAGGACAAACGGAGCAGGTATTCGGGCTGGAGAGGGGCTTTGTCGGTGTCTGCGCCCGGCTGCTGCGGCTGTGGAGCAGCCACGGATTTTTGTTCTTTGTCTTTGCCCTGGCCTCCTATGGGCTGCTATTTTTTCGGCTCTGGCAGGAGCGGGGGAGGCTGTCCTTTCCCTGGGCGGCCCTGGCCCTTTACATTGGATTTTACCCCTTTTCCCTTAACGGGATGCGGCAGTTTTTGGCGGCGGCCCTGGTGGTGTATGCCACGGGGTATTTGCGGGAGGGGAAATATCTCCGCTTTCTTTTATGGGTGGCGGCGGCATCGCTGCTGCACCTGTCGGCCCTGGTGGGACTGGGATATTTGGGAGCGGAGCTGCTGTTTCTGAAATACTTTGACCCCAGGCGGCGCAGGCGGGCGCTGCTGCTGTGCGGGGCGGCTCTGGCGGTGGGAGCGGTGGCTTTTGCCCGGCTTATGGACCGCTACGGAGGGTATCTTGCCGCCCGGTCCTCCGGGGTGGGGCTGATGCTCCCGGGAAAGCTCCTGCTGCTTTTGGGTGCGGCCACGGCTTTGCGGCGCACCCGGCCGGAGGAGGAAGGGTACGAGACAAGAGCCTGGGGCCTTTACTACGGCCTGGGCCTGGGGCTTACCTCCCTGGGCTATTTTGTCCGCTATGGGGGCCGGGTGGGTCTGTACTACTCTATTTTTGAGGTGTTTTTCCTGGGGCGCGTGCTCCGGGCCGAGAATGACAGCGTGTGGATCGTATCCTTAAAGTGGCTGTATGGGGCCATGCTGGGCTACCAATTCTATGTGTCCCTGACCCACGGGGCCCAGGGAGAGATGCCGTATCGGTTTTTCTGGCAGTAAGGGGGAAAGGATTTGTTTTCGGTGATTATGCCCGCCTATAATGCGGAAAAGTGCATCGGGCGGGCCATAGCCTCGGTGTTTGGGCAGAGCCGGGGGGACTGGGAGCTGCTGGTGATAGACGACGGCTCCACAGACGGCACGGCGGCGGTGGCGGGGAGCTTTGCAGACTCTCGGGTGCGCTGCCTTCATCAGAAAAACGGAGGCGTCTCCGCGGCCCGAAACCGGGGCATCCGGGAGGCGCAGGGGGACTACATCTGCTTTCTGGACGCAGACGATGTGTGGCGGGCGGGCCACCTGGCGGAGCTTGCGGAGCTGATAAACACCTTCCCGGACTGCGGACTTTACTGCACGGGTCACGATACGCGCCTGCGGGACGGACGGCTGATACACCGGACGGAAAGATGCCTGCGCGATGCGCCGGGGCAGCGCTTTGTATGCTCCGATGGCTACGGGGCCCTGGCCCGGTACGGATACTTCCTCATTACCGGGGCCCTGTGCGTGCCGCAGACGGCTTTGGACCGGGTGGGACTGTTTGCCCCGGGGGTACGGAGCGGGGAGGACGATGACCTGTGGCTGCGTATTTTTGCCTATTATCCTGTGGCCGTATCCCGGGTGGTGACTATGGAGTATGACCGCAGGCAAAGCGGACTGACCGCCCGACGGGCGGAAAGGTATGAAAATCCCTTTCCGGGCCGGGTGGCGGCGCTGCTTCGGGACCCGGCCGTGACAGAGGAGCGAAAGGAGAGCCTGCGCACCTGGCGGGAGCGCAACCGCCTTTCCCGGAGCCGCCAGTGCCTTCTGGCCGGGGACAGGGCCGGGGCCAGGGACTATTTGCGCCGGGTGGAGCCGGCGAGAGTGCCTCCGGGCAAATACTTGACGACCTGGCTGGCCCTGGGGCTTCCCACGGGCCTTCTGCGGCAGATCGTCCGCTGCCGGGACCGGCACTATTACCGGGAAAAGTAGCAGCCTAAGGAAGGGGGCACGGCTGTGGTAAGAGAGGTGAATCAACTGAAAATAGGGTCTCTGCTCTCCTACCTGCAAATGATCTTGGGGGCGGTGGTGTCCCTGGCCTTTACGCCGGTGATGCTGCGGCTTTTGGGCCGGGGCGAATACGGGCTGTACAGCACCGTGACCTCGGCCATATCCATGCTGTCGCTGCTGGACCTGGGCTTTAGCAGCGGGTACATTCGCTTTTATGCCCAGTACCGGGAAAAGGGAGACCAAAATGGCATTGCCCGGCTGAACGGCTTCTTTCTGCTGCTGTTTTCCGGTCTGGGCCTGGTGGCCCTGGGGTGCGGACTGTTTTTGACAAGCCACGCGGAGCTGGTATTTTCCCGGGGGCTTACGGCGGAGGAATACGCCACGGCCCGGGGGCTTTTGAGAATACTGAGCGTGAATCTTTCGTGTATGTTTCCCATGCGGGTGTTTGGGAACATTATATCGGCCAAGGAGAGGTTCATATTTCTGCGGGCGGTGCATCTGGGACGGACGGTTTTAAGCCCCTTGGTAATGCTGCCGCTGCTGCTCATGGGCTATCGGTCCGCGGCTATGGTGTGGGTGACGCTGCTCTTCTCCCTGGGGACGGATCTGCTCTTTGCCTGGTATGTGCTGCGGGTGCTGGGGGAGAAATTCGTCTTTCGGGGCTTTGAAAGGGGGGCGGTAAGGAGCCTTTTGCTCTATACCTCCTTCATCGCCGTGAATCTCATCGCCGACCAGGTGAACTGGAATGTGGACAAGGTGCTGCTGGGCCGATTTCGGGGCACCGGGGAGGTGGCGGTGTACGCGGTGGGGTACACCCTGTTTCAGTACTACATGATGCTCTCCACCTCCGTCTCCTCGGTATTTACGCCCCGCATCCACCGCATCATCCGGCAGACGGAGACGGATACGGCGGCCCGGCGGCAGGCGCTGACAGAGCTGTTTACCCGGGTGGGCCGGGTACAGCTTTTGCTGCTGGGACTGGCGGCAACAGGGGTGGCCTTCTTCGGGCGAGCGTTCATCCTGCGCTGGTGGGCGGGGCCGGAGTACGGCGGAGCGTACCCGGTGGCACTGATTTTGATGCTCAGCGCCACGGTGGATCTGATCCAGAACACGGGCATCGAGATGCAGCGGGCCCAGAATCTGCACGGCTTCCGCTCCCTGGTATACGGGGCTATGGCGGTGGGAAACCTGGTGCTGTCCGTGTTCCTGTGCCGCCGATACGGCGCCCTGGGGGCGGTGGCAGGGACGGCGGCGTCCATGCTGCTGGCCAACGGTCTGGCCATGAATCTCTACTACCACAGGCGCTGCGGTGTGGATGTGCTGCACTTTTGGCGGTCTGTGGGGCGGCTTTGCCGGGGAATGATGATACCGGTTTTCTGCGGCGGGGCCCTGGGGTGGCTGGTCCGGGACGCGGGACTCGGGGCCTATTTAGGGGCCATAGCGGTCTACACGGCCATTTACGGAGCGTCTATGTGGCACTTTGGCATGGACGCATACGAAAAGGAGCTTTTTGCCGGGCCGGTCCGGCGGCTTCGGGCCCGGAAACCGATACAATAAATTTTTGCCGGGGCGGTGCAATAAACCGCTCCGGCTTTTTCCCTTTTCGGGCGGAAAGAATTGATTTTCCCGTGGGGGTGCGGTATAATAAGCTCCGTATATGTAGTTATCGGGAGGTTTCATACTATGATGGAATTTCGCAGGGAGATCATGCGACATGTGTATTTGACGGTCCTGCCCGCCAGTAAGTTTAAGACCAGCTGCCTGTCCGCCCAATTCGTTACGGAGCTGGACCGGGAGCGGGCGGCCTACAACGCCCTTTTGCCCGCGGTGCTGAGCCGGGGCACCATGCGCTGCCCGGACATGGAGGCCCTGTCCGCTGCCATGGACACCCTCTACGGCACCACCGTCACCACCACCGTGCGCAAAAACGGCGAGCGCCAGTGCGTGGGCTTTGTGGCCAGCTGCATTGACGACCGCTTCGCCCTGGGAGGGGAGAAGCTGCTGGAGCCTATGGCGGCGCTGGTGGGGGAGATGCTCCTGGACCCCGTGACCCAGGGGGGACACTATCTGCGGGAGTATGTGGAGAGCGAAAAGGTGAACCTTATCGACAGCATCCGCGCTATCCGCAACGACAAGCGGGACTGGGCAAACCTACGGCTTTTGCAGGAGATGTGCGCCGCCGAGCCCTACGGCGTCAGCCGCCTGGGCGACGAGGAAACGGCTGGGAAAATCACCAACCACACCCTGTTCCGCCACGGGCAGAGGCTCCTTTCCTCGGGCAGACTGGAGCTGCTGTACTGCGGCAGCGCGGAGGTTTCCCGGGTAGAGGAGGCGGTTTTACAGGCCTTTTCCACCCTGCCCCGGGGGAGCGCGGAGGAGCTGCCCCCTATGCAGACCTTTGCCGCCCCGGAGCAGCCCCGGTTTATCACCGAGGAGATGGATGTGACCCAGGGGAAGCTGGCGATGGGCTTTCGCTGCGGCAGCGACGATGTGCCGGCTATGATGCTGGCGAACCTGATTTTCGGCGGGTCCAGCAACTCGAAGCTGTTTCTCAATGTTCGGGAGAAGCTGTCTCTTTGCTATTACGCCTCCAGCTCCTATGCCCGGGCAAAGAAAATCCTCACCGTGTCCTCGGGTATTGAGCCCAAGGACTATGACCGCACCCTGGAGGAGATCCTGCACCAGCTGCGGCAGGTGCAGCAGGGACAGTGGGAGCCCTGGGAGCTGGAGGGGGCCAAGAGCACGGCCCTGAACTCCCTGCGCTCGGTGGCGGACTCCCAGGGGGCGCTGGAAAACTTTTACATGAGCCGGGCCGCTGTAGGGCAGCAGGAGACCCCGGAGGAGCTGATGCAGAGCCTGGAGGCGGTGACGCCGGAGCGTATCTGCCAGGCGGCGCAGAGCATCAAGCTGGACACGGTGTACTTCCTCACGGGAAAGGAGACGGCACAATGAGTGAAAAAATCTATCGCCGGGTAGGGGAAAGGGTAGTGTGCAAGACCCTGCCCAACGGGCTGCCGGTATATGTGGTGGTGAAGCCCGGGTTTGCCCGGAAATATGCGTTCTTTGCCACCCGGTACGGCGGCATGGACCTGCGCTTTCAGCTGAATGGTCAGTGGCTGGACACCCCGGCGGGTATTGCGCACTATCTGGAGCATAAGATGTTTGACACGGAGGAGGGAAACGCCCTTCAGGAGCTGGCAAAAAACGGCGCGGAGCCCAATGCCTTCACCTCTAACGCCATCACCGGGTACTATTTTGATTCTACGGAGCATTTTAAGGAGAATCTGCGGATTCTGCTGTCCTTTGTATCCGTTCCCTACTTCACCGACGAGAGCGTGGAAAAGGAGCAGGGCATCATCGGCCAGGAGATCGGCATGATCGAGGATAACCCGGAGTGGCAGGTGTATAAGAAGCTCATGCAGGCCCTGTACCGCACCAGCCCCGCCCGGGTCAGCGTGGCCGGGTCTGTGGAGAGCATCAGTCATATTACGGCTCGGACGCTCTACGACTGCCACAAGGCCTTTTACACCCCGGCCAATATGTGCCTGGTGGCCGTGGGCGACCTGGACGCGGAGGAGGTGTTCTCCCTGGCGGAGGAGGTACTGCCGGGGGAGAGTGGCCCCGCCATCCCCCGGGACTATGGCCAGGAGACGGACCTGACGCCCCTGGAGGCGGAGGTCTCCTGCCAAATGGAGGTTTCCATGCCCACATTTCTGCTGGGCTTCAAGTGCCCGCCTATGAGCGGGGGACAGGAGCAAATGCGCCGGACCCTTATCGGGGAGCTGGCCTGCGATGTGCTGCTGGGGGACTCCAGCCCCCTCTATGCCCGGCTTTATAGCGGGGGGCTTATCAACGGCACCTTCGGCTATAGCTTCGACACCCTGCCGGGGGTGGCTTACGCCTACATCGGCGGCGACAGCAACAATCCCCATGCCGTTGCGGACGCGGTTTTGCAGGAGGCAGAGCGCCTGGTGAGAGACGGCATCGACGAGGACTATTTCCACCGCATTTGCCGGGCCAACTACGGCTCCACCCTCAAGAGCCTCAACTCCTTTGAGTCCGTGGCCATTTCCATGGCAGAGGGCTGCTTTGACGGGTATGACCCGCTGCTGTTTCCGGAGATGTTCGACTCCATTACCCGGGAGGACCTGACGGACTTTATCCGCCGGAATCTGGTCCGGGAGCACATGGCCCTATCTGTGGTTTATCCGAAGGAGTGATCGTATGGATATGAATTCTGTTATCATGACCGACAGCCCCATCCGCTTCCCGGGGCTTTTCGGCGACTGGACCTTTACCGCTAGCTCCAAGGCCATTAACATCGGCCACGGGGTCTACTGGTACGGCATCCTCATTGCCACGGGTCTGCTGCTGGCCATGCTGCTGGCTATGAAGGAGCGCAAAAAGTACGGCATCAGCGAGGATAACCTCTATGACGGCCTGCTCTGGGGCATTCCCGTGGGCATCATCGGGGCGAGGGTCTACTATGTGCTGTTTTACCTGGATAATTTCAAAAGGGCTGACGGCTCCTTTGACTTCGGCAGCGCCATCGCCTTTTGGGACGGGGGCCTGGCCATTTACGGCACGGTCATCGCCGTGGCCATCCTGGCCCTGTGCCTTTCCCGGCGCAAGGGAAAGCGTGGCTTTAAGCTCTTCGCCATGACAGACCTGGTGGTTATGGGCCTGCTGGTGGGGCAGATCGTGGGCCGGTGGGGCAACTTTATGAACCGAGAGGCCTTCGGCGCGGAGACCACCTCCGTGTTCCGCATGCAGCTCACCACCAAGATGGGCACCCTCATTGAGGTGCATCCCACCTTTTTCTACGAGAGCTTTTGGAACCTCATAGGTCTGCTTCTGCTGCTGTTTGTGGTGTCGAAGCACCGGAAGTTTGACGGGGAGAACACCTGGTTTTACTTCCTGTGGTACGGCCTGGGCCGCTTCTGGGTGGAGGGCCTGCGCACGGACAGCCTGTACCTGTTCAACTGGCAGCTTTTCGGCCAGCCCATACGGGTGTCCCAGGCTCTCAGCGCCGTGATGGTGCTGGTGAGCATATTTATGCTGATTTGGAATCTCAAGGTGCGGCCCCACAGACCCGAGGAGCTGTATGTGAACCAGGTGGCTGCCCGGGAAAAGGCAGAGCAGGAGGAAAAGGAGGGCTGACATGAGCGCTGGGATACTGGACGGTAAGGCTCTGGCCGGGCGGATAAAGGAGGAGCTGCGCTGTAAGTGCGGGCGCCTTGCCCGGGCGCCGCGGCTGGCGGTGGTGCTGGTGGGGGACGACCCGGCCTCGGCCATCTATGTGCGCAACAAGGAGCGGGACTGCCGGGAATGCGGTATTGACTGCCGGGATCATCGGCTTCCGGCGGACACCACCCAGGAGGCGCTGCTGGCCCTGATTCGGGAACTGAACCGGGACGATAGCGTGGACGGTATCCTGGTGCAGCTGCCCCTGCCGGGACATCTGGACGGGGCACAGGTGCTGCGCGCCATTGACCCGGATAAGGATGTGGACGCATTTCACCCGGAAAATGTGGGGCGGCTCCTGCTGGGCCAGCCCCGGTATCTGCCCTGTACCCCGGCGGGCATCCTGGCCCTTTTGCGGGAATATGCCATTGACCCGGCGGGCAAGCACTGCGTGGTGGTGGGCCGCAGCAACATTGTGGGCAAGCCCCTGGCTCTGCTCCTTTTGCAGGCGGACGCCACGGTAACGGTGTGCCACAGCAAAACGCCGGACTTAGCTGACCAGTGCCGGCGGGCGGATATTCTCGTCAGCGCCGCAGGGCAGGCCGGGCTCATTACCGCCGACATGGTCAGGCCCCACGCGGTGGTCATAGATGTGGCTATGAACCGGGGAGCGGACGGAAGGCTCTGCGGGGATGTGGACTTCGGCACGGTAGCACAGCGGGCGGACTATATCACCCCGGTGCCCGGGGGCGTGGGCCCCATGACCCGGGCGATGCTTATGGAGAATACCTATCAGGCGGCCCTGGGCCGCAAAACCCGATGAGAGGAGGGGGAGCTATGCGCTCGGATATTGAAATCGCCCAGAGCACCACCCTTTTGCCCATCGACCGGGTGGCCCGGAAGCTGGGACTGGGGGAGGAGGAGCTGGAGCGGAACGGCCAATACATGGCCAAGCTCCGGCTGCCCCGGGAGAAGCGGAAGCAGCGGGGCAAGCTGATCCTGGTCACGGCTATCAACCCCACCCAGGCCGGTGAGGGCAAGACCACCACCAGCATCGGCCTGGCGGACGCCATGAACCGGCTGGGGGCCAAGACGGTGCTGGCCCTGCGGGAGCCGTCCCTGGGGCCTGTGTTTGGACTCAAGGGCGGGGCCACCGGCGGCGGAATGGCACAGATCGTGCCCATGGAGGAGATAAACCTCCACTTTACCGGAGACTTCCACGCCATCGGCGCGGCGAACAATCTCCTGGCCGCTATGGTGGATAACCACATTTACCAGGGCAATGAGCTGGGAATCGACAGAGTGGTTTGGCGGCGGTGCGTGGACATGAACGACCGCCAGCTTCGCTCCATTCTCTCCGGCGTAGGCGGAGGTACAAACGGTGTGCCCCGGGCAGAGCATTTTGACATTACCGTGGCCTCGGAGGTGATGGCGGTATTCTGCCTGGCGGAGGACCTGAGCGACCTGAAGGCGCGGCTGGGGCGGATGATCGTGGGCTATACCCGGGAGGGAAAGCCCGTTACCGCCCACGACCTGAAGGCGGAGGGCGCCATGACGGCGCTACTGAAGCGGGCGATTTTGCCCAACCTGGTGCAGACCCTGGAGGGGAACCCTGCCATCGTACACGGCGGGCCCTTTGCCAACATTGCCCACGGCTGCAACAGCATAGCGGCTACCCGGGCGGCCCTGGCCCTGGGGGACTACTGCGTCACAGAGGCAGGCTTCGGCGCAGACCTGGGAGCGGAGAAATTCCTGGACATCAAATGCCGCATGGCGGGTTTTGCGCCGGATGCGGCGGTGGTGGTGGCCACAGTCCGGGCTCTGAAGCTCCATGGCGGAGCGACGGGAGACCTTTCCCGGGAAAACCCGGAGGCGCTGAAACGGGGCCTGCCCAACCTGCGGCGGCATGTGGAAAACCTGCAGCAGGCCTATGGGCTGCCGGTGGTGGTGGCACTGAACGAATTTGCCACCGACACCCCGGCGGAGACGGCCCTGGTCCGGGAGATGTGCCGGAGCATCGGCGCGGAAACGGTCTGCTCCCGGGTGTGGGAGCAGGGGAGCGCCGGAGGCGTAGAGCTGGCGGAAAAGGTTATTGCGCTGACCCGGCAGAGCCATAACTTCCGCTTTGCTTACAGGGCGGACAGTACCGTGGAGGAAAAGCTGCTGGCGCTGACGGAGAAGATCTACGGCGGCGCGGAGGTGCGCTTTACGCCCCAGGCCCGGCGGGAGCTGGAGGAGCTGGAGGGTCTGGGCTTCGGGGAGCTTCCGGTGTGCGTGGCCAAGACCCAGTACAGCCTGTCCGACGACCCGAAAAAGACCGGCGCGCCGGAGGGATTTGCCGTGACGGTGCGCTCGCTGCGGGTATCGGCGGGGGCCGGGTTCGTGGTGGCCCTGACCGGGGATGTGATGACCATGCCGGGCCTACCCAAGCACCCGGCGGCGGAGAACATCGACATCACCGGGGACGGACGCATTACGGGCTTATTCTGAGACGGAGGAAAAGGCTCCGCTTTTGCGACAAGTTTTTTTGACACATAATAAAAAAGAAGGCGGGCAGGCACCGGATGTGCCTGCCCGCCCCATTGTATAGCGGTTTTTATTTTTTGAAAAAGGCTACCACCACTGCACCGGGGCCTGCGTGGGTTCCGATGACGCTGCCCACGGTGGTGTAGCGGACCTCTGGTACATTGCCTTCCCAGATATAGCGGCTGTCCGTAATGTATTTCTGCAGCAGCGCGTCAGAGATTCCGCTGTAGCCCAGGAGGATCGGCCGGCTGAAGTCGATACCGCCGGCCTTGTCGATTTCCTGAATGAGCAGATTGTTGCCCATTTTAGATCCCCGGGCTTTGCCCAGCAGGTGGATCTCGCCGTCAATGACGGAAAGCACGGGCTTGATATTCAGGATTCCGCCGGCGAAGGCGGCTGTTTTGGAGATGCGGCCGCCCCGCTTGAGATATTCCAGAGTATCTACCAGCGCCACGACAACGATTTTCTCCTTCTCCGTCTCCAGAGTCTCCGCAATCTCCTTTGCGGACATTCCCCCGTCCAAAAGCCGGAATGCAAGCTCCACCAGAATGCCTGTGCCCATGGCTGCGCTTGCACCATCCACGACATAGACATTTTCGTAATCTGCCGCCGCAATCACGGCGCTTTGATATGTGCCGGAAAACTTGGAGGCGAGGGTAATAATGACGGCGGCCTCCCCAGCCTGCTTCGCCTTTTCAAGCTCCTGCGCAAAGGCGCTCGGGGTCGCCTGACTGGTGGTGGGCAGCACATCGCTTTCAATCAGCTTCTCATAGAAGGTCTTGTGGTCGATGGTCACGCCGTCAATGTATTCCTCCCGGCCGAAATGAACGGTGAGGGGGACCGTATATACCCGCGCCTTGATCTCGGGGATCATATCCGCGGTGGAATCAACGATGATCCTGGTTTTCAATTCTGTCACGCTCCTTAGGCTTCGCTGTTTTGGGCGATGGTGTCCAGACTTCTGCTGATGGCGGATAGGCTGCGGTAAAATGCCGCTCGCTCCTCCTCGGTGAGGGTGTGGCTGACGGCATCCAGAATGCTCCGGATCCTCTCTGCAATCTGCTCGCCCACCGCCCGGCCCTTCTCCGTCAGGTGCAGGGGGCTTTTGTACCGCTTGGCCCCCTCGCAGGGGCGCAGAATAAACCCGTTGCCCTCCAGGTAGTCCAGAGCCCGGGAAATGGTCGCCTTATCCTCCTCGCAATGCTCGCACAGCTCCGCCGAGGTCACGCCGTCCAACGAATAAATGTAGTATAGACAGGAGACATGGGCGCTTCTCAAATGATAGGCGGCCATCTCCTGATTTTTGATTCTGCGGATGTCGCGGCTGATACGGTTGATCAAAACCGTAAACATCTCAAATCGCTCCTGCATGGCTGCCTCCTGTCTTTATAGATGTTGAAGTTTCAACAAGCGGATTGTATCACACAGATGTTGAAATGTCAACATCTTTTTTGGCGGCCAAAGGGAAAGCAACAGGGAGGCTGTGGCGAAGCACAGCCTCCCTGAGAGGGAAACGGTATAAACTTATCCGGTGGATTTGCGAGGTGTCCCGCCGGAATCCCCGCCCTCCGGCGCTTTTGCGGAGCTTATTTTCCGGCCAGGGCGCGCTCCAGCCAGATGGAGCCCACATCCATAGCGGCATAGAGACTGTCTTTCTCCGTCTTTTTCACCACCCGGTCACGGCTCTTCAGGTCCGGGGCGGTGAGCTGCAGCTGCACGGACACCCGGCTGGCCACATCCATGTCCTTTTCCTTCTTAGTCTCCAGAATTTGCAGCATGACGATATACTCGTCGGCCATGCTGCCGTAATAAATCAGGTTATCCACCCGGCGCAGGGGATGATTTTTATAAACAAGGCCTTCGCCCTTTTTCACATCAGCCATAAAATACAACTCCTTTTCCCATAACTTGCTTTCTATCATAGCACAAGGCGCTTCGTCTGTCAAATAAAGCGGGGGAAAAAGCGGGCAGTGGGGGCATTCGTTGGCATTTTCATTGACAAGGATTTTATAAAATGGTAAAATATATACACAAAAATGAAAGAGAGGGCGAAAAATGAAGAAACTCATTGCCAGTATTTTGATCGTGCTCCTGATGATCCCCACCGTGGCCTTCGCCGAGAGCACCCATACGCTGAGCGAGCTGGACCTGACGGCTTCGGGACACAGCGACAAAACGCTGGAAAACGACGGCTACACCTGGGATGCGGCAAACGCCGTGCTGACGCTGAAGGACATTTCCGTCGGCGGCGATGTCATCCTGCCTAAGAAGGACTGCACCATCAATGTGCAGGGCGAGTGCTATGCCGGCAAGATCTGGAGAAATGATTCCGGCGCAGCCCAAAGCACCACCATCAACGGCTCGGACGGGGCCAAACTGTGGGCTGAAATCGAAGTGTCCGGCGCATTGACGCTGCATAAGCTGACCATGACCGACGGCGAAATTCGCAACCAAACCCCCGGACCTTATCCCAACTATATATTGACCTTGCACGATAGCGCCATCAATCTGCGCAGCCTGAGCTGGATGCCGAATGCGGGTATCGACCTGCACAGCAGCAAGCTCCATGTGGTGATGGCCATGCCGGACAGCATGCCCCAGTTCTGGGTGGAGAAGATCACCATGGATGAAAAGTCCGAGATCGTATCGGATACGAGGCTCATCAACTACGGCCTCTGTGATCTAGCGGACTTCGGCAATGTGCTGAACTATGTGGCCGAGCCTGTGGGCGGCAGGTTCTTTAAGCAGCCCGGCGAGGCAGTTACCATCGTCACCGAGGTGCAGGGAGAGCTGAGTAAGGCGGATCACTTCGTCCTGCGTGCGCCCACCGGCGGCGGTGAGGAAATCCCCGGGGACGGCGGCTCGGAGGCGGGCCCCGGCGGCACTACCGGCGGTACTACTGACACCGGCACAAGCGGCGGCGCCCAGGCCGGTTCAGGCGAGAAGGCTCCGGCCACCGGAGACGGCGGTCTGCTGCTCTACGGTGGGGCTGCGCTGCTGTCTATGAGCGCAGCGGCGGTGCTGCTCTCCCGCAAGAAGAGGGAAAGGTAATAGTTTCGTGAACAGAAAAAGCCCTGCGGACTGTTTTCAGTCCGCAGGGCTTTATCGTTTTTACAGATCCAGATAGCTTTTCACCAGGGCCTGGAGCATCTCGTCCCGGTCCAGCTTGCAGATAAGGGTCCGGGCGCCGTTGTGATTGGTGATATAGGTGGGGTCCTCGGATAGAATGTAGCCAACGATCTGATTAATGGGGTCGTAGCCCTTTTCCTTCAGGGCGTCGTACACAGCCGACAGGATATGATGGGTCTGCTCCTCCCGATCCTCTGCCGTATTGAATTTACGGGTAAATTCATCCATAGGGGACACCGCCTTTCTTGCTTACTGGAAATAGTATATGCTTCTTTTACGAAAAAGTAAAGGGAAAAAGATTTCCCGCCGGGGGTTTTATTTTGCCCGGAGCTCGGCACCCAGGTTTTTCACCAGCTTCTTTACGGCGGAGGCGGCGCAGGCCTCGATCTCGGCGGAGGTGAGGGTCTTTTCCGCAGAGCCGATGGTCAGGCGGATGGTCACGGATTTCTTACCCTCCGGGATCTGCTTGCCGTGGTACTCGTCCACAAAGGAGGCACCGTGGAAAAGCTCGTTGTGGATGCCGGAGAGAATCTTCTGCATATCCGCCCACTTGGTCTGCGCGTCAAAGAGCAGGGAGATGTCGTAGTCCGTCATGGGATACTCGGCCAGGTGGGTGAAGGTGTTGGTGCGGGAGCGGAAGGGGACCAGGGCGTCTGCATCCAGCTCGAAGAGCAGGACACTCAGGTTCTTGATGCCGCAGGCCATGGAGGCCTTTTTATTCAGCAGGGCCAGGTTGCCGATGCGCTTATCGCCCAGGCAGATATTCAGCCACACCACATCGTCGGCCCACAGGGGCTTTTCCTCCTGACGGAAGGTGAAGCCCTCCATGTGGGTGTACCGGGGCATACTCTCGATAACGCCCTTGGCCCGGCGGAAGAGATCGGTGACATTTTTGCTGTCACCGGCGAAGGCACCGGCGATGTTCTTGCGCTGGGAGGGGAGCTTTTCCCGGCTGTCGTAGGGGGTGGTGTAGTCCGCGTCCCGGAACACCTGGGCACACTCGAAGATGGAGAACTCCGTGAAGAAGCGCTCGTTTTTCACCACGGACTTGCACAGGTTGGGCAGCAGCGAGGAGCGGATAAGGCTCTCATCGGGAGAGGGGGGCGTGGAGAGGGAGAGAATGCCGGTGGTATCCTGCAAAATGGCATTTACATACTGGTCGGTCATCCAGGGATAGGTGAAGATCTCCTGCATCCCGTAGCGGATGGCCAGATACTCCTTGATGCGGCGCTCCAAGTCCTTATCCAGCTGGTTGATGGCCCCGTCAAAGGAGGTGGTGATGGGGGCGGCCCGGAAGTTCTCGTACCCGTACATACGGGCCACCTCCTCCATAATATCCGCCTTGATGGACACATCGCCGGTGGAGCGCCAGGTGGGGACCACAATGTGGAGGTTATCGCCGTCAAAGGTCAGGCTGTAGCCCAGCTCGCCCAGCTTTTTAGCAATATCCTCATTGGGGATGCGCTTGCCCAGGCGGCGCTCCAGCCAGTTCAGGGAAACATCGATTTCCGCCTGCTGCAGCTTATGGGGATAGCAGTCCACAAAGCCCGTGACCTTCATCTCCGGATAAAGCTCCGCAAACAGGGCCATGGACAGGTCCAGAGCCTGGTCGCAGCGCTCGGGATCAACGGCCTTTTCATACCGGGCCGAGGCCTCGGTGCGGTTGTCATAGCGCAGGGCTGTGCGGCGGATGCCCGCAGCCTGGAAGTTGGCTATCTCCAAAATCACCTTGTTGGTGGTGGGGAGGATGGAGTCCTTGGCGCCGCCCATGACGCCAGCCAGGCCCACCACCCCGGCATCGTCGGCGATGACCAGGTCGTCCGTGGACAGGGGCAGATCCTTGCCGTTGAGCAGCTGGAGCTTTTCGCCTTCTCCGGCCCGGCGGACGATGATGTGGCCGGCGATATGGTCGGAGTCGTAGGCGTGGGAGGGCTGACCCGTGGCCAGCATCACATAGTTGGTAATATCTACCAGGGCGTTGATGGGGCGCATACCCACCTTCCAAATGCGGCTGCGCATCCAGTAGGGGGCGGGCTTTACGCTCAGGCCCTCGATCTGCGTGCCGGTCATCCGGGGGCAGCGGTCGCTGTCCTCCACGGTGATGGTAAGGCCTGCGGTGTTTTTAACGGTCCGGTCAAAGGGGGGCAGGGGATTCATGGGCAGATCGTACAGGGCCGCGATCTCCCGGGCAATGCCGTAGTGACCCCAGAGGTCCGGGCGGTTGGTCATGGATTTATTGTCGATCTCCAGGATGATGTCGTGGAGGTCCAGGGCGTCGGCCAGGGGCGTCCCGGCGGGGGCGTCAAAGTCCGACAGGTCCAGGATGGTGGCCTCCTCCGTGAAGGGGAAGAGGTCAAACAGGCCAATCTCGCTGCTGGCGCAGATCATGCCGTAGCTCTCCACGCCCCGGAGCTTGGAGACCTTGATCTCCACCGGCTCCCCCTCGCCGTGCCAGCGGCAGTGGGCCCCGGGCAGGGCCACGGCCACCTTCATGCCGTCCCGGAGATTGATGCCGCCGCACACGATGTCCTTTATCTCGCCGCCGATGTCCGTTTTGCAAACCCGGAGCTTATCGGCATTGGGGTGCTGCTGCACCTGCTGCACGACGCCTATCACCATGTTGCGGAAGCTTTCGGACAGATCCGTGGCGTCCTCCACCTCCACGGTGGACATGGTCAGATCGTAGGAAAGGCGCTTGAGGTCCATATCGTCAGGGAGCTTTACATAGTCCTTGACCCAGTTCAGAGAAACTTTCATTGTGTAAAACCCTCCTTATTAATGGAACTGCTTCAAAAAGCGCAGGTCGGCGCTGTGGAACAGGCGCACATCGTCCACGCCGTAGCGCATCATCACCAGGCGGTCCAGGCCGATGTTTACATAGAAACCGGTGTACTCATCCGGGTCCAGACCCGCCGCCCGGAGAACATTGGGGTGGGGGGTGCCGCCGGGCATGATCTCGATCCAACCCACCTGCTTGCACACCGAGCAGCCCTTGCCGCCGCAGACCAGGCAGCCCATGTCAATTTCAAACCCCGGCTCCACGAAGGGGAAGAAGCCTGCCCGCATCCGAACGGGGACCTCCCGGCCAAAGACCTTGGAGAGAATGCTCTGGATCATCACCTTGCCGGAGGCGAAGGTGAAGTCCTTGTCCACGATCAGAGCCTCATACTGGAAGAAGGCACGCTCGTGGCGGGCATCGGTGGTCTCGTTGCGGTACACCCGGCCGGGGTACACGAAGCGATAGGGGGGCTTGTGGGTCTGCATATAGCGCACGGAGCCGCCGGTGAGGTGGGGGCGCAGGCAGAGCTTGTCCCAGCACTCGCCCTTGTCATGGCCCGCCAGCCAATAGGTGTCCATGCTCTCCCGGGCGGGATGGTTGGGGGGAAAGTTCAGATTGTCAAAGCCGTAGAGCTCGCTGGTGATGTCGTCCTCCTCGTAGATTTCAAAGCCCATGGAGCGGAAGGCATCGTTGAGGTCGTAGCACATCTGGGTGATGGGGTGCAGCCCTCCGGCGGGAGGCAGATAGCCGGGGACGGAGATGTCGAAGTCCGCGTCAATCTGGGAAGCCTTCAGCTTCAGGTCGTTTCGGTGCTGCTCGATAAGCTCGGTGAGCTGGGCCTTGGCCTGGTTCACGGCCTTACCCATCTCCGGACGCAGGGAAACATCCAGCTTGGGCACCTCCTTCAGCAGCGCCGTCAGGCCGCCCTGCTTGCCCAAAATGGCGGCCTTGATGTCCTGCAGCTCCGTCTCGTTTTTCGCCGACAGAATTTTTTCCCTGCCCTCCCGGAGCAGTTCATTCAGCTTTTCTTTCATCAGCAATGATTCCTCCTCATTAAAAGTGAGATTCGTTTTGGGGATAAAAAAAATACCTTTCCTCCCCAAAATAAGGGACGAAAGGCATACAGCGTTCCGTGGTACCACCCAAATTCGCAGGAAAGCCCTGCGCACTCGTTTCCCCATAACGGAGGATGACCCGGCTGCGCATTTCCTCGCAGCAGCTCCCGGGCGAACACCGCAGACGGCTACGGGCCAGCTTGCAGCCGGTGACTGGCCCTCTCTTGGAAGCCGGGAAGGTGCGGATTTTCCCATTCGACGCTTTTCAGATTCTAATATGTACATTTATACCATATTTTTTTCCGCATTTCAAGGAAAATTTCTCGGTACATCGACGAAAAAATATCGCCTATGGGAGAAAAAAGTGCTATACTATGACCAAGTATTTTAGCCTGAAGGGAGGCGATGGGTATGGAGACCATTACAGCATCCCGGGTGTGCAGCATTCTGCCCCGGCGGGATCCGGCGGGACACAAGGGCGATTTCGGAAAGCTTTTGTGCGTGTGCGGCAGCGTGGGCTATACCGGGGCGCCTGTCTTTGCCAGCCGGGCGGCGGTGCGTACCGGGGCGGGCCTGGTGTTTCTGGCGGTGCCGGAGCAGGTGTGGCCTGTGGTGGCGGTGAAGAGTGAAGAGGCCATGCCCTTTCCTCTGCCGGAGACGGCGGAGGGCAGGTTCTCCCTGCTGGCGGAGGAGCCCATCCGGCAGCGGGCGGCCTCCTGCGACGCGGTGCTCATTGGCTGCGGCCTGGGCCGGGATCGGCAGACAGATGCCCTGGTGCGAAAGCTACTGGATATAGACAGGCCCCTGGTGCTGGACGCCGACGGGCTGAACGCCCTGGATGGCTGCCCGGAGCAGCTGCAAAGGCGGACTGCGCCCACGGTGCTGACACCCCATGAGGGGGAGTTTCTCCGGCTGGGGGGCGACCTCTCCCGGGGACGGGAAGCGGCTGCGGCGGCATTTTCCCGAAAATACGGCGTATACTTGGTGCTGAAGGGACACCGCACCCTGGTGGCGGACCCGGAGGGACGGCTGGCCGTGAACGAGACCGGCAACAGCGGCATGGCCAAGGGCGGCAGCGGCGATGTGCTGGCGGGGATGATCGTATCTCTGCTGGGCCAGGGCTGCGGGACCTTCGACGCCTGCTGCGCGGCGGTGTGGCTCCACGGCCGGGCCGGAGACCGGGCGGCGGCGGACAAGGGCGAGCGGGGCATGACCCCCACGGACCTGCTGGAGCAGATACCCTATGCCATGAAAAATTTATAAATGAATATAGAAAGAATGTCATTCGGTGTGCGCACTGGTTGCGCAATGACAACGCTTTGGGATGCGGAGAGCCTTTCAAATCATTCGGGAGGGCGATACCGTGAAAAAATATTTGCTATTACTTTTACCCCTGTGCCTGCTGCTGTCCGGCTGCGGCCATTCTAAGCGGGAGGCGGTGCAGGACTATTATGCCTCCATCCGCACGGCGCAGGCGGAGGCGCAGATCGTGGTACACCTGGACACGGACGACCGCACCTTTACCGTGTCGGCGGCCTATGACCGGCAGCGGGGAACGACCACCACCATTCTGGAGCCGGAGACTCTTCGGGGCCTCAGTGCCACCGTTACGGCGGAGGAGCTGCAGCTGCTCTACGACGGCAGCGTGTGGGCTGCCGGGGACGGAGGAAATCTCTCCGCCGCCAACGCCGTGCAGCTCGCTCTGTATGCGGCGGGACAGGGGTTCGTGACCCGGGAGGGGACGGATAAGATCGGCACTCTGGAGTACCTGCTTCTCACCTGCGAGGCAACGGACGGGGCGGGAGAGACCTACGCCTGTACCCTCTGGATGCAGCCGGAGAGCTTTGCGCCCTACGCCGCGGAGCTGAGCCGGGAGGGCAAGGTGCTGCTGACGGTGACATTTACACAATTTACTTGCCAGATGGAAGAAGATACGGAAGAAAGTACATGAAAGAGGCGACGGTATGGAATCTACACTGCGGAGGACCTGGGCGGTCATTGATCTGGACGCCCTGGGGGAAAACTATGAAAAGCTGCGCCGGCACATCGGCCCGGATGTGAAGTTTTTGGGCGTGGTGAAGGCGGATGCCTACGGCCACGGGGCCATTCGGGTGGCGGAGGTGCTGGAGAAAAGGGGGGCGGACTACCTGGCTGTCAGCAGCATCGACGAGGCCATGGAGCTGCGGCTGGGGGGCATTGCTATGCCCATTCTGATCCTGGGCCACACCCCCAAGGAGCAGGTGGAAAAGCTCATCGAAAACCACATCACCCAGGCCGTTACCTGCAAGGCTAAGGCACTGGAGTATAGCGAAGAAGCTGTCCGCTGCGGCGGCACGCTGAGGGTGCATATTAAGGTGGACACGGGGATGTCACGCCTGGGATACCTGGTCAGCGGGGCGCATTTTGAAAGCGGCGTGGAGGGCATTTGCGAGGCCTGCCGCCTGCCGGGGCTGGACGCCGAGGGTATCTTTACCCACTTCGCCGTGTCCGACGAGGAGGACCGGGAGAGCCGGGCATACACCCGGGAGCAGTTCGAGCTGTTTACATCGGTCATTGAAAAAGCGGAGGAGAAGCTGGGGCGGAAGTTTGCCTTGCGTCACTGCGCCAACACCGGGGCCGTGGCCTACTGGCCGGAGATGATGCTGGACATGGTGCGCCCGGGCCTGCTGCTCTACGGCTACGGCGACGGGGCAAGGAGGCTGGGCCTGCGCCCGGTGATGCGTCTGATGACCAGCGTCAGCACCATTAAGGTTTACGAGCCGGGTACCTCCGTCAGCTATGGGCGCATATTTAAGACGGAGCGCACCACCCGCATGGGCGTGGTGCCCTATGGCTATGCCGACGGATTTTTCCGCTGCCTGTCAAATCGGTGCAGCCTCATGACCGCCTATGGCCCGGCACCCCAGCGGGGACGCATCTGCATGGATATGTGCATGATCGACCTGACGGATCTGCCGGAGGTGGATGTAGGCGACGAGATCGAAATTTTCGGGCCGGAGAACCCGGTGGAAAGGCTGGCGGACCTGGCCGGGACCATCCCCTATGAGCTGACCTGCGCCGTAAGTAAGCGGGTGCCGAGAGTGTACATCGAAAACGGAAAAGAGACAGAGCGGGAGCTGCTGCTGCGGTTTTAAGGGAACCGGCGGAAGGCTATCTGCATAGACTGATATGGGACGGACACGGCACGGTTTTTTCCGTGGGGCGTATAATTTCGCAGACTGCGTGGGACAATGAAAGTGACCCGGCAAAACGGGTACTTCTTTCCGGCGGAGTGTGAACCTTGTGGAATCAACTGTCAGACGAGGCGAAATATATTATGCCGATCTCAGCCCGGTGGTGGGCAGCGAGCAGGGAGGTGTGCGGCCTGTGCTGATCGTGCAGAACGATACCGGCAACCGACACAGCCCTACCATCATCGCCGCAGCTATTACCTCCCGCACCGGCAAGGCCAAGCTGCCCACGCACATTGAGCTGCCCGGGCAGAGCAGCGGTCTGCCCCGGGACTCCATCATCCTGCTGGAGCAGATACGGACCCTGGATAAAAAGCGACTTCGGGAGAAGATGGGCCGGGTGGAGGATGACATCATGCAGCAGGTGGACGCGGCCATCGCCGTGTCCTTCGGGCTGGCCCAGGAGCGTTTGGTATGAGCAGCGCCTACATACCGGACGGGGACAAGTGAAAAAACGGGAGGGGTAACAGACGGCGCCCTTCCCGTTTTTCATAGCATGGTTACAAAAAAGAACTACCATATCTTGACGGAGTGTGGTACAATAGTCAAACACCGAATAGTATGCGCATTCCGCCCCGTTTTCCGGCCTGCCGGAGGGAGCGGATGGAAAGGGGAGAAAAACCATGAAATGTCCCTATTGCGGATTTTCCGAGAGCAAGGTGGTAGACTCCCGCCCTGCCGACGAGGGTAGTATCCGCCGCCGCCGGGAGTGCCTGCAATGCGAGCGGCGCTTTACCACCTACGAGACGGTGGAGAGCCTGCCCATGGTGGTCATCAAAAAGGATGGCAGCCGCCAGACCTTTGACCGCAGCAAGGTGCTCCGGGGTATCCAGCGCAGCTGCGAGAAGCGGCCTGTGCCCGTGGCGGACATGGAGCGCATGGCCCTGGAGATCGAGCAGGAGCTGCAGAACAAGCTGGAGCGGGAGATCAGCACGGAGCTGGTGGGCGAGATGGTCATGGACAAGCTGAAAAAGGCCGATGAGGTGGCCTATGTGCGCTTTGCCTCCGTGTACAGGCAGTTTAAGGACATCAATACCTTCATGAGCGAGCTGAATAAGCTGCTCAGCGAGAAGTGAGCGAAAGTCTCCCTTGCCTAAAGAGGGGGCCGACTGGGTGATTTTTCCCCACCGCACCGGCAAGGCACGCGGGCCCTGCCCTGCAAAGCGTTGCGTTATCGGGCCGGGCGGACAGAGTCGTCCGCCCCTACAAACCGATCCGTAGGGGCCGATGCCTACATCGGCCCGCCCACCGCACCACCAATAATGCGTCCGTAGGGGCCGTCGGTTGCTCACCGTCGTGCCCGCGAATCGACTGGCACTTCCTCGAAACCGGCTGGCTTCTTCCGCCGCTGGCGGTGCTTCGCCGATTTCCCCGCCTGCGGGAGGGGCAGAGCCCCTCCCCTACGCACTCCCTGTTACGCTTCCGTAGGGCGGAGTGCCCCACCCCGCCGCCCGGTCACGCACCGTACTTCTTGTGCCTGTGTAGGGGCGACCCTTGCGGTCGCTCGTCGCCTGAGTAAAACGGGGCGATGTGGGCATCGCCCCCTACGAAGCTCTATCGGTGAATGGCGTGTAGGGGCGGACGCCCCTGTCCGCCCGGCTGGTTTACCTTACAATATATTTCGCAGCCGCCCGGTCACGCACGGCACTTCTTGCAACCTGTCATTGCGAAGCCAGTGCGCACACTGGCTGTGGCAATCCGTACTCTCCGCGAACTCTGAAACCTACAATATATTCCGCAGCGAAAGCCCCTGGTTTTCACCCAGGATGGCCAAACGGGCGGAGAGCTCTGCCATGTCCGCGGGCAGCTCCGCGTCATCCTCCAGCGCCGCAAAGGCGCTGCACCGGCGCAGCAGGGTCTCCACCTCGTCCAGCTCCTGGTGCTCGGCCAGCATGTGCAGCCGATTCTGTTTTTCCTGCCACTGGTCGTTGAGGTCAGCCAAAATGTCCTGTGCCTGCCCCCAGTCCGACCGCTTCACCGCGCTCTCCGCCAGGGAAAGCTGCGCCTGCCATGCCTGGGCATAGTGCCGTATGCTGCTGCCCCCGTACAGCGACAGGAGAAATGTTACCAGCAGTATAAATATCGGTATGCGGAACGACTTCATTTTGCGTCCTCCTTCACAATGCATACAGTCTCTCCCCGTTCATCCACGCTTAAAAGAAACACCTGGTGGGGGGAGGAAACGCCGTTTTGGTCAAGCTGCTTTTGAAGCCACGCTTCGTCCCGGCCTGCCCGGCGCAGCTGGTCCGTCAGAAGGCGGCCATCGTTGATGATGACTGTGGGGAGAAACACATCGTCCTCGTAGGTCAGGCCCAGCTGATAGGGCGTAGCGGGCTGGGCCACGGTGCGCAGCAGCACCGACAGCTGCCCGCCGGTCTCCAAAATGGCGTACTTGACATCGCTTATATCCGTGACGCCCTGGGTGCGCAGCTCCTCAAAAAGCTCATCCAGAGTCAGGCGGTTGTGGCGCATGGCATCCTGCTGGAGCTTTCCGTCCCGGATAATCACGGCAGGGCGGCCGCAGATGAGCCGCCGAAAGCGCACATGACGCAGACTCAGGCAGCTTAAAAGCATACTCATGCACAGCAGCGTTATAATGGGAATGACCCCGTTCAGCAGCGGAATGCCAAAGTCCTGCATAGGCACCGAGGCCAGGTCCGACAGCAGCATGGTCAGCACCAGCTCAATGGGCTCCAGCTCCCCAATCTGCCGCTTGCCGGTGAGACGAAGGCCCACAATGAGCAGCAGATAGAGAATAACGGTCCTGAAAAAAGCGGTCATCATACGGTATACCCCCTTTCCGGCAGTATTTGCCCCGGGAGGTAGAAATATACATTTTTTGTTAACACAGAGAAGAAAGGAGACCATGGGGCGACCCATCACAAGCGCCAGTGCCCGTCTCAGGCGGGACGACGAGGAGGAGAGAGTATCGAGTTTTTCGGCGGAAGCTCTCCCGTACCGTCCGGGTACGCACACAGCCGGTAAATATGCGGGTGACCGCAAAACAGAGAGGCTGTGGCCGGACAGGAATGACAAATGTCTGTGTGTTTGTCCTTCCGGTTGTTAAATTTCAGAAAACGAAACGATCAGGAGGAACCATTTATATGTGTGGAATCGTAGGATATGTTGGCAAGGAGCAGGCGGCTCCCATTCTGCTGGACGGCTTGCAGCGCTTGGAATACCGGGGCTATGACTCCGCCGGTGTGGCGGTATTCGGTCCCGCAGGGTTGCAGGTGAAGAAGTCCAAGGGCCGCTTGCAGGTGCTGAAGGATCTGACCCATGACGGCGCAGATCTGCCCGGCAACCTGGGCATCGGCCACACCCGCTGGGCCACCCACGGCGAGCCCAACGATGTTAACGCCCATCCCCAGGTGAGCCGCAGTGGCCGCATCGCCGTGGTACACAACGGCATCATCGAGAATTTTTCGGAGCTGAAGGGTCAGCTGCTGCACAAGGGCTACCAGTTCAAATCCGAGACGGACACCGAGGTGGTGGCCCAGCTTCTGGACTACTATTTCAGCCAGTGCGGCGACATGGTGGAGGCTGTGCGGCGGATGCTCAATGCCGTGGAGGGGGCCTATGCCCTGGGCATCGTGTCCGCCGACGCACCGGACCGGCTCATTGCCGCCCGGAAGGACGCACCGCTGCTGCTGGGCTACGGCGAGGGGGAGAGCTTCATCGCCTCCGATGTCACCGCTATCATCCGCCATACCCGGGACATCTCCTACATGGAGGACGGCGAAATGGCCGTGCTGACCCGGGACGGCATCACCGTGTATAACGAACAGGGCCAGCCCGTGACCAAGAAGCATCACCATGTGGACTGGGACATCGGCGCCGCCGAAAAGGGCGGCTATGCCCACTTTATGCTCAAGGAGATCTTTGAGCAGCCCCGGGCGATCCGGGAGGCCACCGCTGCCCGGCTCCAGGGAGGGCGGGTCATTTTGCAGGACCTGACCATGACCGAGGAGGAAATTCGCAACATCGGGCGCATTATCATCATTGCCTGCGGCTCGTCTTACCATGTGGGCATGGTGGGCAAGTATAACCTGGAGCGGATGCTCCGGCGCAGCGTGGAGGTGGTACTGGCCTCCGAGTTCCGCTACAGTGATCCCATTGTAAAGCGGGGCGACCTGGTCATTGCCATCAGCCAGTCCGGCGAGACCCTGGATACCATGGCCGCCCTGCGGGAGGCCAAGAAGCGGGGGGCGCGCATCCTCTCCATTGTGAATGTGGTGGGTTCGTCCATCGCCCGGGAGTCGGATGATGTGCTTTACACCTGGGCAGGCCCCGAGATCGCCGTGGCCACCACCAAGGCGTATAGCACCCAGATGGCCGTGCTGAATATGTTGGGGCTGTATTTTGCCGATATTCTGGGCACCATTGACCGCCAGACCTACAGCGAAATGGTCCGGGATATGCAGCGGGTGCCGGAATATATCGAGAAGATTCTGGAATCCGCCGAGAGCATCCACGACATTGCCAGGGAGATCTGCAAGAGCGAGGATGTGTTCTTTATCGGCCGCAACCTGGACTATGCCCTGTCTCTGGAGGGCAGCCTGAAGCTGAAGGAAATTTCCTATATCCACTCCGAGGCCTATGCCTCCGGCGAGCTGAAGCACGGGACCATTTCCCTTATTGTGGACGGAACTCTGGTCATCGCCCTGGGGACCTATGGACCCCTGTTTGACAAGGCCCTGAGCAATGTGGTGGAGGTGCAGGCCCGAGGCGCTAAGGTCCTGGCCCTGACCACCCAGACCCACGCCGAGGAGATGGGCCGCCATGTACCTATGGTCATGACCATTCCGGATATTCATGAGATGCTGCTGCCTCAGCTGGGCGTGGTGCCGCTGCAGCTGCTGGCCTATTACATCGCCCTGGAGCGGGGCTGCGACATCGACAAGCCCCGGAACCTGGCCAAGAGCGTCACAGTGGAGTAAACGGGAGGCGCTATGTTTCATCTAGCCATTGTGTTTATGCCGGTACTGCTGCTGGGACTGGGAATCGCCATTATTGCAACGCTCCTCACGGGGCTTGGGCTGCTCCTGGCGGCGCTGGCGGGCGGGGCCTCTGTGGCGCTGCTGGTGCAGGATAAGAGCCTGAAGCGGCTCCTGCTGCTGGGCTGCGGCGTCCTGGCCCTGGCGGGCATCGCCTGTGTGGGGCTGGTGCTGAATCTGCCGTATTTTATAGCGGCACTGTGCTGCCTGGGAGCGGTGGCCCTGGCCATTGCGGGCCTGTGCGGATGCAGGGGCATCGCCAATAAATACGGCCGGGTGGGCGGCACCCTGCTCTTCGCCTTTGCCGCTGCCGCAGCGCTGCTTTTCGGCATTATCGTTGTGGCCATGGGAATAGGTTAAACTGCATAGATTAAAGCCTCAAAAAAGCCTCGCAGAGTTTGCCGCCCGCAGGCGGCAAAGAAATGAAATCATTTTCTCTCGCGACATGTGCGTGAGAGAAAATACCTCTCAGGCTGCCAGTGTGGAATTTTTGCGCACGGCGCAAAAATTATGCGCGCAGCAGACTGTGAGCCTTTTGTCGGAAAAACCCGGAGGGTTTTTCGACAGTATGAAAGCCCATGCTTTCGTTTTCTGAAAGCATGGGCTTTTTGACACGCTACCGGAGAAATTCAAAGAAGCCTTCCGGCCAGGCGGGCGCTGGACCAGGCCCACTGGAGGTTGTAGCCGCCGCAGTCGCCGTCTACATCCAGCAGCTCGCCGCAGGCATAAAGGCCCGGGATCAGGCGGCTTTGCAGGGTATGGGGGTCAAACTCCGATGTATCCAGGCCCCCGGCGGTGACCTGGGCCTGGTCAAAGCCGCAGGTGCCGGTGACGGGGAGAGGGAAGTCCTTGCATAGGCCGGCCAGCAGGGTCAGGTCTTGCTCCGTCAGGGCGCGCAGAGCTGCGGCGGGGGAGAGACCGGCGGCCTTTACCACCACCTGCCCCAGACGGCTGTGGAGGACCCCGGCGAAGATTGTCCCGGCGGTCTGCTCCGTAGGAGCGTCCGCTTTTTTAGCGTCCCGGCGGGCCCGGAGATGACAGAGAATTTTCTCTGCACTCTTTTCTGCCCACAGATCCAGATGCAGGGTCAGGCCGTCGCCGCCGGTGGAGGCATAGCGGGAAATTTCAAATACCGCGGGGCCGCTGACGCCGTACTCGGTGAAGAGGATTTCCCCCTCATTTTCGGCCAAAACCCGGCTGCCCCGGCGGAGGGTCAGGCGGGCGGGGGTTTTGACGCCCTTGAGAGCCCGGGGATAAGTGGGGTCGGTCTTTATCTGCACCAGGGAGGGATACAGGGCCGTGCGGTGGTGGCCCAGGGACTTGGCCAGCTTATAGCCGTCCAGCACCCCGCCCACCTTGCTGCCCGCCGCGCCGCCGCAGGCCAGAATCACCTTATCTATGTTGGTGTATTTTTCTCCGGAGAGGAAGGCGGCGGCGAAGGTGTCGCCCTTTTTGCGCAGGTCGGCCACGCCGTCTCCGGAGAGCAGGTGCAGCCGGGGATGCTCCAGGGCATAGCGTAGGACATCCAGGACAGAGTTGGCCATGTTGGAGCGGGGGTAGATTTTGCCGTCCGGCTCCGTCACCGTCTCCAATCCCAGGGCGGCAAAGTAGGCCAAAGTGGACGAGACCGGAAACTGCTCCAGGGCATAGCGGCAGAAATCCGGGTCCCGGCCATGGTAGTGGTGGGGGGCGGCGTGGAGGTTGGAGAGGTTGCAGCGGCCGTTGCCGGTAGAGAGGAGCTTGCGGCCCACCCGGGCCTGACGCTCGGAGAGGAGGACGGTGTTTTGCGGGTCCTCCAGGGCCGTTAGAGCGGCCAGCATTCCGGCGGCGCCGCCACCGACTATGAGAACGGTTTGGCTCATGGCTCCGCCTCCAGTCTGCGCCGGGTGAGATAGCCCTCCAGCATGAGGCTGGCGGCCACGGCGTCCACGATCTTCTTGCGCTGCTTGCCGTTTTTACCGTTTCCGAAGAGGATGGCGTGGGCCTCCACGGTGCTGCGGCGCTCATCCCAAAGCACCAGGGGAAGGCCCGTGGTCTCCTGGAGGATTTCCCCCAGGGCGGCACATTTTTCAGCCCGGGGGCCCAGGGTGCCGTCCATATTCTTGGGATACCCCAGGACCAGGCGCTCCACGCCGTGTTCAGCGATGAGGGACTGAATTTGCGCTACCACCTCCTCCTGGCGGCGGGTGTTTATGACCGTGGTGAAGCCTGCCAGAGTCTCCAAACGGTCGGAGATGGCGATGCCGGTGTGGGCGTCGCCGTAGTCGATGGCCATAATTTTCATGAAAAAATCCTCTCAAAAAGCCGTCGGGCGGCATTTTTTCTTTATAATACCACGCAGGGGGCAGGGATGGCAACAATTCCGATGATTTTCCCACAAAAAAATGCGAAATTTTTGCAAAAAACAGGTTGACCGCATGGAAAAAGAGTGCTAGAATAGACATTACCTGTGAGTAGGGCTTTCTTTTTGCGCGCTTTTCGCTTCAGCGCCGGGAAAAGGAGACCCTGCAGACCAGGGAGGCAAACGGCTGCGCCGAGAGGCCGGCCCAATCTAATAAGGAGGTGCCGTTAGATGCGCGTGAAGATTACTTTGAGATGCAACGAGTGCAAGCAGAGAAACTACAACACGATGAAGAACAAGAAGAACAGTCCTGATCGTCTCGAGATGAACAAGTATTGCCCCTTCTGCAGAAAGCATACGGTTCACACCGAAACCAAGTGATTGGATGAAAAGAAAGGTTGTGTAACGATGGCAGAGGCTAACAAGAAAGACCGCGGCAAGTGGTTCCGCGAGATGAGAAGCGAGCTGAAGAAGGTCGTTTGGCCCGATGGCAAGACGACGGCGAAGAACACCGGCACGGTGATCCTGTGCTCTCTGGGCGTAGGCGTGTTCATTTGGGTGTTTGACGCAGTGGCCGTGCTGGCCGTGAAGACCCTGGTCAGCCTGTTCGCAGCTTAAGGAGCGGAGCATGGCTGATAACGCAAAGTGGTATGTACTCCACACCTATTCCGGCTACGAAAATGCGGTAAAGGCCGCCATTGAAAAGTCCGTGACCAATCGCGGCCTGGAGGATATGATCCATAAGATGGAGATCCCCATGGAGACCGTGACCGAGGTGACGGAGTCGGGCGTGATGAAAGAAGTGGAACGCAAGGTGTTTCCCGGTTATGTACTCATTAAAATGGTGCTGACCGACGACACCTGGCATTTGGTCCGCAACATCCGCGGCGTCACCGGCTTCGTGGGCGAGGCGAATAAGGCCATTCCCCTTACGGAAGAAGAAGTGGCCGCATTAGGCGTGGAAAAGCACGAGATCGTGGTGCTGTATCATGTGGGCGACACCGTGAAGATCACGGAGGGCCCTCTGGCCAGCTTCACCGGTACCGTGGAGGAGATCGAGCCCGAGAAGAACAAGGTCCGGGTCGTGGTCTCCATGTTTGGCAGAGAGACCCCGGTCGAGCTGGAGCTGGACCAGGTAGAGGTTCTGCCCTGAGGCGCAGCAGACTCTGCGCGGGCCGGAGCATGACCACTCCGGCACAAGTGGGAGAGGCGCATGGGTGTCTCGCCAAAAGCGACCGCGGCATTAGGCCCGTCGCTACCACATTATGAAAAAGGAGGTGCCTATTATGGCACAGAAAGTCGTTGGTTATGTAAAGCTGCAGATCCCTGCAGGTAAAGCAACTCCCGCACCCCCCGTTGGCCCCGCTCTGGGCCAGCACGGCGTGAACATCGCCGCTTTCACCAAGGAGTTCAATGAGCGGACGAAGAACGATATGGGCCTGGTTATCCCCGTGGTCATCACGGTGTATGCCGACCGCTCCTTCTCCTTCATTACCAAGACTCCCCCCGCTGCCGTTCTTATCAAGAAGGAGTGCAACATTGAGTCCGGTTCCGGCGTTCCCAACAAGGAGAAGGTCGCTACCATTTCCAAGGCCTCCATTCAGAAGATCGCAGAGCTGAAGATGCGTGATTTGAACGCTGCTTCCCTGGAAGCCGCTATGAGCATGATCGCTGGTACCGCACGCTCCATGGGCGTTGTCGTCGGTGAATAAGGAGGGTGTAAGGTATGTTTAGAGGTAAGAAATATCAGGAGATCGCCAAGCAGATCGACAAGACTGCACTGTATGATCCCAAGGAAGGTCTGGAGTTCATCTGCAAGACCGCTTCCGCTAAGTTTGATGAGACCGTCGAGCTGCATGTGAAGCTGGGCGTGGACTCCCGTCACGCCGACCAGCAGGTCCGCGGTGCCATCGTGCTGCCCAACGGCACCGGCAAGTCCGTGCGTGTGCTGGTGTTCGCCAAGGGCGACAAGGCCGAGGCTGCCAAGGCCGCCGGCGCCGACTATGTGGGTGACATGGATCTGGTGGAAAAGATCCAGAAGGAAAACTGGTTTGACTTCGATGTGGTGGTCGCTACCCCCGACATGATGGGCGTGGTGGGCCGTCTGGGTAAGGTCCTGGGCCCCAAGGGTCTGATGCCCTCTCCCAAGTCCGGCACTGTGACCCCCGATGCCGCCAAGGCTGTCACCGAGGCTAAGGCCGGTAAGGTGGAGTATCGTCTGGATAAGACCAACATCATCCACTGCCCCATCGGCAAGGTCTCCTTCGGCGCAGACAAGCTCTTTGAGAACTACAGCGCTCTCATCGGCGCCATCATCAAGGCCAAGCCCGCTGCTGCCAAGGGCCAGTATATCAAGTCCTGCGTGGCTGCGTCCACCATGGGCCCCGGCGTGAAGATGAACGCCAACAAGCAGCTGTAATTTTTGCAGCAAAAGGATATTTGAGACTTGACAAATGCGCAGGTCTTGGATATAATATATGATGCGTTCCAAAGACAGCAGGGGGACTTGTCCGTAATTCCTGCCGAGGATGGCGAATCAATTTTTGATTGCTTTACCCCGTCCTTGTGTCCTTGGGCACAGGGACGGGTTTTTCCTGTTTTGAACGCACCGACAATTCTCATGGAGGTGAAATCAAAGAATGCCCAACGCAAAAGTTCTGTCTGAAAAGCAGGCAATCGTGGCCGCGCTGACCGAGAAGATCCAGAATTCCGGCGCCGGCGTCATCGTGGACTACAAGGGCATCACCGTGGCAGAGGATACCGCTCTGCGCGCTGAGTGCCGCAAAAACGATGTGGAGTATTCCGTCATCAAGAACACCCTGCTGCGCTTTGCATTCAACAACTGCGGTCTCAACGAACTGGACGAGCAGCTCAACGGCACCACTTCTCTGGCTATCGCCGCTGACCCTGTGGCTCCCGCTCGCGTGATTGCTGAGTTTGCAAAGAAGCTCAATGGCCGGTTCGAGATCAAGGGCGGCTTCCTGGAGGGCAAGGCCGTGCCCATGGAGACCGTGAATGCTCTGGCATCCATCCCCGCACTGCCCGTGCTGCAGGCTCAGGTCCTGGGTACCATGCTGGCTCCCATTTCCGCTCTGGCTTGCGTCATTAAGCAGATCGCCGAGAAGCAGGGCGCTCCTGCTGAGGCCGCTGAATAATTCAGCCACTGACTACAAAAATATCTTATAATTAGGAGGCTAATACAATGTCTGAGAAAGTTACTGCTATGATCGAAGAGATCAAGGGTTTGACCGTTCTGGAGCTGAGCGAGCTGGTACACGCTCTGGAGGAAGAGTTCGGCGTTTCCGCCGCCGCTATGGCTGCTCCCGCTGCCGGCGCTGCTGCTCCCGCTGCTGAGGAGAAGACCGAGTTTGATGTGGTTCTGGTTGGCTTCGACGCCGCTCAGAAGATCAAGGTCATCAAGTCCGTCCGCGAGATCACCGGCCTGGGCCTGGCTGAGGCCAAGAAGGCTGTTGAGGAGACTCCCACCACTCTGAAGGAAGCCCTGTCCAAGGACGACGCAGAGAACATGAAGAAGGAGCTGGAGGAAGTCGGCGCCAAGATCGAGCTGAAGTAATTCTCCAACGATTCAATTGTGTAAAAAAGAGGATGCCGAGAGGCGTCCTCTTTTTTTGCGTGGAGAAGGGGACGGGGGATGCGGATTGCCACGGGCGCGGAGCGCCCTCGCAATGACAGGGGTTTTTGTAAGGGGTGCGGGGGCGGCGGGCCGATGTGGGGAACGAACTGAGCGCTGCCGGTGGCAGAGGAAGCGAGGTGAGCGAGTGGCCGCGGTCAAAATTTCCAGCGTCCGCCGTAAGGCAGCGCAGAAATTTTGGGCACCGCAACAGGATCATCGGCCCCTACGAAATGGTTTGTAGGGGCGGATGACTCTGTCCGCCCGGGATGGCACACAATATTTTTGTAGGGCAGGGCCCGTGTGCCCTGCCGGGAGTGCGGTACAAGGCCGGGCGGCGGGGGGAGGGCACCCCGCCCTACGGGGGCACAAGAAGCACGGCAAAACGGGGCGTCGAGGACGCCGCCCCCTACGGATGGGGAACGCGTGCCACCGTGAGGATTGCCCCTACGGAGGGGGTGTAAGGGGTAAATGGGCGTAAAAAAGCCGACCTCGGGGGAGGTCGGCGGATGGGGTGGAATGAATGGGTCAAATTTCCAGTTCATATATGCCCATGACTTCGTTGGGATCGGCCAGAGGGACTACCTGCTGACGCAGAGAGGGCTCACACCGCCAGGCCATGCCGCAGTCGGCGGTGATGGACCGGGGCACGGGAACGATGCGCCCCGGCAGACCGGCCTGGGTGCAGGTGCGCTCCAGGGCCATGACACCGGCTGTGGTGTAAAAGGTCAGCAGGAGCCATTTCCTTTTTTCCAGCATTGGTTTCCTCCTATGGCGGGGCCGTATCTTACTTCTTGCGCAGGGTCAGCGTCCACTCGTCGCCATTTTCCAGGGCAGCAAAATCATAACCGTTGTGATGGGCGAAGCGCTGAATATTTTCCACGGCGCAGGGAGCGTCGGTGAGCACCGCCAGCTGGGCGGGATCGGTCTTTTTGATCTCCTCCTGCACCATCAGCAGGGGAACCGGGCAGGAAAAGCCTCTTGTATCTACCGTTACCATAATCAGGCCTCCTTCTTGCGCAGGATGTTGCACAGGGAGATCACCAGCAGCACCACAAAGGCGATGGCCACGGCCACCTTGGCGTTGGTGGTGACGGCGTACTTCACATACGCACCGGCCTCGTTGACACCGGGATCGGCGCCGCTGGCCAGCTTCAGATTATGGGCCAGAGCGGCACCGCCCATCATACCCAGAACGGTGACGGCGCTGTCGCCATTGCCGGAGCCGGCCAAAACCAGCTGACGCAGGGGGCAGCCGCCCAGGAGCACGGAGCCCCAGCCGACGATGACCATGCCCAGCAGGTTCCAGATGTGGTTGGAGTGGGCAATGGGCTGGGACAGGAAGGAGAAGGCGGTGAAGTTGCCCATGATCAGGTTACCCACCAGCACCACCACAAAGATGGCCACGGAGCCCCAAAGCAGGTGGGGATCCTTCAGCATAACGGTGTCACGCACGCCGCCGGCCATGCACAGACGGGAGCGCTGGGCCAGGGCACCAACCACCAGAGCTACGGCGAAGGCTACCAGCACAGGGGCGTGCATGGAGCCAGGGCCCTTCTCGGAGGCATTGAACAGGGTGGGGACCAGCAGAGCCAGGGCAAACAGCACCAGCATGATGACCGGCAGGACAAAGCCCTCGGTCTTCTTGGCCTGGTAGGCACGGCCCAGGTTGAAGCCCTTCTTCAGGAACACGGTGCCGATAATGGCGCCGATGACGAAGCCCAGAAGACCCACGAAGGCGTTGAGGTCGCCGCCGCCCATACGCAGCAGCATACGAAGGGGACAGCCCAGGAACACCAGAGCACCGATCATCACCAGGGCGCCCACGGCGAAACGGGTGGCGGGGGAGGAACCGGCCTGGGCGCGGAATTCCTTGCCGATAAGGGCCATGATGCAGGAGCCCAGGACAATGCCGATGACCTCGGGACGGACATACTGCACCACGGCTGCGCTGTGCAGACCCAGGGCACCGGCAATGTCACGCTCGAAGCAGGCAATGCAGAAGCCCATGTTCTTGGGGTTGCCCAGAGCCTGCAGAAGCAGGGCGGCCAGGCCCACCACAACGCCCGTGACGATTACGAGCCAGTTCTCTTTGAAAAACCTTTTCATTTTATAATGGATCCTTTCTCTCTTTACAGAATGCTTACAAGGCCCATTATATAAGGCGCTTTTTCTCCCGTCCAACGGTCTTTTTCAATGAAATTTTCTATTTATTCAAAAAATCAATAACAATCGGCTGAAATCGTCTGCCTTGACAGAGAATTACGGTTTTTATATAATAAAACTGAAAAAAAGGGGGAGAGAACCATGGTCGAATACACTTTGCGGCAGTTGGAGGTGTTTGCGGCGGCGGCGGAGCAGGAGAGCCTGACCCGGGCTGCGGAGCTGCTGCACCTGACCCAGTCCACTGCCAGCACACATTTGCGCACGCTGGAGCAGTGCCTGGGGGTGCCGCTGCTGCTGCGCCGGGGCCAGGGGGGTGTGACCCTTACGGAGGACGGGCATCGGCTCTATCCTATGGTGAAGAAGATCCTCTCCCAATGCCAAACACTGGAGGCGGCGGCCCGGGACCCGGAGCGTCAGACGGCGCTGCCCCTTTTGCTGGGGGCGTCTACGGTGCCGGGGCAGTATATGCTGCCGGAGCTGATGGCCGCATTTTTGCAGAGACACCCGACCTACCGCTATGAGCTGCGCCATGGCGACTCCGCGCAGGTCCACAAGCTGCTCCAAAGCGGGCAGGTGCGGTTTGGCTTTGTGGGGTCCCGGTCCGAGGGGGATGCCATGGTCTACTATCCCCTGCAGGAGGACGAGCTGGTGATGGTGACGCCCAACACGGCCCGCTATCAGGCGCTGCTGCGTCGGGGAGCCTGGGGACGGGAGCTTTTGGGCGAGCCCACTATTGCCCGGGAGCAGGGGTCCGGCACAGATCGGACCCTGCAGCGGTATATGGCCCGAATGGGATACGATCCCCGGGATCTGCACATTGTGGCGCGGCTGGACGATCCGGAGACCATTAAGCGCATGGTGACCCAGGGAGCCGGGGTGTCGGTGCTGTCGGCCCTGTCGGTGCGGCAGGAGCGGAAGGACGGACGGGCGCTGGTATTCCCCATGGACGGGGAGGGCTTGCGGCGAACCATTTATTTGGCCCATCGGCAAAATTTGGCCTGCACGGCAGGGGAGAAGCAGTTTTTGAGTTTTGTGCAAGGGTATTATCAAAAGTAACCATCAGTTGACAAGGGCAGACATGGTTTTGACGGGCAGAAATACGCCCATACCGCGTCAAGCCCCTTGGAAATACGACAAGTATTCCCTGCGGATCTTTCCTTGTCCGGACAAATTTCTGCGCGGCAAAACTGCTTCGCACCTGCCAGCGATGGATTTCCGAGCGATTTTTGGCTTTTGAGCCGCAGGCGGGCTGGCGCCCGCCAAGGTGAGAAGGGCAAAAAGCGCCGCAAAGGCGCACTGGCAGGCGTGTTTGCCTTTGTCAACCGATGGTAACGAGCAAACAGAAAAAAAGCCCTCCCGTAGGAGGGCTTTTTTGATGCTTGCTGGTTGCCTCGGGCAATGAAACCGTATGGCCTTAGAGGCGGGCAATGACAGACTCGACCAGCTGCCGGAGATGGTGGCTGCTGCGGTTGGCGGCGGCCAGGACCTCCTGGTGGGAGTGCTTCTTTTCGGCGATGCCGGTGGCCATGTTGGTAATGCAGGCGATGCCCAGGACCTCCAGGCCCAGGTAGTTGGCGGCGATGGCCTCGGGGACGGTGGACATGCCGATGGCATCGGCCCCCAGGGCGCGATAGGCGCGAATTTCAGCGGCGGTCTCATAGCAGGGGCCGGGGAAAATAGCGTACACGCCCTCCTTGCAGGGAATGCCCAGCTCCCGGGCGGCGGCCTTAGCCAGATCGCGCAGGCGGAGGGAGTAAACCTCGGTCATATCCGGGAAGCGGGGGCCGAAGCGCTCGTCATTTTCGCCGATAAGAGAATTGGCTCCCAGCATATTGATGTGGTCCGTCAGAAGCATCAGGTCACCGGGCTGGAGGGTGCGGTCGATGCCGCCGCAGGCGTTGGTGAGGAGCAGTGTCTGGACGCCCAGGAGCTTCAGCACATACATGGGGTAGGTGACCTGACGCATGGTAAAGCCCTCGTAGTAGTGGAAGCGGCCCTGAAGGGCGGCTACCGTTTGCCCTGCCAGGCGGCCAATGACCAGGTTCCCGGCATGGCCCGCCACAGTGGAGCGGGGGAAATGGGGAATGTCGGCATAGGGGAGGACGGTTTTATCCTCCATGGAATCCACCAGGCCGCCCAGGCCGCTGCCCAGGACCACACCGCAGGTGGGCCGCAGGGGGCAGTGGGAGAGGATGTAGTCGGCGGAGCTTTGAACGGTTTCGTAAAAATTGGACATGAGTGAGCCTCCTTTGATTGAGATAGAGAAAAGATGAAAGTGGAAAGGAAAAAGATGGGCTTTGAAAAACGGGTTGCATTGTCGGGGCGGAGACTCTGTCCGCCCGCCGGGATTGCACCGCATTTCTTATAATGTGTCATTGCGAACCAGTGACCGATGTCACTGGTGTGGCAATCCGTGCCCCCGTCCCTAAGGCCCCCTTGCCTAAAGGGTTTTTGCAAGAAATGCGGTGTGCGGGCCGATGTGGGCATCGGCCCCTACGGCATGTAAGGGGTGCGTAGGGCGGGCTGCCCTCAGCCCGCTACCTGATAGCCACCGCACCAGCACGGCGGCGTGAGGGCACGCCGCCCTACGGGCGAGTTACAAGGGGTGCGGTGGTCAGCCTTTTTTATGGCTGGCGAAGTAGTTTTCCAGCACTTGCAGGCTCTCCTGGCGGAGGACACCGGGGGTGACCTGGGGGTGCCAGAAGGAATTTTCAAAGACCAGGGCAGAGCAGTTACAGCCCTTATTGCCAAGGATGGTCTCCAGGTCGTCGTTGCTGGCGCCGTAGACCAGGCGGCCCAGCTTCACCCACACCAGAGCACCGCTGCACATGAAGCAGGGCTCGCAGCTGGCGTACATGGTGTACTCGTGCAGATCGGTGATGCCCGTTTGGGCGCAGAACTCCCGAATGAGACCCGCTTCGCCGTGAAAACTGGGATCGTGGCGGGTATAAATTTGATTTTCGTTTTCAAAAACGATCTCGCCGTCCTTTACCAGCACCGCGCCGAAGGGCTCGTTGCCGTGGGCCACGGCGGATTTGGAAAGCGCAATGGCCCGGCGCATGAAAAAATCATCGTTATGCATGCGTTTGCCTCCTTACTTGATTTTCTTTTCCCGGTCGATTTTCTCCTCCGTCTCCCGGCGGATGGCCTGGCGGAGGGCGGTGAGGTAGGGGGAGAAGGCCACATTGCCCTGGGCGTAGGTGAGGTTCAGGCTGTATTCGTTCTCCGTCCAGGTGGAGAGATCGGACTCGTTGTGCTGGATGACCGCCTCCAGCTTGTCCAGGGCCTTGTAGATTTTGGCTTCCTCTGTTTCCAGGGCGGCCATTTCCCGGTACAGCGTGCGCATTTCGGCGGCGTAGGGGGCGGGGAGGGCGTCTACCCACGCATGCAGCAGGCGCTCCTCCCGGGCCTCATCGGCAGGGGTTTTGCTGAAGCTGGGGATGTCGCCGGTGAAGCACTCCCCTAAATCGTGAATCAGGCACATCCGCAGGACCTTGTCCATATCCGCCCGGGGAAATTCATCCCGGAGAAAGAAGGCCATGAGAGCCAGACGCCAGCTGTGCTCGGCCACACTCTCCCGGCGGCCGCCGGAGGTGCAGCAGTGGCGGGTGATGTCCTTCAGCTTTTCTGCGGTGTGCAGTATGAGGAGCAGTTCGTCAGGTTGCATGGCCGTCCTCCTTATCCGTCGTTTCCGTAAGACCGTAGGCTGCCATGGCTTTATGCAAAATGGCCTCGGGGTCACAGCCGTCTATATCCAGCAGCTCCGCCTTCACAAGCTCCGCCTCGGGGATACCGAAATTCTCCGTGGCCATGGCCCGAAGCTGGTCGAAGCCGAAGCGGGGGTCGTAGGGGCCGCCGGAGGTGGAGACATAGTAGAGCTTTTTCGCCCGACACAGGCCCACGGGCAGGCCCGCTTCGCTGTAACGGGTGACGATGCCGGTGACGAAGATGTTTTCCAGGTAAATTTTGAGCTGGGCAGGGAAGGACAGATCCCACAGAGGGGCGGACAGGACGATCTGCTCTGCGGCGGCGAACTGCCGGGCGTAGCGGAACATCTCTGCGCCGTAGTCCTTTTGGGAGAGCAAGGCGTCCCGCAGGGCGATGCGATGGGCATCCATGGGGCGCAGGGGCTCGTCATAGAGCCGCAGCTCCTCATAGGGGCCTAATTTTTGCAGCAGGGCCCGGGCCAGCCGATCCGTGCGGGAGTCGGGCCGGGCGCAGGCATTTACATACAGGATCACGGGTCTGCACCTCCGTTTTTAGAGTTGGATGCGCTCCAGGTCATCGGGGATATAGAGCCCGCCGGCGAAGTATTCGCGGCCCTCCCGGGTGTAGAGCTCCTTGCGCCGGGGGAGATTTTTGTCCTCGGTATGGTAGAGCACCAGATTCTCCACCCCCAGCTCCCGGGCCAGGCGGCAGGCATCGGCCACGGTGGAGTGGTGCTTTTCATAGGGATGGAATACATCAGCCTGGCTGTGCAGGCAGAAGGCCTCGTGGAGGAGCCAGGTACTGCCGCGGACATAGGATTCCTCGCAGTCATGGTAGGGCTCATCGCCGCAGCAGGTGAGCTTTTTTCCGCCGCCTAAATCCATGGAAAAGCCGAACTGGCGGTCCTTGGTGGAGCCGATGTCGAAAAAAGTGGTGCTTCGGCCTATAAGCTCCCGGCTTTCCCCGTCCTCCACCGCCACCAGGTGCAGGCCCTTGTCCAAAAAGCGAAGATGGTTTTCCTGGAGCAGTCCCCGGGCCAGGGTGCGCAGCAGGTCAATGACCTGACTGTGGGCGTAGATGGTGGCCTCCCCTTCGTAGGTGCCCTGGGCCATATTTTGGCAGATCAGGCGCATCATCCAGGCGATGCCGAGGATGTGGTCGATGTGCTTGTGGGTGACGAAAATGGTGCGCAGGTCCCGCCAGTCGATGTGGGCCTCCTGCAGGCGGCGCAGGAGGGTATTGCCTCCGCCTCCGTCCACCAGCAGGTGCTGCTCGCCGCTGCGGAGGACGAAGCAGGTGTTATAGCACCGGGTGACCATGGCACTGCCCGTGCCCAGCATGATAAGTTCCATAGGAGTTGTCCTTTCTGCGTCATTGCAAACATTATAACGCGGATGGGCGAATGGGGCAATAAAAAAATTGTTACCGGGGGACGGATTGCCATAGACGGCGGGCGGGGTAGAACCCCGCTCCGCCGCCCCGGACCACCGGCCTACCTGTTTTGCGTAGGGGAGGGGCTCTGCCCCTCCCGCGGGCGGGGTAGAACCCCGCCCCTACGGATCGTATCAAGAAAAGATTTGCGCCCTCGCAATGACGGTTTTTGCCATAATATAAAAAGGTGCCACGCCGGGGGCTGCGGTCCCCGGCGTGGCGGTTAAAGGAGATATGCGTCTGTTTGCTTATCAGATTTTTGGACTTATCAGATCTTGGCGGAGAGCTTGGTGGCTTCCTTGTAGGGGCGCACCAGCATATAGACCAGGAATACCAGGGCGGCCACGGCAAAGATGAGACCGATGATATTCATGCTGCCGGTAAACAGGCCGCCGAACTGGTTGATCATCAGACCGATGACATAGGCGAAGCCGCACTGATAGCCGATGGCAAACCAGGTCCACTTGTGGTTGTTCATCTCCCGCTTGATGGCGCCGATGGCGGCGAAGCAGGGAGCGCACAGCAGGTTAAAGACCAGGAAGCTGTAGCCGCTGATGCCGTTGAAGGCCTGGGCGATGTTCTGGTACACGGTTCCGTCGCCGCCGCCATAGAGGATACCCAGAGTACCCACGATGTTCTCCTTGGCCACAAGGCCGGTGATGGAGGCCACGGCGGCCTGCCAGGTGCCCCAGCCCAGGGGCTTGAAGATCCAGGCGATGACACCGCCGATGGCAGCCAAAATGGAGGAGTCGATCTCACTCTCATCCAGCATACGGAAGGTGCCGTCCACCCAGCCGAAGTAGGTGGTGAACCAAACAAAGATGGTGGAGAGCAGGATGATGGTACCGGCCTTCTTAATGAAGGACCAGCCGCGCTCCCACATGCTGCGCAGGACATTGCCCAGGGTGGGCCAGTGGTAGGCGGGCAGCTCCATAACGAAAGGAGCGGGGTCGCCGGCGAACATCTTCGTCTTTTTCAGCATGATGCCGGAGACGATGATGGCGGCCATGCCGATGAAGTAGGCGGAGGTGGAGACCCATGCGCTGCCGCCGAACAGAGCGCCGGCGATCATGGCGATGAAGGGCACCTTAGCGCCGCAGGGGATAAAGGTGGTGGTCATAATGGTCATACGGCGATCCCGTTCGTTTTCTATGGTACGGGAGGCCATGATGCCGGGCACGCCGCAGCCCACGCCGATGAGCATGGGGATGAAGGATTTGCCGGACAGACCGAACTTGCGGAACACACGGTCCAGAACGAAGGCGATACGGGCCATGTAGCCGCAGGCCTCCAGGAAGGCCAGCATCAGGAACAGCACCAGCATCTGAGGCACGAAGCCCAGCACGGCACCCACACCGGCTACGATACCGTCCAGGATCAGGCCACTGAGCCAGGGAGCGGTGTCGGCCGCATCCAGGGCATCACCGATCAGCACAGGGATACCCGGGACCCACACGCCGTAGTCGGCGGGATCCGGGGCCTCAAAGCCGTTCTTCTCCAGGTAGGCCACGGCGTCCACATAGGTCATTTGGACCACATCGTCCATCTTGTCGGCGCCCTCGGGCAGAGCGTTATAGTAGGCGGTCATGGTGTTGATGGCCAAGGTCTCCTCATCCTCCACATCCACGGTGGCGGTGGTGGAATCGGGGGTGAAGGCCTTCATATCGGCCAGGGCGGCGCTTGCGTCAAAGTCCTCGGCCTCCGTGTCCAGACCCAGGAAGGCATCCACGGCCTGGATGGCGGCGGTGTACTCATCATTGACCTCGTTATACTCCTTGGAGCCGATGCCCAGCAGGTGCCAGCCGTCACCGAACACGCCGTCATTGGCCCAGTCGGTAGCGGGGGCGCCTACGGCTACCATGGCGATCCAGTATACCAGGAACATCACCGCGGCAAAGATGGGCAGACCCAGCCAGCGGTTGGTGACGATCTTGTCGATCTTGTCGGAGGCGGAGAGGGTGCCCGCATTCTTTTTCTTGTAGCAGCCCTTGATGAGCTCGGCGATATAGACATAGCGCTCACCGGTGATGATGCTCTCGGCGTCATCGTCCAGCTCCTTCTCGGCGGCCTTGATGTCCTCCTCGATATGGGCCATGACATCGGCGGGAATGCTCAGCTGGGAGAGAACCTTGTCATCACGCTCGAAGATCTTGATGGCGTACCAGCGCTGCTGCTCCTCGGGCATGGTATGTACGGCGGCCTCCTCAATGTGGGCAATGGCGTGCTCCACGGGGCCGGAGAAGGTGTGCATGGGGACGGTCCTTCCGCCGTTGGCGGCCCGGACGGCCTCCTCGGCGGCCAGCATGACGCCGGTGCCCTTCAGAGCGGAGATCTCCACCACCTTGCAGCCCAGCTCCCGGGCCAGCTCCTGGGTGTTGATGCTGTCACCGTTCTTCTTCACCACATCCATCATGTTGATGGCCACCACAACGGGAATGCCCAGCTCGGTGAGCTGCGTGGTGAGGTAGAGGTTGCGCTCCAGGTTGGTGCCGTCGATGATATTCAGGATGGCATCGGGACGCTCCTTGATCAGATAGTTACGGGCTACCACCTCCTCCAGCGTGTAGGGGGACAGGGAGTAGATGCCGGGCAGGTCCATGATCACCACATCGTCGTGCTTCTTCAGCTTGCCCTCTTTCTTCTCCACCGTGACGCCGGGCCAGTTACCAACGAACTGATTGGAGCCGGTGAGAGCGTTGAAAAGGGTGGTCTTGCCGCAGTTGGGGTTGCCCGCCAACGCGATCTTGATTTGTTTTTCCATTTGACTCTCCTTTCGGTTAGTGAAGCCTAACCAGTACTTAAAAAATAAAAATAGGGGCCTGAAAAGGGCGGTGCAAAAGCCTCGCAGAGTTTGCGCCCGCAGGCGAAAAAAATGAAATCATTTTTCACCGCCACCTGCGCGCAGCAGACTGCAAGCCCTTTTCCGGAAAATTCTAAAAATTTTCCGGCAGGTTTTATTCTACCTCGATCATCTCGATGTCAGCCTTGCGCAGGCTCAGCTCGTAGCCCCGGACCGTGACCTCCACGGGGTCACCCAAGGGAGCTACCTTGCGCACATAGACCTCCACGCCTTTGGTGATGCCCATGTCCATGATGCGGCGCTTGACAGGCCCCTCACCGTGGAGCTTTACCACCCTGGCGGTCTCGCCGATCTTAACATCCTTCAGTGTTTTCATAGTGCTTTCTCCTTATATCATAATTTTTCTTGCCATTTCTTCGCTGATGGCCACCCGGGACTCCTTCACCTTCACGATGAGGTTGCCACCCAGTGAGGAGACCACCGTGGCGCTGCCCCCGGCTACAAAACCCAGATCCTCCAGGTGCTTGCGGACCTCCGGGCTGCCACCGATGCGGCGAATGATATTTTCCGTACCCATATCTGCCAATGCAAGCGGCATCATTGTTATCCCTCCCAAGGTTTGAGCTATCTAACTATTAAACGAAAAAGAAAAAGGTTAATCACCTTTAACTGCGGATAGTTTAATATCTTTAACCGCATTTGTCAAGACCCTGCATTCAAAAAATATTAAAAATTAGCAGGGTGTCCAAATCTACCGCATGGGGGGGCGGAAATCATCGTTAACGATGTCAAAAAGCCGGGAGGGAGAAAAGTGTAAAGCGGAAAGATGGGGGGTAGGGGCGACCCTTGGGGTCGCCCACCTCACCAGCTACCAAGCTATCCGTAGGGGGCGGCGTCCCCGACGGCCCATTTTACCGCACCTCTTGTAACGGACGCGGGGCGATGTGGGCATCGCCCCCTACAAAATCCTATCGGTAAACACTCCGTAGGGGCGGGGTTCTACCCCGCCCGCCCGGGCATCCACCACACTCCATGGAAACCCTGTCATTGCGAGGCAGTGCGCACACTGGCCGTGGCAATCCGCAACCCCCGTCCTCTTGGCCCCCTTGCCTAAAGGGGGCTGGCACGGCAAAGCCGTGACTGGGGGATTCCCGCAAAAAGAGACCACCCTCTCGGGTGGCCTCAGCGTGGATGCACCTTAACTATAACTATATTGCGTCACAGGTCCAGCTTCAGGTCGTTTTCACCGATCCAGCCCCAGTTGCGCAGAGGCAGGGCGATGAGCCAGCTCAGGATAGCCGGGAGGACGAAGCAGATCAGCACCAGGCCCAGCCAGTCGGTGGCGGTGATGGCGGCCTTGGTCCCGGCCTCAATATCCGCCAGCCAGCCGGTATATACGCCGATCTGACCCACCAGGCCGCAGGTGCCCATGCCGCTGGACACCGCCGCACCGTTCATCTCCATGCGGAAGATACAGGTGGCGATGGGGCCGGTGATGGCGGAGGCCAGAGTGGGAGGGATCCAAATACGGGGGTTGCGGACAATGTTGCCCATTTGCAGCATACTGGTGCCCAGGCCCTGAGCGGCCAGACCGCCCCAGCGATTTTCCCGGAAGCTCATAACGGCGAAGCCCACCATCTGGGCGCAGCAGCCCGCTACGGCGGCACCTCCGGCCAGACCCGTGAGGCCCAGGGCGGCGCAGATGGCAGCGGAGGAGATGGGGAGCGTCAGGGCGATGCCGATGACCACGGAGACGATAATGCCCATGAAGAAGGGCTGCAGCTCCGTGGCCCACATGATGGCCTTGCCCACGGCGCTGGCAGCGGTGCCGATGGGGGCGGCGATCAGGGCCGCCGCGCCGATACCGCTGAGAATGGTGACAATAGGTGTCACCAAAATGTCGATTTTCGTCTCTTTACTGACGGCCTTGCCGATCTCCGCGGCAATGATGGCTACGAACAGCACCGCCAAGGGGCCGCCGGCCCCGCCCATGGCATTGGTGGCAAAGCCCACGGGAATGAGGGAAAAGAGGACCATGGGTGGGGCATTCAGCGCCTGCCCGATGGCCACGGCCATACCCGGGCCCACCATGGCCGAGCACAGGCCGCCGATGGTGTAGCGCACCGCGCCGTCGCCCTTACCCAGGGTGACGATGATGTCCGTTAAAAATCCGATATGGAGCTGGGTGCCCAGCGTGTTGAGAATGGTGCCCACCAGCAGCGTGCAGAACAGGCCCTGGGCCATGGCGCTCATAGCGTCGATGAAATAGCGCTTGGGGGAGAAAACAATGTCCTTGCGGCGCAGGAAGGCCGATACCTTTTCCATAAGTACACCTCGAATAAAAACAGAGTAGTCAGGTGTCTTGACACCGGACTACTCTATTATATAGATTTTTTTGGTTTTGTCAATCCTCCAGGAGCATTCTCTTGCTGCGCAGCACCGCCAGCACCCGGGCAAAGGCATCTTCACCGGGGGCCGAGAGCCGATGGGCATGGATGCCATCAGTTAAAAGGCTCAGGGGTTGGGCGCCGTTTTCCTGCATTTTGCGCACGAACTCGTCTACATCGTAGCGGCAGGAGAGCTGCAGGGGAGCGGTGATCTCGCCGTAGACCGGGTGCTCCACCGTCACATCCAGCACGGTGCAGCCGCCGTCTACCATGGCATAGAGCTCCTCTTGGGTCTGATGGGGGGTGTGCTGGCAGACCACCTGGCGCACCAGGCCCTCCTCCGGAGGGATCAGGTAGCCTCGGGAGGTGGACACGATCTGCACGCCGCCGGCCCGCAGCAGGGCCACATCCCCCACAATTACCTGCCGGCTCACGCCCAGAAGGCCCGCCAGGGCTGTGGCACTGAGAGGGGATTTTCCCCTTTGCAGATGGGATAAAATGGCGTTTCGCCGCTCTTGGGCTGTCATAGTAAAGCTCCTTTCGGTGCAGTTTGGGCGCGGGCGGGGCATCAAGGACGCCGCCCCTACACGGTCACACTATTATACTATATCCAAAACTGCGATACAATAGGGGCCTCAAGAAAAAGTCACAGCGCCGCCTGCTGCAGATGGCGGAACCGACGCGCACCCAGGAGCTCCAGCACCGGGGGCAGCAGGCACAGGGCCGCCCAGGCCGCGTAGAACAGGCAGGACATGGGCGTAATGGGCATCATCACCACCTGGGGGGCAAAGCGGATCATGGTCTGGTCCAGCAGCAGGGCCATCAGCAGCACGCATATCAGGGAGCAAAGACCGATGACAAAGGAGCGGTCCCGGCCATCGAAGCGGTACAGCGAGTAAGCGGTGCGGCCCCGGAGGGAGCAGCCCCGGCAGCGCATGGAGTCGGAGGTGGTCACGATGCCTTCAATGAGCCAGGTGAGGAGGATGCTGCCTCGGCGGAGGGCGTTGCGCATTCTTTGGAAGATATTTCCCTGGCCTTTGCCCCGGCCAATACCCCGCTGGGCCAGCTCAATGCGCTGACGCTGTTTGTTCAGCCGGGGAACCGTGCGCAGGAGGATGGATAAATACAGGGACAAATGGGGGGACACGCGGCCCAGAAGATAGACGATCTTATCCGTGGTGAACACCGCGTGGACGCAGCCCATCCACAGCACCGCCGCCACACAGACCATGGCCCAGGTGCCGCCGCAGAGAAAGGACTCCAGAGTCACCTGGTTGCCGATGAAGTTCACCCCCAGCACGGTGAGGCCGAAGTGGTGGTACGACCCGTACCACAGGGCATACAGCAGAGCAAGGGGCAGCAGGCCCAGCCCCGGAATCAGGGCCCGTAGGCCCCGGAGCTTCAGCAGGTACAGAAAGGCGCACACATAGCTGAGGCACAGAAAAACCGGCTGGCGGAACAGGATGGTCCCCGTAAGCACCGCCGTGAAATACAGGAGATTGATGGCCGGATGATAGCGTGCAAATTCCATGGCGTCAGGGCTCCATCATGCCGTATTTGATCTGGATGCGGCGCAGGCGATCCAGCAGGGGCTTTCCGAACAGGAGCATGGTCAGGGCTACCGCCGAGCCGTGGACGCAGTTAACGGGCACACCCGCCAGATAGATGGCCAGAGGGGAGGAGGCGCTGAATCCGGCCATGAAGAAGGTGGAGGTGTCCAGCAGGGGCCCTACCACCAGGAGAATGCACAAAAAGCCGAATACCGTCAGACCCAGGATGTCCCGCCAGCCGCCGTCACGCCAGGCCCGGGGGGATTTTTTCAGAATGCCGCACAGGGCAAACAGGCCCGCCAGCATCCCGCCGATGCCGTAGGCAAACATCTGCCACGGGGTCCAGGGCCCCTGGCCGAAGATGAAGTTGCTGGCAAAGCCGCTGATGGCTCCGCAGAGAAAGCCCGCCTCCGGGCCGAAGGCAATGCCCGTGAGCATGACAATGGCCAGCATGGGCTTAAAGTGGGGCACAAAGCCGAAGGCTGCCCGACTGGCTACCGCCAGGGCGCACAGCACCGCCAGGAGCACCAGCTCCCGGGCCTGGGGCTTGCGGCTTTCAAAGTGCAGGAAGAAGGCGGCAATGGTCAGGACGATGATGGTCAGGCCCGAGAGATAAAAGCTCTGCTTCAGCCGGGTAAACAGCACCACCGCCAGGGGTACCAGAAGCACCATAATGACCAGGCTCAGCCAAAAGCGCCAGTTTGTTTTTCGCGTGTTCATGTTAAATCGTTCTCCTTCATCAGGGACACCACATCCTCCGCCGTCACCGCCTGGGGGAACAGGTGGCGGCTCATGCGGTTGGCCGCGGTGGTGTAGAAGCTGTTTTGGGCAAAGAAGCGCCGGGGGGTGTTGGTGGTGAGAAGCTGGCCGTCAAAAAACATGGAGACGCTGCTTGCGTACTCTGCGCAGAACTCCACATCGTGACTGACCATGACGATGGTCACGCCCTGCTCCGCCATAAGGCGGTGCAAAAGCCCCGCCAGCTGGCGCTTGAAGAAGCTGTCCAGGCCCTTGGTGGGCTCGTCCAAAAGCAGCAGCTTCGGCTCCGTCAGCAGGACCTTGGCCAGGGCGGAGCGCTGCTGCTCGCCGCCGGAGAGGTCGTAGGGATGATGGTCCAGCAGGGCGGTGATGTCGCAAAGCCGGGCCATGTCCTCAATGCGCCGAGCCTTATCCGGGCAGGAGGCGGGGAGCATCTCCTCCAGGTCCTCCCGGACGGTTTTCTTTACGAACAGACACTGGGGATCCTGGGGCAGCATAGCCAGCTTTCCGTGGAAAAGATCCTTACACTTGGCCGTGTCCTGCCCGTCTACACGGACCTTGCCCCGGTAGGGCTTGCAGATGCCGCACACGGCCTTGAGGGTGGTGGATTTGCCGGTCCCGTTGCCGCCTACGATGGAAAAGAGCGTCCCCTTGGGCACCCGGAAGCTGACGCCCTTGAGAATGTCGGGGCTGTCCTTTTCATAGCGATACCATATTTCCTTCACCTCCAGGGCCGGGTCCTTGATCTCCTCCGGCAGCTCCGGCTGGGGGGGCAGGGTGTCGCGCACTTCCTTCCCGGCGGCCTTTTCCGTAAGCCAGCTGCGGCCCTCCCGCACCGTCAGGGGGGAGGCGGCACCGGTCTCCCCTGCGCCGTAGAAAATGCGTACCGGGGCGGGCATAGCGGTGAACATATCGCTCTTTTGGGTGTAGAGGAGCTGGCCCACCTTTTTGGGCGCATCGTCAGCCAAAATCCGACCGTTTTCCATGACCACGCAGCGGTCGGCGGCGTGGAAGATGTCCTCCAGGCGATGCTCGGTGATAAGCACGGTGGTGCCCAGCTCCCGGTTGATTTTCTTCACGGTGTTGAGAAAATCCGAGGCGGCAATGGGATCAAGCTGGCTGGTGGGCTCGTCCAGGATCAGGACCTTGGGCTGCATGGCCATGATAGAGGCCAGGTTCAGCAGCTGCTTCTGCCCGCCGGAAAGCTCCGCCACATCCCGGTGAAACCAGCCCTGTATGCCGAAATAGCTGGCCATCTCCGCCACACGCAGGCGCATGGTTTTCTGGTCGCAGCCCAGGCTCTCCAGGCCGAAGGCCAGCTCGTGCCAGACCTTATCGGTAACGATCTGACTGTCCGGGTTTTGCATGACGAAGCCGATTTCCGAGGACTGCTTGCGCAGGTCCGCCCGGTCCAGGGGCGCACCGTCGTAGAGGATGGTCCCCTCCCGGTTTCCGTGGGGGGTGAGGACGGTTTTCAGGTGCCGCAGGAGGGTGGTTTTGCCGCTGCCGGACTTACCGCACAGGGCAATATATTCCCCCTGCTCCACTTGCAGGGAAACACCCCGCAGAGAGGGATGCTCCGGGTCTGTGGGGTAGGAAAAGGTCAGATTTTCGATCGCAAACTGTGCCATAGGATAGCCTCCCGAATGGAATAAAAGGTGGGGATCAGTAATAAAACGGCGTAGGCCGCCAGGCCCAAAACAGGCCGAAAACCCCTGACCGGGGCCAGGGAAAGGGCCGGGAAGAAGGCCGCCCGGGCGCTGCCGCCGGCAGCGGCATAAACGGTGGCGGCCAGGGCTGCCAGGATAAGGGCGGCAATCAGCCGGTCCCGGCCGGTGAAGCGGTAGATTTGAAAGGTGGTGCGTCTGCCCTCGGCGCCGTAGCCCCGGCAGCGCATGGAGTCGGCGGTGACGACGCTGCCCTCCAGGGCCCAGCCGGAGAGGGCTGTCAGCACATCCATGCCGCCCTGAATTTTCTCTTTCCGGGTTCCGGCGGCGCTGCGGCCGATGCACTTGCGGGCCCCGGCGATTTGCCTGCCCTTGCGCCAGTAGCCGGGGATCAGGCGCAGGACCATCACCAGCACCAGGGAGATGGATGGGATCATCGCGCCGAAAAGACTGGTGAATTTATCGGAGGTCATGACAATGCCGCCGCAGAGAAACCACAGGCTCACCGCCGCAAACATGAGCCCCGAGCAGAGGCCGTAGCACAGGGCCTGCCAGGTATAGGGGCGGCCAAAGAGGGTGAATAGGACGGTATCCCCCAGGGTGTTAAAAATCGGGTTTACCGCCGCTACCAGCACCAGCGCCAGCAGCAAAAAGCCCAGGGTCTTACCGCAGCGGCTCCGGCGCAGGGCAGCGTAGTAAGCTCCGCCGCACACCAGAGACACCAGCAGATACGCCGGGTGGAACAGCACCACCGTCAGCACGATGGCCGCTGCAAAAAACAGGAAATTCACCGCCGGGTGGCAGCGGGAAAACACATCATACTCTTGCAGGGCCATCGCCTCCTTTGCTTATGATTTTGCAGGTATGGGGGATTACCCCATAAAGTCGGGAGCGCCTACATCGGTGCCCAGGCCCTTGCAGGTGTAGGCCCACACAATGGTGTCGCCGGCCTCCAGCTTGTAGCTGGAGCAGCCGTAGTTGGGGAACCAGCCGTTGACCTTGTACATCCAGCCGGACTGCTGGCCGCAGTCAAACTCATACAGGTTGTTGATGCCCTCGACATAGTAGCTGCCGTACATGGGCGTGTAGCTATACTCGATTTGAATGCCCCGCGCATCGCAGATGCGCTTAAGTACATCGAACACGGTCTCCCCCTCGGTAAAGGTGACGGTGGTGGTGGGGAGGATGGTGCCGCTGTCGGGCACATAGACATCCAGACCCGGCCTCAGATCCTGCTTATTACTGAGGATCGTATCACAGCGGATCTCAATGGTGCAGGAGTAGGTGGGCTTTTCCGCGGGCTTGGTCGTTTCGTCGGGCTTCGCGGAGCTGTCGGGTTCGGGTGTTGTGTCGGTGGAGGTATCCGCCTCGGGCTGGGTGGGCTCGGAGGTAGCATTGCGGCTATCCAATACGGACTTCACCTCGTCGGCATGGCAGACCATGTCCTCCTGACTGTCCAAAATGCACTCCAGGGCAAAGGAGCTGAGGGCCTTGAGATCCAGATCCTGTACGGAGAGCTCTGTACCCACATAGCTGCCGGTCTTTCCGGCGTCAAAGGTGTTGGACCCGTCGCTGACAGAGCCGCCCAGCACATACAGGGTCTCCGACCCCGTGCGGACGGTACACACCAGCACGGCGCTCCGGAGCTTGGTGCTGTGGGCGCCGTAGTGCAGGGTCACGGCGGCATCGCCGGCCTGACAGAAGGCCTCGCCCGTCACCAGGCGCACCTGCATATCCTCCGGCTTCGCGGAGAGGATCTCCAGCTTGGCGCCCTGAGAGAGCGTCAGGCTGCAGCCCCCGACCTTGGCGGACACATAGCCGCTGGTAACAGAGACGGTGTCCCCCTTACGGAGCCGGGTCTCACCGGTGATCTCCGAGGCGATACCGCCGCGGGTGAGATTGGACAGGCCCTTTTGCACCGTGGCGGTGATGGCGGTGGCCTCGCCCTCCGGGGCGGACTTATCGAACCAGCCCAGATGCCGCCCGGCGAAAAACACGGCCAGGGCCGCGATGACGGCGATGGCGGCGATCATCAGGATGTTATAAAGGGTTTTCTTTTTCAGCTTCATTTTTCTCCTCTCCGGGGCAATAGAAAAAGCCCCCAAAACGGGGGCGTAGTATTTCCGTATCGACCGCGGGGCACCCCCCAAGAGCCGCGGGCCGCCTGAACTGGGGAATGTATTCCGGCTCCGAACGCCCGATGCCAAAGCCTTCTCGGAGCTGCGCCCCAATGGCGATGGCGGCCTATGTCCGTCTACGGCGGCTTGGTACCGCTGGGATTGTCCCATTCCGTTCCGTCAGTTCTAAGTAAATATTATAGCATAGTTCACTCCGGGGCGCAACCGTCAATCTTCGGGCTCTTCCGGGTTTTTCCGGGCTTTTTCGTGGTGGCGGCATACGCCCCGGTAAATCAGCAGACCCACCAGGGACAGAAGCAGCGTTCCGCCGAACACCAGGGCCGCAAAAAGGTAGCTTTTTCCACCCAGGGCGCTGCCGCCTACGGTGGAGGTGAGTACCGAGGGAAGCCGCCCTGCGGTACACAGCAGCAGCCAGGTGCCCCAGCGGAGGTCCGTAAGCCCGGCGAAGTAGCACAGCAGGTCCTTGGGGGTGCCGGGGATGGTGAAAATGAGCCAAAAGAGGAAGTTGCGCTTGGGGGAGCTTTTGAGAAAATGCAGCTTATCCAGCTTCTCCGGCGGGAAAAAGATCTCCACTATGGGCTGACCCAGGCGGCGCACCAGCCAAAAGACGGCAACGCTGCCTAAAAACAGACCCAGCATACACAGAATGCTGCCCCATACGCCGCCGAAGGCATAGCCGCCGCAAATCTCCAGGGGCTCTCCGGGGATGATAGCCACCACCACCTGGAGCATACACATGCCCACATACACGGCCTTGCCCCACAGCCCCAGGCCGGCGATCCACTGGCGGAACAGCTCCGGCTCCTTGGCAAAGCGCACCATGGGGCGGCCAACGAACCAAAACACCGCCAGGGACAGGAGAATAAAGAGGAGGAGGATGGCCAGGGCGGCGGCTTTTTTCTGTTTTTGGGTGAGGGTGGGCTTGTTAGGCATAGTTGCCTCCTTGCGGCTTTTTCAAACGGTTTTCCTTAGTATACCATGGATTACCACAGAAATATAAATATTTCGTGAATAAATTGGGAAATTCATGTCACATTTCCGGGTCGGGAAACATTTTATTTGACAAATGCCAGATAGTCTTATTATAATACCATCGGTTGACATAAGACGAAACACCCCCCGAAAAGGAGAAGTATATGGATATTTTTGAAAAGTGCTATGCCCCCTCTCTTGCCACCGACCTGCAGGAAAAGGGCGTGTATCCCTACTTCCGGGCCCTGCAGTCCCGGCAGGATGTAGAGGTGATGATGGAGGGCAAGCGCCGCATCATGCTGGGGTCCAACAACTATCTGGGCCTCACCACCGATCCGGAGGTCATCGAGGCAGGCGTGCGCACCATGGAAAAGTTCGGCACCGGCTGCAGCGGCTCCCGGTTTCTCAACGGCACCCTGGAGCTGCACCTGGAGCTGGAGGAGGCTTTGGCCAGCTTTCTGCATAAAGAAGGGGTCATCACCTTCGGCACGGGCTTTCAGTCCAATGTGGGCATCATCAGCGCCCTGGTGGGCCGGCACGACTATGTGATCTGCGATAGGGAAAACCACGCCTCTATTTATGCCGGCTGCCAGATGAGCTACGGCAAAATGCTGCGCTACCGCCACAGCGACATGGAGGACCTGGAAAAGCAGCTTAGGCGGGTGCCGGAGCAGAACGGCGCCCTCATCGTCACCGACGGCGTGTTCTCCATGGGCGGGGACATTGCAAAGCTGCCGGAGATCTGCGCCCTGGCGAAGAAGTACGGGGCCCGGGTCATGGTGGACGATGCCCACGGCCTGGGCGTTCTGGGCCCCGGCGGCCGGGGCACCGCCAGCCACTTCGGCCTGGAGGATCAGGTGGATGTGTATATGGGTACTTTTTCCAAGTCCCTGGCATCTCTGGGCGGCTACATGGCGGCCGATAAGGCGGTGACGGAGTATGTGCGCCACACCTCCCGGCCCTTTATTTTCTCCGCCTCCATCCCTCCTGCCAACTGCGCCACGGCCCTGGCGGCCCTCCGTAAGCTGGAGCGGCATCCGGAGCTGCCGGAGCGTCTGCGGGATCTGAGCCTGTACGCCCGGAAGGGCTTCACGGACCGGGGCCTTAAAATTCGCGAGTCGGCCCTGTCCGCGCCTACGCCCATCATCCCCATATATACCTATGAGACCATGCATACCCTGGACGCGGCCCAGAAGATTTACGACCGGGGCGTGTATGTAAATCCCACCCTGCCCCCGGCCACTCCGGAGGGGGAGGCCCTGCTGCGCACCAGCTACATGGCCACCCACACCGAGGCCCTGCTGGACGAGGCTATGGACATTATGGCGGAGGTGCTGCTTCATGAGTAAGATCGCTGTTATCACCGGCGGGACCTCCGGCATTGGCCGGGAAACGGCCCTGTACCTGGCAAAAAACGGCTGCACGGTGTATGAGCTGAGCCGCCGTGAAGAGGGCGTGGAGGGCCTTAAGCACATCCGGGCCGATGTGACGGACGAGGACTCCGTCCGCCGGGCGGTGGAGCAGATCCTGCAGGAGGCCGGGCATATTGACATCCTGGTGAATAATGCGGGCTTCGGCATCAGCGGGGCTGTGGAGTTTACGGACACGGAGGAGGCCCAGCGCCAGTTTCAGGTGAATTTCTTCGGCATGGTGCGTATGAACCGGGCGGTCATTGCCGCCATGCGCAGCCGGGGCAGCGGCCGCATTGTGAATCTCAGCTCCGTGGCGGCCCCGGTGCCCATCCCCTTCCAGACCTATTATTCCGCGTCCAAGGCGGCCATCAATTCTTATACCATGGCCCTGGGCAATGAGCTGCGGCCCTTCGGCATCACCGTCTGCGCCGTAATGCCCGGGGACATCCATACCGGCTTTACCGCCGCTCGCCACAAGGTGGGCCAGGGGGACGAGATTTACGCCGGGCGCATCAGCCGCTCCGTAAAGCGCATGGAGCACGACGAGCAGACGGGCATGGACCCGGCCAAGGCCGGTGCCTTTGTGGGAAAGGTGGCCCTGAAAACCAGCCACAAGCCCCTGTACACCATCGGCTTTGCCTATAAAGCGGCGGTGCTCCTGACCAAAATTCTCCCCGCCCGGGCGCTGAACTGGCTTATCGGCAAAATCTACGCCTCTTAAAAGAGCATAAAAGAGCTTGTCTCCGCAGATGCAGGGGACAAGCTCTTTTTGTCTGCCGCAAGGCATTTTCACCCCGCCGGGGCCCGGCGCAGAGGGACGGCTGCGGTGCTTTTCGGGGGTTAGGTACGGTAATATTTTCTGGCGCAGAATTCCCGGCGGATCTCCACCAGACCCTCGTCCTCCATCCAGGCGGTGAAGTTGGAAAAATTGCGCTCCACGATGCTGAACTTCAGCTGATTGTGGGTGCGGACATTCTCCTTTTTGCAGAATTCATAGATCCACTGGTCGAAGGTCATGCCGTCCTGCAGGCAGGAGAGCATTTCCCGGGCCTTATCCCGGATGAAGCGGATGTTTTCTCCAATGAGTTCGGTGATGTCCGTCAGCACCTCCTTGTGGGCCACAATGTAGGCAGGGTAGCGGAGGGAGTAGAGGCTTTGCTTGCTCTCTAAGTCCCGGGCGATGAACATGGAGGTGGGGAGCTTGGCGCCTTCTATTTCCGAGCGGCTGATAAGACAGTCCCCCAGGTAGGCTACCCCGTCGGGGGTGACGATGCCGATGTGACCGGCGCTGTGGCCGGGGAGCTGAAGGATGCCGAACCTCGCGCCGCAGAAGGTCAGCTCTGTGGCGTCTGCGGGGATAATGACATCGGCGGTGAAGCACTCCTCCAGGAAATAGGCCCGGCTGCGGCCATAGGTGAGGGCCACATAGTTGGCCCGATAGGCGTCGGGATTTACGGAGATGCCCGCCTCAATGAGCTGGGCGGCGGCCAAGGCCCCATAGCGCTGCTGCAGATAGCGGACATTGCCGGTGTGATCGAAATGGGCGTGGGAGCAGAGAATGCCCTTGAGATGAAAGCCGTTATCGTCCAGCAGATGGGTCAGGGCGCTGCGGTCTAACTTGGCATAGCCGGTGTCCAGAAGAATAATGTCGGTGCTGTTTAGCTTATAAATGGGCAGCAGGGCGGTGGCGCCATCGGCCACATAGGTGCTGCCTAAAACGGGGCGAAGCTCCATGATGGTTTTTCTCCTTTTTTGAAAAATTTGCTTTTGTAGGAATACGGATTGCCACACCAGTGACATCGGTCACTGGCATCGCAATGACACCGTTAATGCATCCGTAGGGGCGGACGCCTCTGTCCGCCCGCCGACAACGCACCGCACTCCCGGCAGGGCACGCGGGCCCTGCCCTACAAAAACGCTTGTAGGGCGGGACACATGGGTCCCGCCGCACACCGCACTCCTTGCAATGTGTCATTGCCAAGCCAGTGCGCACACTGGCTGTGGCAATCCGCGTCCCCCGTCCCCTCGGCCCCCTTGCCTAAAGGGGGCTGGCACGGCGAAGCCGTGACTGGGGGATACATCGGCTTTACAAGAATAGCCTCAATAATTTTATTATATCCCATGGGCTGAGAAAAACAAGACGGAGCATTTACGAAAATTTCATTTACAAAGGGCGGGAAATATTGTAGAATACTATGAAGAATAAATGAGGGAGGATTCGTATGGACGAGCCGAAATATAAAAGGGTGCTGCTGAAAATCAGCGGCGAGGCCCTGGCGGGAGAAAAGCACTTTGGCCTGGACTTCGGCGTTATGGGTCAGGTGGCGGATGTGATCAAGGAATGCGTGGAGATGGGCGTGCAGGTGGGCATCGTCATCGGCGGCGGCAACTTTTGGCGCGGCGTGAAGAACGGCGAGGGCTACATCGAGCGCACCCGGGCCGACCACATGGGCATGCTGGCCACGGCTATGAACTGCATGGCTATGGCCGATGTGCTGGAGCAGAAGGGCGTAGATGTGCGGGTGCAGACCGCCCTGGAGATTAAAGAAGTGGCGGAGCCCTATATCCGGGCCCGGGCCATTCGGCACCTGGAAAAGGGGCGGGTGGTCATCTTCGGCTGCGGCATCGGCAGTCCCTTCTTCTCCACGGACACCGCGGCGGTGCTGCGGGCAGCGGAGATCGGCGCGGATGTCATCCTGCTGGCCAAGAACATTGACGGCGTTTACAACTGCGACCCGGCTAAGTTTGCCGATGCCAAGAAATTCGACTCCATCACCTATGACGATGTGCTGGCCCAGCATCTGTCCGTTATGGACAGCACCGCCACCAGCCTGTCTATGGATAACCACATCCCTGTTTTGGTATTTGCCCTGAAGGACCCCTACAACATCATCCGCGCCCTGCGCGGAGAAAAAATCGGTACGATCGTAAAGGAGGCTTAACCCCATGCTGAAAGATGAATACAAGATTTACGAAGAGAAAATGAAAAAGAGCATCGAGTCCGTTAAAAACGACTTCGCCGCCGTGCGGGCGGGCCGGGCCAATGCCGCCGTGCTCAACCGTATTTCCGTGGACTATTACGGCACCCCCACGCCCATCCAGCAGGTGGGCAGCGTTGCCTCTCCGGACCCCCGGACCCTGGTCATCACCCCCTGGGACGGGTCCCTGCTGCGGGCCATTGAAAAGGCCATTTTGGAGTCTGACCTGGGCATCAATCCCCAGAACGACGGCAAGTGCATCCGCCTGTCCTTCCCCCAGCTCACCGAGGAGCGCCGCAAGGAGCTGGTAAAGCAGATCCACAAGTACTCCGAAAACGGCAAGGTGGCCGTGCGCAACATCCGCCGGGACGCTATGGACAGGTTTAAGAAGATGCAGAAGGCATCCGAGATCACCGAGGACGAGCTGAAAATGGCGGAAAAGGACCTGCAGAAGATCACCGACGACAACTGCAAGGAGCTGGATAAGCTCCTGGACATCAAGGAAAAGGAACTGATGTCGGTCTGATGGGACTGTTTTCTAAAAAAGTCTCTCATAAGGCGGGGCAGGTGGATAAAAGCCGCCTTCCCCGCCACATCGCTATCATTATGGACGGCAACGGTCGTTGGGCGAAGAAGCGCGGGCTTCCTCGTACTGCCGGACATAAGGTCGGCGCGGAGACATTTCGCAAAATTGCCCTGCAGTGCAAAGCACTGGGCGTGGAATACCTGACCATTTACGCCTTCTCCACGGAGAACTGGAAGCGGCCCGCCGAGGAGGTAAGCACGCTGATGAGCCTGCTTAAAAAGTATATGCAGGAGGCCATTGACACCATGGAGCGGGATAAGATGAAGCTCCGCTTTTTCGGTGATCTCTCGGCTCTGAGCCCGGAGCTGCAGGACCTGGCCTGCCGGGCAAACGCCGTGGCCGACCGGGTGGAGGGCTTCCAGGCAAACCTGTGCATCAACTACGGCGGACGGGATGAGATCCTCCATGCGGCCAAGCTCTGCGCGGCGGCGGGGGAGGAGATGACGGAGGAGAATCTGGAAAAGCACCTCTACTCCGCCGGTATCCCCGACCCGGAGCTTATCATTCGCCCCGGCGGGGAGCTGCGGCTGAGCAATTTCCTGCTGTGGCAGTGCGCGTATTCGGAGTTTTACTTCTGTGATACCCTGTGGCCGGATTTCGGCGAAAGGGACCTGGATGAGGCCATTGTAGCCTACCAGCAGCGGGACCGGCGGTTCGGCGGCGTGAAGTAAGAGATACAAGCGAGGAATTTAAGCTATGAAACAGAGAATTCTGGTGGCGGTGGTGGGTATACCGCTGCTGCTTTTGGTGCTGTGCTGGGCCCCCCACTGGGCTACGGCGGCGTTGCTGGCGGCCCTGGGCATCATCGGAGCCCATGAGCTTTTGGCGGCGGTGTGCGGCCCGGAAAAAACCAAGCAGCTTTGGGTGCTGGCGGGGGCTTTGGCCGTGCTGACGGTGTTTTCCACCTACGCGGGTATGGATGAATATAAGAAAACCGTCCTGGCGGCGGCCCCCTGGCTGCTGTGCGCCGGCGTGGCGCTGCTGTTTTTCCTGGCGGTGCGGTGGTATGGCCGGGAGAATGCCATTGCGTTTCAGGACATCTGCGCGGTGCTGCTGGGCGGTGTGGCCATCCCTCTGGCCATGAGCTGCCTGCTGCGGCTGCGGCTGCTTACCTACGGCGGCGGGCTGGTGCTGATGCCCCTGGTGGCGGCCTTTATGAGTGACTCGGCGGCCCTGTTTACGGGCATGGCCTGCGGCAAGCACAAGCTGGCTCCCAAGGCCAGCCCCAAAAAGACCGTGGAGGGCGCTGTGGGCGGCCTGGCAGGCGGCGTGCTGGGGATGATCGTGTTCCGCATCGTGTTCTTTTTTGTCACGGTGGAGCCGCTGCCAATCGGTTGGTGCATGGTCATCGGCCTGGTGGGGGCGTTTATGGGCCAGCTGGGTGATTTGAGCTTTTCCATTATCAAGCGCCAGTTCGGCATCAAGGACTACGGACGGCTGCTGCCGGGACACGGCGGCGTGCTGGATCGGTTTGACAGCGTTATTTTCGCCGCCCCGGTGGTGTGGATGATCGCTGTGAGCGTGGGAATGTGAGAAAAAATGAGTAAGTGTATTTCCGTTTTAGGCAGCACCGGCTCCATTGGCCGGCAGACGCTGCAGGTGGCGGAGGAGCTGGGCCTGCGGGTGGCGGCCCTCACCGCCGGAAGACAGATCGATTTATTGGAGCAGCAGGCACGGCAGTTTCGCCCGTGCCTTGCTGCCGTGTATGAGGAGGCGGCGGCCCGGGAGCTGCGGGAGCGACTGAAGGATCTGCCCATCCAGGTCATGAGCGGCATGGAGGGCCTTTTAGCGGCGGCGGAGCTGGCGGATGCCGACACCGTGGTCACGGCGGTCATGGGCAGCGTGGGCCTGGAGCCGACGCTCGCGGCCATCCGAAAGAAAAAGCGTATCGCCCTGGCCAATAAGGAGACCCTGGTGTGCGCCGGGGAGCTGGTGATGGCCGAGGCGAAAAAATACGGCGCGGAGATCGTGCCGGTGGACTCGGAGCATTCGGCTATATTTCAGAGCCTTCAGGGCTGCCGGGACAGAAGCGAAATTAAGCGCCTGCTGCTCACCTGCTCCGGAGGGCCGTTTTTCGGCAAGAGCTTTGCAGAGCTGGAGCATATGACGGCGGGAGACGCCCTGCGCCACCCCAACTGGACCATGGGCGCAAAAATCACCATCGACTCCGCTACCCTGATGAATAAGGGCCTGGAGATCATCGAGGCCATGCGGCTTTACGGGCTGCCTCTTTCTCAGGTGGAGGCGGTGATCCACCGCCAGAGCATTGTGCACTCCCTGGTGGAGTTCCGGGACGGGGCCATGCTGGCCCAGCTGGGTACGCCGGATATGAAGCTGCCCATCCGCTATGCCCTGACCTATCCCTACCGGGCCGAGACCCCGGATAGAACCTTGGACCTGCTCTCCTGCGGGCCCCTGACCTTCAGCGCCCCGGATGAGACGGCCTTTCCCTGCCTGCGCATCGCCAAGCAGTGCGCCGCCGCCGGGGGCACCGCCTGCGCCATTATGAACGGGGCCAATGAAGTGGCCGTGGCGCAGTTTTTGCGGGGTGAGATAGGGTTTAACGATATTTCCCGCCGGGTGGAGCAGGCTCTTTCCCGGGTAGCGGTGAAATATCAGCCGAGCCTTGCGGATATACTGGAGGCAGACCGGTTGGGCCGGGAGGCCGCCGGGTAAATCACCGACGCCCGGGGCGTCACAGCGTGTCAAAAAAGCCTCGCAGAGTTTGCCGCCCGCAGGCGGCAAAGAAATAAAATCATTTTCTCTCGCGACATGTGCGTGAGAGAAAATACCGCTCGGGCTGCCAGTGTGGAATTTGTCCGTCACAGACGGGCAAATTATGCGCGCAGCAGACCGCAAACCTTTTGTCGGAAAAACCCGGAGGGTTTTTCGACAGTCACCGGCGCCCGGGGCGTCAGATGGGAGTGACTATGTCCACTGTTGTATATATTTTAATCGCGGTGCTGGTGTTCGGCGTGCTCATCGCCGTACACGAGCTGGGGCATTTTATGGCCGCCAAGGCCTGCGGCGTGCGGGTGAATGAGTTCTCCGTCGGCATGGGCCCGGCTATTTGCAAGAAGCAAAAGGGGGAGACTCTGTACGCCCTGCGGTGCCTTCCCTTCGGCGGATTCTGCGCCATGGAGGGGGAGGACGAGGCCTCCAGCGATCCCCGGGCCCTGGAAAACAAGGGCTTTTGGGCGAAGCTGCTGATCTTTGCCGCCGGGGCGGGGATGAATTTCCTTGCGGGCCTGCTTATTATCCTGTGCCTCAATAGCGGCGTGAAAACCATGGTCCAGCCCGTTATCGGGAGCTTTGCCGACGGCTGCCCCCTGCAGGAGACCCTGCAGGTGGGGGACCGCATCGCGGCCATCGACGGGGAAAAAATCTATGTGTACAGCGACCTGTCGCTGCTGCTGAACCTGAACCAAACGGGGCAGTACGACCTGACCGTGGTGCGGGACGGGAAAAAAGTGGAGCTTTCGGGGGTTTCCATGGAGTGCCGGGAGTACACCGACCAAAACGGCAAGGCCTACACCGGCTACGGGCTGAACTTCACCGTGAAGAAGACCACCCTGGGAGACCGGCTGCAAATGAGCTTTGCCAATGCCGCGGACTTCGTGCGCATGGTGCGCCTGTCGCTGCAGATGCTGGTGACGGGCCAGGCCGGGGTCAAGGACATCAGCGGCCCGGTGGGCATTGTGACGGTCATCACCGATGTGGGCCAGAATAGCGGCTCCACCGCCGCCGCCGTGCGGAATATTGCGTATCTGGCGGCTATGATCGCGGTAAACCTGGCGGTAATGAACCTGCTGCCCCTGCCGGCCCTGGACGGGGGGAAGATTTTCTTCCTGGTCATCAACGCCCTGTGTATGCTGCTTGTACACAAGCGTATTCCGCAGAAATTCGAGAGCTATGTCCACATTGCCGGGTTTGTGCTGCTGATGCTGCTGATGCTGGCGGTGACCTTCCAGGATGTGTGGAAAATTTTCCAATAACGGGCGGTGAATTCTGCGAGGCTTTTTGCGCTTTAGGCGCGGGAGAAAGGAGCGTATGAGAACATGAGTAAGCAAATTCAGGTGGGCAGCGTGGCCGTGGGCGGCGGCGCCCCCGTGAGCATACAGTCCATGTGCAACACGCCTACCCGGGATGTGGAGGCCACGGTGGGCCAAATCCTCCGTCTGGAGGAGGCCGGGTGCGAGATCATCCGGGTGGCCGTGCCGGATGTGGAGGCAGCCCGGGCCGTGGGGGAGATCAGACGGCACATCCACATCCCCCTGGTGTGCGACATCCATTTTGACTATAAGCTGGCCCTTATGTGCGCGGAGCAGGGGGCGGATAAAATTCGCATCAACCCCGGAAACATCGGGTCCAGGGATCGGGTGCGTGCCGTGGCGGACGCCTGTAAGGAGCGGGGCATCCCCATCCGCATCGGCGTCAACGGGGGGTCTCTGGAAAAGGAGCTGCTGGCCAAGCACGGCGGCGTTACGGCCCAGGCCCTGGTGGAGAGCGCCCTGGGCCATGTGCGTCTTTTAAATGACTGTAATTTTGACAACATCTGCATCTCCGTGAAATGCTCGAATGTGCCGGTGAATATGCGGGCCTACCAGCTTCTGCGGGCCCAGACGGACTATCCCCTGCACCTGGGCGTCACCGAGGCGGGTACGCCCACCATGGGTATTTTGAAGTCCGCCATGGGTATCGGGGGCCTTTTGTGCCTGGGCATCGGCGACACCGTGCGGGTGAGCCTCACGGCAGACCCGGTGGAGGAGGTACGGGCGGCGAAACAAATTCTCTCTGCCGCCGGGGTGCGGCGCTTCGGGCCGAATCTGGTCTCCTGTCCCACCTGCGGGCGGACGCAGTACGACATGATCCCCATTGCCCGGGAGGTGGAGCGGCGGCTGGAGAGCTGCGATAAAAACATCACCGTGGCGGTGATGGGCTGCGTGGTCAACGGGCCCGGAGAGGCCGCTGCCGCCGATGTGGGCATCGCCGGAGGAAAGGGCGAGGGCCTGGTATTCCGCCGGGGCGAGATTCTGTATAAGGTGCCGGAGGAGAAGCTGGTGGATGCACTGATGGAAGAGATCGAGAAGCTGTAAGTATGGAGAAAATCGGATTTTTTGACTTTTTTGGGAGCTTCTTGCCGCCCCAGGAGTTTCGGTCTATGCTGACGGGGGCCAAGGTGGTGAGCGGTGAGGTGAATCGGGAGAGCCGCGCCCTGGAGGCGGAGGTGGAGTGCCAGCATTCGGTGCCGGAGGCCGCCGTGACCGCCCTGGAGCAGCTTTTGCAGACCCACTACGACCTGCGCCAGATACGGCTGCGCTTCGTGTCTGCCAGCGGAAAAAAGAGCGCGGAGCAGGTGCTGCTGGGCAAGCCCATCAAGGGTCGACCCATCTCCATGGAGGGGCTGAACCCTAAGATGGGCACCGTGGTGGTGGAGGGCAAGGTATTCTTCTTTGACTGCCACGAGACCCGGCGGCCCGGGGTGTGGGTCCTGACCTTTGACATAACGGATAACCAAAACTCCGTCACCGTCCGCAAGTATATGCAGACCAAGGAGCTGGGCAGCCTGCAAAGCGCCATCGCCCCGGGTATGTGGCTGCGGGTCCAGGGGATCATGGAGCTGACCAGGGACGGAAAGGATATGCAGCTGGCCCCCTTCAACATCGTGAAGATCGGCCACGAGGCCCGGAAGGATACGGCCAGGGAGAAGCGGGTGGAGTTGCACCTGCACACCCGTATGTCCAACATGGACGCCCTAACAGACCCGGCGGCGGTGATCAAGGAGGCCATTTCCTGGGGCCACCCGGCCATTGCCCTCACCGACCACGGGGTGTGCCAGGCCTTTCCCGATGCCTGGCACACGGCCAAGGGAAAGATTAAAATTCTCTATGGCGTAGAGGGGTACTTTATCAACAATCTGGACGATCGGGTGGTGGTACACGGCCCGGCGGACCAGGATCTTGACGATGAGATCGTCTGCTTCGACATTGAGACCACGGGCCTGCAGGTGATGAAGGAGGCCATCACGGAGATCGGCGCGGTGGTGCTGAAAAACGGGGAAATTGTGGACCGCTTTCAGACCTTTGTAAACCCCGGCCGCCGGCTGACCCCGGAAATTATCGGCCTCACGGGCATCACCGACGCTATGCTCAAGGACGCGCCCCAGCCCAAAGAGGCCTTGGAGGCGTTCCTGAAATTCGTAGATGGGCGGCCCCTGGCGGCCCACAACGCGGAGTTTGACATAGGCTTCATTCGGGAGGGGTGCCGCCGGGCGGGACTGGATTTTTCTCCCACCTATGTGGACTCCCTGATTCTGGCCCAAAATCTGCTGCCGGAGCTGAATAAATTTAAGCTGGATGTGGTGGCGGAGCACCTGGATCTGCCCGCCTTTAATCACCACCGCGCCTCGGACGATGCAGGCATGGTGGGCTATATGCTTATCCCCTTTTTCGAGAAAATGCGCCGGGAGCTGGGCATCAGCCGCCTGCAGGAAATAAACGAAAAAATGCTGGAGCTGCGGCCCTTGGGCAATAAGAACCACCGCAGACCCAAGCACATTATTATTTTGGCGAAAAACAAGCTGGGGCTCAAGCACCTGTATCAGCTGGTGTCGGCCTCCAACCTGAAGTATTTTAAGCGCTTCCCCATCATTCCCAAGACCGAGCTGGCGGCCCACCGGGAGGGGCTTATCATCGGCTCCGCCTGCGAGGCCGGGGAGCTTTTCCGGGCGGTGGTGGAGCACAAGGACTGGGACGAGCTGAAGCGCATCGCCTCCTTTTACGACTACCTGGAAATCCAGCCCCTGTGCAACAACGCCTTCATGCTGCGCAGCGGCGAGGCCCGGGACGAGGAGGAGCTGCGGGACTTCAACCGCACCATCGTCCGCCTGGGCGCAGAGCTTCATAAGCCCGTCTGCGCCACCGGAGATGTGCATTTCATGGAGCCGGAGGACGAGATTTTCCGCCATGTGCTCCTGGCCAGTAAAAAATTCCCCGACGCGGACAAGAGCCTGCCCATTTACTTCAAGACCACCGACGAAATGCTGGAGGAATTTTCCTATCTGGGAGAGGAGACCGCCTACGAGGTGGTGGTGAAAAATACCCGGGCCATTGCAGATCTGGTGGAGGAGATCGAGCTGCTGCCTCCGGGACAGCTTTTCCCGCCGCGACTGGAAAATTCCGAGCAGGAGCTTCACGACATGGTGTGGAGCAAGTGCCATGAGCTCTACGGGGAAAATCCGCCCCAGCTCATCGTGGACCGGCTGAATGTGGAGCTGGGCGGCATTTTGGGCAAGTACGATGTGGTGTATATGTCGGCCCAGAAGCTGGTGCAGCGGAGCCTGGAAAACGGGTATCTGGTGGGCTCCCGAGGGTCCGTGGGGTCGTCGCTGGTCGCCTATATGGCGGGCATCACAGAGGTAAACTCCCTGCCGCCCCACTACCGCTGCCCCCGGTGCAAGCACACGGAGTTCATCACCGACGGCAGCTACGGCTGCGGCGCGGATATGCCGGATAAAATCTGCCCCCAGTGCGGGGAAAAGCTGGTCAAGGACGGCTTTGACATCCCCTTTGAGACCTTCCTGGGCTACGGCGGCGGCAAGGTGCCGGATATTGACCTGAACTTCTCCGGGGAATACCAGGCCCGAGCCCACCGCCACGCGGTGGAGATGTTCGGCGAGACCCAGGTGTTCCGGGCCGGGACCATCGGTACCCTGGCGGAAAAGACCGCCTACGGCTTTGTGCGAAAATATCTGGAGGAGCGGGACATCACCGCCGGAAACGCGGAGATGAACCGCCTGACCCTGGGCTGCGTGGGCGTGCGGCGCACCACGGGCCAGCACCCCGGCGGCCTGGTGGTGGTGCCGGACGATATGGATGTGGAGGATTTCACCGCCGTGCAGCACCCGGCAGATGCCGAGGATGCCGAGACCATCACCACCCATTTTGAATACCACTGCATGGAGGACAACCTCCTGAAGCTGGATATGCTGGGCCACGATGACCCGTCCATGATCCGTATGCTGGAGGACCTCACCGGGGTCAATGCCCGGGCTATTCCCCTGGACGACCCGGATACCATGAGCATTTTTACCTCCTCTAAGGTGCTGGGCTTTGAAAATGACGAGCTTCTGGGCCCCACCGGCGCCGTGGCCATCCCGGAGTTCAATACCCGTTTCACCCGGCAGATGCTCATAGATACCCAGCCCAAGGATTTTAACACCCTGGTGCGGCTTTCGGGCTTTTCCCACGGCACGGATGTGTGGCTTGGAAACGCCCGGGAGCTGATCGTGGGCGGTACGGCCTCGGTTCTGCAGACCGTGGGCTGCCGTGACGACATTATGCTCTATCTCATCTCCATGGGTCTGGACCCGAAAATGAGCTTTAAGATCATGGAGGCCGTGCGAAAGGGCAAGGTGAAAAAGGGCGGCTTCCAGGAGGGCTGGGTGGAGGCCATGGAGGAGCACGGGGTGCCCCAGTGGTACATCGAGTCCCTGGCCAAGATCGGCTATCTTTTCCCCAAGGCCCACGCCGTGGCCTATGTGATGATGGCCTTCCGCATCGCCTGGTTCAAGGTCCATGAGCCCTTGGCCTTCTATGCAACCTTCTTCACCATCCGGGCCAAGGCCTTTGACGCGGAGTTTTGCTGCGCCGGAAAGGAGGCCGTGGAGCGAAAAATTCACGAGATCGAGAACAACAAGGACGCCACCGCCGTGGAGCAGAACCTCCTGGTGACCCTGGAGGTGTGCTACGAGTTTTATCTCCGGGGCTTCCACTTTGATACCATCGACATTTACCGGTCCGATGCCTCGAAATTCATCATCACCGAGGGCGGGCTGCTGCCGCCGCTGATCTCCGTCCATGGACTGGGGGAGGCCGCCGCCCAGGACACGGTGGAAAAGCGCAAGGGCAAGACCTTCATCTCTGTGGAGGAGTTTTCCATGTGCTGCAGCAAGCTGTCCAAGACCCATATCGAGCAGCTGAAGGCCCTGGGGGCCTTTGCGGGGATGGCGGACACCAGCCAGGTGAATTTGTTTGACGGCTTGTAAGAAAATTATGTAATCGGACAGCGGGGAAAAGAGCCTCGCAGAGACGGTCCGGGAGCCCATGCTTTCAAGAGGGGAAAGCACGGGCTCCCGGTCGGCTGACTCAGTTGCACTCCTTGGCCTGCTTGTTTTGCTCCTGGTTCTCATTTTTGCCGTTTTTGTTCTGATTCTGATTCTGGTTCTTGTTCTGGTTGTTCTTAGCCATGCTGAGCACCTCCTTTTCCGAACTGTGTACGCCCTTAGTGTGCCATGACCCCGGTGAAATATACAAAATTTTCTCAAAAAAATATTGACATTGCCCCGCCCGGGTGCTACAATACCATAGGAAAAACAAAGAAGGCTGGATGCATCCGCCTCACCTCCCGCCACAGGCAAAGAGGTCAATAGCGCAGCGCCCTCCCGATTTTGGGGCGGTGTTTAGGCTATGCGGGTGCTTTCGGCATCCGTGTTTTTATTTTTGAATGGAGGTGTTTCGGCCATTAGCAAGCTGCAGCATGAATTGAACGAGGAGATCCGCGATAAGGAGATCCGCCTCATCGGTGAGACCGGCGAACAGATGGGCATTGTTTCCGCGGAGGAGGCCCTGCACATCGCAGACGAGCGCGGTTTGGACCTGGTAAAGATCTCTCCGCAGGCTGTGCCCCCTGTGTGCAAGCTGATGAACTACGGCAAGTACAAGTTTGAGCAGAGCAAGCGCGAGAAGGAAGCCAGAAAAAATCAGCATGTGGTGGAGATCAAGGAGATCCGGATGTCCCCGGGCATTGATGTGGGCGATTTCAACACCAAGCTAAAAAACGCCCAGAAGTTCCTGGCAGACGGCAACCGGGTCAAGGTGTCTGTCCGCTTCCGTGGCCGTGAAATGGCCCACACGGATATCGGCCGGGATCTGCTGAACAAGTTTGCCGAGCAGTGCGCCGACACAGCAACATTGGAAAAGGCTGCCAAGATGGAGGGACGGAATATGTTCATTTTCCTCTCCCCTAAAGCAGGCAAGTAATTTATCTTTCCGCCACCGGGCGGAGAGCATACGGAAGGAGTATTTATCATGCCTAAACTGAAGACCCATAGCGGCGCAAAGAAGCGCTTCAATCTGACGAAGTCCGGCAAGGTCAAGAGAGCCCACGCTTTCAAGAGCCACATCCTGACCAAGAAGGACACCAAGCGTGGCCGTCGCCTGCGCTCCGGCACTTATGCCGACTGCACCAACGAGGCGACCATCCGCAAGATGATCCCTTACAAATAATCGACGGAATCGTTAGAATAGGAGGCAAGTACAAATGGCAAGAGTTAAAGGCGCAATGATGGCGCGTAAAAGAAGAAATAAGACCCTGAAGCTGGCCAAGGGTTACTGGGGTGCCAAGTCCAAGCACTTTAAGATGGCCAATGAGCAGGTCATGAAGTCCCTGACCTACGCCTATGTAGGTCGCCGGCTGAAGAAGCGCGACTTCCGTCAGCTGTGGATCACCCGTATCTCCGCTGCCTGCAAGCAGAACGGCATGAACTACTCCACCTTTATGCACGGCCTGAAGGTGGCCGGCATCCAGATCAACCGCAAGATGCTGTCCGAAATGGCTATCAACGACGCCGTGGCGTTCACCGCCTTGTGCGACATCGCTAAGAAGGCCTAAGACTATATTGTATCCGCAAAAAAGTGCAGTCTCCGGGCTGCACTTTTTTTGCTGTCGGAAAATTCCGAAGGAATTTTCCGACAAAAGGTTTGCAGCCTGCTGCGCGCATAATTTTTGCGCCGGGCGCAAAAATTCCACACTTGCAGTCTGAGAGGTATTTTTCCCCACGCACATGTCGCGGTGAAAAATGATTTTAATTTTTTGCCGCCTGCGGGCGGCAAACTCTGCGAGGCTTTTTTCTTTTCTATCTGCCCTTGTCAATCAAAATTTTTTGCAGTATAATAACAAAAAAATATACCGGGAGGGAACCTGTATGTATTGTGTTCGCAAAGTCAATGATGATTACACCTGGATCGGAGCCGACAGCCGCCGCTTGGCGGTGTTCGAGGGCGTGTTCGGCGTGCCGGAGGGCGTTTCCTATAACAGTTATTTGCTTCTGGACGAAAAGACCGTCCTGTTTGACACGGTGGATGCCCAGGTGATCCACCAGTTCCGGGAAAATCTGTACCACGCCCTGGATGGCCGCACCCTGGACTATATCGTGGTCCACCACATGGAGCCGGACCACACCGCCGAGCTGGAGGACATGGTGCTGCGCTTCCCGAATGTGCAGATCCTCTGCACCGCCATGGCCAAGACCATGATCGGCCAGTTCTTCGGTCATGTCTACGACGACCGCATCCGCGTGTGCAAGGAGGGGGACACCCTCTGCACCGGCCGCCATACGCTGCAATTTGTGGCGGCGCCCATGGTCCATTGGCCCGAGGTGATGATGACCTACGACCGTACGGACAAGCTCCTGCTGTCGGCGGACGCCTTCGGCTGCTTCGGCGCTCTCAATGGCCACCTCTTTGCCGACGAGGTGGACTTTGACCGGGACTGCCTGGACGAGTGCCGCCGCTACTACACCAACATCGTGGGTAAGTACGGTCCCCAGGTGAAGGCGGTGCTGGACAAGGCGGCAAAGCTGGACATTGCCATGCTCCTGCCTCTTCACGGCTTCGTGTGGCGCAAGGATCTGGATTACATTCTTCATAAGCATCTGCTGTGGAGCACTTATCAGCCGGAGGTCCAGGGCGTGCTTATCGCCTACGCCTCCATTTATGGCGACACGGAGAGCGCTGCCAATATCCTGGCCTGCCGTCTGGCGGAGCAGGGCGTTCCCGTCACCATGCGCGATACCTCTGTGGTCCCCCTCAGCAGCATTGTGTCCGACGCCTTTAAGTACAGCCACATTGTTTTGGCCTCTGCCACCTATAATATGGGCGTGTTCATCTGCATGGAGCAGCTTCTCCACGATTTGGCGGCCCACAAGCTGGCAAACCGCCGCTACGCCATCCTGGAAAACGGCTCCTGGTCTCCCGCTGCCGGAAAGGGTATGGAGCAGATCATTGAGCCCCTGCACTGGGAGAAGGTCAGCGACACCCTCACGGTAAAGTCTGCCCTGCGCCCCGACCAGGTGCTGCAGCTGGATACCCTGGCTGACCTGCTGGCCAAGGATGTCCGCCGGGCCGAGGAAAAAGAGGAAAAGCCCGCCGGCGGCAAGCGCTATGTCTGCAAGGTCTGCGGCTATGTTTACGAGGGCGATACCCTCCCCGAGGACTATAAATGCCCCCTCTGCGGCGCCGGCCCCCAGTATTTCGCAGAGCAGTAAAAAGGGCAAAGAGACTTTTTTAAGACGCTGAAATGCTGTATTGAAGCACGGCCCTGAGGTGAAAGGTGTATGAAATCCATCTATCTTTTGACAACACACAATGAAAACTACCTTTTTGCGCGGCAGGAGTGGGGAGGCAGCCTATGAAGCGGAGCTATAAACGGATCATCGGCAGCCGCCTGATCGTTACGGCCCTTGCAGTCCTGATACAGCTCACCTGGCTTTGGGGACTGCTGGAATTTCTCGCGCCCTATGCGCTGCCTATCAATATCGTACTCACCGTTTTGGCGGTGCTGTTTGTCCTCTATGTGGCGTCCAAGCGCGACGAACCGGCCTATAAGATCCTGTGGCTGATCTGCATACTTGCCTTTCCCCTGTTCGGCGCGATCTTATATCTGGGCTTCGGTGATAAAAAAACCAGCCGCCCGCTGCACCGCCGCCTGGAAAAGGCCGTTGCCGAGATCGGGCCGCCCAAGGCAGAGGCAGACGCGGCCCACGAACTGGAGCAGGAATCACCTCATATGGCACAGATATTCCACTACGCCTCCCGGCTGAGCCGTTATCCGGTCCAAAGAAACCGGGACGCCCGGTACTATCCGTCGGGAGAGGCGATGTTCCCGGTGATGCTAAGGGCGCTGGAGCAGGCGGAAAAGTATATCTATCTGGAGTATTTCATTATTTCAGAGGGCAAAATGTGGCAGTCCATGCTCGCCACATTGGTTCAAAAGGCTGCCTGCGGCGTGGATGTTCGGATCATTTATGACGATCTCGGCAGCCTGACCACGCTGCCGCCGGGATATGCAGAGTATCTGCGGCGCAGGAACATCAAGTGCGTTTCCTTTAACCCAATGCGGCTTTTCCTTTCCGGAACGCTGAATAACCGGGACCATCGTAAAATTCTGGTCATCGACGGAAAAGTTGCCTTCAGCGGCGGCATCAACCTTGCGGATGAATACATCAACCGCATCGAAAAGTACGGGTACTGGAAGGACGGCGGCTTCCGTTTGGAGGGGCCGGCTGTGCAGAACTATGCGCAGATGTTCGCGGAATTCTGGAACGCCTTTTCTAAAGACCCCCTGACGCTCCCGGATTCCTGCGGCTCCTGCCCCCCTGAGCAGGGGGATGGATATGTCTTGCCCTACTGCGATTCTCCCGCAAACCGGGATGCGGTCAGCAACCATCTGTATATGGAATTGTTGGGGCAGGCGACGCAATATGCGTGGTTTTTTACCCCGTATCTCATGCTGGGCGACACACTGCTGGACGCCTTTGTGCGAGCAGCGCAGCGGGGCGTTGATGTGCGCATTTTTGTGCCCGGTGTCCCGGATAAAAAGCTCGCCTACCGGATGACGCAGAGCTTTTTCCGCCCGCTGCTGGAGGCCGGCGTACGCATCTATACCTACACCCCCGGCTTCCTCCATGCAAAGGCCTGCCTGCTCGATGATGAAATCGGTATGCTGGGAACGGTAAATCTGGATTATCGCAGTCTTTTCCTTCATTTTGAATGCAACGCCCTGTTTTACCGCGCCTCGCTTTTGCGGGACTTGAAGCAGGATTTTGAAGAAACCCTTCCCTTGTGTAAGGAAATTACACAGCAGGATCTGAGGAAGGCCCTGCACAGCCGAATGGTAGACAGCGTTCTGCGAATCATCTCCCCCCTGTGCTGATAAGGGTTCTATGCCGTGAAAGCACTTGCCTACTTCCATCATGAAAAGCGCCGTCTTGGGAATTTTCCCAAGACGGCGCTTTTGACTGTTTTTAAGCTGCCGTAAAATCATATGTTATTACAAGGCCGGGCGTGACGCTCTGCCCTTGCCACGGAGCCTTATTTATGATATACTATTCTTAACGAGCTCTAAACACCCCCACTCACACCGAAAAGGAGACTGTCATGCAATTCATCCTGCTCCCCTTTGCCCTGTGCTTCCTGCTCTATATCCGCCAGGAAAACCGCTATCACTTCTGGGCTGCCACCGCCCTGAAGGTCACCCTGACCCTCACGCTGGCCCTGTGTCTGCTGGTGGCGCTGCTGCGTCGGTATTCCCCAGTATTGCTGGCGGCGGATCTGGGTATGGTGCTGTGTGCCGGAGGTGATTATTTCCTGCAATACATCCGCCGCAGCCCCGGTAAATTCACCTGCGGCATCCTGCTTTTCAGCTTGGGTCATGTGTGCAATCTGGTGGCCCTGTTCCTCCTGGCCCCTTTTCGCCTGAGCGCTCTGGCGGTGCTGGCAGGCCTGCTGGCTCTGGCCCTGGCCCTCAAGGGGATAGGTCGGTGGGATACCTCGGAAAATGAGCCCTGGCTTACCATCTATATTGGCCTGGTGGCCATGACGGCGGCCAAAAGTCTCTCGGCGGCCATCGCCGCCCCCGGAGCCCCGGGAAGCCTCCTGCTGGGTCTGGGCGGCCTGCTGTTCTTCCTGTCGGACATAGTCCTGGGCATTTGGAATTACCAAAAAAATCATATCCTCGTGGCGAACCTGAACTGGCTGCTCTACTTCTCCGGCCAGTTCCTCCTGTGTGCCGGATACATTGCAGCCGCATAAAAAAATACCATCGCATTCCTACGATGGTATTTCAGTGTGTCAAAAAAGCCTCGCAGAGTTTGCCGCCCGCAGGCGGCAAAGAAATAAAATCATTTTCTCTCGCGACATGCGCGTGAGAGAAAATACTTCTCAGGCTGCCAGTGTGGAATTTGTGCGTCTACGACGCACAAATTATGCGCGCAGCAGACTGCAATCCTTTTGTCGGAAAAACCCGGAGGGTTTTTCGACAGTCTCAAATACCATCGCATTCCTACGATGGTATTTTTCTTGCAGAGAGAGTGTCGGCAGGGGAGGGGATCAGCCCTCTGCTGCTGCGGCCTCCTCCGCCGTCTCCGGCTCCGTCCAGTCCACCATGGTGGCCACGCAGCGGTTGATGTTTTTCCCTTCCCCGTAAAACTTTGCCTCGTAGTCGGTCATCACACCCACGGGGCCCTCCCCGTGCAGGTCCCGGGTCACCTCCGACAGGGTGAAGCCAAACTGCGGGATCTCCTCCACGGACCAGTCAAAGAGCTTGTCATTGTCCGTCTTAAAGTGGATCTGTCCGCCCGCTTTCAGCACCTGCCGGTATTTTTTCAAGAAATTTCCGTGGGTCAGCCGCCGCTTTTTTTGGTTGCTCTTGGGCCACGGGTCACAGAAATTGATGTAAATGCGGTCCACCTCTCCCGGGGCGAAGAGCTCCGGCAGCAGCGCCGCGTCCGCGTCAATAAAAAACACATTGGAGAGCCTCTGCTCCGTCACCCGCTCCATAGCCACCACCATGGCGTCCGGCACCTTTTCCACGGCGATGAGCAGGGTGTTCGGCTGGGCCTGGGCGGTTCCGGCGGTGAAGCGCCCCTTGCCGCAGCCCAGCTCTACCTCCAGCCGCTCCGCCTGGGGATACAGCTCTCGCCACCGTCCCCGCATAGCCTCCGGCTCCCGGACCCAGCAGTCCCGGCAGGACTCCATACGGGGCTGCAAATTTTTCTTTTTCCGCATACGCATAGCCTTGTTTCCTCCGCCGATACCCTGCCGCAGCAGGGCAATATTCATTTCATTATACCATAGAATTCCTCCTTGCGCAAACCCATACGCCCCATTTTTTGTCAAAATCCTCCCTCCCGGTTCCTGCCTTGGCGGTTTGCCTTGAAAAGTGTGCAAAGAAATCCGCTTTCTTTTGTGCGATATGTAAAATTCGCAAAATGTGACCGAGAAAGACTTGATAAAAATTAAACGATATACTATAATTGAAGCTGTATGAAAGGGTCCTCTTGCGCCTCCGAGAGAGCAAGTCCGCCCCGTCAAACAAAACCGCCGGGCGGCAGGAACTGCACATCCGGCGGGATAGAAGGAGGAACTATTGTGACCAACATTCTGTTAGAAAAAAAGGGCAGCATTGCCGTGGCCACTATCAACCGCCCCAAGGCCCTCAACGCCTTGAACTCTCAGGTCCTGGAGGATCTGAACGAGCTGCTGGATCTGGTCAATGCGGATGAAGAGATCCGTGCCCTGGTGCTTACGGGCAGCGGCGAGAAGGCCTTCGTGGCCGGCGCCGACATCGCCGAAATGAGCACCCTCACCAAGGTCGAGGGCGAGGCCTTCGGCAAAAAGGGCAACGATGTATTCCGCAAGCTGGAGACCCTGCCCATTCCCACCGTCGCCGCGGTCAACGGCTTCGCTCTGGGCGGCGGCTGTGAGCTGAGCATGAGCTGTGACATTCGCATTTGCGCCGATACCGCCGTCTTTGGCCAGCCCGAGACGGGCCTGGGCATCACCCCCGGCTTCGGCGGCACCCAGCGCCTGGCCCGTTTGGTAGGCCCCGGCATGGCAAAGCAGCTTATCTATACCGCCAAGAATATCAAGGCTGACGAGGCTCTGCGCATCGGCCTGGTGAATGCCGTTTATCCCCTGGAGGAGCTGATGCCCGCCGCGGAGAAGCTGGCCGCCACCATCGCCAAGAACGCCCCCATCGCTGTTCGCGCCTGCAAGAAGGCCATCAATGAGGGCCTGGAGGCAAAGATGGACGACGCCGTGGTCATCGAGGAGAAGCTGTTCGGCAGCTGCTTCGAGACCGCCGACCAGAAGGAGGGCATGGGCGCTTTCCTGGAAAAGCGTAAGCACGAGCCCTATCAGAACAAGTAAGTTAATTAACAGGCTCCGGCCTGATGATTAAATAGTTTTCATTATTATAATAGGAGGAAAACAATTATGAAAATTGCAGTATTTGGTGCCGGCACAATGGGCAGCGGTATTGCCCAGGTTTTCGCAGCAAAGGGCCACACCGCCCTGATGTATGCTTCCAGCGTACAGAGCGCACAGCGCCATAAGGATAAGCTGGCTGCCTCTCTGGCTAAGAAGGTTGCCAAGGGCAAGATGGATCAGGCTGCTGCCGATGACATCATGTCCCGCATCCTGGTGGAGGAGATGGACGCTGCCGCCGATGCCGATCTGGTCATCGAGTGCGTTGCCGAGAATATGGCCGTGAAGAAGGAACTGCTGGCTAAGCTGGATGCTATGTGCAAGGATAGCACCATCTTCGCTACCAATACCTCCTCTCTGTCCATCACCGAGATGGCCCAGGGTCTGAAGCACCCCATGGTCGGTATGCACTTCTTTAACCCCGTTCCCGCCATGAAGCTGGTGGAAGTTATTGCCGGCGGCAACACCCCCGCCGAGCTGGTCGAGTGGACCAAGAACCTGTCTCTGGAGATCGGCAAGACCCCCGTGGTGGTCAATGAGGCCCCCGGCTTTGTGGTCAACAAGATCCTGATCCCCTATTGCAACGAAGGCGTTTGCGTTCTGCAGGAAGGTGTTGCTTCTGCAGAAGATATCGATATTGCTATGCAGCTGGGCTGCAACCACCCCATGGGCCCCCTGCACCTGGGCGACCTGATCGGCTGGGATGTGGTCCTGAACATCATGGATGTCCTCTTCAATGAGACCCACGACAGCAAGTATCGCGCAAATGTCATGATCCGTAAGATGGTCCGCGCCGGAAAATTGGGCATGAAGTCCGGCGAGGGTATCTTTAATTACAAAAAGTAAAATTCGGTAAAGGAGAAAAGAGTATGGATTTCCATCTGACTAAGGAACAGCTGCTCGTTCGCAAGATGTATCGTGAATTTGCAGAGAACGAAGTAAAGCCCCTGGCTGCTGAAATCGATGAGGAAGAGCGCTTCCCCATGGAAACCGTCGAGAAGATGGCTAAGCTGGGTATGATGGGTATTTACTTCCCCAAGCAGTACGGCGGTGCCGGCGGCGATGTGCTGTCCTATGCAATGTGCGTGGAGGAGCTGGCTAAGGTCTGCGGTACCACCGCAGTTATCGTTTCCGCCCACACCTCCCTGTGTGCCGCTCCCATTTTTGAGAACGGTACCGAGGAGCAGAAGATGAAGTATCTGCCCGACCTGTGCTCCGGCAAGAAGATCGGTGCCTTCGGTCTGACCGAGCCCGGCGCCGGTACCGACGCCCAGGGTCAGCAGACCACCGCTGTCCTGGATGAGTCCGGCGAGAACTACATCCTGAACGGCTCCAAGTGCTTCATCACCAACGGCAATGTGGCCGACACCTTCGTGGTTATCGCCGTCACCGGCAAGACCACCGACAAGCGTGGCCGCAGCCTGAAGGAGATTTCCGCCTTCATCGTGGAAAAGACCGACCCCGGCTTCACCCAGGGCAAGCATGAGAAGAAGATGGGTATTCGCGGCAGCTCTACCTGCGACCTGATCTTTGAGGATTGCGTTATTCCCAAGGATCGTATGCTGGGCAAGAAGGGCGAAGGCTTCAAGATCGCCATGAAGACGCTGGACGGCGGCCGTATCGGTATCGCTTCTCAGGCTCTGGGTCTGGGCGAAGGCGCCGTTGAGGAAGCCATCAAGTACACCAAGGAGCGTGTTCAGTTCGGTAAGCGCATCTCCCAGTTCCAGAACACCCAGTTCCAGCTGGCTGATATGCACACCCGCATGCAGGCTGCTCAGTATGTCGTGTACGCTGCTGCTATGAAGAAGCAGAACCACGAGCCCTACTCCATGGACGCTGCCATGGCTAAGCTGTTCGCTGCCGAGGCCGCTTCCGATGTGACCCGCCGCGCCGTGCAGCTGTTCGGCGGCTATGGTTACACCCGTGAGTATCCCGTGGAGCGCATGATGCGCGATGCCAAGATCACCGAGATCTACGAAGGCACTTCCGAGGTCCAGCGCATGGTTATTTCCAGCCACCTGGGCGTTAAGTAAGTAAGGAGGTAAAAGGTAAAATGAAGATTCTTGTAACTGTAAAGCAGGTTCCCGATACCTCCGGTAAGGTGGCAGTGAACCCCGATGGTACCCTGGACCGTGCGTCCATGCAGACCATCATCAACCCCGATGACCTGAACGCCGTTGAGGCCGCTCTGGCTCTCAAGGACGAGCTGGGCTGCAAGGTCGTGGCCTTCACCATGGGTCCCCCTCCTGCTGAGGGTATGCTCCGTGAGCTGATGGCCATGGGCGTGGACGAGGGCGTTCTCATCACCGCCCGTGAGTTCGGCGGCTCCGATACTTACGCCACCTCCCAGATCATCGCTGCCGGCATCGACACCTACGGCGTGGAGGATGACGACATCATCCTGGCTGGCCGTCAGGCTATCGACGGCGATACCGCCCAGGTGGGTCCCCAGATCGCTGAGAAGCTGCACCTGCCCCAGATCACCTATGCAGGCGAGATCAAGAAGGACGGCAACACCCTGACCGTGAAGCGCATGCTGGAAGACGGCTACATGACCGTCAAGGTCAAGACCCCCTGCATGATCACCTGCATCAAGGAGCTGAATCAGCCCCGTTATCTGTCCGTGGGCGGCGCGTTCGACGCTTATTCCAAGCCCCTGGTCACCATGACCTATGAGACCCTGAAGGATCACCCCCTGATCGATGCCACTACCATCGGCCTGAAGGGTTCTCCCACCAACATTCTGACCTCCTTCACGCCTCCTCAGAAGGGCGCCGGCATGATGCTCGAAGGCGCCGGCAAGGAGACCACCGACAAGCTGGCAGGCATCCTGGCCGCCAAGCACATCATCTAAGGAAGGAGATAAGAAAATGGCTTTTAATAGTGCTGATATCGGCGCGTTCAAAAATGTATGGGTATTTTGTGAGCAGCGCCAGGGCAAGATGATGCCCACCACCTTTGAACTGATCTCCGAGGGCCGGAAGCTGGCGGACGAGCTGGGCGTAGAGCTCTGCGGCATCCTGCTGGGCGACAATGTGGACGCCATCGCCCCCGAGCTGGGCAACTACGGCGCCGACAAGGTGTATGTGTACAACAGCCCCCTGCTGAAGGACTACACCACCGACGCTTATACCAAGGTCATCTCCGAGGCAGTGGAGGAGATCAAGCCCGAGATCCTGCTCTTCGGCGCCTCCAACATCGGCCGTGACCTGGCTCCCCGGTGCGCTGCCCGTCTGCACACGGGCCTGTGCGCGGACTGCACCCACCTGGACATTGATATGCCCATCTACAAGAACTTCCTGAAGGAAGCTTCCACTCTGCCCGCCGAGCGCATCGAGAAGCTGGGCACCGTGAAGATCAACGGTGCTGACCACGATGTGTCCCGCGACATCAAGATGACCCGTCCCGCTTTCGGCGGTCACCTGATGGCCTCCATCTTCTGCCCCCGCTTCCGTCCCGCCATGGCCACTGTGCGCCCCGGCGTTATGAAGAAGCGCGAGTGCAAGAAGAATGTGGAGATTCTGCATCCCGCCTTCAACCTCACCGAGGCCGACATCAAGACCGAGGTTGTGGAGGTCGTGAAGGCTGCCAAGAAGCTGGTTGACCTGATCGGTGCGGACTTCATCGTGTCCGTGGGCCGCGGCATCAGCAAGGATGTTGAGGGCGGCATCAAGCTGGCCGAGGAGCTGGCTGAGGTCCTGGGCGGCGTCGTGGGCTCCTCCCGTGCCTGCGTGGACGCCGGCTGGATCACTGCTGACCATCAGGTCGGCCAGACCGGTAAGACCGTGCATCCCAAGGTTTATATCGCCCTGGGCATCTCCGGCGCCATCCAGCACAAGGCCGGTATGCAGGACTCCGAGTGCATCATCGCTGTGAACAAGAACGATACCGCTCCCATCTTTGAGGTGGCTGACTACGGTATCGTGGGTGACCTGTTCAAGGTCGTTCCCGAGCTGATCGAGTCCATCAAGGCTGCCAAGGCTGCGCAGTAAACTCTTTTTACCGATTCAAAAGGGCTGTCCCACTCCGGGACAGCCCTTTTGTCGTCCCTGGCGAAAAATCTCCGATTTTTCTGCCAAAAGGCCCCCAGTCTGCCTCGCGGAGTTTGCCGCCTGCGGGCGGCAAACTCCGCGAGGCATTTTAACGGGGGTGCATTCTCCCTCGTAGGGGCGACCCTTGCGGTCGCCCACCGTCCCACCGCACCACCGTGCCCTCCGTAGGGGCGACCCTTGCGGTCGCCCGCCGTCCCACCGCACTACCATGTCCTCCGTAGGGGCGGGGCTCTGCCCCGCCCCTACGGAAATCCCCTAACACTTGTAGGGGTGACCCTTGCGGTCGCCCGCCCCACCGCACCCCATGCAAGACCCCGTGTCATTGCGAAGCCAGCGCGTACACTGGCTGTGGCAATCCGTAACCCCAACCCCCGCGCCTAAACACAACAAAAGCATCCCGGGCCCTCCCTCCGAAGGACCCGGGATTCATTTTCTACAAGAAGTGTCTCACTTCACCCAAATTTTCTTCTTCAGCATCCAGGCTGCGCCGGTCACAGACAGCACCATGGCCGCTGCCATCATGACCATGTGGCTGTTGTCGCCGGTGGCCGGAGCCTTGACCACCAGGGGGATGGTTTCGGTTTTAGTGGCCTGGCACACCTGGCAGGTGTAGGTCTTTACGCCGGTTTCTGTGGTGGTGGCGGCCTTGGTCACTGTGCCCTGGTCCCAGGTGTGCTCGTCACTCTTGGCCAGCACCTTCGTCTGGGTCGCCTCGCAGAACTTGCAGGTCTGGGTGGCCTCGCCCTCTGCCTTGCAGGTGGGGGCCGTGGTGGTCACCCACTCACCGTAGCTATGTTCGTGGGACACAGTGTGCTTGTAAAGCTCCAGGGTCAGGCTGTGGGCCTGCTTGGCCAGGGCCGCACTATGCTCGGTGGCATAGGCTTTTGCCGCATCACCGCTCATGCCGCTCAGGGCCGACTTCATCTCCAGGGCCTTTTCGTAGCAGATCTGCTGCATCTTCGCCAGCTCACTGTGGATCAGAGCGTTGTCCTCAGCGGAGCAGAGGTCAGACAGTGCGTAGTTGGACAGCGCATCCACGGTCCAGTAGTAGCCCTTTTCCCAGCCCTCAGGCAGCACCACATACTTGGTGGCGTTCTTCTTATAGCTGCCGTAGTTCGTTTCAGGCTTGATGGCGGTAACGGTAGCCTTCTGGCCGCCGAACTTGTAGCCCTCATACATATCCGTGGTCAGAAGAGGGAAGTAGGGAATAGCCACGGTGTACTGCCCGTTCTCCATGGCCAGCCATTCGATGGTGCCGGTCTCCATAGGCGCATCGGATTGGATCTGGAAGATGTGCCACTCCAGGTTACTTGTGTTGCCAATGCCTTTTACCTTGTAGAAATCCACCATATTTTGAACGCCGATCTGGCCCAGCTTGTTCTGAATGTTGGTGTACAGAGCGGTGATCTTGCCGTCTTTTACATTGGAAATGGTGTAGTCCTCCGGTGTCAGGGTGGCCGCCGTCTCGGAGCCGCCGTTCAGGAAGTAGTTGATGCCGTTCACTAGCCGTCCGCTGGGGGTGCCGGATGCATAGTAGCAGTAGGATTTAAAAACATCAATGGTGTTCTCGTTCTTGTCACCCACAAAGGTGCCCGCCTGCTCGGCCACGGAGATCAGGTTTGCGGAGGCAATGACATTCTCCGTGTCGTCCAGATCCACCAGGCCGATGGCGCCCATATTGGGGTTAATAGTGATCATGTGGGAGCTGAGCTTTATGGCGGTGTAGGTGTGGCCGGTGAAGTTCTCCACATACCAGATTTCGTTCTGATCGGCAATGAGTACGCCGGATTTTTCCTCGGCACCTACGGTGTTGTAGATGTTCAGCAGCAGCTCCACGCCCTCCTTGGCCGTGGTGGCCTCGCTGAGGAGGATGGTGGCCATGTCGCTCTCGCACATACCGCCGCCGACCATGTGATCCACACCGGTGACCTTGATGTTGGCCCGCAGCGTCACCATTGCGGAAACGGACACGCCCTTTTCGTTGGTGCCCACCTCCTCCATGGGGGTATGGGGATGGGTCTGCCCGCAGTCGGGGCACACGCCGGAGGTGATGTCATCGGAGGTGGCGGTGTAGGAGTAGCTGTCATGGGTGAAGGTGTGGGTGAAACCGTAGCAGCCCTCGTACACACTCCCGGCCTTGTACTTGCCGTGCTGATTCACATAGGCGATTTTATTGTAGCTGTTGGAGAAGTCCTCACTTCGCGCCAGGAAGGAAGAGCCGTCGCTTGTCAGATCAGAGCCCACATACACCATGGTGCAGGCCGAAGCGCTGATCACGCACAGCAGCAAGGTGGCTGCCATCGTTGCCATCAGGAACCAAATTTTCTTCATCGTTTTCATTTTTGTTCTCCCTTCCTGTGCCGAACCTCCTTTGGCGCTGAGGAACGCACGGTTTTGTGTGATGAGCTTATTATACATAAATATTCATAACTGTCAAGAATAAAGTGCATAAATATTAAGATAAATTGAATATTTAGCATGAATATACGAATGGAATATACAAAAGAGGAAAGCTGTTGTAAAAAACCACCAACGCCCACGCACCCGGAAACCCACAGCGCTCACCCAAATCTTGACGAACGCCTTCTTTTTCGGTATACTATCAAAAAACGGAGGAGGCGTATACTTATGGGAATTGTTGCCATGATCGGGCTTATATTCGGACCCTTTGTCAGCCTGCTGTTTGCGGCCTGGTTCTATGTCCGCTGGCAGAACGAGGAGGATGAGGAGCTGGCCCTGCATAACAAAAAAATATGCTTCCGGGCGCTCATCGCCGCCGCCATTTTGCTGGTGGTATTCGGCATTTTGAAGCTGATCTTCCCCGTTGCATAACCCCATACCATCATAAAGGGCGGGACCCATGTGTCCCGCCGCCCCCGTACCTCATGTTCTCCGTAGGGGCGACCCTCGCGGTCGCCCGCGGGCGGGGCAGAGCCCCGCCCCTACGAAATTCTATCGCTAAATGGTGCGTAGGGGCCGATGTGGCCATCGGCCCGCCCCACCGCGCCCCTTGTAACACATCCGTAGGGGCGACCCTTGCGGTCGCCCGCTGTACCGTACCCCATGTAACCGTCCGTAGGGGGCGGCGGTTGCCCACCGTCGTGCCAACCGATTCCCGGCCACTGTTGTGGCCGCCAATCGGGGCACTTCCTCGAAATCAGCTCGCTTCTTCCGCCACTGGCGGCGCTTCGCCGATTTCCCCGACGCCCCGATTCACAGCACTTCTTGTTATCTGTAGGGGCGGACGCCCCTGTCCGCCCGTTGTAAAATCTCTCAAATATGCGTAGGGGCGGGGTTCTACCCCGCCCGCTGTTCACCCCCACACCACCCCAAAAAAAACGACCGGCTCGCAAGCCGGTCGTTCCCTATTCCAATTCAAAATCCTTTACACAAAATCCGGGTATCCATCCTTCAGGCTCTCGTCGTAAATGGCCCGCTCGCCGCCGATGAACTTGGGCCGCACCCGGGCCGCCAGCACAATGGCGCTGCCAATGTGATTCTGGTCCAGCCGCACCGGCACGGCCACCTTCTTCAGGTGCATCCCGATGAGCGTCCCGCCGATGTCCAGGCCCGCGTCGGCCTTGATCTCCTCCAGAGCCACCGGCTGACGGAAGCTGTTGTATGCAGCGGTGGCAAAGGAACTGCCCGCCTTGGGCTGGGGCTTCACATTCACGATCTCTGCGCCCCGCACCGCCTCGTATTCCACGATCAGCGCCCGGTTCAAATGCTCGCAGCACTGGGCTGCGATGTAAATACCCTGGGGGGCGAACACGCCATTAAGGCCGCTGAAAATGGCCTGGGCGATCTCCGGAGTAGACCAGCTGCCCACCCGGCGGCCCACCACCTCGCTGGTGCTGCAGCCCACCACAACGATCTGCCCTTGGTGCAAATGCGCCGCTTCAATAAGCTGCTGCGCGGCCCGGGCGGCCTCGCTCTGCACCTGCCAAAACAGGTCCTTTTGTTCCAATTCATGCACGGTTCCGGCCATGATCTCAACATCCTTTCTTGTCATCCAACAAAGCAGCGACCGACAGGAGCCTCGCCCCTGCCGGTCTGCTCGTATGCACAGTGTATCACTGCAGAGCCAGTTTGTCCAGTACCTTGCTGCGCTTGAGCAGGAAGAAAAGCACCAGACCGATCACCAGACCCATGGCCGCCTGCACCAGGTTGCCGGGGATGCTGGCTGCCGCACCGATGCCCTTGCCCAGCAGCAGGGCGGCATAGCCGAAGTAACCGGCTACCATGATGACCTCTGCCACCACGCCGCTGACGGCGTAGCCCGCGGCCTTGTTACCCATAGCCTTGGCCAGCAGCGCCGCCGCAATGGCCATGCAGCCCTTGATAACAAAGGTGCCCGGTGCATAGTGGGCGTAACCGTTGAGCAGGTCCGTCAGCATGGAGCCGATGCCCGCTGCCGCGCCGCCCCACCAGGGGCCCAGCATCCAGCCGCTGAGCAGCACACAGCAGTCACCCAGGTTCACATAGCCCTGCATAGGGGAGGGGATCTGCACCACCATGGTGGCCACATAGGTCAGTGCCGCCATCAGGGCCGCAAATACCATTTTACGAATGCGCATATCTTTCATAGAAATTCACCTCTTGCTTTTTGTTGCTGACTGTATTATAGTGTAAATTGGATATATTAAAATATCCATAATGATATTCTTTGATAATACCAGTTGGAGGGGCCATGCTGACCTATACACTTGAAAAAAAGGAAAAAGAGAGCCTCTATGAGCAGCTTTATCGCTTCATCCGGGAGGATATTCTCTCCGGGCGGCTGCAGACCGGGGAACGCCTGCCCTCCAAGCGGATGCTGGCCCAGCATTTGGAGGTCAGCATCATCACCGTGAAGAATGCTTATGAGCAGCTTTTGGCGGAGGGGTACCTCTATGCCCGGCAGCGAAGCGGGTATTTCGTCGCCCCGGTGGAGCGCCCGCCCCAGCCGAGACAAAGCGAACTTTTTGGGTGTCCGAATGTCACCGCTGACGGCACCTTTACTTCACCAAATTTCACCGGAAATGGCACCGATTTCACTGCCGATTCCCGGCCCTGGCTTCTGGATTTTGCCTCCGGGGCCATGGACCCGGCCTATTTCCCCTTTACCGTTTGGGCCAGGCTCATGCGCCAGACCATTTTGGAGCAGGATAAGGAGCTGCTGCGTGCCGCCCCCTATAACGGCGCATCGGAGCTGCGTGTGGCCATCGCCGGGTATCTCCGGCAGTTTCGTGCCATGCAGGTGGACCCGGAGCAGATCATCATTGGCGCAGGCACGGAGCTGCTGTATAATTTGCTGATCCAGCTTCTGGGCCGGGACAAGTGTTATGCCGTAGAGGAACCCGGATACAGTAAGATCACCGCCATCTACGAGAGTAACCAAGTCCGCATTCAGCGCATCGGCATCGACAATGCGGGCCTGTCTGTTCCGGAGCTGCGCCGGGGCGACGCCCAGGTGGTCCATATTTCCCCCACCCATCACTATCCCACCGGCGCCGTTATGCCCATTGGCCGCCGCCGGGAACTGCTGCGCTGGGCGGCGGAGCAGCCGGAGCGGTACATTTTGGAGGACGACTACGACAGCGAGTTCCGCTTCGTGGGCCGCCCTATCCCCACTCTGTATTCCACGGATGAAAACCAGTGTGTGGTCTACCTGAATACCTTTTCCAAGACCATTGCCCCCTCCATCCGCATCAGTTACATGATTTTGCCGCCCCGGCTTTTGGAGCGATACCGGGATAAGCTGGGCTTCTACGCCTGCACCGTCTCCGGCTTTGAGCAGTATACCCTGGCTAAATTTTTACAGCAGGGTCATTTCGAGCGGCACCTGGGCCGTATGCGCACCCGTTATCGGCAAAAGCGCGACCGGGTCATTTCGGACTTTCTCCAGGGACCCCTGGCGGGCCGGGTGCAGATCACCGGCCAGGACACGGGACTTCATTTTTTAGCGGAGCTGCAAACCGCTCTGCCGGACGAAGAGCTTCAGCGCAGGGCTTCGGAGGCGGGGCTGCGCCTGGCCATGCTGTCGGACTATTACCGGCAGCGCTCCATCGCACGCCGCCACACCTTGGTGGTGAATTATTCCGGCCTGGACCTGCAGCACCTGCCCCAAGCCCTGCAAATACTTGCCGATATTTTAGAGGAGGAATCACCGTGTACGACGAATTAACAAGGAGCGACCTGCAAAAAATGCAGGAGGAGATTGACTACCGCACCCGCCAGCTGCGGCCTAAGCTCATTGAGGATGTGCAGACCGCCCGGGCCTTCGGGGATCTCAGTGAAAACTTTGAATATAAGTGCGCCAAGCAGGAGAAAAACCGCAACGACAGCCGCATCCGCTATCTGCAGCGCATGATCAAGACCGCCAAGGTCATTGAGGATAAGTCCGACGAGTCCACCGCAGGGCTCTACGACACGGTGGAAATTCTTATGGAGAGCACCGGCAAGACCCGCCGCATCACCCTGGTCACCACGCTGCGCCAGGACGCGCTCAAGGGCCTTATCAGTAAGGAGTCTCCGGTGGGCCGGGCGGTCCTGGGCCGCAAGGCCGGGGACCGGGTGCAGGTGCAGATGGAAAACGGCAGCACCTACTGGCTGCAAATTCAGAGCGTAGAAAAGGGGACGGACGACGGTTCTATCCCCATCGGCAGTTTTTAACGGGAGGGATACACTATGGAAAAACCTTGGGCCATCGTCTCCGGTGGCAGATTTTCGCCCCTGACGGATTTAGAAAAGTGCGGCTATATCATCGCCTGCGATAAGGGCTATGTATATTTGGCGGAGCGCGGCCTGCGCCCGGACCTGCTGGTGGGGGATTTCGACTCCTACACTGGACCCTTGCCGCAGGAGGTGCCCCGGCTGGATCTGCCTGTGGAGAAGGATGATACCGACACCATGGCCGCCATTCGCCATGCTGTGACCCAGGGCTGCAAAGAAATCTGGCTGTACTGCGCCTTGGGCGGCCGGCTGGACCACCTGCTGGGAAATCTGCAGGCGGCGGCCTTTGCCGTGGCCCACGGCGCCCGGGTGCGCATTTTGGATAGGGAAAACGAGATCACGGTCTTTACCGCCGATACCATCACCGTCCCTCCCCGGGCGGGCTGGTCCCTCTCCGTGCTGGCTCTCACCGACCAATGCACCGGTGTCAGCATCCACGGCACCAAATATGAGCTGGACCAGGTCACCGTGACCAATACCTTCCCCATCGGCATCAGCAACCAGTGGCATGGGGAGGCCAGGATCAGCGTGGAAACGGGGATCCTGGCGATTTTGGAGTCGAGAATGTAAAGGAACATAAGTCGTTTTTATGGCGGGGCCAGGGGCCCCGCCGTTTTTGCGCGTTATGTGGGGGCGGTGGGGGCGGACGACCGCGAGGCGTGCGGGAAAAGAATCCCCCAGTCACGGCTTCGCCGTGCCAGCCTCCTTTAGGCAAGGGGGCCGTAGGGACGGGGGATGCGGATTGCCACAGCCAGTTTGCGAACTGGCCTCGCAATGACAGGGAGCTTTACATGGAGCGCGGTGCAATTCCAGCGGGCGGACAGGGGCGTCCGCCCCTACGGAAGTGTATCTTGCGGTGCGTAGGGGCGGGGCTCTGCCCCTCCCGCGGGCGGGGTAGAACCCCGCCCCTGCGGACGATTCAACGATAGAACTTCGTAGGGGGCGGCATCCTCGACGCCCCAGCGACACCAGCTATCAAGTTTTGCGTAGGGTGGCGTGCCCTCACGCCGCCGCAATGGTGCTATGGTTATCGGACGGCGGGCTGGGGGCAGCCCGCCCTACAGAGCATATAAGGGCTCGAGGGGACGGGAGATGCGGATTGCCACAGCCGGTGTGCGCACCGGCTTCGCAATGACAGGGTTTTTGCAAGGGGTGTGGTGCAAGTCCGGGCGGCGGGCTGGGGGCAGCCCGCCCTACGGAGGGTTACAGAGGTGCGGTAGGCGGGCCGATGTGGGCATCGGCCCCTACGGATGGATTCTTGATGTAGCCATATAGGGCGGGACATATGGGCTCCGCTCTGCATTTTGACCTTTAATTTCATTTTCCATTTTCATATTTTGGGGAAAAGGCGGCACAATAGGGGTATATTTTTATTGGGAGATGAATGTATGACCGCAAAACGCTTAGGCCGCCAGACGGTGGCGCTTTCCGACCCGGTCAGCGTCCTGTCCTTCGCCAATATCGGCGGCAAGCAGGAGGCCCGAGGCCCCCTGGCCGGATATTTCGACGAGCTGAATTCCGACGCTTACTTCGGCCAAAAAAGCTGGGAAAAGGGCGAATCCGCCATGCAGCAGTTCGCCCTGAGCCGGGCAATGGAAAAGGGAGGCATTACCGCCGAGGAGGTGGACTGCGTCCTGGCCGGAGACCTGCTGAACCAGTGCATCGGCACCTCCTTTGGCCTTCGGGACTTCAAAATCCCCTTCTACGGACTCTACGGCGCCTGCTCCACCATGGGCGAGAGCCTGTCCCTGGCGGCGTTGCTCATCGACGGCGGCTTTGCCTCCATCGTGGCCGCCATGACCAGCTCCCATTTCTGTACCGCCGAGCGTCAGTACCGTATGCCCGTGCTCTACGGCAACCAGCGTACCCCCACTGCCCAGTGGACGGCCACCGCCTCCGGATGCTGCATCCTCTCCCGTCGGGGAGACGGCCCCTATATCACCCATGTCACCTGCGGACGCATTGTGGACCTGGGCATCAAGGACGCCAACAACATGGGGGCGGCTATGGCTCCGGCGGCCTATGACACCCTCTCGGCGGTGCTTCGGGAGACCCACACCACCCCCGAGGACTATGACCTAATCCTCACCGGGGATCTGGGGGAACTGGGCCGGGACATCGTTGCCGATTTTTTCCGGGAGGACGGAATCGACCTGGGCCGGCGCTACACCGACTGCGGGCTGCTGCTCTATGACCGGGAGGAGCAGGATATGCACGCCGGGGCCTCCGGCTGCGGCTGCTCGGCGGCGGTGCTCAGCGGCTATGTCCTGGGCGGAATGCGGGCCGGCCGCTGGGAAAAGGTCCTCTTTGCCCCTACCGGGGCGCTGCTCTCGCCCACCTCGTCCTTTCAGGGAGAGAGCATTCCCGGCATCTGCCACGCGGTGGTGATTTCATCGAAAAAGGAGAATTGACATGCAATATCTTCAGGCGTTCCTCTGCGGCGGCGTTCTCTGCGCCGTCGGACAGCTTCTCATCGACAAGACCCAGCTTACCCCCGCCCGCATCCTCACCGGCTATGTGGTGGCCGGGGTGCTGCTTCAGGCTGTGGGTGTTTACCAGGCGGTGGCGGACTGGGGTGGGGCCGGAGCCACGGTCCCCCTGACGGGCTTCGGCTACGCCCTGGCCAAGGGTGTGGAGAAGGCCGTAGCCCAGCAGGGCCTTTTGGGCGCCCTCACCGGAGGCCTTACCGCCGCCTCCGGAGGCGTTGCGGCGGCGGTGGTGTTCGGCGTGGTCATGGCCGTCCTGTGTAAGCCCCGAAATAAGCGTTGACAAATACCATAGGGGGGTATATAATGACCCTTGTAATAAAAATACCCCCAGGAGGTATATGAAGATGGATTGTTGCTGCTGCCATCAGAAAACCAAGCACCGCTCGCCGGAGGAGCAGAAGAGCCTTGTGAACCGTCTCAGCCGTATCGAGGGCCAGGTGCGGGGCCTGCGGGATATGCTGCAAAAGGACGCCTACTGCACGGATATTCTCATCCAGGTCTCGGCGGTCAATGCGGCGCTGAACAGCTTCAGCAAGGAGCTGCTGGCCACCCACATCCGTACCTGCGTGGCCGACGGCATCCGCCGGGGGGAGGACGAGGTCATCGATGAGCTGGTGACCACGCTGCAAAAGCTCATGAAGTGAGAGGTGTTATTATGACGAAGCAATTTGCCGTCACGGGTATGACCTGCGCCGCCTGCTCGGCCCATGTGGAGCGGGCGGTCTCGCAGCTGCCGGGGGTGCAATCGGCGGCGGTGAACCTGATGCTGGGGCGGCTGAACGCCAGCTACGACGAATCAAAAGTCACCTCCGACCAGATCATCGACGCGGTGATCCGGGCCGGGTATGGTGCCCGGGAGGCCGACGCAAACGACCTGGCCCCGGACAAGCGGCAGGACGAAGTGGTTCGGCGGATGGGGCGGCGGCTTTTGTGGTCCGCCGTGTGCCTGGTGCCGCTATTTTACATCAGCATGGGGCACATGCTGGGCCTGCCGGTGCCCGGGCTTTTCCACGAAAATCACCTGGCTATGGCCATAGCGGAGCTTGTGCTGCTGCTGCCCATCCTCCTATTGAACCGGGCCTACTTCACCGTGGGCTTTTCCCGGCTGTTTCAGGGGAGTCCCAATATGGACTCGCTGGTGGCCCTGGGCGCTGCGGCGGGCCTGGTGTACTCCCTTATTGAGATGGGCCTGCTGGTGGCCGGTCATATAGAGGGGATGCCGGACCTGTATTTTGAGTCCGCGGGCATGATCCTTACCCTGGTCACCGTGGGTAAATATCTGGAGCAGCGTTCCCGGAAAAAGACCACCGGGGCCATTTCCGCCCTGCTGCGTTTGGCACCGGACAGCGCTGTGGTCCGACGGGACGGCCGGGAGCTAACGGTCCCGGCGGAGGAGATCGTAGCCGGGGACACTGTCATCGTCCGCCAGGGAGGAAAGATCCCCGTGGACGGTGTGGTAACCGCCGGTGCCGCCACCGTGGATGAATCCGCCCTCACCGGGGAGAGCCTGCCGGTGGAGAAAGGGGAGGGGGCCGCCGTATCCTCGGCCACGGTGGTGCTGTCGGGCTATTTGGAGCTGGAGGCCCGCCGGGTGGGCAGCGACACCACGCTGTCGCAGATCGTCCGCCTCATGGAGGAGGCCGCCTCCTCCAAGGCACCTATCTCCCGTTTGGCTGACCGCATCAGCGCTGTGTTTGTCCCTGTGGTCATCGGCATCGCGCTGGTCTCGGCGCTGCTGTGGTATTTCGCAGGGGGGCAGGGCATCCGTTTTTGCCTGTCCATCGGCATCGCCGTGCTGGTCATCTCCTGTCCCTGCGCCCTGGGCCTGGCTACCCCTGTGGCCATTATGGTGGGCACGGGCAAGGCCGCTCAGAGCGGCATTCTGATTAAGTCTGCCGAGAGCCTGGAGCTTCTGGGCAAGGCCCAGACCGTGGTTCTGGATAAAACCGGCACCGTTACCGAGGGGAAACCTCGGGTCACGGACATTGTCTGCACGGGTCCCACGGAAACGGAGCTTCTCCGGGTGGCGGCCTCTGTGGAAAAGCCCTCGGAGCATCCGCTGTCCGTAGCCATCGGACAGGCGGCCCGGGAGCGGGAGCTGAAGCTCTTTCCGGTGACGGATTTTACCTCCGTCCCCGGCGGCGTTCGGGCCACCCTGGACGGCTCCGTAGTCTGCGCCGGAAACCTGGACTACATGACCCGCTGCGGCGTAGATACCCGGGCGGTTTCCGATATGGCCCGGACCTTGGCTCAGCAGGGGAAAACAGCCCTGTATTTCGCCCGGGAGTCCCGCCTGCTGGGGCTCATTGCCGTGGCGGATGTGGTGAAGCCTGACAGTGCCGCCGCTATTGCCGCCCTCCGGTCTGCGGGCCGGGAGGTGGTGCTGCTCACCGGAGACAATGAGACCACCGCCCGGGCCATCGCCCGGCAGGTGGGGGTAGAGCGTGTCTTGGCCCAGGTGCTGCCTGCGGACAAGGCCGACTGTGTTGCAAAGCTCCAAAAGGAGGGACGCTGCACCGCCATGGTGGGTGACGGTATCAACGATGCCCCGGCTCTGGCCCGGGCGGATGTGGGTCTGGCCATTGGTGCGGGCACGGACATTGCCATTGAGTCGGCGGATGTGGTACTTATGCGCAGCTCCCTGTGGGACATCGTCACCGCCACGGAGCTGTCCCGGTCCGTTATCCGCAACATCCGGCAGAATCTGTTCTGGGCCTTTATCTATAACGCCATCGGTATCCCCGTGGCCGCAGGGATTCTGTACCCGGCCCTGGGCATTACCCTGAACCCTATGATCGCCGCTGCCGCCATGAGCCTCAGCTCCGTGTGCGTGGTGACCAATGCCCTGCGCTTGCGTCTGTGGAAGGGGCCGACCTGCCCTGTAACGCAGGAGAAAATCACCAAAGAAAATCAAACAATGAATCAGGAGGAAACCGATATGAAGAGAATTTTGACCGTGGAGGGCATGATGTGTACCCACTGTTCCGGCCGGGTGGAGAGCGCCCTGAACGCCCTGCCCGGGGTCAGCGCCCATGTGGATCTGGAGAAAAAGACGGCCACTGTCACCGCCGCCCCGGAGGTTACGGACGCTATGCTCCGTAAGGCCGTAGAGGACGCCGGCTACAAGGTCACGAAAATCCAGTGATTTCCGCTGCGTGGCGGGCGGCTATGCTGGCGGTATCGTTACCGAGCGGTGGCCCGGTAAAATAAGCTGCTGAAATGAGAACAGTAAGCCCCGGATCGACGCTTTGGGGCTCACTGTGTTAAAAAAGCCTCGCAGAGTTTGCCGCCCGCAGGCGGCAAAGAAATAAAATCATTTTCTCTCGCGACATGCGCGTGAGAGAAAATACAGCTCGGGCTGCCAGTGTGGAATTTGTCCGTCACAGACGGGCAAATTATGCGCGCAGCAGACCGCAAACCTTTTGTCGGAAAAACCCGGAGGGTTTTTCGACAGGCTAAGCCCCGGAGCATCGCTCCGGGGCTCAGTTCTCTTCCGAGTCAGGCCGGGTAGGCAGGGGCCGGAAATCCGGTTTTCCCGGGAGAAGTCCCTCTCCTTCACGCCGACGCGGAGGAGGGGGCGGGATAAGCGCATCATTTTCACCGCTGTAAAAGGCCCGGTTGTTCTCCACCAGCTGCGCCAGGGTCACAGGGCGATAGAAGTTCACATCCACACCGGCGTTGAGCATTCGGGGCATCTGCCGGAGGATGTCGTACTCCGGGCCCCGGGCCTGGTGCAGGTGGCCGTGTATCATGTAGCCCCGTTTGCGGTAGAGAATAGGGTAGTGGCAGAGAAGAATATGGGTTTCGCCGTCGTCGATCTCGTTGAAGTCGGTGACGGTCTCAAAGTAATCGAAGAGCTTTGGGGCGTTTTCAAACCCGGTGTCGTGATTGCCCCGGATCAGGTGCTTGCGCCCCTGCAGGCGGCCCAGGGCGTCCCCGGGCACATAGCCGCCGTTGTAGCCCACATCGCCCACCACATAGACGGTGTCCTTGTCTGTGACGGTTTCATTCCAGAGTCGTATCATAGCCTCATCCATCTCCTCCACGGAAGCAAAGGGCCGGCCGGGCAGAAAAGGTTTATAATGAAAATGAAGGTCAGCAGTATAAAAAATCATCCCAATACTCCTATTGCGGCTATGCCGACGGTTAAATGAGAGAAAAGCACGGCTGCATTCAGCGTATCAGAAATGGCCCTCTGTGTCAAGGCGGAGGGAATAGCGTGGGCCGAGAGCACTGCAAGCTGCCGGAGCGGACTCTGTACGGAAGGAGGCAGAGGAAAGGCACAAATCTACACAAAAAAATGTTTTATTTTTCTTGAAAAAAATACTTGCATTCTACCCTGAGATATGGTATTATATTCAAGTCGTCAGGAATAATATGCGCCGTTAGCTCAGCTGGATAGAGCGTCTGGCTACGGACCAGAAGGCCGGGGGTTCGAATCCCTCACGGCGTGCCAAAAATCCTCGAAATCGTAAGATTTCGGGGATTTTTGTTTGCATAAGTTGTTGTTTTCTCCCGCTGCTTTTTTCTGACCCAAACGCTGACCCCAACGGGAGCGGATAGCGGAAAGGTCTATACCGCACGGGAGAGGATGCTCCCCATGGTTTGCGCCGCCTTGAGCTGTGCGTCGGTGGTGACGTGGGCATAGGTGTCCAGCGTGAAGCCCGCGGAGTAATGACCGAGCATCGAGGACACGGTTTTTACATCCACGCCGTTTTGCAGCGCCATCGTTGCGAAGGTGTGGCGCAGGTCATGAAAGCGTATCCGTGGCAGTCCTGCCCGTTTCAGCACCCGCTGGAGCATATGCAGGACGCTGTCCGGCGACATGGGGCCTCCGGTGGGCGATGGAAATACCCACTCGCTGCTTCCCACCTTGTTTTTCTGTGCCTTTAGAACATCTATCGCGTCTGCCGACAGCGGCAGCGTGCGGTAGGCGTTTTTCGTTTTCAACGGTGCCTCGACTACTTTGCCGTTTTGCCGGGAAATGGCCCGTTGGATTTTCAGTATGCCATGGTCAAGGTCGATGTCCGTCCATTTCAGCCCCAGCAGTTCGCCCCGCCGAAGTCCGGTGGCGAGGTCAAGGTAGTAGAGCTCGTACACGCCGCTGTCCCTGGCCTCCCGGAAGAAGGCGCTGAGTTGGTCGGAGGTCAGCGTTTTCATCTCCTTGTGTTCGACTTTCGGCAAGGCGCAGCCCTGCGTGGGATTTTTCGTGACGAGGCGCTGTTCCATGGCAAGGTTGTATGCCGAGCAGATCATCTGGTGGATGTTGCGCACCGTTTTGGGAGCCAGACCTTTCGGTTTCTTTTTCGCTTCGATGCGGTCTACCCGGCCACCATCCAGCAGATGCTTATAGAACCGCTGCAAGTCCAGAGATGTCAGGTCTGCCAGCGGAATGCTGCCGATCTGCGGCTTGATGTGGTTTTTCAGAAAGCCTTGGCTGGTCTTGAACGTGGGCGGTCTGAGTTTTACTTTCGCGTAGTTCTCCATCCAGACCTCCAGCCATGTTCCCACCGTGTAGGTCTTGGCCCGTCCATAGTCGATGCCCACATTTTCCTCGATGGCTTTCTTCAGCTTTTCTTTTACTTCCGCTTGCGTCTTTCCAAGAACGTTCTTGATGATGGCTTTTCCGGTTTCCGGATCGTGACCGACTGTGTAGCGGCCCTCCCAGCGTCCATCCTTTCTCTTTCGGATATTCCCTTCGCCGTTTGCTCGTCGTTTTGGCATAAAATCAGCCTCCTTTGTAACGGCAAACCATACCGTAAACAGCAGAGGAAAGCTATGGGGAAGCCACACTATTATCAGAAAGTTATCAATTCTCAACCGCCGCTTATCTTTGTTTATGGCGTAGCAAGATTTGAGCTGCTACGGAGACTTCCGCCGACTACAACGGTATAAAGCGTACCGATTTTCTATCAAAGCGCCGCCGCAAACCGTTGTGACACGGGGCTTTGCGGCGACTTTTCTCGAATTTAGCGTCAAACCGTTCTGGGAACCTCGAAAAAAGCGTCAATTTCCAAAACCCGCAAATCCTTGCGGCAGCTCGCACTGCGGGCTGCTGTGAATAGGCATTGGTGCGAAAAGCGCCAATGCCTTTCTCCTGCTCTGATTTCGGCGCACTGAAAATTGGGCCCAAAACGGGCAAAACTGCCGGGGGGCTATCTTCACCCGCCTGTGTTCCTGCGAGGGCACACAGCGGCTTACGGGGGCAAACACGGGGCTTCTGCGACCTGTGCCGCCAGCTTCTGCTGCACTTGCTGACGCTCTAGCTCGGCCATTTGCCGCTGGTAACGCTGCTCCAAGACATCGTACATAGGGACGATATAAGATATGCACCGGGAGATGTCAAGTCGGGGCGAATGACGGAGGTTTTCTCCATTGCAATATGTCATATCCTGTGCTATAATGCACTTAAACTGAATAACGGGACAGCGTGAGCCGGGTTTATTCCGGCGGCGGAATGGGGTGAGAGGCCCTGCGAGACGGTCACTGTGATGCCGGTTTATTCGGCTAAGTCAGGAACGCAATACGCTGCTCCTGGGCCGCTGCCAGTACCGGGGCCAAAGCTGTTATGCGAACGCTTCACCCGGCTGCTTTTGGCGGCTGGGTGATTTTTTGCCGAGGCAGTACTGCCTCATGCTTTCCATGGAAAGCATGATAGCCATTTCAAGCCGCCGGGGCGGGGGAGGACGGCAGACCTTTCCCGTCCCGCTTTCCAGAAAAATTTTTGCGCTATTTGTCGTTCCTTTCATGCTCCCGAGACCCGGGCCGTGCTGCAAAGAGTGCGGCCCGGGGGGAGGGAAACAGGGGGCGTGAGATATAGGGTATTACGGATTGCCACGGGCGCGGTGCGCCCTCGCAATGACAATTCTCAAGAGGTCTGGCGTGGGCGGGGTAGAACCCCGCCCCTACGGAGGACAGAAAAAATTGTGTGTGATTGCTTCGGCATTTACATAAATAGAAAAATGAAAGGAAAAAAGGAATGAAAAAAAGAATCATTTCTCTGCTGCTGGCGCTTATCATGGCGCTGTTACTGCTTCCCGTGAGCGTGCTGGCGGTGGAGAGCTCGGCGGAGCCGACGATTTCGGCGGACCTGCCGGCGGAGGTGGCGCTGCAGCCGGGTGACAATTTCACCCTCACCGTCACGGCCCTGGGGTCGGGTACGCTGAGCTATCAGTGGTACGCCAACACCGTCAGCGACTACGCAGGCGGCACCAAGATCAAGGGCGCGGAGAGCGCCACCTATGATGTGGCCACCGCCGTGGAGCAGGTGCTGTACTACTATGTAGAGGTGACCAACACCGAGGAGGGGAAGGGCCCGGCCACGGTGCGCTCGGCTATCTGCAAGGTGACCGTCAGCGAGAGCGGCAGCGGCGAGCTCAGCGACATCCCCGAGATCACCAAGGATGTGGTGGACGCGGAAGATGTGGTTCTGCCTTGGCACGCTACAACGCCTCGTGCTTTCGATATAGCTATACGCGACCTGGGTATGACCAAGGTTTCCTACCAGTGGTATAAGAACTCCCAAAAGAGCTACGAGGGGGCGGAGGCCATTCCCGACACCAACAGTACGCGGCTTACTGTTGGGGGCACCACAGTGGTGGGCACTTCTTACTACTTCTGCGTGGTGACCAACACCCTGGCGGACGGGTCCACCAAGACCGCCCGCTCCGCCATCGGCAGCCTGACCATCAAGGCCCCGGCGGAGATGCTTTTCGGTCTGGTGGTGGGACAGGAGCCTGTGGGCAAAGTTTACATCCGCGTGGGCGACAATGTACCCCTACGGGATGACCTGAAAAACGGCATGGGTGAGAGTATCACGGACCCCGGCCCCTACGGAGACCTGGTTATAAATCAAGGCACCTACAGAACGGAGTATATCTATCCATCCGACACTATGATGACCATTATCGCCCGGGCCTTGATCGAGGAAGGCCACCGGCAGGTGGGCGGCGAGAAGGGCTACATCAGCTCCATCATCGCCAACTATGGCACGGAGAACAGCGTAGAGCTCAGCGAGTTCCGCCGTGGCAAGGGCAGTGGCTGGATGGGCACCCTGAACGACTGGTGTACCAACCAGGGCTTTGACAAATATACCGTGGCCAAGGGGGATGTTAGAGACGGTGACAGCATTGATGTAATGTACACCACCGACTACGGCAACGACATCCACTGCGGCTTTGAAACCGCGGATGCGTCCCTGGCGTCTATGGATGTAGGTAGCTGGAAAACCTGGGATCTGACAAACAGCGGTGATGTATATGCTTATGAGGCGGTTGTTAATACTGACGGTACTACTGTGAAGGTACGGCCTCGTGCTTTGGAAAAGCAGTATAAGACCCGTGTATTTGTGGGGGACAAGGAGTATCGAGTGGGCGCAAGCAGCGAGCCTATTCCTTTTGAGGGTAATTCTCTGACAATCACGGTCAAGACTGTGCTGCCCGGCTCCTCCACTACGGCGGAGACCGTGGGCAAGACCTATACTTTTACCATTCTGCGGGACCAGCATATCCTAACCCAAAAGGGCGATGTGACGGTGGACCTGCTGCGCAAGGATGGGACTGTGATGCAGGAGGGAGTTGTTCCCAGCTTCACGGTGTGGAGCGGTGATTTTGCTACAAGTGTTTCGGCCTATACGGCGGACGAGAGCAAGAATACCACCGGCTTTGTGCTGCACCTGCCCAACCTGCCGGAGGGCGTGACGGGCCAGGTGATAACCTCCGGCGGCACCTGCTATGCCATTGAAAACGGCACGGCCACGGTGCAGGGGGAGCTGGCTCGGCACGGAACGATTTATTTCACCATTCGGCTCAATGCCAACGGCGGACGAAGTGAATACGAACTGCGGTTTGCTAAGCCTGCGGCGACCCTGGGCCTTAGCAAGTGCGGCTTTGCCGGAGGCAACCAGGCATATAATGCCGAGAATATCTACAACGGTCAGCCCGAGGGAACCATGTTCCAGGTGAATTCAACGGGGAAAGAGACCGGAGAGACCGGATTTGATGCCAACTGGTATGAGTACAATATCCATGTTACGGAAAAGATTCAAAACCTAAAATCCAACGGATACGCAGGTATAAAGTTGTTGTCCTCGTCCATGGTGCAGGTTAAGGTGAACGACAAAGTACTTCTCGCACCGGCCAAAGCCATGGCTGGCACAGCTCTGGCCTCCCAGCTTATGAATGTCAAAAACCGCATTCAGTTGAGCGGCGAGAAAACAGACCTCTGCATCCGTATTGAAAACGCCAAGGACAGCACGGATGTGGTGACTTACACCTTCCACATCATCCGCCACTCTATCGAGGCTGCGGAGCTGGAGGCTATGATCCAGGCTTTGCCCGAGGCAAAGTATTTTGTGTATGCAACAGACGAGGCATCGGTGCGCCAAGTCAAGAAATTGTACGACGAGTGCAAGGACGAGGTGAAGGCCCAGCTTTCCGACGGGGCCAAGGCTAAAATCGAGGCCCTGTGGGCCGAGCTGGAGCGGCAGTACCAGGCAGGTATGGACTTAACCAGCGCCGTGTTGGCAGAGGTGAACAAGTATAAGGCCGACATCCCCAGCACCGCCACGGAGCTGACGGACGAGCTTTACGCCAAGTACGCCGACGCCATCCGCACCTCCGGCAAGCTGTATGACAAGCTCCAGGACTGGGCGCTGGTTCTGTGGACCAGTTCTGCCTCCAAGGAAAATTCCGTTTTGCAAAATGCGCTGAAGCTGCTGAACAAATACGAAACGGCCAAGGGCAGCACCATCGGCCAGGCCACGGACTACCTGGACGACTTCATGCTTACGGCCTCCGGGTTCAACCTGACCCTGGGCTCCGCTTGGAACGCTTATCCTGTGACCTTTAAGGATATTACTTATTCTAATACCAAGCTGGGCGGCGAGGCGGGCCTGCCCTGGAATGAGGCCGGGCGGCTGCGCTTTGAAATTGACGACCCCAGCATCTTTGAGATTCGGGAAGTGAAGAGCTTCTACGCCGACAAGGGCCTGGGCAGCAACGGCGAGGTGTACGAAAATATCCTCTACTACCTCATCCCTCTGAAGGAGGGCACCACCACCTTCCGGGTGACGCTGACGGACGAGACTGGCACATTCTACGGCCAGACCCCGGAGACCATCGTCCATGTGAACAGCCCGGCGGAGGCCGCCGTGGAGAAGCTGGACCAAAAGCTCACCAACATCAAGAGCCTGCCCCGGACCAGACAGTACGACACCCACTACTACTGGCAGGGCCAGGAGGGCGCACCCTTCACCTTTAAGGTGAACGGCGAAAATGCCAAGGTCTATGTGTGGGACTACCTGGGCGGCGGCAAGAAAACGGCCTATCCCGTGGCCGCGGACGGCACGGTGACCGTCCTTCTGAAGGACGGCTACAACCCCATTGAGGTGACGGCTGACTACGAGGGAAAGACCGTGACCCAGGTGTACGGCCTCAAGGGCAAGGTCATTGACTACACCCTGTCCAATGTGACCCGGCCCGGCCAGGAGCCCCGACTGGGCGACACCATTGACCTGAAGATCACGGGTCTGAGCGTGCCGGTATATAAGATCTTGCGTATCTATAACCCCATGGGGCCGCACTTCGTGTATTTCACGGATGAACTGCCCCAGCAGTATATGCTGAACAGCAACAACGACCAGTATCATATCGGGTCTATGCGCATTGTGCTCACCGGATCGGGGACGATCAACCTAACGGGTGGATATATCTATGAGACCTGGATGGGCAGTAAGCTGGGCTCCGAGCTGACCCAGGGCAACACCGGCGAGATCGCACCCCAGGAAGAGAATAATTTCTCCGTGCTGCCCGACCTGAGCTTCACCGTGGCCGACTACGACGGCTACACCGGCCAGGCGTGGATCAACACAGAGGTGGAGGGCGGCCCCGTGACCAAGGCCGGGAAGACCGTGACCATTAACATGCCCAACATGCCCCTGGACGAGATCGCCAAGAATTACCCCAGCGTCACCAACAGCACTACCGTGAAACTGCAATCGGTGCTGACCATCTTCGGCACCAACATTCCGGGGCTGGAGACGGTGGAGTCCAAGACGGTGCAGAACCCCTTGTCGGGTAAGGACGCCAATTTGACGCCCATCACCTCCATCACCTTTACCGTGCCCGCAGACACCCCCGCTGGGACTTATAAAATCTACGGTGGAACGGTGAAACTGCGGTGCGGCGATCCCAACTACACTATTGCAACAAAGTACCTCTATGAGCGTCAGATCCGGGATGTGGAGCTGACGGTGCTGCCGGAGGTGGACTACAGCGGCATCTACAAGACCACCGGCGACTTCATGGCCACTCTGGGCACCCCCACGGTGAACTCCACCGGCGGCGAGTGGATGGTCATCGGCCTGGCCCGCAGCGGCCGCACCGTGCCCGCCGGGTACTATGACAATGTGGTGGAGTATGTGAAGGCCAAGGCTGACGCCAATGAGCGTCTGCACCCGGCCAAAGTCACCGACAACGCCCGGGTAATCCTGGCCCTGACGGCCATCGGCAAGGACGTCACCAATGTGGGCGGCCACAACCTGCTGAAGGGTCTGGATAACATGGCCTATGTGCAGACCCAGGGCATTAACGGGCCCATTTTCACCCTCATTGCCCTGGATAGCCACAACTACCCCACTATGGGCGATGTGACCCGGGAGAAGCTGATTGAGACCATCCTGGGCGCGGCCTTGGAGGACGGCGGCTGGACCCTCAGCGGCACCAAGGCTGACCCCGACATGACCGCTATGGCCATCCAGGCCCTGGCCCCCTACTATAAGACCAACGAGACCGTGAAGGCCGCTGTGGATAAGGCCCTGGATGTGCTTTCCGGTCTGCAGCAGGGCGACGGCGGCTTTGGCAGCTGGGGCACTGTGAACAGCGAGAGCTGCGCACAGGTCATCGTGGCCCTGACGGCCCTGGGCCTCGACCCCACCTGCGACAGCCGCTTTGTGAAGAACGGAAAGACGCCCCTGGATGCCCTGGCGGGCTTCTTTGTGGACGGCGGCGGCTTCAAGCATGTTGCCGACAAGGGCCGCGACGGCATGGCCACCGAGCAGGGCTACTACGCCCTGGCATCGTACTACCGCTTCCTGAATGGCCAGACCAGCCTGTACGACATGAGCGATGTGGCCGTTCAGACCGCCGGCACCTCCGGCGGCGACAATAGCGGCAACGGCACCAACAACGGCGGCACTCCCGCCACCGGCGATACCGGCGTGCTGGTTTGGGTCATTGCCCTGCCTGTGGCGGCGGTCGCAGCAGCCTTTGTGCTCAAGCGCAAAAAGCGGGAGGAGTAAGGTAAAAGCGAAAACCTAAACCGCGAAAGTAAATAAGCCCCCGGGGCCCCTTGCTATGCGGGGGGCCTCGGTTTTTTCTTTGCTTATAGCATATCAAATTTTGTGCTGCCACATAAATATGACTAATACTGTACCCCAAACGCAGAGTCAAGCGAAGTGTAAATATTCTGTCAAGACGAAAGCGTAATACAAGGAGGAAAGCGTTGATATTAAATGATTTCCTTCCCTCATCATATCTTTACACGCAAGAACGCTCCATTTGGTCGATCTTAACTTGCTGAAAACCATTTTCTGCGCAGAGATTTTCGGCATCCTTATAGACAACGATGGCGCAAATGATATAAATCCGCGGTATTTTCGCACCCTTATATGCTTCGCCAAGAAATGCTTTCAGTTTGTAATCACAAGATCATCTTTGACCCACTTTTGACCCAGAACGGGATAGGAACAGGCAGTTCCGGACGGAAACAACGGAAAATCTACCCACCAAATAGCGTTAAACAGCGCAAAACGGAGCCGAAATGGCTCCGCTTTTTCTTTGGGACAACCTACGGACCAGAAGGCCGGGGGTTCGAATCCCTCACGGCGTGCCAAAAAGACCCGAAACCGTAAGGCTTCGGGTCTTTTTGTTTGCATAAGTTGTTGTTTTCTCCCGCTGCTTTTTTCTGACCCAAACGCTGACCCCAACGGGAGCGGATAGCGGAAAGGTCTATACCGCACGGGAGAGGATGCTCCCCATCGTTTGCGCCGCCTTGAGCTGGGCGTCGGTGGTGACATGGGCGTAGGTGTCCAGCGTGAAGCCCGCGGAGTAGTGGCCCAGCATGGAGGACACCGTTTTTACATCCACGCCGTTTTGGAGCGCCATCGTCGCGAAAGTGTGCCCTTACGGTATAATTACGACAAACCGGAAAAGCCCCGTATATCAAGGGTTTTCGGTTATCTGGCAAGGTTTTTCATCCTTTTCCAAACCGAAAAATCGAGCCGCGAAGTAGTTATATCGTAGGGGGTGTTATAGTAACGACAAAAATAAAATACCGTTTGGGAGGGCTGTCAGCCCGTCCAAAAAATCAGGACATTTCCTCTGCAAAGAAGAAATGTCCTTTTTTTGTACCCAAAATCAGATGCCGACAGGAGGAACACAATGCCTGAAAAAACCGTGCAGAAGGAACCGGGCAAAAAGCCCGCGCCATCCAAAAAGCCGAAACCGCAGCAGGAAGTAGTTGTTCAGATTTCGCTCTCTGAGCTGCATCCGTTCCCGGATCACCCCTTTCAGGTGCGAGAGGATGCGTCCATGCAGGAAACCGCCGAAAGCGTCAAGGAATACGGCGTCCTCGTCCCCGCGCTGGCACGGCCACGGGAGGACGGCGGTTATGAGCTGATTGCAGGCCACCGCCGCAAACACGCCTGCGAGCTGGCTGGGCTGGCCACCATGCCCGTCATTGTCCGCGACATTGACCGGGACGCTGCCACCATCATCATGGTGGACAGCAACCTTCAGCGTGAGAACATTCTCCCCTCCGAACGCGCCAAAGCCTACAAGATGAAGATGGAGGCCATCAAGCGGCAGGGCGCACGAACGGATCTGACTTCGCCGAAAATTTCGGCGAAGTTCCGCAGCGATGATGAAGTTGGTCAGGATGCCGGTGTGAGCGGAGATACCATCCGCAACTACATCGCCTTGACGCAGTTAGTCCCGGAGCTTCAGCAGATGGTGGACGAGAAGAAAATCGCCCTCAGTCCCGCCTATCAGCTTGCGGCGCTGACACCCAAGGAACAAGGGCTGCTTCTGGAAACCATCGACAGCGAACAGACCACCCCCTCGCTCTCGCAGGCGCAGCGGATGAAAAAGCTCAGTCAGAGCGGCGAGCTGAACGAGGACACCATGCTCTCCATTATGATGGAGCAGAAGAAACCGGAGAAAAACGACATCACCCTTTCCGGTGAAAAGCTCCGCAAATACTTCCCGCGTTCCTATACCCCGTTCCAGATCGAGAACACCATCTTCAAATTACTGGACGCATGGCAGAAAAAGCGCCAGCGTGACCAGAGCCGTTGAGCGGACAAGCAGTTTGTTTGTCCGCTATTTTCATGCCAAAAGGAGGACGCCATGTATATCAACACGTTCAAATACACGCCCAAAGATGTGAGCTGCCAGCTCTGTACCGAGTATGTGAAAAAGCTGGGCTGTACCGCCCTGCGCTGCCCGTGGCTGGCCGAGCGCATTGAGGCCGGTGTGGTCGGCTACCGCGAGGCAGTCTTAGAGACATTTCCCCATGAACGCCGCCTGTTCCAGCGCCTGAACCTGCTGATCAAGCATTATCCCGGAAGCCTCTGGAGCAACGAGCAGCATGAGCGCCGAATGCAGTATCAATGTGCCGTGCAGGGCTACCGCCGCCGCAGGGATACCAACGCCTATTATGCGGCCATGTACCTGCTGACCTCCAACGACGACATTTACCGCCGCACGGCAAACTGCTTCTGCAAGGACGGGATTGAGTTCGGCTATGCGGTGTTGAAAAACACCTCGCCGCACAACTACGCACTGTTCATGGCAGCGCGCGACCTCTGCGACAAGACGGAGGCCGTCACGATGGCGGACTTGGCGGAACCGGAGGTCATTGACCCGGAGGCGCTGCGCCTGATCGTCAACGCCACTCTGATCGCCCGCTATGGGCTTGCCGCCTTTCAGATCAGAGCGCGAGGTGCCGAATATGAACGCTGATGATTTTGTCGGCGGGCACAGCATCCTTGCGCTGGAGCGCTTTATGGACGAAACCCGCCACATGATTATTTTTGATGTCCTGTCATGGAAATCTCCTGTGGGTGAAAAGGGCGAACGGCTGAGGTTGTTCCTCTCCGACGTGGGATATGCCAAGGCGCAGGCATCCGAGAGGCGCGGAGAAATCAAAATCCGCAAACAAGCCGCCGTCATTGAGGGGCATATCCTCCCTGACCGGAAAAAGCGGCGTCACTAAAGTGATTGGAGGAATTACCATGAGCAGAGTAACAGAGCTGGAAAAAGCGCTGACCACGCTGTTCCGCAAGGGTACGGAGGTCGGCTACACAGAAACGGAGATCGACGAGTTTCTGGAAAACATTGACTATCACGCCCTGCTGCAAGCCGTTTGGAGCAAGGCCGAAACGGTCTATGCCTATCGCGCAGACGGCAAGAATGCGCTGAGCTTGGACTATCGCAGCGCGGAGCTGTTCAAGCAGCGTGCGACGCTTCTCTATGAGGACGTAGGCGACAGCTATATCGGCGCGGTGTTTGCCGCCCGGTCGATGGAGCTGTGGCTGCTGGAGGATATGGGCTTTGCCGTCGTTGCCAAATTTAGCGTGAACGCCGGAGAAGGCGAATACGTCACCGAGTATCGCGTCTACAAGGGCAGCGATTGGGCAGACAGCGAGATTTCTCTGGATTTGGAGGGCTTGGTGGCCGAGCTTGCCGCCCTGTGCGATCCCTACTACGAACACGAGCAGCCCATCTATGAGCTGTGATGTGGGAAAGGAGTGAAAACGGAGCGGCTTCCCCATGCGGGAAACCATTCAGAACGCAAACGGCAAGCAGTTTCACGCCGTCAGCCTGTCCGGTGGCAAGGACAGTACCGCCATGCTGCTTTTGATGATCGAACGAGGTATGCCCATCGACATGGTGCTGTCAGCGGACACCGGCATGGAGTTCCCGGAAATGTATGAACACCTTGCCAAACTGGACGAGCATCTTTTCCGGGAGCGCGGCATCCATATCACCACGCTGCGGCATCCCAAGGGCTTTGAATACCTGATGTTCGACGAACCCAAGCAGAAGCCCCGCAGTCTGGAAAACCGTGCAAAGCTGGGCATCCCGCCCCACGGCAACGGCTGGCCGGGAATCCGCGTCCGCTGGTGTACCGGGCAGCTCAAAACGCACCTCATCACCAAGGAGGTCAACCGGCTCAAAGGCGAGCTGGGCGCGATCCACTACGTCGGCATCGCCACCGATGAAGCGTGGCGCTGCAAGGACGAGCGGTATCCCCTCGTGGAATGGGGCATCACGGAGGCGCAGGCACTCCAAGCTTGCTATGACCGGGGCTTTGACTTCAGCGGGCTGTATGAGATATACCACCGTGCGTCCTGCTGGTGCTGCCCATTCCAGCGTATCGACGAGCTGCGGAAGCTGCGAAAGCATCACCCGGAGCTGTGGGAAAAGCTGCTGGAGCTGGATCGCCGTGCGCTGGCGCAGTTCGGCCCCGGCCCGCTGAGACAGTTCAAGCAGAACTGGAGCGTGGAGCGGCTGGACGAGCGATTTGCCAAGGAGGACGGTCAAACAGCCTGACCATTCTGCGGAAAGGATTGAAGCAATATGGCTGTATTTCGCGTTGAACGGACGCGGGATTACACGGTGATGTGCAACCATCACCTGAAAGACAGCAATCTTTCCCTGAAAGCCAAGGGGCTGCTCTCCATGATGCTCTCCCTCCCCGACGAGTGGAATTACACCACGCGGGGGCTGGCTACGATCTGCAAGGAGGGCGTGGACGCCATCGGGAAAACGCTCAAGGAGCTGGAGCTGGCGGGCTACATCATCCGCCGTCAGCTTCGCGGCAAGGACGGACGCATTTCCGACACGGAGTACACCATCTTCGAGAAGCCCCGAAAGCCCTCTCCACCGGATACGACTTTACCAGATACGGAAAACCCGTATCTGGATAACCCGGATACGGAGGCACCGGATACGGATAATCCCGCGCAATTAAATACTAAGAAATCTAATACTCAAAAATCAAATACTGATCTATCAAGCACTCATTCATTCTTTCTGCCTGCGGCGGACGGAATGACGGACGGATTTGAGAAAAAAGCGGAGATCAGAGAGCAAATCGAATACGAAATTCTCTGTCAGCAGTATGACCGGATGCAGCTTGATGAGCTGGTGGAGATTATGCTGGAGGTTGCTATGAACCGCAGCCCCACGGTCAAGATCGGGCGGGATGCGGAGTATCCCACCGGCTTCGTGCAACAGCGCTTTGAAAAGATTACCTCCATGCACATCGAAAAGGTCATGGACGGTATCCGCGAGAACACTACCCGCGTTTGGAACACGAAAGCCTATCTCATGGCGGCGCTGTTCAATTCCGTTTCCACCATCGACAACCACTATGCCATGCTGGTCAATCACGATTTTCACGGCGGCCCCTAAAGGCCGCTTTTTTTCATGCCCGATTTTGGGAGAAAGGATTTGATACCGATGAAACGCCCCCTTGCCTACATCACCGCTCCGTGGAGCGAGAATGAGTTTGAGAACACCGAAAATGCCGCCAAGTATTGCAGGGCGGTCTATGACGCGGGCTTTTCGCCCGTCTGCCCCACGCTGTTTCTGCCGCTGTTCCTACGCGATGAGATTCCGCAGGAGCATAAGGACGGCATCGACATGGCGCGGGAGTATCTGCGCCGCGCCCATGTGCTGGTGGTCTGCGGCAGCACCGTGGACGAAAGCGTGAAAAACGACATTGCCGTGGCCGAGCGTCTGCGGATCACCGCCACCACGCTGGACGGCATCCTGACCGTCAAGGGACAGGGGCGCAGAAATGAATAAGCATCTTCTGCACCGGCTGGTGGTACCGCCTTAGTGTCCCGGCATTCTCCCTGCAAATCCAAGGAAAGGAGCGTGATAAGTCATGCAGGAAGAAGTTGAACAGAGAATCGTATCCCTGATGATCTCCTGCGGGAAGCTGGGTGAACAGGAATTTCGTAAGGCCGTTGCCAAGCTGCTGGAGCAGCTAAAAAGCGACCATCAGAAGCATCAGTACAGCAAGGCCAATCCCCACGGAAAAATGACCGTCAAGCAGCTCGCCGCCAAGGATAAGGGATTGCAGAGCATTGAAGTCACCGATCAGAATATCGGCTCATTCAACCGGATCGCCCGGAAGTATGGCATTGACTTCGCTCCATTCAAGGTCAAGGGCGAAAAGCGGTACATGGTGTTCTTCAAAGCGCCGGACGCCGACGCCATGACCGCCGCGTTCAAGGAATACACTGCCAAACAGGTCAGGAAGGCGGAACGCCCCTCGGTGCTGGAAAAGCTGCAACACTTCAAGTCGCTCATTCAGGCGGCAGCGGTTCGGGCAAGACCCGCTTTTGGTTGAAGCCCAATCTGCTCCAATGCACATCAAAAACCTATCCCACCAGCTTCGTCGTCACCGATCCCAAAGGGGACATCGTGGTTTCCTGCGGCCATGCGCTGCAAAAGAACGGGTATCAGATCAAGATTCTCAATTCCCTGAACTTCAAGAAGTCCATGCACTACAACCCGTTCGCCTACATCCACTCGGAAAAGGACATTTTGAAGCTGGTCACGACGCTGATCGCCAACACCAAGGGCGAGGGCAAAGCCGGTGACGATTTCTGGGTGAAAGCGGAAACGCTGCTCTATACCGCCCTCATCGGCTACATCCACTATGAAGCGCCGATGGAGGAACAGAACTTCTCCACGCTCATTGAATTTATCAATGCGATGGAGGTGCGCGAGGACGATGAGGACTTCAAAAATCCGGTGGACTTGATGTTCGACGAGCTGAAAAAGCGCAAGCCAGACCACTTCGCCGTCCGCCAATATGCCAAATTCAAGCTAAGTGCCGGCAAGACCGCGAAAAGCATACTTATTTCCTGCGGCGCACGGCTTGCGCCCTTTGACATTCAGGAGCTTCGGGAGCTGACGGCCTATGACGAGCTGCAACTGGACACGCTGGGCGACCGGAAAACCGCCCTGTTCATCATCATGTCCGATACGGATGATACCTTTAACTTTCTCATTTCCATGTGCTATACCCAGCTTTTCAACCTGTTGTGTGAAAAGGCAGATGATGTGTACGGCGGGCGCTTGCCGGTTCATGTCCGCTGCCTCATTGACGAGGCCGCAAATATCGGCCAGATACCGCGACTTGAAAAGCTGGTTGCGACGATCCGTTCCAGAGAAATCTCCTGCTGCCTTGTCTTACAGGCACAGAGCCAGCTCAAAGCCCTGTATAAAGACAGCGCGGATACGATTGTCGGCAACATGGACTGCTCCATCTTCTTGGGTGGAAAGGAACCCGGTACGCTGAAAGAGCTGGCGGCGGCGCTGGGCAAGGAAACCATCGACAGCTATAACACCGGCGAGAGCCGTGGCCGCGAGGTTTCCCATTCGCTGAACTATCAGAAATTGGGCAAGGAGCTGATGAGCGTGGATGAGCTTGCCGTGCTGGATGGCGGCAAGTGCATCTTGCAGCTTCGCGGCGTCCGCCCGTTTCTGTCCAACAAATATGATCTCACCAAGCATCCCCTCTACCGCTACACAGCGGATTATGACAAGAAATACGCCTTTGACATAGAGCGTTTTCTGTCCCATCGCCTCAAGCTCAAGCCGGATGATGCAGTTGAGGTGTATCAGGCAGACCTTTCCGGTGAACCTGTCGCCTGACGGCGGCAGTCTAATTTGACAACGACTCGATGAAACTTCGTGGAAGAAATGTACCCTCCAAAATCTAAAACATATTTTTCGGAGGTACTATTTATGGCTTTCTTTAATTCTGCTGTTGGTGTTCTTCAGACCCTCGTTGTGGCGCTGGGCGCTGGCCTCGGCATTTGGGGCGCAATCAATCTGCTGGAGGGCTACGGCAACGACAACCGTGCGATGCGTTCCTGACTGAAAAGGTCAGGCACAGGTCGAAGGACGAATGAAGTCCAAAACCTTGGAGAACTGATATTTCGATGGATGAAATGAGGGGGTAACGCCCCGAAGCGTCCACACTAATACTCCGACTGGCATAGGTGCGCAACCGCCGATTGTCAGAAGCTCGGTGAAGTCGGCAGAGAGATGCCGTAGTTTTGGCTGCAAGGCTGAAATCGAAAGCTGTCCAGAGGTGGATAGCGCATCCTATATGCCGGGTGTCAGCCGCACATGGTTAGTATGTATGGAAATACTGACGAACTTCTGAATGTACAAGTCTAAACGTTGATACCATCGAAACGGTGGTACTCCTTATACGGAGGTATTCGTGGACAAGTAAAAATGGTTGTTATGAAAGTCCATGTGCCGTTACAGGCGGCACGATTCGTAAAGAATTGAATACAGGCTTAGAGGAAGAACCTAAATGCGGCCCATGATAGAAATATCGGAACGCAGGAAGCTGAAAACATTTAGCCTGTTGCAAGGCTGCGAGATGGTGGATGGGAATACCTTCGTGAGAAGGCAATAACCATTCTTTGTTTCAGTGAAAGTAGTGGCGTAGTACCTATGAAGCCGTGAAAAAGTAAACGGTGGAGGAAAGGCCACAAGTCGAATTTGGCAAAAGAAGCACACACAAAGTGTCGCAAGCCCTGTATGACCAAATTCGATGGAACGCCGTGTGCGGTGAAAGCTGCACGCACGGTGTGGAGCCGGGGAAAAGCTGGAGATCATATCAAATGCTTACCTATGGCTATCTGGTGCTAATGCTCATGTACGGTAAAGAAGCAAGCAACCGAAAACAATAGATAGACCGCCAGCACTACACTATTCCGAACCAAAGACCAAAAGATAAGCATTTTGAGAAAATCTAAACTTTTGGATTTTCCTACAATGCCGACTACGGCGGAATCCCTCCCACTCCTTATATATTTCTTTCTGTATACATTGAATTTGTATTTAGTAAAATGCAGACAACACCACGGATCGGCTTTTGGCTGGACAATTCCAACCAAACACCGCAGCAGACAGTAGAAACCATTCTGAACGTTAGGAAGCCGGTATGATTGTTACATATAAGGGGAAGAAAAATTTCTTTTAGATACTTGTTTTCCTAAAACTGATGTGATATAATAATTAAACTGATGTGATATAATAATTCAATTCCAGAAAAGGAGTAAAAAATATGCGGCAAGGTATTCTTAAATAAAACTATAATCAAATAGTGGGAACAAAGGATTATGATAGTCCCTTTTGTAGGGGCTTAGTTTTTTGTACCCAATTTAAGAATACTTTTGCCTTATCAATTTTGACATATCCCCAAAAACAGCACTCACAAACAGGTGTATGCTGTATATGTGTATGTCCGCAAATTATCATCCCCAGTGGTAAAAGTATTTTACTGCTGGGGATTTTTATGCCCTTCGGGGCAGTAAAGGGAGGACAATCACATGAAAATAATCAATATTGGAATTCTTGCCCATGTAGACGCTGGAAAGACGACCTTGACGGAGAGCCTGCTATATGCCAGCGGAGCCATTTCAGAACCGGGGAGCGTCGAAAAAGGGACAACGAGGACGGACACCATGTTTTTGGAGCGGCAGCGTGGGATTACCATTCAAGCGGCAGTCACTTCCTTCCAGTGGCACAGATGTAAAGTCAACATTGTGGATACGCCCGGCCACATGGATTTTTTGGCGGAGGTGTACCGCTCTTTGGCTGTTTTAGATGGGGCCATCTTGGTGATCTCCGCTAAAGATGGCGTGCAGGCCCAGACCCGTATTCTGTTCCATGCCCTGCGGAAAATGAACATTCCCACCGTTATCTTTATCAACAAGATCGACCAGGCTGGCGTTGATTTGCAGAGCGTGGTTCAGTCTGTTCGGGATAAGCTCTCCGCCGATATTATCATCAAGCAGACGGTGTCGCTGTCCCCGGAAATAGTCCTGGAGGAAAATACCGACATAGAAGCATGGGATGCGGTCATCGAAAATAACGATAAATTATTGGAAAAGTATATCGCAGGAGAACCAATCAGCCGGGAAAAACTTGTGCGGGAGGAACAGCGGCGGGTTCAAGACGCCTCCCTGTTCCCGGTCTATTATGGCAGCGCCAAAAAGGGCCTTGGCATTCAACCGTTGATGGATGCGGTGACAGGGCTGTTCCAACCGATTGGGGAACAGGGGAGCGCCGCCCTATGCGGCAGCGTTTTCAAGGTGGAGTATACAGATTGCGGCCAGCGGCGTGTCTATCTACGGCTATACAGCGGAACGCTGCGCCTGCGGGATACGGTGGCCCTGGCCGGGAGAGAAAAGCTGAAAATCACAGAGATGCGTATTCCATCCAAAGGGGAAATTGTTCGGACAGACACCGCTTATCAGGGTGAAATTGTTATCCTTCCCAGCGACAGCGTGAGGTTAAACGATGTATTAGGGGACCAAACCCGGCTCCCTCGTAAAAGGTGGCGCGAGGACCCCCTCCCCATGCTGCGGACGACGATTGCGCCGAAAACGGCAGCGCAAAGAGAACGGCTGCTGGACGCTCTTACGCAACTTGCGGATACTGACCCGCTTTTGCGTTGCGAAGTGGATTCCATCACCCATGAGATCATTCTTTCTTTTTTGGGCCGGGTGCAGTTGGAGGTTGTTTCCGCTTTGCTGTCGGAAAAATACAAGCTTGAAACAGTGGTAAAGGAACCCTCCGTCATTTATATGGAGCGGCCGCTCAAAGCAGCCAGCCACACCATCCATATCGAGGTGCCGCCCAACCCGTTTTGGGCATCCATAGGACTGTCTGTTACACCACTCTCGCTTGGCTCCGGTGTACAATACGAGAGCCGGGTTTCGCTGGGATACTTGAACCAGAGTTTTCAAAACGCTGTCAGGGATGGTATCCGTTACGGGCTGGAGCAGGGCTTGTTCGGCTGGAACGTAACGGACTGTAAGATTTGCTTTGAATACGGGCTTTATTACAGTCCGGTCAGCACGCCGGCGGACTTCCGCTCATTGGCCCCGATTGTATTGGAACAGGCATTGAAGGAATCGGGGACGCAGCTGCTGGAACCTTATCTCTCCTTCATCCTCTATGCGCCCCAGGAATACCTTTCCAGGGCTTATCATGATGCACCGAAATACTGTGCCACCATCGAAACGGCCCAGGTAAAAAAGGATGAAGTTGTCTTTACTGGCGAGATTCCCGCCCGCTGTATACAGGCATACCGTACTGATCTGGCCTTTTACACCAACGGGCGGAGCGTATGCCTTACAGAGCTGAAAGGATATCAGGCCGCTGTCGGTCAGCCGGTCATCCAGCCCCGCCGCCCGAATAGCCGTATAGATAAGGTTCGGCATATGTTCCACAAGTTAGCTTAACAGCTTGCAAAAGTCATATAAAATGAGATTTGAAAGGAGAATGTAACTTCATGTTTGCTAAAAATTCAAAGGCATATTCTGTCTACCTGCTGTTCCGATTTGTCTCTTCCCTGGCGGTTTCTATGTCCACAGTGCTTTCCATCGTGTACCACCTGGAGGTGGTGCAGCTGGATGCTTTCCAGCTTGTCCTGGTAGGGACGGTTCAGGAGACCTCCTGCTTTCTGTTCGAGATGCCCACCGGTGTGGTGGCGGATTTGTATAGCCGTCGGCGCTCGGTGCTGATTGGAATGTTCCTCTACGGCCTGGGCTTTCTGATGGAGGGTGCGCTACCGTGGTTCGCGCCGGTTCTGCTGGCCCAGGTTGTCTGGGGTTGCGGTGATACCTTCATCACCGGCGCTCTGGAGGCGTGGATTGCCTCGGAGGAAGAGGACAAACCCATAGACAAGGTGTTCCTGCGGGGCAGTCAAATGGGGCAAATCGGCGGCGTTCTGGGCGTGGTGCTGGGCACACTGCTGGGAAACATAAACCTGCAAATGCCTGTCATCTTGGGGGGCAGTTTGTGCTTGTTGTTGGGGCTGGTGATGGTTCGCATCATGCCAGAAACCAACTTCTCCCCTGCTATTGAGGAACGGCAGGGCTTGCTTAAAGACTTTGTCTGCCTGTTCAAGCTCAACCTGGGCTTTGTGAAAGGCGCACCTGTGTTGCTGGCGCTCTTAGCAATCACACTATGCGGGGGACTTGCCAGTGAAGGCTTTGACCGGCTCTCCACCGCTCATTTTCTGGATGACACGGTAATACCCGTTATCGGGCCGCTGAACAGCGTCACTTGGTTCGGTGTTATCAGTCTTATCGGCAACGGCTTAGGTATTCTGGCTTCTCAGTTGCTCATCGCCCGCATGGAGAAAAAAGGGACTGTCAGCCGAACCAGTGTGGTCATGTCCACCAGCGCCGGGTATATCCTGTTCCTGGTTCTCTTCGCGGTGGGGCGGAGCTTTTGGTTCATGTTGTTGGTGTTCCTGCTGGCGGGGCTTATGCGCACCATCAAGGAGCCTGTGCTGGCCGCCTGGATGAACGACCAAGTGGATGAGAAAATGCGCGCCACAGTCTTTTCCACCAGCGGACAGCTGGACTCTTTCGGGCAGATCATCGGCGGGCCTATTGTGGGGCTGGTAGCCCAGCAGGTGTCCATACCCTGGGGGCTGGTCTGTACCGCTTTCCTGCTGTTGCCCGCGCTGTTCTTAGTGCCGGTGGCGGGAAAGAAGCGGGATTGATATGGCATAGTTAAGTTTACTGACGAGCGGGAAATGATTTACCTGTCCTTTTTCAAGCGTATTCCACAGCACGAAATTGGCAGACAGTACGGGCGCAGCCGCAGCACAGCGGGCTACCATATCCGAAAAGTCCTACGGCAGCTCCAAGCGGAAATGGAGGGAATGGCATATGAGAAATAATAGGCTTCTCCCCTATGAAACAATCGTCCAAGCCACCAGCGGGGAGCCGGAAGCGGTGGGAACTGTATTGCAGTATTACCGCCGCCGCATACAATGTGCCGCCCGTGTGAATGGACGGGTAGACCAAGATACAGAGGACTACATCACCCAGACGCTTCTCACAGCTATTTTCAAGTTCCGCTTTGGGAGATAGCCCTACCGCCTACAACTGAATAACCGCCGCTTCGCCGGCAACCAGAAAGCAGTAAATCTATTCAACAGATTTGCTGCTTTTTTTCGTTCCTGTTTGGCATTTTTGAAAATCCCCAGTATGAAAAAACAAAAGGGAAAATTGCCGCCGCAGTTGGCAAAATCCCTTACTTATCCGTGGAGGGTATCAAAGAAAAAAATACTGCCATTGTCCGCCTTTTTCGGCTTGCGTGGTGTTGTAGGGAATAAGGGGAAATTCTAAAAATCTCCGTCCATTTTGCTTTGCGTGGTGTTGTAGGTAGTGAAAGGAAAATTTTCAAGATATGCCGGAATAGCGGGTAGCAAAGCCCTTTTGAAACGTCTTGTTAGCGGAAAGTACGGAAGCCGGGGAACGCCGGAGTTTTTCAGAGCAAGATTCTACCGCAGTACCAAAATTCGCTTATCGCTCATTTTGCCCCTGCGGGAATCTTGTTGGGGAGTGCCTTCCCCAAACCCTGCTTATGCGGCTTACGCCGCTGGAAAATCCCTCAAAATAATTTTTCGGATTTTTCAAAAACAGTTCCGCTTTACACCCTGTTTTTCTCCTATTAGTGAGAGGACACCACGCACAGCCGAAGGAGGTTTTACCATGCGAAAACGATATAACACGCCGCACCGCAGCCGGGTAGTCAAGACACGCATGACCGAGGAAGAATACGCCGAGTTTGCGGAAAGGCTTTCTGCTTACAACATGAGCCAAGCCGAGTTTATCCGGCAAGCCATAACCGGGGCAGCCATACGCCCCATCATAACCGTTTCCCCCGTCAATGACGAGTTGCTTGCCGCTGTCGGGAAGCTGACCGCCGAATACGGCAGGATCGGCGGCAACTTAAACCAGATAGCCCGGACGCTGAACGAGTGGCACAGCCCCTACCCGCAGCTTGCCGGGGAGGTACGGGCGGCGGTTTCCGACCTTGCTGCCCTAAAGTTTGAAGTCTTGCAGAAAGTGGGTGACGCTGTTGGCAACATTCAAACATATCAGCTCTAAAAATGCGGACTATGGCGCAGCGGAAGCCTATCTCACATTTGAGCATGACGAGTTTACCATGAAGCCCACCCTTGATGAAAACGGGCGGCTGATACCGAGGGAGGATTACCGCATTTCTTCCCTCAACTGTGGGGGCGAGGATTTCGCTGTTGCCTGTATGCGGGCTAATCTCCGCTATGAGAAAAACCAAAAACGGGAAGATGTGAAAAGCCACCACTATATCATCAGCTTTGACCCACGGGACGGGACAGACAACGGCTTGACCGTAGACCGGGCGCAGGAGCTGGGCGAGCAGTTCTGTAAAGAGCATTTCCCCGGACACCAAGCCTTAGTCTGCACCCACCCGGACGGGCATAACCACAGCGGCAATATCCATGTGCATATCGTCATCAACTCCCTGCGGATTTATGAAGTCCCGCTTCTGCCCTACATGGACAGACCAGCCGACACACGGGAGGGCTGCAAGCACCGCTGCACCAACGCCGCTATGGAATATTTCAAGAGTGAAGTCATGGAGATGTGCCACCGGGAGGGGCTTTACCAAATCGACCTCCTAAGCGGCAGCAAGGAACGGATAACCGAACGGGAATACTGGGCGGCAAAGAAAGGACAGCTTGCCCTTGATAAAGAGAACGCTGTCAGAGAAGCCGCAGGACAGCCGACCAAGCCCACCAAGTTTGAAACGGACAAGGCGAAGCTGCGCCGGACGATACGGCAGGCACTTTCCCAAGCTGGCAGCTTTGACGAATTTTCTTCCCTTTTGCTGCGGGAGGGTGTGACCGTCAAGGAGAGCCGGGGGCGGCTTTCCTACCTCACGCCGGACAGGACAAAGCCTATCACAGCCCGGAAGCTGGGGGACGATTTTGACAAGGCTGCTGTCCTTGTCCTGCTTACGCAGAACGCCCACAGAGCCGCCGAACAGAGCAAAGCCATACTCGAATACCCTGCCGCGGTTAAAAAGCTGTCACAAGGGGAAAAAACCACAAAAACCACCCCGGCAGACAACACCTTGCAGCGCATGGTTGACCGGGAAGCCAAGCGAGCCGAGGGCAAGGGCGTGGGCTATGACCGCTGGGCGGCAAAGCACAACCTAAAGCAAATGGCAGCTACCGTTACCGCCTATCAGCAGTACGGCTTTTCTTCCCCGGAGGAACTGGACGAAGCCTGTTCTGCCGCCTATACCGCCATGCGGGAAAGCCTTACAGAGCTGAAGCAGATGGAAAAGACGCTGAACGGGAAAAAGGAGCTGCAACGGCAGGTGCTTGCCTATTCCAAGACCCGCCCTGTCCGGGACGGGCTGAAACAGCAGAAAAACGCCAAAGCAAAAGCAGCCTACCGTCAGAAGTACGAAAGCGACTTTATCATAGCAGACGCAGCCGCCCGCTATTTCAGGGAAAACGGCATTTCCAAGCTGCCGAGCTATAAAGCCCTGCAAGCAGAGATTGAAACCCTTATCCAAGAGAAAAACAGCGGCTACAACGATTACCGGGCAAAACGGGAGGAATACCGCCGCTTACAGACTGTCAAGGGCAATATCGACCAGATTTTACACCGGGAGCGCAAGCCTGTGAAAAGGCAGGAACAGGAACGATAAAAACCGCCCCAAAATGTACCCGAACCTATACAGAACAAGGGGGCTGCCCCGTACCCTATCCGCAAATACCAAAGGATTTTTTAACGGGCTTATAGGGCAGAAAAAACCCGAAAATGATACCGAGATGATACAGAATTACCGCCGATACCGCCACACCAGCGGAAACGGCAGAAAGGAGCGCACCCATGCCAAGAATGAGCAAGAAACGGCGGCTGGAATGGTCTTTTTTCCTGCGGCAAGTGAAAGTCGGGAATTCCACCTGCGATCGTATCACATACAATGACCTCTGCCGGGGCTGTACCCATAGCTGCAAGCAGAGCTTCCGGGCGGTTATCATACTCTGCCCCCACTACTACTCCAAACGCCGGAAAAAGGAGGACAGGGACAATGGCAGATAACCGCAAGTATTACTACCTCAAGCTGAAAGAGAACTTTTTTGACAGCGACTCCATTGTGCTGCTGGAAGATATGAAAGACGGGATTTTATACTCCAATATCCTCTTGAAGCTGTACTTAAAATCGCTGAAAAACGGCGGGAAATTGCAGCTTGACGAGCATATCCCCTACACAGCGCAGATGATAGCGACACTGACCCGCCACCAGATAGGGACGGTTGAGAGGGCTTTAGAGATTTTCCGGCAGTTGGGGCTTGTGGAGCAGCTTGACAGCGGGGCTTTCTATATGACCGACATTGAGCTGATGATAGGACAGTCCTCTACCGAAGCCGAGCGGAAACGGGCTGCAAGACTGGAAAACAAGGCACTTTTACCGCCCCGGACAAAAGGCGGACATTTGTCCGACATTCGTCCACCAGAGATAGAGATAGAGTTAGAGAAAGAGATAGAGATAGAAAAAGAGAGAGAGGGAGAAACGGGACACCCCGCCCCCGCCGCTTATGGCAGATACAACAATGTGATACTGACCGATACAGAGCTTTCCGGGCTAAAAACAGAGTTGCCCGACAAGTGGGAGTATTATATTGACCGGCTTTCCTGCCATATCGCTTCCACCGGGAAACAGTACCACAGCCATGCAGCCACCATTTACAAGTGGGCGCAGGAGGACGCTGCCAAAGGCAAGGCTGCCCCGAAACAGGGCATACCCGATTATTCATGCAAGGAGGGCGAGAGCTTATGAAAAACGGAATTGAAGCTATGATTACGGACATTACAGCCACTACCGCCGAAGCGGAGGACTACACAGGCGAGGACGGGCTTTTATACTGCGGTAAGTGCCATACGCCCAAAGAAGCCTATTTTGCAGAGGGAAAGACTTGTTTCGGGCGTGACCGCCACCCGGCAGAGTGCGACTGCCAGCGGGCAGCCCGTGAAAAGCAGCAAGCCGCCGAAAGCCGACAGAAGCACCTTGAAAAAGTGGAGGACTTGAAACGCCGGGGCTTTACCGACCCTGCTATGCGGAACTGGACATTTGAGCATGACAACGGCAGAAACCCGCAGACCGAAACCGCCCGCTTTTATGTGGAGAGCTGGGAAACCATGCAGGCTGAAAATATCGGCTACCTGTTTTGGGGCGGCGTGGGGACGGGAAAAAGCTACCTTGCCGCCTGTATCGCCAACGCCCTTATGGAAAAAGAGGTTGCCGTCTGCATGACAAACTTTGCAACGATACTGGGTGACCTTGCCGCCAGCTTTGAGGGCAGGAACGAATATATTTCCCGCCTTTGCAGCTACCCTCTGCTGATACTTGATGATTTCGGTATGGAGCGAGGAACAGAATACGGGCTGGAACAGGTTTACAGCGTGATTGACAGCCGTTACCGAAGCGGCAAGCCGCTGATCGCCACGACCAACCTCACGCTGGAGGAATTGCAGCACCCGCAGGACACGCCCCACGCCCGTATCTATGACAGGCTGACTTCCATGTGCGCCCCCGTCCGCTTCACGGGCAGCAACTTCCGAAAGGAAACCGCACAGGAAAAGCTGGAACGCTTAAAGCAACTGATGAAGCAGCGAAAGGAGAGCCTATGACAGAAACGAAACAGACAAGCACCACCAAAACAGACCGCCGCCCGGACTGTGTGACGGAAATCCGCATGGGCAACTCCGTCCTTACCGTTTCCGGCTTCTTCAAGCAGGGCGCAACCGACACCGCAGCCGACAAGATGATGAAAGTGCTGGAAGCGGAAGCTGCTACACAAAAAACGGCGATTTGACCGACCATAAAGAAGCAGATTTGACGCTTTTGCCGCTATACAGACAGCCGCCCCATGTGGTACAATCAAGGTACGGAATAGTGGGGCTGGCTGTCGGAAACGGAGGATTTTATGTTAAGACAGACCAACCAACAACCAATTACCGCCCTTTACCCAAGACTATCCCATGAGGACGAGCTGCAAGGCGAAAGCAATTCCATTTCCAATCAGAAGCGTATCCTTGAAACCTATGCAAAGCAGAACGGCTTTTCCAATCTGCGCTGGTACACGGACGACGGTTATTCTGGTGCGAACTTTCAAAGACCCGGTTTTCAAGCCATGCTTGCGGACATTGAAGCCGGAAAAGTCGGGACAGTTATCGTAAAGGATATGTCGAGGTTAGGGCGAAACTACCTGCAAGTGGGAATGTACACGGAAATGATTTTCCCACAGAAAGGTGTCCGCTTCATCGCTATCAATGACGGAGTGGACAGCGCACAGGGCGACAATGACTTTGCCCCGCTGCGGAATATCTTTAACGAATGGCTGGTGAGAGATACGAGCAAGAAAATCAAAGCAGTAAAACGCTCAAAAGGCATGAATGGCAAGCCCATCACAAGCAAGCCTGTGTATGGCTACCTCATGGACGAGGATGAAAATTTCATTATTGACGAGGAAGCTGCACCCGTAGTCAAGCAGATATACAACCTCTGTCTTGCCGGGAATGGTCCGACCAAGATAGCCCGTATGCTCACAGAGCAGCAAATCCCCACGCCGGGAACGCTTGAATACCGCAGGACGGGCAGCACCCGCCGCTACCACCCCGGCTATGAGTGCAAGTGGGCGACCAATACCGTAGTGCATATCCTTGAAAACCGGGAATACACAGGCTGTCTGGTAAATTTCAAGACAGAAAAACTTTCTTACAAAGTCAAGCACAGTGTAGAAAATCCCCCGGAAAAGCAAGTGATTTTCGAGAACCACCACGAGCCTATCATAGACACCCAAACATGGGAACGGGTGCAGGAGCTTCGCAAACAGCGCAAACGCCCAAACCGCTATGATGAAGTGGGTTTGTTCTCCGGCATACTGTTCTGTGCGGACTGCGGCAGCGTGATGTATCAGCAGCGATACCAGACGGACAAGCGCAAGCAGGACTGTTATATCTGCGGCAACTACAAGAAACGCACCCATGACTGTACGGCGCACTTTATCCGCACCGACCTCTTGACCGCTGGTGTACTCTCCAATCTGCGGAAAGTGACCAGCTATGCGGCAAAGCATGAAGCCCGGTTTATGAAACTCTTGATTGAGCAGAACGAGGACGGGGGCAAACGCAGGAACGCCGCCAAGAAAAAGGAACTGGAAGCCTCCGAGAAACGCATAGCCGAGTTATCCGCTATCTTCAAGCGGCTGTATGAGGACAGCGTGACCGGGCGCATATCAGACGAGCGTTTCACAGAGCTGTCGGCAGACTATGAAGCAGAGCAACGGGAGCTGAAAGAAAGAGCCGCTGCTATTCAAGCGGAGCTTTCCAAAGCACAGGAAGCCACCGTGAACGCAGAAAAGTTTATGAATGTTGTCCGGCGGCATACCAGCTTTGAAGAACTTACCCCTACTCTGCTGCGGGAGTTTGTAGAGAAAATCGTTGTGCATGAGTGCAGCTATGACGAGAACAAGACCCGCAGACAGGACATTGAGATTTATTATTCTTTTGTTGGCAAGGTGGACTTGCCCGAATAACCGCCCGACCTATCCGACACAATGCGCAAGTGCCGGATAGGAACGGCAAAATTTTTTACACTTCTATTACTTCTTTATCGCACATCAGTAAAATCTCAGGGCATGAAGCAGTTCATGGCTAATTAGTTGGAACAAAAAACGAAAGGAAAAGCACAATCCAGACGGTATCAGCGGCAGGCTACAAGAATAAATTGTGATTTCACAAGATTGGTGCTATAATAAGAGAAAAGTTCCTGCCGGGGCAGCCGCCCCGGTGGTATAGATAGAAAGGCAGGAAAACAATATGCACATCAGCTATAAGCCACTCTGGCACACACTGTTAGAGCGTGATATGAGAAAAGAGGATTTAAGGCTTGCCGCTGGTATGACAACAAATATGATTGCCAACATGAGCAAAGAGGGAAAGCACATCAGCATGGATACATTAGCCCGTATCTGCGAAACGCTGAATTGTGAGATTACCGATGTGATTGAGTTAGTACCAGACGAGCCTGCTTCCACAGGAGGTAAGGAACATGAGCGAATTGAAACCAAGAATAACGGAAAACGGAATTGATTATATCCTTGTCGGAGATTATTACATCCCGGACTTGAAACTGCCGGAGGAACACCGCCCTATCGGAAAGTACGGACGGATGCACCGGGAATATTTAAGGGAAGTCCACCCAGCCAGATTGAATACATTGATACTGACCGGGGAATTGTGGACATATCTTGCAGACCTGAACGAACAGGCACAGGAACGGTTAGACGCCATCATGGAGCAGATGAAAACTGCCGAGGGCGTAACCGAGGAATTGAAGCGTACCCACCAAATGGAATGGGTGCAGCGTTGCAATAACATTCATAACCGGGCAGAAGAAATTGTTTTGCATGAGATGATTTATTCATAACGGGAGCAATTAAATCGGAGGTATATAAGATGATTGAAATTGTATTTGGTGAAAGTGCCTGTGGAAGTTTGAAAATTGCCCAAACTTACGGCAAGGGAAAGTATAGAGGAAGTGCTGTTTCAATATTTATGAGGCATGAAGACGGGAGTGTTCCATCTTCAGATGAAATGAAAAAAGCACAGCTTCAAGCACAGGAACAAGAACGCATTGCTTGGGAGAATGCTATTCCATTGGGAGGCAAGAGCTGTGATGTTTATTGTTTTGATATGGCTCTTAGTGTGGGAGATATTTCTGATAATGGAATTGGCGAACAGCGGAAAAATGTTTTCAAGAAAATGCTGTCTGTCTGCTTTGTAGAGGATTTAGATTATCAGGTTGAAGAAAAAATACAGAAAATTAAAACTACATTGACCTCAGTGATTGAACGATATGTAGCTGGGGAAGAAATTCGCATTTGGTATAGCTATAATCCAGATGAGCTTTGTGGTATGTATTGGCTTATGAAACAACTTCAACCCTTAAACTGCCAGACAACAATTTATTTGGTTAAGTTACCTACATGGGAATATGGAAAAGAAAATACTATGACATCCAAAATAGCATGGGGCGAGGTCTCTCCTGGCGAATGGGGAAACTATATAACTCTACAAGAGAAAGCTAATCCTGTATTTCTTTCAGCTTGTGCTATGAAATGGAATCAACTTCAAAATGAAAATGCACCTTTGCGTGCAATGTTAAATGGTAAATTGCAAAGCGTTTCAGAAGATATATATGATAGTTTCATTCTTCGTGAAATTGCGGAACAGCCAGAGCAATTCAAAATGGCTATTGTCATAGGTAATGTTTTAGGAAAATATCAACTTGGAATTAGTGATGTATGGATTTCCAATCGCATTGATAAAATGCTTGAAGATGGTGTGTTGGAAATTATACAGGACGCACCAAAGGGAGAAACAAATTATCGCCGAATATTAAGAAAACGAATGAAGTAATAACCACAGCACAAACCGCTGCTACATGGAATCCAACAAACCATGCAACAGCGGTTTTCCTTTACCGTTTTTTCCTCTGGTTGATAGGCGTTCCCGTTTTCTTTGATTTTTGGAGAATCCGAATAAGCCAGCGAAATTCTTCATCTGACAGATTTTTATAGTTGATACCGAGCTGCTTGCAGTAAAGCACTGCCAGTTTTTCCAAACGGCTGCCCTTGAAATTTTCGACCGCTTCCAGATTTTCTTTCAGTTCATTGGCAACAGTGGTCTGGGGCGCACTCTCACTATCCTTTTTATGGGTTTCCCGAATATCCCGGATAATCAGGTTTAGGTCATCCAGAACCATGTGGCTGAAATATTCATCATCACTGATATGGGCGGCTTGCAGCACTTTCAAATGTGGGTCATCTTCGCCAGGGCGATACCGTTCTATGATTTCATGTCGGACAGTATCGACAAGGGTGTTGAGGTTTTGAATCTGCATGGTGGCAATCCCATCCACATAAATCTCAATGTCCGCAAGAAACTTGATAAAGTCCTTATGGGTGGCAAGTTCGCAGAGCAGACGGTTGTTGATCCGACCGCTTTTCAGAAGTGCAACCATTTCATCGTTCAAATGCAGCTCCGTCAGTGGCGTGTTGATCTGCTCCCTGTTCTCTGTCCGGCACAGCAGATAATCGACGGAAACCCCATAGAAGTCTGCCAGCGTGATAAGGTTGCCATGATTGATTTCCTTAAAATCTTCTTTTTCATAACTGCCAAGGGCTGATTTAGAAATACCCGTTAGTTTTGATAGTTCTTCCAGATTTAAGCCTTTGTCCTTGCGGAGTTCCCAAAGGCGTTCCTGTATGCTTGTTGCTCCTTTCATGGGCACACGCTCCTTTCCAACGGTTTCATTGCTGCCGCTTATCTGGATTATATCACACTTTCCGTAATCGTGGAAATTTCTGATTTTTACCCTTAATTCCTACTTTGTGGACATACGGCACAGGGCACAAAAATGTTCTATGATACAGGTAGTTCATCGATGGATTATTCCAATCGAATGACCAGCCTGTGTGGGATATGCTTCCCCGGCGATGTAGCGCCATGAATTTTGGCAGGGATATGGAGGAACCCTGACCAAAACGAGCGTACCAAAGGGAGCGATACGCCGCTGTGAGATTCAGGGGAGGAACGACACCGGGGAGAACTGGCGAACTGACACCGAAATGATACCGAAACACAACAATCTGATAGGGGGACAGTCTACCCTATCGCTGATACTTCGGGAGATTTTAAGCGGCTCTATGGCTGTAATTTTACCGAAAATCGCCCCGAAACCATACACTAAAACGGGAGGAAGCGCAATATGCCGAGAATGAGCAAAAAGAGGAAGTATGAGCTTTCCTTTTACCTCAATGACCGGGGGCGTGTCACTTACAACGAATTATGCCGGAAATGCCAGCATGGGTGCAAGCAGAGCTTCCGGGCGGTTGTGATTGACTGCCCCTGTTATTTATCCAAACGAGCAAAGAAAAAGGAGGAACACACAGAATGAATTTTGAATTTATGACGATAGACACACCATTGCCGCCCTGTATGCCTTTTCCCAGAGCGTTGACAGGATTTCCAGTCAGCAGCACCGCAAAGGTCATGTACTGCCGGATGCTGGACGCTATGCTCTCCAAAGGGCAGGAGGACGAGAACGGAATCCTCTTTGTCTGCTTCCCTGTCACAGCCATTGCCGCAGTCCTGTCCCGCAGCTCCATGACGGTCAAGCGTTCTCTGAATGAACTGGAAACTGCCGGACTTATCATGCGGGTGCGTCAGGGCATTGGAGAACCAAACCGGATTTATGTGCTGATACCGGGAAAGGAGGACGCTGCCCTTGCCTGATACCTCAAAGCTGGAAAAACTCAATCGGGAGTTGGAAAAAAGCGAAAAGAAACTGCGGAAAGCCATCAATGATGAAAAGGCATTGCAGCACCAGTTGAAACAGCTTACCCGAAAGGAACGGACGCACCGGCTCTGTACCCGTGGCGGTATGCTGGAAAGTTTTCTGCAAGAGCCGGAACGCCTGACAGATGATGATGTCATGCTGTTGTTGAAACTCATTTTTCACAGACAGGACACGCAGGAACTATTGAAAAAACTGCTGGAACGGGAGATGCCGGAACCCCCTTAGTTTACTAAGGGCGCAATTATACACCACCCAAAGGTTGGTGCATTGCGTTCTCCGAAGGCTCCTCGCCGGAGGGCTGTGATTTTCCGCAGTCATGGTCTGCTCCAAATCATACAGGGGACGCTACGCTTCCCCTGCGCTGGCTGTCGCCAGCTACCCTTTTGTGGACTTGCCGCCCGGAAACACCTTGCGCTGCAAGCTGTTCCCGTCCAGCAAGTTTTATCAGTCGAGCTATCCTTATCTACGGTAATTTAGTATAATAAGGTCAAAAAACAGAACGCTATCATTGTGCAACCGATATGCAACTGATAATTGCTTGATAGTTGGTGGTAGCAACACGGTAATTCAGATAGAATAAAGCCAACAAAGAAAGGAGGTCATCCAAATGTTAGTAAACATCATTATGATTGTAGTCGGAATAGTTTTCTCATGTATCTTTGTCGGCTTGCTTATCCTTGTTATTCGTGCATTGCTTAAATATATCCGTACAGAGAAATGAAGCCAACAGCAACATTAGGAGGTGGTCAAATGAAAGTAACCGTATTTATGATAATCGTTGGAATAATTTTCTTATGTATCTTTGTTGGTTTGCTTACCCTTATTGTTCGTGCATTACTCAAATATATCCATTCAAAAGATGTACGGCAGGAAAAATCCGTAGTGAGGAAATCGTTGGGTGAAGCACTCAAAGTACACAGAACACAGTGCAAAATGACGCAGGAATTTGTTGCTGAAACGATTGGTGTTAGCAGGCAGGCTGTTTCAAAATGGGAAAATGGAACATCCGACCCTTCCACATCAAATCTTTTTGCACTTGCAAAACTTTACGGTATTTCTGTTGAAGAATTACTAAAAGAAGTTGAATAATCTTCATGCAGATATTTTATTTCATCATCGGGCCACCCTGACCCGAACTTTCAAAACTGAATACCAGCCGCCCACCGGCGGCACCACCGAGCAGGAAATCTGAAAAGGTCTCCTGCTTTTTTTCTGCCCCAAATGAGGTGGTAAAACGCCACCCCATCCACCAATTACCGAAAGGAGGGACACGAAATGCCCTGTCCACACAACGAAATCTCGATTGTGCAGCGAAGCCAACAGCAGTCTGCGGTTGCCGCCGCTGCCTACCAGAGCGGCGAAAAGCTGTTCTGTGGATACGATCAGGAAGTGAAGCACTACCCGGAAAAGCGTGGTATCGTCCACAATGAAATCTTGCTTCCGGCAAATGCCCCACGGTCGTATGCAGACCGCAATACTTTATGGAACGCCGCCGAAGCGGTGGAGAAGCAATGGAATTCCCAGCTTGCAAGGCGGTGGGTGCTTACCATCCCCAGAGAGATACCGCCCGACCAGTACGCCGCCCTTGTCCGGGATTTCTGCAATCAGCAGTTTGTTTCCAAAGGAATGTGCGTGGATTTTGCCATCCATGACAAAGGGGACGGAAACCCTCACGCTCATGTCATGCTGACTATGCGGGCAATGGATGAACATGGGAAATGGCTTCCCAAGAGCCGCAAGGTTTATGACCTTGACGAGAACGGGGAACGGATAAAACTTCCGTCCGGCAGATGGAAAAGTCACAAGGAAGATACGGTTGACTGGAACGACCGCAAGTATTGTGAAATCTGGCGGCATGAATGGGAGATCATCCAGAACCGCTATCTGGAAGCCAACAACCGCCCGGAGCGGGTGGATCTCCGTTCTTATGAAAGACAGGGGCTTGATATTATCCCTACCGTCCATGAGGGTGCTGCTGTCCGGCAGATGGAAAAGCGAGGGATTCAGACCAACATCGGAAATCTGAACCGGGAAATCAAAGCCGCCAACAGCCTGATGAAGTCTATCCGGCAGCTTATTAAAAATCTCAAAGGCTGGATTATCGAGCTTAGTGAAAAACGAAAAGAACTGCTTGCGGAAAAAGCTGCGGAGGAAGCGGTATTTCTTCCCAATCTGTTGATGAAGTACATGGAGGTACGAAAGGCAGAACGGAGCGACTGGACACGGGCGGGACAAAACCGTGGAACTTCCAAAGACTTAAAGGCAGTCAGCGAAGCCCTGTCCTATCTTCAGAGAAAGGGACTTTCCACCGTGGAGGATTTGGAAAACTTTATAGAAACGTCCGGGAAATCTGCCGCCGACTACCGAAAGCAGATGAAGCCAAAGGAAACCCGCAGCAACGTGATTGACGCTATCCTTGCCGCCCGGACGGACTGTAAGGAATGTAAGCCCGTTTATGAGAAATACCAGAAGATATTTTTCAAGAAAACTAAGGAAAAATTCAAGCTGGAACACCCGGAGGTTGCCCGGTTTGAGAAAGCCAGTGCCTACCTTGCCAAGCACCCGGATGATAAGGACAGCACGAAAAAGGAGCTTTTGCAGGAACAGGCGAAGCTTGTGGGCGAAATCGCAGACTTGAAAGTACCGTTGACCGAGGTGCAGGAAGATTTGAAGAAGCTGCGGGACATCCGCTACTGGGTACGGAAAGCCACACCCGGCACAGAGGAAAGCAAAGATCCGCCCAAGAAGCAGCCCCTCAAAGAAGTCTTGCAGGATAAGGCTGACGAGAAGAAAGCACAGAAAAACGCCCCGGCGCAGACGAAACACAAACAACAGGATATGGAACTTTAACAGGCACTTGCCATTTTCAGATTGAGAATGATAAGTGCCTTTTCTTTTTTACAAGGAGGAATTGATTTGAATGTATTTGAAGCTGTGAAGCAGTCCGTTACGACAAGACAGGCTGCGGAGCATTACGGAATCCGGGTAAACAGAAACGGGATGGCTTGCTGCCCGTTCCACAACGATAAGACCCCCAGCATGAAGCTGGACAAGCGTTTCCACTGCTTCGGATGTGGTGCAGATGGGGATGTGATTGATTTTGTAGCTGCCCTGTACGGTCTGGGGAAAAAGGAAGCCGCCGCACAGTTGGCGAGTGACTTCGGGCTTGCCTATGAGGACTGGAAGCCACCGGGCAGGGCAAGGAAGCCCAAGCCCCGGCAGAAATCCCCGGAAGAACAGTTCCGGGAAGCAAAGGCACATTGCTTCCGTGTCCTTGCCGATTATCTACACCTCTTACGGGTATGGAAAACCGACTATGCCCCGCACTCCCCGGAGGAAGCGTTTCATCCCCGGTTCGTGGAAGCCTTGCAGAAGCAAGCCCATGTGGAATATCTGCTGGATGTGCTGCTGTTCGGGGAGACAGAGGAAAAAGCGGTTTTGATTATGGACTACGGAAAGGATGTGATACAGCTTGAACAGCGAATGGCAGAGCTTGCAGCCGCAGACGCAGCAAGAACTAAAAAACACCATGAACGCCATGCAGCCGCCCCAGAGCGTTGAGGAAGTAAAGGCAACTCTGGAAACCACCGAGAAAGGCGGCGTCCGCCAGAGCATACGGAACTGCCTGACCGTATTCCAGCGTGACCCTGTGCTTGCCGGGGCAATCGCCTACAACATCCTGACCGACCGCAAGGACATCATAAAGCCCATCGGTTTTCACAGAGAAAGCACAGCCCTGACCGATACGGACATGAAGTATCTGCTTCTCTATCTGGAGGAAACCTACGGGCTTACCAGTGAGAAAAAGATTGAAACCGCCATCGGGATTGTGGCGAATGAGAATAAGTACCACCCCATCCGGGATTTTCTGAACAGCCTTGCATGGGACGGGACTGAGCGCATCCGCTTCTGTCTGCGGCACTTTCTGGGAGCTGATGTGGACGATTACACCTATGAAGCCTTGAAGCTGTTCATGCTGGGGGCGATTACAAGGGCATTTAAGCCCGGAAGCAAGTTTGAAATCATGCTGTGTCTGGTAGGCGGTCAGGGGGCTGGCAAATCCACCTTCTTCCGGCTGCTGGCAGTCCGGGACGAGTGGTTTTCCGATGATTTGCGGAAGCTGGACGATGATAACGTGTACCGCAAGCTGCAAGGTCACTGGATAATTGAAATGTCGGAAATGATGGCAACCGCCAATGCCAAGAGCATTGAGGAAATCAAGTCCTTTCTAAGCCGCCAGAAAGAGGTTTACAAAATTCCCTATGAAACTCACCCGGCAGACCGCCCCCGTCAATGCGTGTTCGGCGGCACTTCCAACGCCCTTGACTTTCTCCCCCTTGACCGTTCCGGCAACCGCCGATTTATCCCGGTCATGGTGTACCCGGAGCAAGCCGAGGTTCACATTTTGGAGGACGAAGCCGCTTCCAGAGCCTATATCAGCCAGATGTGGGCGGAAGCAATGGAGATTTACCGAAGCGGCATGTTCAAGCTGTCATTCAGCCCAGCCATGCAGCGGTATCTCAAAGAACACCAGCGGGATTTTATGCCGGAGGACACCAAAGCCGGGATGATACAGGCTTACCTTGATAAGTACACCGGGGAAACGGTCTGCTCCAAGCAGCTCTACAAGGAAGCCTTAAACCACACCTTTGATGAGCCGAAGCAATGGGAAATCCGGGAAATCAACGAGATAATGAACCAGTGCATTACCGGGTGGAACTACTTTTCCAATCCGAGGATGTTTGCGGAATACGGCAGACAAAAGGGCTGGGAGCGTGAAATCCCGGCAACGGACACCGACAACCCGCCCGAAAAATCTATGGACGGTTTTGTGGAGGTCACAGAGCAGATGGAGCTTCCATTCTGAAAATGACAGCCCGTTGCCGACTTCGTTGCTATCCCGTTGCCGAGCCGGTTGCCGGGGAAAATCCCTTATTTCCGGGCTTTTTCCCTCTCTGACAACCAAAACAACAGAAAAATAAAAGAAAAGTATAAATAGTAATCAACGCCAGATTGAGATTGTTTGCAAGGTCTTTTGAAGCCCGTTGCCGGACTTCGTTGCCGACCGTTCTCTGTCTGGCTATTTTCATGTATGGAGGATAACTGCCTATGGCGAAAAATAAGACCAAGATTGAAGTGACAACCGTATTTGACGGGGAACTGGACGCCACCGATGTGTTCGTCAGCCTGATTTCCCAGAAATACGGCAAAACAAATACAAAAGAATATCTTGCTAAAAAGAAAGATTTGAAGTATAATGAAGATGAGGTTCAACAGAGCCAGATACCGTCTGGATTGTGTGGGTAAATGGCTATGATGAACGAAATGGAATACAGAACAATCGGTTCAGCACTTGCCGGGGGCTATCGTGCGGCGGTCTATTGCAGGCTGTCAAAGGACGATGACCTGCAAGGCGAAAGTGCCAGTATCGCAAACCAGCGTGATATGCTGGAAAAATACTGCGAAAAGCAGGGATGGGAGGTTGTGGCAGTCTATCAGGACGATGGCTTCACAGGTCTTAATATGGAGCGTCCTGATTTACAGAGAATGTTGAGAGCCATTGAGCGCAGGCAAATCAACCTTGTCATCACGAAAGACCTCAGCCGACTGGGGCGTAACTATTTGCAAACAGGGCATTTGATTGAGGACTTTTTCCCAAGAAACGGTGTCCGCTATATCGCCATGAATGACGGTATCGACACCCTGCGGGATAACAACGACATCGCCCCGTTCAAGAATATCCTGAACGAGATGTACAGCAAGGATATTTCCAAGAAAGTCCATTCCTCTTATCTTCTGAAAGCGCAGAAAGGACAGTTTACCGGGTGTCTTGCCCCGTTTGGGTATCGGAAAGACCCGGAGGACAAAAACCATCTGCTCATTGACGAGGAAACCGCCCCGATTGTGCGGCTGATTTTCGGATATGCCCTAAACGGTCATGGTCCGAACTATATCCGCAGACGGCTGGAGGAAGAAAAAATCCCCTGCCCCACATGGTGGAACCGGGAACGGGGGCTTCGCAATACCCGCACCAAATGGGAAAAGAAAGACCCGGAAAACGGGCGGTATATGTGGGACTTTTCCGTTATCAAAGACCTTTTGATGAATCCCGTTTACACTGGGGCGATTGCTTCCCAGAAAAAGGACTACCGTTTCAAAATCGGCACGATTGGGGAAAAGAAGCCGGAGGACTGGATTGTAGTGGAAGGACAGCATGAACCGCTGATTGACCGCATGAGCTTTGACATTGTGCAGAACAAGCTGAAATCCCGCCAGCGTCCGGGGCAGACCAATGAAATCAGCCTGTTTGCCGGACTGATAAAATGCGGCGAGTGTGGGAAGTCTCTGACGGTACGCTACACAAACGCAAAACATCCCCAGCAGATTTACTCCTGCAAGACCTACAATGCCTTTGGAAAGAACCACTGCACCCAGCACCGGATTGATTATGACACCCTTTACAGTCATGTGCTGCGGAAAATCCGGGAATGTGCCAGAGCTGCCCTGATGGACGGGAAAGCGGTTGCTGACCGCCTGACCAATACCTGTGAAGCCGAGCAGCGGGAACAGCGGGAAGCAATGGAACGCTCCCTTACAAGGGACGAGGAACGGATTGAGGTTCTGGACAAAATGGTAATGCGGCTTTATGAAGATATGATTGCAGGGCGTATCAGTGAGCAGAACTTCAACACCATGCTGGAAAAGACACAGACCGAGCAGACGGAACTTAAAACAAAAGTGTCCGAGGGCAGAAAGCGGCTGTCCGATGAAGTCCAGCTTGCCAATGACGCAAAACAATGGGTGGAAGCCATTCAGGAATATGCCAACATCACAGAGTTGGACGCAGCCACCCTCAACCGCTTAATCAAAGAAATCGTCGTGCATGAGCGCATTGACGAAGATAAAACAAGACACATTTCTATCGAAATTCATTTTAATCTCAAACCCATCCCGGAGGTGGAACAGGTCACTGCCTGACCTGTCCCGCCGGGACGGTTCTCTTAAAAACACCATATAGATTTTTTGTACGCCGCCGCCCGCCATCGAGCAGAGTTTTACACCTAATTGGGGATAAAACAGCTGATGGCCGGGGGCGGGGTGGCCTTGATTGGCATTACCCTCGTGCCGCTGCTGTCCGGTCTATTCGGCTAATCAGGCAGCTCGTTTGCTTCCCATAAATCCACGGAGGGTGCCGCTTTCTGGCGGCATCCTCCCGAAAGGAGGGCAACCCTATGGATTTCTTATGGGATAAGATCACGGAATGGCTGAAAGAAATGCTCATCGGCGGTATCGTGAGCAATCTGTCCGGGATGTTCGATGCAACCAATCAAAAGGTTGCCGAGATCTCCGGTCAGGTGGGCTTATCGCCGCAGGCATGGAACGGCAGCATTTTCAGCATGATACAAAACCTGTCGGAAACCGTGATCGTCCCCATCGCAGGCGCAATTCTCGCCTTTGTGATGACGCTGGAGCTGATCCAGCTCATTACCGACAAAAATAACCTCAACGACATGGACACATGGATATTCTTCAAGTGGGCGTTCAAGTCCGCTGCCGCTGTCCTGATCGTAACAAACACATGGACGATTGTGATGGGCGTGTTCGATGCCGCCCAAAGCGTCGTTGCCAGCGCCTCCGGGCTGATTATCGGCGACACCAGCATCAACATTTCAAGCGTCATGGTGGGCATTGAGGATCGGCTGATGGAAATGGAACTGGGGCCGCTCTTCGGCCTATGGTTCCAGTCGCTGTTTGTTGGCATTACCATGTGGGCGCTGACCATCTGCATTTTCATTATCACATTCGGAAGAATGATTGAAATATATCTCGTCACCTCTGTTGCCCCAATTCCGATGGCGACCATGATGGGCAAGGAATGGGGCGGCATGGGACAGAACTACATCCGTTCCCTGCTGGCGCTGGGCTTCCAAGCATTTCTCATCATCGTCTGCGTTGCCATCTACGCCGTTCTGGTGCAGAACATCGCGCTTGTGGATGACATCATCTACGCCATCTGGACTTGCATGGGCTACACGGTGCTGCTGTGCTTCTGCCTGTTCAAAACGAGCAGCCTTGCCAAGTCCGTGTTCAATGCACATTAACGGGGGTGATACTATGCTGACACTCACGCCCGTCGCGCTCGCAACAGCGAACGCATTTGTCAATGCGCATCACCGGCACCATAAGGCAACTGCTGGGCATAAGTTTTCCATCGGCTGTGCCAAGGATGGAGAGCTTGTTGGCGTTGCAATCGTAGGCCGTCCGGTAAGCCGGTATCTGGATGATGGCTGGACATTGGAGGTCAATCGTCTTTGTACCACCGGCGAGAGAAACGCTTGCAGTATTCTCTATGCCGCATCTGCGCGGGCGGCAAAGGCAATGGGATACCGCAAGATCATCACCTATACGCTGGATAGCGAGAATGGCAGCAGCCTCCGCGCCGCTGGCTGGAGCTGTGCAGGCATGGCGGGCGGCAAATGCTGGACAGGCAGCCGCAAGCCCGCCTCCGCTTTGTACCCGGCGCAGATGAAACTTCGATATGAAAAGCTCTTGTAAAGGGGGATTTCTATGGCCTATGTCAACGTCCCAAAGGACTTAACCAAAGTTAAGACCAAGGTATTATTCAACCTCACGAAACGGCAGCTTATCTGCTTCGGAAGCGGCGCACTCATCGGCGTACCGCTTTTCTTCTTGCTCAAGGGCAGCATCGGCACCAGCCCCGCCGCCATGGTGATGATGGTGGTGATGATCCCGGCTATGCTGTTCGCCATGTATGAAAAGAACGGTCAGCCGTTGGAGGTCGTCATCCGCAACATCTACCGCGTGTGTTTCCAGAGGCCGAAGCAGCGCCCGTATAAGACCAACAATTTCTATGCCGTTTTGGAGCGGCAAAACCAGTTAGACCGGGAGGTGTATCAAATTGTCCGAAAAGAAAAAGCTGACCCGCGCCGAACGAAAACAGATCGAAGCCGCCATCGCAAGAGCGAACCGAACGGATAAGAAAGAAAAATCGGCGCAGGACAGCATCCCGTATCAGCGTATGTGGCCGGACGGTATTTGCCGTGTGACCGACACGCGCTACACCAAAACGATCCAGTATCAGGACATCAACTACCAGCTCTCGCAGAACGAGGACAAGACCGCCATCTTTGAAGCGTGGTGCGATTTTCTGAACTACTTTGACAGCTCCGTGCAATTCCAGCTTTCCTTTGTGAACCTCTCGGCTTCACAGGAAACCTTTGCACGGAGCATTTCTATTCCGCCCTGCGGGGACGAGTTTGACGGCATCCGCGCCGAGTACGCCGGTATGCTGCAAAATCAGCTTGCCCGCGGCAACAACGGCCTCATTAAGACCAAGTATCTCACGTTCGGCGTTGAGGCCGACAACCTCCGCGCTGCCAAGCCCCGTTTGGAGCGCATCGAAACCGATCTTCTGAACAACTTCAAGCGGCTTGGTGTTGTGGCTGCGCCGCTGAACGGCTATGAGCGTCTGCGCGTCATGCACGATATTCTGCGGATGGATGAGCAGGAGCCGTTCCGTTTCTCTTGGGACTGGCTTGCCCCCTCCGGCCTGTCCACCAAGGACTTTATTGCCCCCAGCTCCTTTGAGTTCAAAACCGGCAGAATGTTCCGCATGGGCAAAAAGCTGGGCGCTGTCAGCTTCGTGCAGATTCTGGCACCGGAACTGAACGACCGGATGCTGGCGGATTTTCTGGATATGGAGAGCAGCGTCCTCGTCAACCTCCATGTGCAGTCTGTGGATCAGGTCAACGCCATCAAGACCGTCAAGCGCAAGATCACCGATCTGGACAAATCCAAAATCGAAGAACAGAAAAAAGCCGTCCGCGCCGGGTACGATATGGACATCATTCCAAGCGACCTTGCTACCTACGGCGCAGAGGCCAAAAAGCTGTTGCAGGATTTGCAGTCCCGCAACGAGCGAATGTTCCTGCTGACCTTCCTCATTCTCAACACAGCGGACACGCCCCGGCAGCTCGACAACAACATCTTCCAGACCTCCAGCATCGCGCAGAAATATAACTGCGCGCTGACCCGGCTGGACTTCCAGCAGGAAGAAGGGCTGATGAGCAGCCTCCCGCTGGGCTTGAACCAGATTGAGATTCAGCGGGGCTTGACTACATCCAGCGTGGCAATCTTCGTCCCTTTTACCACGCAGGAGCTATTTCAGAACGGTTCAGAGGCGCTGTACTACGGCATCAACGCCCTGTCCAACAACCTTATCATGGTAGACCGGAAGCTGTTGAAAAATCCCAACGGCCTGATTTTGGGCACTCCCGGCAGCGGCAAGTCGTTTTCGGCAAAACGTGAGATCACCAATGCGTTTCTCATCTGCCCCAAAGACGACATCATCATCTGTGACCCGGAGGGCGAATATACACCGCTGGTGGAGCGTTTGCACGGTCAGGTCATTAAGCTGTCGCCCACCGGCAAGGGCTACGACGGTTCGCCCTGCTACATCAATCCGATGGACTTGAATCTGGATTACAGCGACGATGATAACCCGCTGAGCCTGAAATCCGACTTCATTTTGTCTCTGTGTGAGCTGATCGTCGGCGGCAAGGACGGGCTTGCCCCTGTGGAAAAGACCATCATCGACCGCTGCGTTCGCATCGTCTACCGGGACTACCTCAATGACCCGAAGCCGGAGAATATGCCGCTGTTGGAGGACTTGTATAACGCCCTCCGTGCGCAGGATGAAAAGGAAGCGCAGTACATCGCCACTGCTTTGGAAATCTACGTCACCGGCTCTCTGAATGTGTTCAACCATCACACGAACGTGGATGTGAATAGCCGCATCGTCTGCTACGACATCAAGGAGCTGGGCAAGCAGCTCAAAAAAATCGGGATGCTGGTGGTGCAGGATCAGGTCTGGAACCGTGTGACCATCAACCGCGCCGCCCATAAAACGACCCGCTACTATCTTGACGAGTTCCATCTTCTTTTGAAGGAGGAACAGACGGCTTCGTACAGTGTCGAAATCTGGAAACGCTATCGCAAATGGGGCGGCATCCCCACCGGGATCACGCAAAATGTCAAAGACCTGTTATCCAGCCGCGAGGTTGAGAACATTTTTGAGAACAGCGATTTCATCTATATGCTCAATCAGGCCGCTGGCGACCGGCAGATTCTCGCAAAGCAGCTCAACATTTCGCCGCATCAGCTTTCTTATGTGACCCACTCCGGCGAGGGCGAGGGGCTGCTGTTCTACGGCAACACGATCCTGCCCTTCATTGACCACTTCCCCAAGGACACCGAGCTGTACCGCGTCATGACCACCAAGCCGCAAGAGGTGGCGTCGGCATGAAAAGAGAACCGCGTTTACAGTTTTCCGACGCCGATCTTGCCGAGCCGAAGCTGGAAAAGCCCATCAAGCGGGTGAAAAAAGCGGAGGCCAAGGCGGATAAGGCACAGGCGAAAATCCCCAAGAAAACCGTGGTCAAAAAGGAACGCGGCTTTGATCCTGCCACCGGCAAGGTCAAAACGCAGCTCCGTTTTGAGGAAGTGGATAAGAAAAAGCCGCCCTCAAAGCTGACCCATGCCGTGCGGGATGCCCCCGCCAACTTTGTTCTCTCTCAGGTTCATCGGGAGGTGCGGCAGAGCGAGGATGACAATGTAGGCGTAGAGGCCGCGCACAAGGTAGAGCAAGCCGTGGAGAGCGGCGGGCGGCTGGTGCAGTCTGCCCACCGCGCCCATCAGCTCAAGCCTTATCGTGCTGCCATCCGTGCAGAGAAAAAGCTGGAACGAGCCAATCTTGACGCGCTCCAGAAGAAAGCAGAGATCGACAGCCCCACCAGCAATCCCGTTTCCAAGTGGCAGCAGAAGCAGGCCATCAAAAAGCAGTATGCCGCTGCCAAGCACAATCAGACGGCGCAGACTACGGCAAAGGCGGCAGAGAATACCGCCAAGGCCGCGAAAAAAGCCGCTGAAAAGGCTGAGAAAGCGGGCAAATATGTGTGGGAACACCGGCGCGGCTTTGCCATTGCCGCCGCAATTCTGCTGATGCTGGCATTTCTGCTCAACGGCCTGTCCTCCTGCTCGGTGATAATGGATGGCGTCGGCTCCGGGATCGTGGCCAGTACCTATCCGTCGCAGGACGCCGATATGCTGGGTGCGGAGGCGCAGTATTGCGCGATGGAGGCAGAGCTTCAGCGCTACCTCGACACCTATGAAAGTACCCATGACTACGATGAGTACCACTTTGATCTGGACACCATCGAGCATGACCCCTATGTACTCATTTCCATGATTACGGCGCTGCATCAAGGGGAATGGACGCTGGATGAGGTGCAGGGTACGCTCCAGATGCTCTTTGACCGCCAGTACATCTTGACCGAGGATGTGGTGGTGGAAACCCGCTACCGCACAGAAACCGACACATGGACGGACGCGGACGGCAACACCCATACGGACACCTATCAGGTGCCGTATGACTACTACATCTGCACGGTCACGCTGGAAAACTTCAATCTCTCCCATGTTCCCGTTTACATTATGAGCGAAGAACAGCTCGGAATGTACGCCACCTATATGTCCACCCTCGGCAACCGTCCCGACCTGTTCCCCAGTTCAGGCTACATCGGCAAGTATGTGGAGGGTAGCTATACCGACTACGACATTCCCCCGGAGGCGCTGGACGATGAGGTATTCGCCGCCATCATCAAGGAAGCGGAAAAGTATCTCGGCTACCCCTACGTTTGGGGCGGCAGCAGCCCCTCTACCTCATTTGACTGTTCGGGCTTCGTCAGTTGGGTCATCAATCATTCCGGTTGGGATGTGGGCAGGCTGGGAGCGCAGGGGCTTTGCAACATCTGCACGCCTGTATCCTCTGCCAACGTCAAACCGGGCGATCTGGTGTTTTTCACCGGAACGTATGATACCCCCGGTGTCAGCCATGTGGGTATCTACGTCGGCAACAATATGATGATCCACTGCGGAGATCCGATCTCTTATGCAAACTTAAATTCAAACTATTGGCAGTCCCATTTCTACCGCTATGGGCGCTTGCCGTAAAGGAGAGTGAACGATATGAACCCGAAAATTATGAAGCTCCGTGGAGAGCTGGAGAAGAACAAAGGCAAAATCTCCGATCTGCAAGGCCGCAACCGCGAGCTGGAAAAGCAGATTCGTGAGCTGGAGGACACCGACATCATCGGCATGGTGCGTGAGAACGGCATGACGATGGAGCAGTTTGCCGAGCTGTTCCGCCGTATGCAGGCCGCGCCTGCACCGGCCACTTCGGAAAAGGAGGCGTTGAACCATGACTAAGAAAGCACCGCGCATTTTTATCAGCCTGCTGCTGATACTCCTGTGTATCGGGATTCTCCCCGTTTCCGCTTTTGCCAGCAGCGGCGACTATCCCGATGATACGCTGCCTGCTGCCGAAAGCAGCGCCGCAGACACGCAGGAAACAAAACAGACCGGCACGGTCACGACCAACGGCGGCAACTTGAATGTCCGCACTGGCGCAGGACTGGACAACACCGCGTTTACGCAGCTCCCCAACGGCACGGTGGTCGATGTGATTGGCAGGGACGGCGATTGGGTAAAAATCCTGCTGCCCGCCCGCGCGGGCTATGTGTACGGCAGCTATCTGACCGTCACCGACGCCGCTGACAGTACCGCGAGCATCGGCAGCATGACGGGCGGCAGCGATGCGCTGACACCGGACGGCAATCTGACGCTGATCGACGATATTGGCTCCAGCACCAAGGCAGGAAAACAGTTCATTACGCTGGAAAGCAAGAACGGCAATACATTTTACCTGATTATTGACCGTGACGATGAGGGCGAAGAAACCGTCCACTTCTTGAATCAGGTGGATGAGGCCGACCTGATGGCGCTGACCGGCGAGGAAGAAACGCCCGCCACTTGCTCCTGCACCACCAAATGCGTGGCCGGTGCGGTCAATACATCCTGCCCCGTCTGCGCGGTCAACATGACCGAGTGCGTGGGCAAGGAGGCAAAGCCCGAAGTCCCCGCTGAGCCGACAGAACCCGCCGCCGAGGAACCGGAGAAAAAGAGCGGCGTGGGCGGCATCCTCGTCGTCCTGCTGATCGTCGCGCTGGGCGGTGGTGCCGCGTTCTACATTTTCAAGCAGAAAAAGGCCAAGCCGCAGACCAAGGGCAGCGCCGATCTGGACGATTATGACTACGGCGAGGACGAATACGAGTTTGAGCCGTATGAGGACGAACCGGAACAGGATACTACGGAGGATACGAACGTATGAGATATTTCACCAATAATCCGCTGGAACGCCTGATGATGCAGAAGCCGAAAGCAGTGCGGGAGGACAGCCCTCCCGACGCTGCCAAGGAACACTTCTGCTACGGCTGCAAGCGCTTCGGACAGAGCTGCGTTCGCCCCTGCTACCGTGACGTAAAGAGAATGGAGGCTGCACCATGCGCCTTGTGATCGCCGAAAAACCCTCCGTGGCGCAGAGCATCGCCGCCGTGCTGGGTGCAAAATCACGGCATGACGGGTATCTGGAGGGCGGCGGGTACATCGTGTCGTGGTGCTTCGGGCATCTGGCAGAGCTGGCCGACGCCGCCGTTTACAATGCCGATGATGCCAAATGGACGCTGGCGGCGCTGCCCATCATTCCTACCTCGTTCCGCTTCATCGTCCGCTCTGAAAAGCAGAAGCAGTTTGATATTCTGCGGGAGCTGATGCGCCGGGAGGATATGACCGAGGTGGTCAACGCCTGCGACGCTGGACGCGAGGGTGAGCTGATCTTCCGCACGGTTTACTGCCTTGCGGGATGCTCCAAGCCGATTCTGCGGCTTTGGATTTCCTCAATGGAGGATGATGCCATCCGCAGCGGCTTCCAGCAGCTTAAATCCGGGCGTGACTATGACGGCCTGCATCAATCCGCCCTCTGCCGCGCCAAGGCTGATTGGCTGGTTGGTATCAACGCCACGCGGTATTTCTCCCTGACGTATGGCCGCACATTGAACATCGGGCGCGTCATGTCGCCCACGCTGGCGCTGCTGGTACAGCGCGAGGCGGAGATCTCCGCATTTGCGGCAGAACCGTTCTACACCGTCCAGCTCGATTGCGGCTTTCCCGCCACGACAGGCCGAATGAAGGACAGGAAGGACGCCGACGCCATCGCCAACGCCTGCAAGGGCAAGGCAGTAACCGTCAAAAGCGTGGAGCGCAAGGAAAAGTCTGAGAAAGCGCCCGCGCTCTACGATTTGACCTCCCTCCAGCGCGACGCCAACCGCGTTCTCGGCTACACCTCTCAGCAGACCCTCGACTATCTCCAAGCCCTCTATGAAAAGAAGCTCTGTACCTACCCGCGCACCGACAGCCGCTTCCTGACCGACGATATGGAGGGCAGCGTCCCCGGCCTTGTTGCCGCTGCTGCCGCTGTCTGCGGCACGGAGAAGCCGCCGACCATCTGCGCCAAGCAGGTATGCAGCAGCCAAAAAGTCACCGATCACCACGCTATCGTCCCCACCATCAGCGTGGAAAAGGTAGATATGGCCTCTCTGCCGCTGGGCGAACGCGAGGTGCTGAAGCTGGCGGCAAGGGGCTTGCTTCGTGCGGTGGATGAACCCCACCGCTATGCAGAAACGCTCATTACGGTGGACTGTGCCGGTCAGAGCTTCACCGCCAAGGGCAAAACCGTTCTTGCTCCTGGCTGGAAGCGCTATGAGCAGGAGCAGACGGAGGCAGCGCCCGCGCTGCCGGTGGTAACGGATAATCAGACGCTTTCCGTATCTGCCGCGTCGGTCAAGACCGGAAAAACCACGCCGCCCAAGCATTTCACCGATGTGATATTTTGTGAGCGTAAGGAGTGGATAGGAATTGAAGAAAGGAGTTCAGCATGAGAAGAAAAAAAGATAGAAGCAATGGCATTACTGCTTTGTATGAAAGACTGTCTCGTGATGATGATAATGCTGGAGAGAGTAACAGTATAGTTCATCAAAAGCAAATGCTTGAAGATTATGCTATGAAACATGGTTTTACGAATCTTGTTCATTTTACCGATGATGGTTGGAGTGGAGCGACTTTTGACAGACCTTCATGGAACAGACTTGTTGAAGGTGTTAAAAACGGAGAAATCACTGCCTGTATCTGCAAAGATATGTCCAGAATCGGCAGAGATCATCTGCAAGTAGGTTTTTTCACTGACATTCTGTTTAGAGAAAAGGAAGTTCGATTTATAGCAATCAATAATGGTATTGACAGTGACCGTCAAGAAACCAGTGAGTTTGCCCCTTTTCTGAATATCATGAATGAGTGGTTTGTCAGGGACACAAGTAAGAAAATTAAAGCTGTACTGAAATCCAGAGGTTCTTCCGGCAACGCTCATACAAGTAATATCCCACCATACGGCTATTTGAAAGACCCCGAAAACCCCGACCATTGGATTATTGATGAAGAAGCTGCTGAAGTAGTCCGCAGAATTTATCGCATGACTATTGAGGGAAAAGGACCTTATCAGATAGCAAGAGAACTTTCAGAAGAAAAAATTGAAAGACCATCTTATTATCTTGGCAAAAAGGGACTTGGAAATCATGCAAGCAACTATGACAAAGAAAATCCGTATATGTGGCGAGGAAATCAGGTTACTACTCTGATTGCCCGACCAGAGTATATCGGAAAGACTGTCAATTTCAGGACATTCAAAAATTCCTATAAGGACAAAAAGACGAAAAGGGCAGATAAGGAAGATTGGGTGGTTTTTGATGATACACAAGAGCCTATTGTCGATGAAGAAACATGGCTGCTTGCTCAAAAGTTAAGACAGAATGTAAGAAAAGCAGATCCTATGGGCGAGCCTAATGTTCTGACCGGAAAGATTTACTGTGCTGATTGTGGTGCGCCGATGTATAATCACAGGCAGCGGAAAGGGCGAGAAAGAATATACTATACTGCCAAAGGCGAAAAAAGGACAAGTTATTCCAATCCGGCAGATTGTTATGAATGTTCCACATATAATCTTGCTTATCAGAAGTATGACCGACATTGTACTTGCCACCATATTTCAACAAAAGCACTTAAAAGCATCATTCTGAAAACCATACAGGAGACTTGCCATTATGTTTCTTTGAATGAGCGGGAGTTTGTTTATTCTCTGCAAGAAGAATCGGCGATGAAAGATATTGCTGTTTCTGAAACTGTAAAAAACCGCATTGAAAGAAATCAGAAGCGAGTTCACGAACTGGATATGCTTATCAGGAAAATCTATGAAGATAATGTGATTGGAAGATTGCCGGACAGACTTTTTCAGAGTATGCTTACTGATTATGAAAATGAGCAGAACGAGCTGAACAAGATTATTGAGACTGACACCGCTGATATGCAACGGATTATAGGCGGTCAAAATAATGTGGAGCGTTTTCTAAAGCTGGTTAAAAAGTATGAGAACATTACAGAACTTACTCCTGCCATGATAAATGAATTTATCGACAAAATACTGGTTCACGAGCCACAAGGAAAAGGTGCAGACCGCACCACAGAGGTGGAGATATATCTTAACTATGTCGGGCAATTTCAAGTACCTGTGGAGCAGCATGAACCAACCGAGGAAGAAAGGATTGCTGCTGAAAAAGAGGCGGAACGACTTCGCAGAAAACGAGAATCCAATCGTAAGTATATGAAAAAGATTCGTGAGAAATCAAAAGAATTTGCGGAGCATGAGCGTATAGCAGAAGAAAAAAGCTCTGATAGCAATGTGTGTGTTGAACAGAACGCCACAAGCAAATCAAATCGGCAAAAAGTGAAAGGAGAAAAAATAGCATGACAGAATTGAAACTACGAATCCATGACGAAAGCAACGGTCTGGACTATGTTCTTGTGGGTGATTACTATGTGCCGGACTTGAAGCTACCGGAGGAACACCGCCCTATCGGTATGTGGGGCAGACTGCACAGGACATATTTGGAGCAGTACCGCCCTGCAAGGTTCTCTGCCCTCTGTTTATCCGGCGAACTGCATACTTACCTTGCTGATCTGAACGAACAGGCAACGGAAAGGTGCAGCCTTATCATTGAGCAGATGAAACAAGCCGAGGGCGTGACCGAAACCATGAAAGCAGACAATCAGATGTTGTGGGTACAGTCCATGAACTCTATCCGTAACCGAGCCGAAGAAATCATCAGACAGGAAATGATTTACTGCTGATTTTATCAAGTCCAAAACCAACAAATTTGTATCGTAAACGAAGCGACAGGTATTTCCTTATGAAGTGTCTGTCGCTTTTCATTTATCAAACTTTAAGGAGGAAAACACAATGAAGATGAACCGGAATGAAATGGAAGCCCTTTATGCCTTTGGCTGTCCGAACCTGAAAGCAACTGTCGAGCGTTTGCGTATGGTAGCTGCCCTTGCACCCGATCCAGTGGCGAAGAAGCTGTTTTATATGCTTTCCGTCAAGCTGAGTGCTGAGGGTGTTGAAAGGTGGTATCGCTGCTTTTACTGCAAGCTGCGTGTGTTGAAAAACCATAGGGAGGGCTGCTATGACGAGACTGACGAAGATTGAGAAAGAAACAATCGTTCTCTTTAATGAGGGCGAGGACAAGGCAAATATCTACACCCACAACGCCGGATTGAAAAAGAGGTTGGCTGCTTTTGCTAAGAAGTACCCTGACCTTTGCCGACTGGAAAAATCCAATGTTCAAGGCGGTGTTTCTTATGAGCTGGCAAAGTCCCGTCTGTCTATCCGTTTCCTGCCGCCTTACAGTGAGGAACGCAGACAGAAAGCCAGTGAATATGCGAAAAAGCATGGGCTGAACAGCCAGCAGGGATACTGTGATAATCAGGGCTGATATGCGGTTAAAATGTCAGGTGCAAACCTGATGTTTTGACCGTTGCCTATCGCCTGTGAGGAAAGTATCGGAGACTATAAATTTTACGGAAATGTGCGTTACAAGGTTTGAACAGGAACTCTGTACACAAAATTTTTTCTTCCATTCTTTAAGTTGATGAAGTATAATGAGATATGAAAAATTGAGGTTTTTAATACTCGATTTCAAATAATCATTTTTATATAGCTGGAACTATGGAGGGCAAAAAATGAATGATTTTTTACGAATGTGTTTGAATATAATTACACAAATAGGCCCCTATTTAGTTGTACTTCTTCTTTTGAAATATCTTGTAAATCTTCAACAAAAGAGAGCTAAAGAACGAGAGGAAGAACAGAAAAAGGGAATAATTAGAACGCATTATACAATAAAAACAGAGAAATTCCTTGTCGTGGCATTTATCGTAGGTACAATATTTTTTGCTTGTTGTACGGCTATGAGTCTTAGGGAAAAAGAAGATATGTTTGTCATTTGTATATTTGGAATATTTTTTTTAGTAGGCATAAGCGGAATAGTCAATATGGTAATGTGGAAACTGGAAGTGAACGGAGATGAAATCACATGGCGGTCAACTTTTGGAAAAAAGAGAACTTTTCGTTTTGGGGATATTACCTACTGCGAGAGAAAAAAAGGTTCTGTGCGTGTATATGTAAATGGGGAAAAGCTATTTACCATTGATAGTAATATCGATAAAGAAGAATTTATGGAAGATATAGAGAGAAGAAGAATCCCTGTAAAATCTTACTGGACAAATCAGCATAAGAAGAATCGTAAATGACATAGATTTTATAACAGTACGATGTTAGACAACTGAATATGACCGTCAAAGTCGGATGAAGAAACCGATGTATTGAGCGTAAAGCGATCATGCGTCGGTTTTTCTTATTTCATGAGCTGACAGAATTCCGACTGTATATCGCCTGTGAGGAAAGTATCGGAGACTATGGATTTTGCGGAAATGTGCGTTATAGGTAAGTAAAAAACTACTTGATAGAGCGTGAATTGAATTGTTCATATCGGTATGATATAATTTACTGAAATGAAGCAAGAAGGTGGACTTTTGTATGAAAAAATTTTTGAAAATATTGCTAATCATTGTAGGAATAGTTTTTTTGATTTTTGCAGCGCTGATATGTATTGGACTGTTTGTTGATTATGATGACCATATTGAAAATGGTCGTTATACTTATGTTCCGGAAGATGACAATAAAGACAATGCATATGTCGAATTCAATTTGAGTGATTACGATAAAAAGGATTCTGAACTCATATATTATAGTTCTGTCGAAGAAGCTATTTTGAATTCTCCTTTGAATGCTGAAAATGAAGAATTTTCTGTTCCAGAAGATTTTCTTAATCATGTTGATGAAATATTGCATATATGGAATGGCAAACAGTATGATACTATTTTCTATCGGGCAGGAAGTGATAACGATCCCGTTCAAGGTTTTGTGATTGCACGCTGCAAAAAAAAGATAGAAAATGAAAGTACACAATATGCGTTTGTAAATGCTACACCAGCTACCACTACACCAGATACCACTTATGGGGGAGACTTCAAAAAATTTATCCATTTATCTTTAACAATAAGTGATATTCAACAAGACTTAAATCCAAATTATCCGGATACCAGATTCGTTTTTGGCTATGCACATGATAAAGAAATTTACTCATTAGAAGTAGAAGGTCAAAAGCCAGATGGGATTATAGAATATGAAGAATATGGTAGAACGATGTATATGTGGTATTATAACGATTTGAAAAGCAATAAAAGAGGCGATTGTCTGAGCTACTCAGTAGATGTGCCAGAGTAATTTTTCAAATTGGCTAATCTGCCACAACTGAATATGACCGTCAAGGTCAGATGAAGAAACCGATGTATTGAGCGTAAAGCGATCATGCGTCGGTTTTTCTTTTTGCAAAATAGTCCGGTGGACTGTTTTGTAAAACCGAAGGAACTGACAGAGCTTGGGATGGGGTGAAGTCAGTTTGTTCGGGCGGGAGTACAGAGGGTGCAACCCTTTGTGCATGGGTACAGGGAATGCAATACCCCTGTGCAGGTCAAGGGCGGCAGCCTTGCCCAGTTAAGTGGCGCTTCGCCACTTAATACTGGGTATTACTTGACGCAGAAAGCCGCAAGGAATCAGCTTCGCTGCCCTTCTCCCCTGTCGGGGAAATCAAAAAGAAAAGGAGGAACTCATGTGAAATTAACAAGACACAATGGACGAGCCGGAAAGAATGGCGTTTATAACCCGAAGCACAATGACCGCAGTTTTGACATTGCCAACAGCGAACACATTGACGAAGAACGAGCCAAACAAAATCTCTATTGGGACTGTTACAATGGCTTTCGCAATTTCAAAAATCCCGAAAAGGAAAATGAGCTGTCTGCCACTTTTGAAGATGTGGAACAGCTTTTTTATCGTCAGCGGTATCATGATTTTGTAACAGGACAGAATGAAAGAAATGTGAAGAACCGACACCCTGAAAGAAATAAGGAAACTGGAGATTTACTCAAAAGCAAAAAGACCTGTCCAGAGGAAACGGTCTATCAGATTGGAACGCTTGACAATCATGTTCCGCCGGAATTGCTCATTGAGATCGTCACAGAATTTATGGAAATCGCAAATGAGCGTTTCGGCTCTCATGTCCATATCCTGAATTGGGCGCTGCACTTGGATGAAAGCACCCCTCATATTCACGAGCGTCATGTGTTCGACTGTGAAAATCAATATGGAGAGATTGCCCCACAACAGGAAAAGGCTTTGGAAGCATTGGGGTTTGAACTGCCGGAACCGGAGAAGCCAGTCGGAAGAAAAAACAACCGCAAGATGACTTTCGATTCAGCTTGCCGAGTGCTGCTGTTTGATGTGGCGAAAAAGCATGGCTTACAACTGGAAGAAGAACCGGAATATGGTGGTCGTGCATATCTGGAAAAACAGGACTATATTCTTTTCAAGCAAAAGGAGCAACTGGCAGCACAGGAGCAAAAGTTGGAAGAACTCACGATGAAGATTGAAGATGTGGAAGCTTTGGTGGACGAGGTTGCCGATATTGCCTATGACAAGGCGGTTGAGGTCGTTGCTGATACTGTAAAACTGGAAACGCACAAGGAGGATATTAAGCTGGTGGAGCAGTCTAAGGCGTGGGTTCTCTCCCCTGAGCGTAAGGCTTCAAAGAAAGAAGTTGAGTATGCAGTGAAACGATTGGATGGCGTGATTGCCAGAATCACAAATGCTATGAAATCAACTATTCAGAAAATCCAAACTACGCTGATGAAACCGGAGGTCAAAAAAGCCGGAACGGAGCAAATCAAGAAGAAAGCCAAAAGTTCCATTATAGAGCAGTTGAGCCGCAAGAAGAAGGAAATGGCAGAGCGTGAAGTCAGCCGGACAATTCCGGCGAAAAGCAAAAAACAGGATATGGAACTTTAAGGCACTTGCTATTTTCGTTTTGAAAATGACAGGTGCTTTTTTCGTTTCTGGAAAGGAGTCACATGAATGTATTTGAAGTTGTAAAAGAAAATGTTACTGCCCGACAAGCCGCAGAAGCCTATGGCTTGAAAGTGGGTCGCACTGGTATGGCGTGCTGTCCGTTTCACTCGGATAAGTCCCCCAGTATGAAGCTGGATGAACGCTATTACTGTTTTGGCTGCGGAGCAACTGGAGACGCTGTTGATCTGACAGCGAAGCTATTCGGTATCGGGCTGAGGGAAGCTGCTGTCAAACTTGCTGAAGATTTTGGTCTTAACTATGACAGCCGACAAAAGCCCAGTATTCGCCCTCGTATTCGTGAGCCGACACCGGAACAGAAGTATCAAAAAGAAGAAAATCATTGCTACAAGGTGCTGACGGATTATTTTCATCTTCTTAGAGAATGGGAAAAGAAATACGCTCCTAAACAGCCGGATGAGGAATGGAATCCCCTGTTTGCAGAAGCACTGTATAAGAAGAACTATATCGAATATCTACTTGATATTCTTCTGTATGGTTCATTGGAGGAACGAAAAGCACTTGTGGCAGAACAGAGAAAGGAGGTGTTAAAACTTGAACAGCGAATTGCAGAACTGTCAGCAGACAGAACCATGCACAGTAGAAGAAATCCGAAACAGCTTAGAGCAGAGCGAGAAAGGTAAGGTTTATAATACTGCCGCAAATTATAAGCGTGTTCTGCAATATGACCCACTTTTGAAAGGGGCTATCCGAAAAAATCTTCTGACCGAAAGAATCGACATTGTGAAGCCCCTCGGTTGGTATCGTGACAGCCCGACATTGACGGATGTGGATGTGAAATATCTGCTCCTATATTTTGAAGAAAACTATGGATTGACCGTAGAGAAGAAAATCATAGACGCAGTTGCGGTTATTGCCAATGAAAATCGTTACCACCCTGTCTGTGATTTTCTCAATGCCTTGCAATGGGACGGAACAGAACGCATACGCTTCTGTCTGCACCGCTTTCTCGGTTCTGATACAGATGATTACACCTATGAAGCATTGAAGTTGTTTCTGCTGGGTGCTATCTCACGAGCTTTTAAGCCGGGGTGCAAATTTGAGGTTATGCTCTGTCTTGTGGGCGGTCAGGGAGCCGGAAAGTCCTCTTTCTTCCGTTTGCTTGCGGTCAATGATGACTGGTTCTCTGATGACTTGAAAAAGCTGGATGATGAAAATGTGTACCGCAAAATGCAGGGGCATTGGATTATTGAAATGTCGGAAATGATTGCAACCGCCAACGCTAAGAGCATTGAAGAAATCAAGTCCTTTCTGAGCCGCCAAAAGGAAACCTATAAGATACCCTATGAAACACATCCGGCAGACAGAAAAAGACAATGTGTGTTTGGTGGTTCTTCTAATACCCTTGACTTTCTTCCCCTTGACCGAACAGGCAACCGCCGCTTCGTTCCGGTTATGGTCTATCCTGAAAGGGCTGAGGTTCATATTTTGGCAGATGAACAGGCTTCCAGAGAGTATATCAATCAGATGTGGGCAGAAGCTATGGAGATTTACAGAAGTGGCAATTTCCGTCTGAGATTCAGTCCGGCTATGAACGCTTATCTGAAAGCCCACCAAAAGGACTTTATGCCGGAGGACACAAAGGCAGGACAGATTTTAGACTATTTGGAACGCTATTCCGGCAGCATAGTCTGCTCTAAGCAGCTTTACAAGGAAGCACTGGGGCATGATTATGACGAACCGAAACAATGGGAGCTGCGAGAGATCAACGACATTATGAATAACGCTGTCACAGGCTGGAGGGCGTTCAGCAATCCGAGGTATTTTCCAGAGCCTTACCGCCGACAAAAGGGCTGGGAGCGTATCAGGAATGACAACGAGCCTGACAACAGCATGGATGGTTTTCAAGAAATCCCGACAGAGGAAATGGAACAGTTAGGACTTCCGGAAGAATGGTTGAAGCAAAAATAAAAGCCCGTTGTCGCTTCGGTTGTCGAGCCGGTTGTCGGTCTGGTTGTCGGGCAAAAATCCCGAAAGCCTTGATATTGCGGCACTTTTCCCTCTCTGACAACCATGACAACCAATATTATAAAGAAAAAGGAAATAGTAAAAAGATAGTATCGCCCGATAAAGAAAAAAGGTTTTCTGATGTCCGTTGTCGGAACTTCGTTGTCAGACCTTTCCTTGTCGGGCTTTTTCATTCAAGGAGGAATATCGTATGACAAATATTGTGAACAGTACACTACCCACCCCAAATAACCATTCGGAGAAAAACAAACCGGATGGAGTTTTTGTGATTAAGCAAGGCAAAACAAATTATAAAGTCAAAGTGTTTTTTGACCATAGTAGCGGTTTGACTGCGGAGGACAGGTTGAAACGCATTATTCAGGCAGAAGCAGAGAGAGAATCTGCGTAAGTAATATGAAAAATATCCACGCACCCCCTTGACAAAAGCTTTCAGAAGATACCCTCCTGTCCGCTATGGAGAACGCAGGAAAGGATGATATCCCCGATGAGGCGGAGCGAAAAGGTCTTGGCACGCCTGCGACCAGGGCGGCTATCATCGAAAAGCTGGTGGCAGCCGGATTTGTGGAGCGCAAGGGCAAGAGCCTGATCCCCACGAAAGCAGGTATCAACCTTGTTACGGTCCTGCCGGAGCCGCTGACCTCTCCCATGCTGACAGCGGAATGGGAACAGAAATTGACGGAGATCGCAAAGGGCGGCGCTGACCCGGATACCTTCATGGACGGTATCCGCACGATGGTCCAGGAGATCGTGTCCACCTATTCCTGCATTTCCGAGGATGGCAAAAAGCTGTTTGTCCCGGAGAAGGAAGTGATCGGTACCTGCCCCCGCTGCGGTCAGCCGGTCTATGAGGGCAAGAAGAACTTTGCGTGTTCGGATCGGTCCTGCGGTTTCGTCCTCTGGAAAAATGATCGCTTCTGGACGAGCCGCAAGAAGGAGCTGACAAAGAAAATGGCAGCGGACCTTCTGAAAAAGGGACGTACCAATGTCAAGGGAATGTGGTCTGAAAAGAAACAGACCACTTATGACGCTGCGGTGATCCTGAACGACACGGGCGGCAAGTACATCAATTTCAAGCTGGAATTTCCAAAAAGAAAGGTTGGTGCTGATGGCAGAAAATAAGACTTTGGAACATTTACCCGAAGTGAGGGCGGCGGTGGCTGCCCTCTCCCCGGAGGACCGGGAGGTGCTGGCGGCGGTGCGGACCTCGCCCTTCAAGCTGACAGCGCCGGAGCAGTTCAAGGAGTTTGCGGCCAACATCGACTATTTCGTATTTGAGCCCAATATCCACGATCTGAATGATCTGGGGTGGCGGTATCTGGCACAGCACATGGATATGCTGCTGCCCCCGGAACTTCTGAAAGCGATCGACCCTGTTCCGTTTGGCAAGTACGCCATGCAGGAGGAACAGGGCCATTTTACGAAACACGGATATATTTCTCTCTCCGGCGACGAGTGGAACCATGAACGCCCTGCGGAGCCGGAGAAAAAGCCCTCCATCCGGGAACGGCTGGAACAGGGCAAGAAGGAATGTGCGGAGAAAAACAAGGCGCAGCCCCATAAGGAAAAATCTGCGCCGGAACTGTAAGGAGGTGCTGATATGCCATATTACGATCACGACAAGGATTATCCCTTTGCCGCCTTTATCACCAATCTTGGGAAGTACAATGAGGGCGAGCTTGTGGGCGAGTGGGTGAAGTTTCCCACCACCGCCGAGGAATTGAAGGAAGTGTTTAAGCGGATCGGGATCGGCCAGAAGGATAACTTCGGCAATCCCTATGAGGAATGGTTCATCACGGACTATGACTGTTATGTGGACGGCCTCTATGACAAGCTGGGCGAATACGAAAATCTGGACGAGCTGAATTATCTGGCATCGAAGCTGGATGAAATGGACCAGAGCAACTATGCGAAATTCCAGGCCGCTATGGAGATCGGTGACTATACCAGCAGCCTGCAGGAAATCATCAACCTCACGGAGAATCTGGATTGTTATGAGATTTACCCCAATATCGAGGATTATGACGATCTGGGGCGTTATTATCTCGAAGAACTGGAGGTTTCAAAAGTTCCCGCCCACCTGCAGAACTATATCGACTATGAAGCCTATGGCCGGGATGTGGCGTTGGAGGAAAACGGCACTTTCACCGATCAGGGCTATGTGTGGGATACCAGAGAAGCCTTCCATGAGTATCATGACGGCGAGCGCGGCAGTATCCCCGACGAGTACCGGGTGATGACTTTTCAGGACGATCTTCCCGAAGAAGAAAAATCTGAATGGGCTATGGATATCGCCTTTGACATGGACGAGTTTTTCCGTCAGAACGATCCGCAGTATGCGGCAGAGCACCCGGAGGCGCACGCCGCAAAGGAAGAACTTTACGAAAACCTGATGGCCGGACGCATTTCCGCTTTGGATGAAAAGCTGGCGGCGTTGGGGCAAACGCAGGAGGACTATCTCCCTTCGGAGATTGAAAAATTCAAGGACGCCACGGGCTATGAGGAATTTCTGGATTTTGACCCGGCGGAGGTCAAAGCCGCTTTGGATGACCCGGAGAAGTCCCATGCAGATGAAATGCTGGACGCCGCGGAGAGGCCTGCCTCGGAAAAGATGACTGTGCTTGTAGTGGAGCCTATGAAGGAACCCTATGTGAAGGAAATCGCCCCCGACCTTCATTCCCTGCAGGCAGAGGTTGGCGGTGATATTGGAGCGACTTATCCCTATTCTGACCCGGTAGCGCTGGTCTGTAATGATGAAGGCAAACTCATTGGGCTTGACCTGAACCGTGGGCTGCGGGATGAAAATGGAGAAATTTATGATATCGTAGCAGGAACTTTCCTGGTGGTTGGACTTGGTGAGGAAGATTTTGCGTCCCTGTCCCCGGAACTGATCCAGAAATACACGGAACAGTTCAAAACGCCGGAACGATTTATGCAGATCAATGGCAATATCGTCGTTCTCCCTGTCCCGGCAGAGAAACAAGACCTCGCTTTTCTTCCAGACCGTTTTGAGACCGGCGAGCGTGTGCAGACACCGAGGGGCAGCTTTCAGGTGACGGCTATGAGCCGGGAGCAGATGGAGGTAGCCGGTTACGGTGTCCACCATATTTCCGATGATGGAAAGTATCTTATCATGGGGAATGGCACACGGGCCTTTGCCGTGGCAGCGGAGCAGCCGGAAAAGGACAATCCTCTCCGCACAGCGGAAATGACGCTGGAGGATGACTACGGCATGATCGACGGCGTTATCAACAACGGCAGACGCGGCGAAGAATTGGGAAAAGCCCAGGAGTACGCAGAGCGGACAACGCCGGAGAAGCCTTCCATCCGTGAGCGGTTGGAGGATGCCAAACGGGAGTGTGCCGAGCACAAGTCCCCAGAAGGAAAGAAGCCCGTCCGTGATGTGCCGGAGCATGATTGCCTATGAGCCGAAGCAAGAAGTGGCGGCTGGAATGGGCGTTCTTCCTGGGCGAGAACGGCAGGCGGCAGTATAACCATATCTGTAAAAAATGTGTTCATGGCTGCAAGCAGAGTTTCCGGGCGTGTCTGGTCGCTTGTCCGTATTACAATTCCAAACGATCTAAAATCTGTGAAGATAAGGGTGGAAAAACCGCAGAATAATTCCCTGTATCCGTATTTTCAAAGGGAGCCTTTATGATTTCTCATGTGTCGGTCTGCTTGCTGACACATGAAGAAAAAGGCTTGATTTCAGACACTTTCTGTCACGCAAAACGGGAGTACAGCTTTTCGGTTCGTCCGATCTGCTGTACTCCCGCTTTTTTTATTTATTTTCGTCATTATCAGGCTTTTCCGTTTCCGCTACGCTTTCTATCATGTCAACGACTACGGCATTAAGCTGTGCGGCGTTCTGCGATGTAATGACCGGTCGCCCGGTATCTTTTTCAATATCCTGTCGAACCTGACCGGCATAGCTGCCGCCACGACGGGCAATTTTCTGACTTTCAGAAAATCCTTCCGGCTGATGTGCTTTTGACAGTTCTGTGGTTGTTGCCTCTGCCAGCATATTCAGAACAATTTCCATCGTGCTCATGTTATCACGAAGGTTTTCTTTTTTCAGACCTTTCAGCTTCTTATATTGCCGAGTAGTCATGCCGGACCATGCTTTCGTGATCTCATCGGTGAGAATGGCATATTCTTTGCCCTGCTGTACGCCGCGCTCCTGCCATTCCGCGGTAAGCTCATTACGGACACGGATAGAAAGAAGCCGCTGATGAATCCAGTCTGTATCATAGCCTTTTTTCTGATAAGTCTCTAACGCACGGTCGATTGCCTGCTCCGGGTCAATCGTTTCTTCGATGCGTTCACGGCCGACCTGAGCAAGCCAGAGTTTGAATGGTTCAGCCTTAGGTGATGGGATGGACTGAATAATGCGTAAAATCTGTTCAGCCGTTGCCGCCAGCACTTTGCGCTTTTTGCCTGTTGCGCCCATCATTGTTACCTGGGGACAATTTGTCCCCAGGTAGCTTGCAAGCTGTTCATCACGCTTACGCATTTTTTTGAGGTAGTCTGTTGGATTGGAGCTATCTGTCAGAACAGCGATAACATCCACAACGGAGAAATACCATTCTTCCTGTTCTTCGTCCCATGCGGTGCGTATTTTTCTATCTTCAAAAAGCTGGATGGAATTATTTTCGTCCATGCGCTTCAACCTCCTTAGAGTATGTATTTTAATTTTAACATGAAAGGTTTTCTATTTCTATAAGAGAAGCAAATTTCGCCGTAGTAGGTGTTGTGGGAATGTGCGTAAACTGCCAGGATTGTGAGGCTGTGGGAAAGCTGTTTGCAGACTTGTGGGAAAAGGCTTGTCTTTTTCCATCAGGTTGTGAATGGCTTTTCCATCGGCACGAGCGGCAGTTTTCCATATTTCCATGACGCAAGAAAATCATCCAACGATCAGCCGGTACACCGTCAGCGGCACATACCACACCGCCACAATAAGCCGCCAGGCCAGAACGAAACCGCCGATTACACCGCCGATAATAAAGTTCAATGCAAACAAGGCGATCCCTCCACCAAGGGAGCCGCCGCTCGGCACGATCCAGAGGCACATCCGATGGAGGCCAAACGGCAACCCGCAGAGTATCCAGATCCATACATAGTCAATCTCTCCGTTCTTCATGCAGACGGATTTGAAGATACAATATAGGATCAGTGCCACGGTCACGGGCAGTACACTTTTGAAGAAAAATGCTTTGATCGCTTCGCTTCTTGTCATCGGTAAAACCTCCTTCCGCAGTTCCATTATACAGGATGCCGGGAGCTGCGCCCAGCGTCTTTTAAAGAAAATTATTCAAGCTCATGCCGCCGCTGTTGTTCCTGTTCCTTTGCAACGGTCAGCAGCGCATCCACATTTTGCTTGACGGTCTCGTATTCCTGGGCTTCGGCTCTTGTGGCTTTATATTCAGCAAGGAGCCGTTCCTTTTCTGCGTTGAGATTGGCAAGCTCCGTTTTCATGCTTTCCGTTGTTGGCAGCGGCACAGCCCCCATCCGTTTCAATTCTCTGGTGGCCGCTTCAAAAAGGATGATCTCGCCCTCATGCCCCCGCAGGAACTTTTCTTTATCATTCGATCTGCGGTATCGGTCATAAAGCGGCTTTAGCTGACGGTAAGTTCCGGCGTGCTTCATCACAAGGGCAAGTTCGGCACTTCTACTTTCTATCCGCTTGATTTCTGCATGAGCGGTATCTCTCCGTGCGGATAATGCGGTCAATTTGCTTTCCAGTTCTCCATAGCTGCCGATTCCGTGTTCGGTCAGGAAATTCATGGTCTTGGCGGCCTGTTTCAGATTGTTCAGCTTCGCCCAATGGGTGAAGCCTGCACTCTGCTGTGCTTTGATGTTATTCTGGATATCAATGAGCAGGCTGATCTTTCCGTCCTGCCGTTTCGGTTGGCGGGAAGGTCTGGATCGTCCGGCGATCCGGGCGGTAAGGGCTTCTTCGGTGTAGTCAACCCCCAGCGTTTTCAGACGGGTGAACCGTTCCTGATCCGGTGCTCTGGCAGAGATATACTTGCCGCGCTTGATCTCATAACCTTCTCTCTGCAGGCGGCGAAGCAGTTCTTCCAGATTGGAACAGGCTGGCAGGAGCCGGTCGATGGCCGCTTTCAGCTTTGCCTTATAGCTAGTGCCGTTCTGCGTGGCCTGATGTTCAATATAGCTCTTGCCCTTGTCCTGTCCAGGAATAATGACAGACAGACCATGTTCCTTGCAAAGCCGGTCGGAGGTGCGGCGGATATAGTGATAACTCCGCTTGTTGGAATGATAATGCTTGTGATCCGCAAAGCTGACCGCATTGAAAATCAGGTGGTTATGAACATGATCTTTGTCTATGTGGGTGGTAAGGACAAACTCATACTTGCCGCCCAGGATTTCTTTTGCGAGTTCCATGCCGATCTCATGGGCCTGTTCCGGCGTGACCTCCCCAGGCTGAAAGGCTTGGATCAGGTGGCGGCCCAGGTTTGTTCCCTTGTCGATGGCGTGGCGGCGGGTCCAGGAAAATTCGATATCCGCAGTTTCGGCGGCGCAGCCATAGGCGGATACCAGGAGCTTCCCGTCTGTTTTCTCCGGGTTGCAGATATAGTCAATGGCTGCTTTCAGCGTTGACTTGATAGGATGTGTCTTTGTAACTGCCATATCTGATCCAGCCTTTCCCGTATCTCGTCCATGTCGGCCTGATACGCAGGACCTCCGGCGTTGATCCGCTTGGCGATCTGGTTGATGTTCCGACCGATGGCGGAAAGCTCTTTGGTAAATGCCTTGATATCTGCGGTGTCAGTATAGATGATATACCCGTCAATCGCCATCTTGCGGAGGTAGGCGCCATATCTGCGTGTGGGTAGCTGGCTCATTTTTTCGTCTATGAGCCGTTTTTCATCCTCCGTGACATAGAATTTCATTTGGATATTCCGCTTTCGGTTTGCCATGCGTCGCCTCCGTTCTTTATAAGGGTTTGGGACTATCCCAACAAGCAATTTTGAATTTTCGGGTAGAGGGCCTGAAAATCTCAAAATTCGCAAGCGGGTACTCGCTTGCTGTGCTTGCTACCGTAACCCTACCCTCGTATTCTCTCCCTACTAATACTACAATTTGAAACGGAGATTTTGGCTGACTTACTGAAAAAATCTAAAGAAAGACGGTATTGTTGCCTTTAACAGGTGATAATACCGCCTCTACATTTATATATTTCCCAAATTCTTTGACCGCCGGTATTCCAGCGGAGAAAGACCAAACTGCTTTTTGAACACGGCTGCAAATTTTCCTTGATTAGAGTAGCCGACCTGTTCGGATATTTCGGCAATCAGACGCTTTGTGTCCGAAAGAAGCCTTGCGGCTTCGTTCATACGGAGTTCCCGCAGCCAGGTGGATATATTCTGTCCATATACGCCTCTAAAATAATTTTTCAGGCTGGTTTCACTGACCGAAAATCGTTCTGCAATCTGTCTTACAGGGATGTGCTGGCGAAGGTCATCAGAAAGGATTTGTGCCGCCCTTTTTGCAATTTCAACCTGTGTTTCCGTGTAGAAGCCGCAAGTTTTCGGAGGCCGGATTTCCATGTTAAGAAGCCGGTGGAGAAGTTCAAGAGTATAGATTTGCAAATGGAAGGCAGAGGGTCTTTCGGATAGCCGCCAGAGGTTTTGAAATATATTTTCCAGTTCACTATCCGCTTCGTTGATATATGTCTTATGATTGCCACAATAATTTTCTTCCAGCGTAGGGAGGTCAAGTGAAAAAGATTTCAAAAGTTCACCGCAGGACTGTAAAAGAAGTGGCAGGTCAAAGTATATTTTTATGCCCTGATATTGCCGTGTGGGAAAGATATATTCTTTCTGTGCGGTCTGTTCACTGACACAAAAATCATTTTCCTTCAGGTAAATGTAGGAGCCGTCATCCAGAAGCAATTCACTTCTGCCCGAAACGCAATAGTTAATCAGCAAAGGCTTTAGATCTGAATTTTCATCCGACTCCGGCCATACGGGAGCGTTTACAAAAATAAAAGCCAAAGTCAGCCCCGGAAAGAGCGTATGGAATGTCATGCGTCCCTTGCCATCTGCCCGATCCAAAAGCAATGTGCTGCTATTTGGACTGTTTTTCAAGGTCACACCAGAAACAGCATCGCTGTTTTCTAAAATGTTGTATATCATGTTACGCAACTGCTTCGCCCCTTTCATCACGCAAAATCGCTGATAGTATTATACCTGCGAGAAAACTCCTGGTCAATGGATATTCTGGTAGAGCGAAAAAGCTCCTTGCTATACGGGCTTAAAATACCGATATGTGCATAGAAGCACAGCTGAATTTATGCTATCATTAGGGTCGGTTAGCAAGAACTAATCAAGACGAAAGTAATCATGTTAGGAGGTTTCGCAATGAACAACAAATTGCAAGGAAAGGATCTCATCAATATCGGTATTTTCACGGCGATTTATTTTATCGTCATTTTCGCTGCGGCGTCCATCGGTTTTATCCCGATTTTCATTCCGCTTATCAGCGTGATCGTGCCGCTTGTGGGCGGTATTCCGATGATGTTGTTCTTCTCCAAAATCAAAAAATTCGGTATGCTTACCATCTGCGGGGTGCTGCTCGGTATCATTATGTTGCTGACCGGCATGGGCTGGTGGTGCATCCCTACCGGGCTGATTTTCGGGCTGATTTCCGATTTTATGATGAAAGCCTGTGACTACAAGAACGCCAAGCGTGAAGTGCTGATCCACGGCGTTTTTTCCATGTGGGTAATCGGGGCGTTTATTCCCATCGTTGTGACGCGTGACGCTTACTACCAGAGCCTGCTCCCCGGCTACGGTCAGGAATATGCCGACACGCTCATGGCTTATATGCCCGACTGGATTTTGCCTGTACTGCTTATTGCTGCTTTCGTCAGTGGTCTTGTCGGCGGCCTGATCGGACGGAAGATTTTCAAAAAGCACTTTGAGCGGGCGGGAATTGTGTAATGAGCCGCGAACTTCTTGCAAGTCAAAAAAACAATAGCGGAATTTTATTAGACCCCCGGACAAAACTGGCGGTACTGATTACCATAGCTGTCTTTATTTTAGGCGGTTCGTATGAAGGTATCATGCAGTATTACATCATCGTGTTGGCAGCGATCCCGCTGTTACTTTTGTCAGCGGCCAGAAAATGGAAAGGCGCTGTTCTCTATATCCTGATTTTTGGAGGCAGTCTGTGCCTGGAAATGTTCGGCCTGTCCCGACTGACCGGCGTAGCAAACTACATCGCGGTAGCCGTCGTTGGTATTCTTCTGCGGTTCACCCCCAGCGTGGTCATGGGATATTTCGTGGTAACTACAACCACGGTCAGCGAATTTGTTGCGGCGATGGAACGGCTCCACCTGCCGCAGCAGATCACCATTCCTATGTCTGTGATGTTTCGCTTCTTTCCCACGGTTGCGGAAGAATGGAGCGCCATTGGGGACGCCATGCGGATGCGTGGCGTCCGCTTTGGCGGTGGTAAAGCTGGTACGATTTTAGAGTATCGGATTGTTCCCATGATGATCTGCTCCGTCAAAATCGGGGAGGAACTGTCCCAGGCAGCCCTTACGCGGGGATTGGGAGGCCCGGTAAAACGGACGAATATCTGTAAGCTGGGTTTTCATGTGCAGGATGTTATTTTCCTGCTGATCTGTCTGGGAGCATTTGCAGCGCAAATCTATGTGCTTGCCGCAAGGGGGTGAAGGAAATGATTGAATGTCAAGATGTGTCCTTTTCTTATCCTGCCAGTACCCTTCCCGACAGTGAGAGGCAGGCCGGTGGCGCTTTGAAACATATTTCCTGCACTATTGAGGACGGTTCTTTTGTCCTGCTCTGCGGGACTTCCGGCTGTGGGAAAACAACCATGACCCGGTTGTTTAACGGCTTGATCCCCCATTATCATGAGGGGACTTATACCGGCTCCGTCTATCTGGATGGAAAGGATACCCGTGACCTGTCACTGTTTGATATTTCTCTGAAAGTCGGTTCTGTATTTCAAAATCCGCGTTCTCAGTTTTTCAATGTGGACACGACCAGCGAACTGGCTTTCGGCCCAGAGAATCACGGCATAGCGGAAGATCTTGTGCGTGACCGTGTAAAGCGTGTAGCTGCACAGCTAAAGTTGGAGCCGCTGCTTGATAGAAGTATTTTTTCTTTGTCCGGCGGTGAAAAGCAAAAAATCGCCTGCGGATCGGCAGCGGCGATTGACCCGGATATTTATGTGCTTGATGAGCCATCATCCAACCTTGACGCATACGCTATCGCTGATTTCCGGCAGCTTCTCTTTACTTTGAAATCGCAGGGAAAGACCATCATCATCTCTGAACACCGGCTGTATTATCTGTCCGGCCTCTTTGACCGTGTCCTGTACCTGAAAGATGGAGAAATTGACGGTGATTATACAGCAGAGGAATTTTGCGGCCTGTCGGCAAAACAGCGCGACGATATGGGATTGCGTCCTCTTGACCTTGCGGGGCTTTCAGAAGTTGAAGGCCCGCCGCAGAGAACGAATGAGGCGGTTTGGACGATAAAGAATGTATCTTTCGCCTATAAGCATGAGCCGGAAACCTTGCATATAACGGAAACCTCTTTCCCATCCGGCAGCGCCACGGCCATCATCGGACATAATGGTGCTGGAAAATCCACATTTGCCCGGTGTCTATGCGGATTGGAAAAGCACTTCAAAGGAACGGTGCAGGATCAGAGCAAGAACTATTCCAGAAAAGAACGATTGAAACTCTGCTATATGGTCATGCAGGATGTAAACCACCAGCTCTTTACTGAAAGTGTTCTGGATGAAATTCTGCTCAGTATGAGAACTGAGGATAAGCAGAGGGCAAGAGAAATCTTGCAGGAGATGGATCTGCTGCCTTATGAGGACTGCCACCCGATGGGACTGTCCGGCGGCCAAAAGCAGCGCGTGGCGGTTGCCTCTGCGATTGCTTCGGAGCGCCCTCTGATTTTATTCGATGAACCGACCAGCGGTCTTGACCTGTTTCACATGAGGCAGGTTGCCAATGTTGTTAATCAGGTGGCGAATACTGGAAGAACTGCGCTTGTGGTAACGCATGACCCGGAATTTATTCTACGCTGCTGCAATTATGTCCTTCACTTAGAAAACGGGCAAATTCAGGAAAGTTATTCCATAGAGGACAGCGATGGCCGAAAACGCCTGCTAAAGTTTTTTCTGAGTGATATGAAGAAGGAGGTGTCCACAGAATGAAGGAGGAAAAGAAAGACTCACCCATAGGAACTTTATGGGGATGGGGCAAACCCTATCACGGGAAATTCATCGGCAGTATTATCCTTGCAGTATTAGGCGTGGCCTGCCAGATGGTGCCCTATTTCTGCGTGGCGCATATTGTCACAATGATGTTGTCTGGGGAACAGAATTTTTCCCGCTATGTGACCGCTGGTATTATTGCACTGTGCGGCTACTTTGGGAAGGTGCTGTTTTCCTGTCTTTCTACAACGATTTCCCACACAGCGACCTATTACACGCTGCGTGATCTGCGGGAGAATATCACCGCAAAGCTGGCTCGCGTCCCGATGGGGACGATTTTAGATACTCCGTCCGGCCAGTATAAAACGACGATTGTTGACCGGGTTGAAGGCATGGAATCGACCTTCGCACACCTGCTCCCGGAAATGACCGCAAATGTGCTGGTGCCTTTGGTGATTGTCGTATATCTGTTCGTTATGGACTGGCGCATGGCGCTCCTGTCCCTTGTTACGCTGGTGGTGGGCCTTGCTGTCATGTCCGCCGGTATGAAGAATTATCCCGTCAAATGGGAGGGCGCGGTTAAAGCGGGAAAGCAGATGGCAAACGCCATTGTAGAATACATCGGCGGGATTGAGGTGGTAAAGGCGTTCAGCCAATCCGCCGGTTCCTACAAAAAATATTCTGACGCGGTGAATTATAACGCCAACTACTATGTGGACTGGATGCGGGAAAACCAGAAAACCATGAGCGCCTACAACGCCATCCTGCCCTCAGTGCTGATTTGCGTGCTGCCCTGCGGTTTTGCATTCTGGCTCTCCGGCAGTCTGGAGCTTTCCACCTTCCTGTCCATTGTGATTTTCTCGCTGGGGCTGATTGGGCCGATTATTGCGGCCTTTACCTTTACGGACGATTTGGCTGTACTGGGGACAAATGTGGAAGAAATCAGCCAGCTTCTGAACGCCGAAGAACTAAACCATAAAGAAACGCCGATCAAGCTGGAAAATACCGGCATTTCTCTTAGGTCTGTGTCGTTTTCCTATGACGGGACAACAGAGGTTTTGCATGATGTGAATCTCGCCATCCACCCCGGAACCATGACCGCTCTTGTAGGGCCGTCCGGCTCCGGCAAGTCTACGGTGGCGAAGCTGATTGCCGGGTATTGGGATGTTACATCCGGCAGCATTACCCTCGGCGGCCATGAGCTGAAGGATATGCCGCTGTCTGAAATTGCAGACCAGATTTCCTATGTATCTCAGGACAACTACCTGTTTAACCGCAGTATCCGGGAGAATATCCGCATGGGAAGACCCAGTGCCACGGACGCAGAGGTGGAGCAGGCAGCCAAACAAAGCGGCTGCGACGCCTTTATCCGCAAGCTGGATAATGGCTATGATACGGTTGTCGGCAGCGCCGGTTCCCATCTTTCCGGCGGTGAACGCCAGCGGATTGCCATCGCCCGCGCCATGCTGAAAAATGCGCCGGTTGTCATTTTGGACGAGGCAACTGCCTATATCGACCCAGAGAATGAGGCGCTGGTGCAGAAAGCCATTTCCACTTTGACTGTCGGCAAGACCCTGATTGTGATCGCACACCGGCTGTCTACCATTGTTGGCGCAGATAACATCGTTGTGGTGAAGGATGGAAACATCCACGCACAGGGTACGCATGAGAAGCTGCTGGAAACCTGCCCCCTCTACCGGGATATGTGGCAGGCGCACATCGGCGCGAAAGACCAGATGTAAGGGGGTGTTGTCGGATGTATGGAACATTGAAAAAAATCTTTGCTTTTGCAGGCAGCAAAAAGGGGCTTCTAAAAAAATCCCTGTTATTCTCATTCCTGTCCGGGCTGTTTTCAGCCATGCAGTTTGCCGCCCTCTTTGTAGTGATCGGCGCGCTGGTATCTGACAACCGGGACGGAAAGTTTATCTGGCTTTCGCTGGGGATTATGGCCGTTTCCCTCATTGGGCGTATTATTACGACCTATTTCTCCACGATGGAGCAAACGGAAACCGGCTATTGCATGGTGGCGGAAAAGCGTATCCACATCGGAGATCGGCTGCGCTACATCCCGATGGGCTACTTCAACAAGAATAGTATCGGGAACATTACCGCCATTGTCACAACAACTTTGGGCGATGTAGAGAACTCAGCAGCCCGTGTCCTGGTGTCAGTGCTGGGCGGTTTTTTCAACTCGGTTGCCCTTGTCATCGTCCTGTTGGTATTTGACTGGCGGATCGGTCTTGTGGCCGTTGCTGGTGTCCTGATTTACCTTGCGGCGGCGGAACTGGCGCTTCGCAAATCTGCCGCGCTCAGCGGGGTACGCCAGCACACACAGGAGTCCCTTGTGGAGTCTGTGTTGGAGTACATTCAGGGGATGGGGATTGTCAAAGCATTTGGACTGGAACGGGACAGCACGCAGTCTATCGGCAGTGCAATTAAGGCGAGCTGCCGAGATAACCTGAAATTGACAAAGGCCAGCGTTCCCTATGACGCCATCAAACAGGCCGTTGTCCGGGTGTTTAGCGTCCTGTTGCTTTTGGCCTCGGTCTGGTTCTGGCTGGACGGCTCCCTGTCGCTGGCCTACGGCTTGATTTTGGTGATTGCTTCTTTCATGGTGTTCAACGATTTGGAGAACGCCGGGAATATGGCCTCTCTGCTACAAATGCTGGCGGCCTCGATGGATACGGCAAACTCCATTGATGACACGCCGGTGATGGACGAGAAAGGCGCTGACATTACGCCGAAGTCCAGCGAGATCGTGTTTGACAAGGTGGATTTTTCCTACGCAGACCGCAAGATATTAGATCAGGTCAGCTTTACCATTCCCGAAAAAACGACTACGGCCATTGTCGGCCCTTCCGGGGCAGGAAAGACAACGATGTGCAACCTGATTGCCCGTTTTTGGGATGTGAATGCCGGGAAGATTACCATAGGCGGTACGGATGTACGGGATTTTAAGCTGGACAGCCTGATGAAGAATATCTCGATGGTGTTCCAGAGCGTATACCTCTTTGCAGATACGATTGAGAACAATATCAAGTTTGGCTGCCCGGACGCCACCCATGAGCAGGTGGTTGAGGCGGCGAAGAAGGCTTGCTGCCATGACTTTATTTCTGCCCTGCCGGATGGCTATGACACTGTGATTGGCGAGGGCGGCGGCACTCTGTCTGGCGGCGAGAAACAGCGGATTTCCATCGCCCGCGCCATACTGAAGGACGCACCCATCATCATTTTGGACGAGGCGACAAGCAGTGTTGACCCGGAAAATGAGGATGAATTGCAGCGGGCTATTGAGGCGCTGACCCATGACAAGACTATCATCATGATTGCCCACCGGCTGAAAACCGTCCGCAACGCCGATCAGATCCTTGTACTGGACAACGCTCATATCGTCCAGCGCGGCACTCATGCGGAGCTGATCCAGCAGAAGGGCCTGTATGCCGACTTTGTATCGGCCAGACAGGAGGCCATCGGCTGGAAGTTGGCTCAGTAAAGGAGGTTCAGATGAAACTTCATGCGTCCGGGGAGGACTACCTGGAAACCATCCTTGTTCTCCAAAAGAAACTCGGTATGGTGCGCTCCGTGGATGTCGCCCGGCACTTGGAGGTCACAAAGCCCAGCGTGTGCCATGCGGTGGCGACCCTGCGTGAAGGTGGCTTCCTGACAATGGACAGCGGCTATTTCCTTCACCTGACCGATGTGGGCCGTGAAGTGGCGGAGCAGATCTACGAAAAGCACCGCTTCTTTACCGACCGGCTGATCGAGGCTGGCGTAGACCCGGTAACGGCGGAAAAGGACGCCTGCCGGATGGAGCATATCATCAGCCAGGAGTCCTTCGAGCATCTGAAAAATGCTTACAAAACAAAAAAAGAATAAACTGCCCGCATAGCAAACGGGTGAAACAGTAACGCGGCCGGGCACATCGAACCCGACCGCGTTACTCGTCTTTCTGGAAGGCTTCCGCCTGTTTGCAGAGCGCGATAAATTTTTCGATCTCTGCTTCGCTTTTCCCGGCAAAGAAGTCCACGACTGTTTTCGAGACTGTCTGATTTACCATTTCCGGGAAAATGGCGGCGTCTACGCTGATATTCAGTTCTTTGGCGACAAGGACCACCGTTTCAAATTTCGGATTACTCTGGCAGGTCTCCAAATCTATGATCGTGCGGGGGTTCATACCGAGGCGTTCAGCTAACTGCTTCTGCGTCAGATGCTGGCGCTTCCGTTCTGACCGCACCTTCCATGCAAATAGATCCAGCGGATTGTTCACTACACATCACCTCTACATCATTGTAGGGTGTGCTTCCGCTCATATAAATAACCATACAGCTCATGCAAAGTGAGTTATAACTCATATTTCGGAGTAAAGGGGGATATGGATGAGAGCGCCAACACAAAGGAGGTCAAAATAAGGCGGGGTTTACCGTTTGTACGGCGGATGCCCATGCCACTACGAAAAATATTCCAATAACGCAGCCGCGAGCCATGCTCATGAAAGTGAGTTATGGCTCGCTTTTTATATACTGTGGCTCATATCTCACAAAACCCGTTTCTTTGAGCGCCTGGGCGTGGGCTGCCGCTCCCCGCCCCGTTTCGTTCCGGCCTGTCAACCCGAACGAAACGAAAGGAGCCAATTATGAGCGGCAAAAAATTTTTTCAGATAGATCCCGAAAACCGGCCAAACCAGACCACTCGTGAACGAGTAGTGAGCGAAAGGGGAAGAAAAGAACTGCCTCCCGGCACGAAGGGAGGTGAGAACTTGAAACCTGACCGCCACTACGAGCACAAGCAGTACGCCTTTGATAGCTACTGCAAGAAGGTGCTGAAATGCGAGGCGTGCAACGGCTATCGCCAGATCAGCCGGCACCAGAAGCGTTTCACATCTTTGGAAGAACTGTCCGAGGCAGAAATGGCCCAGCTTGCGGTATATGACCGCTACCCGTGGGAATACACGACCTTCCCTGTGGGAGGGGGCGTGATTCTGATCGAGGATGACGGGCTGGCCGAGGCGCTTCTGGGGCTGTCCCAGGAGGACCGGGAAATCTTTATGATGCACTGGTTCCTGCGGATGACCGACGCACAGATCGCCAGGTACATAAACATGCCCCGCCGGACGGTCAATACCCGCAGGCATAAAGCCTATCGGCTGCTGACAGAGCTGATGGGAGGTGAAGCGGATGACTAAATCTGCGTGCACGCGGGCATCGCTGATCCCTTACCCGGTGATTGCCGCCGCTGTCGGAGGCGACCCCGAAGCGGTGAACCGGGTAGTCCGGCATTACTCCGGCTACATTGCCGCGCTGTCTACACGGACGAGCTATGGCCCTGACGGCTATCCCCGTCCCCAGGTGGACGAAGATCTGCGCGGTCGGCTGGAAGCAAAGCTGATTATTTCCATTCTGGATTTTGACCTGAGCTGATCCAGGACCGGGCGCTGCGTGTTCCCCTTTCCACGCGGCGTCCCGTTATAGCTCCTTGACAAAGAAAGCCCGTTGGGAGGCCAACGCCGCAGTATAAGGCAAACGGATACATTCCTGTTTGTGCCGAGCCATACGGCCGGTGCGCCATGACCTCGTTTCAAGTCCGCAGGACGGGACCACTGTAACGGGCGAGCGAACAACGCCAGACCGCAAAGCAAGCGTGGCAGCTTGTGGGCGATGACACACGGGCAGGGTTAAAGATACTCGCGCATTGAACGCCCACAAAGCATTGTGCGCCGCACCCATCAGCATGGGCCGGGGTGAAACTCCCGTGGAGCTGTGCCAACAGCCGTCCGTAAGCCTACTTTTCTTTTTTGAAAGTTTATGGATAGATCGTAAACTTTTCAATTAGCAGCAGACAAACACGGAGCAGCACGGTAAAATGATGGTGGAAGTTATATTACCCACACATATTCGTGCTGTTCCTTTTCATAACTGAAAGGGGGTTCTCATGTCTCAAACATGGAACGGCACGAAGAAAGAAACCCCTGAAAGAAGGACATATACGGTTGACGATATTGCTCAAATTCTGGGCATCGGAAGAACTTCCGCATATATCCTTGTAAAAGAAGGGCACTTCAAAATCGTGCGAATTGGTAACGCCATACGCATTTCCAAGCGGTCATTTGACGAGTGGCTTGACTCCCTCGACCTGTGATCCAAGAAAGGAAGAACGATATGGCATCTATAATCAAGCGAAAGAAAAACTATTCCGTTGTTTACAACTATGTGGACGAAAACGGAGAAACCAAACAGAAGTGGGAAACCTGGCATACCCACAAAGAGGCCTTAAAGCGCAAGGCGGAAATCGAAAATCAGCAGCACACGGGAACTTTTCTCCCGCCAAGCAATCAGACGATCACCGAGTTCCTTTATGACTTCGTATCTCTTTACGGGGAAAAGAAATGGGGCGTGTCTATGTATGACGGCCAAACGGCACTGATTGCGAACTATATCAATCCAATCATCGGTGATATGGAGGTACAGGCGGTTACTCCCCGTGCGGTTGACGGTTATATCCAGACCTTGCAGAAAACCAAGTCGGTGTCTACCAAGACCCGAAAGGCCGTTACCACCTATGTCAGCGACAAGACCATTGAAAAGATCATCAAGCTCCTGCGGTGTGCGTTTAAGCAGGCGGTACGATGGGAAATCATTGCAAGAAATCCCTTTGACAATGTGATCCTCCCGAAAACGGAGTATGCGAAACGGGATATCTGGACAGCGGATATGATCCGTCTTGCTCTGGACAAATGCACGGACAGCAAGCTCTATGTGGCAATGAACCTTTCCTTTGCCTGCTCTCTGCGTATGGGTGAAATCCTGGGGCTGACCTGGGAGAACGTCCATATTTCCGATGAAGATATTGCGGCGGATAATGCCTATGTCTACATCGACAAGGAGCTGACGAGGGCATCCAAACGGGCGATTGAAACGCTGGGTGAGAAGGATATCTATTACATCTTCACTCCGCTCATGCCGAACACCAGCACAAGAATTGTTCTAAAAAAGCCGAAAACCGATTCCAGCATCCGTAAGGTGTGGCTACCGAAAACGCTGGCCTACATTCTGCGGGAATGGAAGAAGTCCCAGGACGAGCTGAAAGGTTTCCTGGGCGACGAGTATCAGGACTTCGATCTGGTGGTGGCACTTCCCAATGGACGGCCCTGCGAGGATCGTATCATCCTCAAAGAATTTGCAAAGCTCCGTGAGGACGCAGGGCTACCGAAGGTGGTCTTTCATTCTCTCCGTCATTCCAGTACCACCTACAAACTGAAACTGAACCACGGCGATCTGAAAGCCACCCAGGGCGATACGGGCCATGCCGAGATCGACATGATAACCAGTATCTATGCTCACATTCTGGACGAGGATAGAAAGGTCAATGCTCAGAAATTCGAGACAGCCTTCTATGCCAAGCCTGATCTTCGCAATGTCCGTCCGCCGGAGGAACCGGCAAAATCGGAGCCTGCGACCCTGGACCTTGAAAGCCTTGTGGAGCAGCTTCAGAAGTCGCCGGAACTGGCAAGTGCGCTCGCAGCCCTGATAGCGGCGCAAGCCCCGGCAAAGTGATCCGAAAAATCGAATTAGCAAAATGCAGAATTTTCTTAGCAAATTTCTGAAAAGCGTTCGAGTCCAATTAGCAAATATACATCATGCGGCGCATAAAAATCTCCCGGTAACGGAAGTGAAATTACCGGGAGAAGGAGGAAGAAAAAAACGCTGCAAACCCCGAAAAAGGCTTGCAGCGGTGCTTTCTGGCGTCCCAGAGAGGATTTGAACCTCCGACCTCACGCTTAGGAGGCGTGTGCTCTATCCAACTGAGCTACTGAGACATTTATAAGTTTTATGCAATTTTCAAGGCTCGAAGGAATCGAACCATCTGCCGCTTAGGAGGCGTGTGCTCTATCCAACTGAGCTACTGAGACATTTATAAGTTTTATGCAATTTTTACTGCTCGAAGGAATCGAACAATCTGCCGCTTAGGAGGCGGACCCTCTATCCTGGTGAGGTACGGAGGCATTTATGAAACTTTAGCATTTTGCGAACAGACAGATAATCGCTTCTTGCCAAAAGGCGATGGCCGAAACATATCTTAGGAGGGGCTCTATCCGGCTGAGCTACTAAGATAAATTTCAACTTCTTTATTTTACACGCCGGGGGGAGAAATGTCAATGGATACCGCGAAAAAATGCGAAAAGCTCTTGCATTCTTCCTTATAAGAGCATATAATACAAAGGTTAGTGCGGGAAAAGCACAAAGATACAGAATCCAGCCATGAGAAAGGGGCTTTTACCATTGCAGAACGAAAAATTGAGAAATGTTGCCATTATTGCCCATGTTGACCACGGCAAGACCACCCTGGTGGACGAAATGCTCAAGCAGGGCGGTGTATATCGGGAGAATCAGGAGACTGTAGACCGGGTCATGGACTCCAACGACCTGGAGCGGGAGCGCGGCATTACCATCTTGGCCAAAAACACCGCCATTCGCTACGGCGACACGAAAATCAATATTGTAGACACCCCGGGCCACGCCGATTTCGGCGGCGAGGTAGAGCGTATTTTGAAGATGGTTAACGGCGTTATCCTGCTGGTGGACGCCGCTGAGGGGCCCATGCCCCAGACCCGCTTCGTCCTCAACCGTGCCCTGGAGCTGGGCCACCGGGTTATCGTGGTGGTAAACAAGATCGATCGGCCCGACCAGCGCATCCACGAGGTGGTGGACGAGGTGCTGGAGCTGCTGCTGGATCTGGACGCCACCGACGAGCAGTTGGATTCCCCGATGCTGTTCTGCTCTGCCCGACAGGGCATTGCGTCCTATTCCCCCGATGTGCCCGGCACAGATCTGAAACCGCTGTTTGACACCATTATTGATTATATCCCCGCGCCGGAGGCGGATGTGGATGAGCCGTTCCAGATGCTGGTGTCCGCCATTGATTACAACGAGTTCGTGGGCCGTATTGCCATCGGGCGCATTGAGCGGGGGACCCTGAAGCAGAATCAGGAGATCGCCGTGTGCAACTACCACGACCCCGATGCGCCGGCCAAGAAGGCCAAGGCCGTGAGCCTGTATGAGTTTGAGGGCCTGGGCAAGAAGCCGGTCACGGAATCCACCGCAGGCAACATCGTTGCCCTCAGCGGTATCGGTGATATTACCATCGGCGACACCATCTGCGATCCCGGTGCTGTGGAGCCGCTGCCCTTTGTGAAGATCTCAGCCCCCACGATGGAGATGACCTTCTCCATCAACGACTCACCCTTTGCGGGCCGGGAGGGAAAATTTGTCACCTCCCGTCAGCTGCGAGAGCGGCTGTTCCGGGAGACGCTGAAGGATGTTTCTCTGCGGGTATCTGAGATTCCCGGGGCAATGGACGCCTTTAATGTGGCGGGCCGGGGCGAAATGAGCCTGTCTATCCTCATTGAGACCATGCGCCGGGAAGGGTATGAGTTCCAGGTATCACCTCCCCGGGTGCTGTATGAGACCATCGACGGCAAGAAGTGCGAGCCCATCGAGCGCCTGGTGGTGGATGTGCCCGGCGAGTCTGTGGGCGCGGTTATCGAGAAGATCGGCGCCCGGAAGGGCGACCTGGTGGAGATGACCCCTGTGGGAAACCGCATGAAGGTGGAGTTCCTGGTTCCGGCCCGGGGCCTGTTCGGCTACCGCAACGAGTTCCTTACCGATACCCGGGGCGAGGGCATCATGGCCAGCGTATTTGACAGCTACGCCCCCTATAAGGGTGAGATGAACCGCCGGAATACCGGGTCCCTTATATCCTTTGAGACGGGTGAGTCCATCACCTACGGGCTCTTTAACGCCCAGGAGCGGGGTACGCTCTTTATCGGCCCGGGCGTGAAGGTGTACGAGGGTATGGTGGTAGGCGTGTCTCCCAAGCAGGAGGACATCACCGTAAATGTCTGCAAGAAAAAGCAGCAGACCAACACCCGTGCCTCCGGCTCCGATGATGCGCTGCGTCTGGTGCCGCCTCGGAAGATGAGTCTGGAGCAGTGCCTGGAATTTCTGGCGGATGATGAGCTGCTGGAGGTCACGCCGGACAATCTGCGTATCCGCAAGACCATCCTCAACCACGAGAAGCGCATGAAGGCCGCCCATGGCGGCAAGAAAAAGTAAAAAAAACCCGGGCCGGCAGGTAAGCAACCTGCCGGCCCGGGTTTTTTTAGCTTTATGAGATTTTCGCATCTGGCATTTCACGCGTTTTTTGCCCCTGAATGCGGCAGGTGTTCGCTCTGATCAGAACTTCAGGTTGACCCGTACGTCGTCCAGAGCAGGTGCCTTGGCGATCAGACCCTGCTGGAGCATCCAGTCGATATTCTCCTGCCAGCACGCGTCGGACTGGGACAGGAAGGCGGCGCTGTCGGTCTCCATCATGGGCAGCAGCACGCCCATGCTCTTGCGCTCCACCGTCTCAGACAGGGGGAAGTTCTCCTCGTTCTGGTTGGCCAGCAGGGTCTTCAGCGCCCCTTCCGGGTCGGCCTTCATGTCGGCAAAGCCCTTGGCGGATGCCCGCAGGAAGGCGCTGAGGGTCTCGCTGTCGCTGGCAATGGCATCGTCATTGGCCAGGAACACACCCTCATAATAGGTGGGCACGCCGTAGGAGTCCAGGGCGAACCAGTTCACCTCAAAGCCCTCCTCCTCCATCTGGGGCACTTCGTGGTTCACCAGACAGCCGATGGTGGCATCCACGTTGCCAGTGGTCATGGAACTCATCAGGTCAAAGCCCACGTCCACCATGGTCACGTCGCTGTAATCCGCGCCCACATACTGCATGATGCTGCGGATCAGCGCCTCTGAAAGCTCCGTGCCGGCATAGCCGATGGTCTTGCCCACCAGGTCCTTGGCGCTGGTGATGTTCTTATCCTTCAGGGACAGCACGATGTTCAGCGGCCCCTGCACCACAGCGCCGATGGATTTCACCGGCACATTCTGCTCCGCCCGGGCCTGGATGACATCCTGCTGGTAGTACAGGCCGATATCTGCCTGTCCGGCGGCCACCAGGGAGATGGCGTCATTGGCGTTGGAGGGGAAACGGATGTTGACCTTCAGCCCCTCGTCGGCATAGTAGCCCTTCTCTATAGCCACATACAAAAAGGAGTGCAAAGCATTGGGATACCAGTCCAGCACTACGTCCAGCTCCTTCAGGTTTTTAGAGCTGCCGCTGTCATTTTTCTTAGCGCCGCAGCCGCAGAGCAGCAGCATGGCGCAGGCCAGCAGTGCACAAAAAAAACGCTTGCAATATTTCATTTTTATAACCTCTCTTATCATTCGGTTGTTCAGGATTCGCCCCGCCAGCGAACCAGCTTTTTCTCCAGCAGCGACACCAGCGCTACCGCCAGCATAGCCACCACCGACAGCAGTACGATGGGCGCAAAAACCCCCGCGCCGTCCAGCTGGGTCATCATGCGGCGGGAGAAATAGCCAAGGCCGCTCTGGGCCCCCAGCCACTCGCCGATGGCCGCGCCGATGATGCTCATGGGGATGGCCATTTTGATCGCGGAGAAGAAGTAGGGCAGCGTGCAGGGCACCTTGATCTTGAAGAAAATGTCCCGCTTGGTCGCGCCGTAGGTCAGCAGCAGCTCCGTCATCTCCACCCTGGCGGACTGCAGCCCGTCGTATACCGTGATGGTAATGGGGAAAAAGGTGATGAGTACCGTCACCAGCACCTTGCTCCAGATGCCGTAGCCGAACCACAGCACAAACAGCGGCGCAATGGCCGTGGTGGGGATCGTCTGGGAGGCCACCACCACCGGATAGATCGCCTTACGGAAAACCGTGCTGGCGTCCATCAGGATGGCAAGACCCAGGCCCAGCACCAGGGAAATGGCAAGGCCCACAAAGGTCACCAGCATGGTGGCCGGCAGATGTACGGTAAACAGCACCGCCCGCAGCGCCCAAAGCTTTTGCAGGATCTGGATAGGTGTGGGCAGGATGTAGGCCGCGTTCACCTCCATTGCCCCCAGCTGCCACAGTATCAGCAGCGCAAACAGGAAAATCAGGGCCGGCAGATTGCCCCTGCAGGCTTTTTTCATACCGTCACCTGCTTTCTCAGCATGTCCACCAGCTGTTCCCGCAGGGCCACGATCTCCGGCCGGGTCAGATCCTGCCGTGTGCGCGGATAGTCCATGGGGACCGGGATCTCCCGCAGGGTGTGGATGGGTGTTTTGTCCACCACCAATACGCTGGAGGACAGGAATACCGCCTCCTCCACGTCGTGGGTGATAAACAGGATGGTCTTCTTGTGGCGCTGCCACTGATCCAGCAGCCACTCCTGCATGGAGATGCGCGTCAGAAAATCCAGAGCCGAAAACGGCTCGTCCAGCAGCAGCAGGTCGCTGCCGGCCAGCATGGTCCGGGCAAAGGCCGCCCGCTGCCGCATTCCGCCGGAAAGCTCGTCCGGCCGCTTGTCCCGGCAGCCGGCCAGCCCCACATCCGCCAGGGCCGCATCGATCAGCCCCAGCCGCTCCGCCTTTGTGCCCCGCCGCTGGATCTCCAGCGGCAGCGCCAGGTTTTCCCCGATGGTCCGCCAGGGAAACAGCATGTCCTTCTGGGGCATATAGCCGCAGTAGTGCTTTTGCCCGGAAACGGGCTTGCCAAGGACGGATATGGTGCCGGATTTCGGCTGCAGCAGGCCGTTGGTCATGCGGAAAATAGTGCTCTTTCCGCAGCCGCTGATACCGATAATGCAGTGAAAGGACCCCGGCTCCACGGAAAAGGAGAGCCGGTCAATGATGTCAAAGTCCTCACCGGGATACTGAAAGGACACCTGGTCAAAGCGCAGAATACTCATGTGCGTATTTCCCAAGCCATATCCCAGAAGCCCAGCTCATAGCGGCTGCAGTTGACGAAAATATCCGTCAGGTAAGCCAGCTGCTCCTCCGTGGCACCGGCTGCCAGGGAGTCCATCAGCTCTATCAGCGCCCGGTTGGTGGCGGCGTATTCTTCGGAGGCATAGCCCCGGATCCATTCGCCGTAGAAGGGATGCTCCGCCGCACCGGGGATCTGGGCCAGGGCCTGTCCGATCTCGGCATAGCTCCAGGAGCAGGCCAGGATGGATGCCACGATCTCCGCAGGCCCTCTTGCCTCTGCCACGGCCAGCATGTAATGTGTATAAGAGAGGTTGTCGAGGGCAGGCTGCACGTTAAATACCTGCTCCTCAGAAATGCCAAGGCGTGCCATATAGGCCCGGTGGATTTTCATCTCACCGCCTAAAATGGCATCCACATTGGCGGAAAATGTCCGCATCAGCTCCGGGCTGCGAGCCTTGACCACCCCCAGGGCAAAGACCCGGGCATAGTCAAAAAGATAGAGATAATCCTGCAGCATATAGTGCTGGAATTTCTCCACCGGCAGCGTTCCGTCGCCGATACCGGTCACAAAGGGGTGCTTCAGGCATGCCTCCCAAATGGGGGCAGCTGCTTCACGAAGGCGGCAAGACACAGAATTCGTCATTTTACTCCGCCTCCTTCATGTATTCGCTTTTCAGATCGAAAAGATGGTTCATAGGTCCGCGTCCGCGGCCCAGATCCAACATGGCCCCCAGGGCGCCGGAAATATAGTCCTTTGCCCGGCGCACTGCTTCCTCCAGGTCCATGCCCTTGGCCAGATTGGACGCAATGGCGCTGGACAGGGTGCAGCCGGTGCCGTGGGTGTTGGGATTGTTGATGCGGCGACCCTTGAACCAGTGCCCGGTGCCGTCCTTCCAGAGAAGGTCGTTGGCGTCGTTCAGGTCGTGTCCTCCTTTGCAGAGCACAGCGCAGTGATACCGCCGGCTGATAAGCTCGGCCGCGCGCTCCATATCCTCCGGGCTGCTGATGGGCATTTCCGCCAGGATCTCCGCCTCGGGAATATTGGGCGTGGCCACCTCTGCCAGAGGCAGCAGCTCCGTTTTCAGGGCCTGTACCGCGTTCTCCTGCAGCAGGCGGGAGCCGGAGGTGGCCACCATCACGGGATCAACCACGATGTGCTGGGCCCCATACTGGCGCAACTTCTGCGCAATAACGGAGATCAGCTCCGAGGAGGACACCATACCGATCTTTACCGCATCGGGGAAAATATCGGTAAACACGGCGTCCAGCTGCGCGGATAGAAACGCGGGTGTGGAATCCAAAATGTCTGTGACGCCGGTAGTATTTTGGGCAGTCAGGGCCGTGATAGCGCTCATGGCGTATACTCCGTGAGCGGACATGGTCTTGATATCTGCCTGGATACCGGCGCCTCCGCTGGAATCGCTTCCAGCGATGGATAATGCTGTTTTCATTGCTTTGCTCCTTTCTTCTTTCAGCATTACTTTTCTATAGCGGCAGAAAGTGGTGCCCCCGATCTGCCGCTTGAAGGCCCCGGCACAGAGGCCGAGACAAACTTCCGTATAGGGTTTTACAGAATATGCAGCTGCTCTGCCCGGGCGCGCAGGTCCAGGGCAGCCTGCCTGGGGTCGGCCGCCTTCATGATAGCGGAAACCACGCAGATACCGGCAATACCGGTTCCCTGCAGCACGTCGATATTGTCCCTGTTCAGTCCGCCGATGGCGTTGACCGCAATAGGAACCGCCTTGCAAATATCCCGCAGCGTGTCCGTGGAGGTAAGAACGGTTTTCACCTTAGTGGTCGTGGGATAAATCGCCCCTACGCCCAGATAATCCGCCCCTTGCTCATAGGCTTCCAGCGCCTGAGGCACGGTCTTCGCCGTAGCGCCGACGATTTTATCCGGCCCCAGGATTCTCCTGGCAATGGCAATAGGCAGATCGCTTTGCCCCAGATGCACGCCCTCGGCGTCGATGGCCATGGCCACATCCAGCCGGTCGTCAATAAGCAGCGGAACACCGTATGGCAGTGCAAGCGCATGCACCTTTTCCGCCAAAGACATATACTCCCGGGTGGTTCTGTTCTTTTCCCGGATCTGCAGCAGGGTCACACCCCCCTGCAGGGCTGCCTGGGTTCTGCGCAGGAATTCCTCCTCGCTGAACCCTGTGCTGTCGGTGATAAAATACAGACTGGTATCAAGCTTCTTCATTTCTGATCTCCTCCCGATCCATATATCGTTCTATCTCCGCCTTTCCCACCGTGGAGAGCTTATCCATCAGATTCACCTGAAAGCTGCCGCTGCCGCGGTCCGTTTCCGCCAGCTGCCCGCAGATGCCCAGCACCACGCAGGCGGTGACGGCGGCGTCCATATCCGGCTGCACCGAGAGATAGGCCGCTGTCAGCGCCCCCAGCATGCAGCCCGTTCCGGTGATCCCGGAGAGCTGTGGGTTGCCGTTTTTCACGTGGACAAGGCGTTTGCCGTCGGTGATAATGTCCACCCTCCCACTGGCAAGGATCACTGTGTGGTACGCCCTTGCCAGCTCCATGGCCGTGCGATCCAGGGTCTGTACGTCCAGCGCCGCGTCCGCGTCCACCCCGGAGGAGCAGTAGTTCTCCCGGTACAGGGCATGGATTTCGGAGTAATTGCCCTTAATGACGGCAGGTGTCGCCTCTTGCAGCAGCTTGCGGATATACCCCCGGCGCAGCCTTGAGCAGGCAACGCCCACCGCATCCAGAAGAACGGGGATGTGCCTGTTCTGGGCCGTCCGGGCGGACAGGCGCATAGATTCCATACGCGCATCCGTTATGTTTCCCAGATTCAGCATCAGGGCCCGGGCGGTGGCGGTGATCTCCTCCACCTCGGCCGGATGCTCCGCCATAATAGGGCGGGCGCCCACGGCAAGGACGGCGTTGGCGCACTGGTTGATGGAGATGGGGTTCGTAATGCAATGGATCAGGGGGCTGTATTCCCTGACTCTTTGGCAAATATCAGCAATGGGCTGCATCCTTTGTTTTCACCTTCTTGATGACATAGTAAATGATTGCCGCGGCAACGCAAACGCCCGGCGCTGCATAGGCCAGAATGTTCCAGATAGAGCCGGTGAGCTTGAAGATGTTCGAGGCGATCTTGATGACCACGAACAGGATCGCGCCGAAGGCGGCGATGGTCAGCGAGTCGGAGAGCACCGTGCTCTTGTCGGTGTAGCTTGTGGAGTTCAGCTTCAGCTGGAGCTTGGTGAGCATCCCGTTGGATGCGATCTTACGCAGAAATACATAGGCGATGCTGCCGCCGATGAGGGTGCCGCAGATAAAGGAGGGCACGTAGAACATCCAGCTCAGCCCGTCTCTGCCCCACAGGTAGCTCATCACCGGGTAGGATACAATGGCGCCGATGATGCCGGTGCCGATGACTTCGCCCACAACGGCGCAGATGATCTTACCCTTGGACATACGGTAAAACACGCCGGACAGGAATGCCCCGAACACGGCACCTGTCAGGGCCAGGGGTGGGATCCCCATGGTCGCCATGCGGATAATGCCGATAAGGGTGGCGCAGAGCAGGGAATACCACGGCCCCATAAACACGGAGCAGACGATATTGATGAAATGTGCCATGGGGCACATTCCCTCCACCCGGAGGATGGGCGAGATGACAACACCCAGAGCAACGAGCATGGACAGTACGGTCAGCTTCAGAATACCATTTGAGTTTTTCACTTGTAGTGCCTCTTTTCATATTTTTATACGAAGCGATGGCTTCGTTCGGTCGAGAATCCATTTTCTCCTCTCACCCCGAAACACGGGTTCCCTTCGCAAAAATACAAGATACAAGGCGCTCCCCTTCTATCCGCCCGAAACCACTCGGGATAGGTCTCGTCACATCCTTTCTCAAAATATAAAACGGAAGCTGCCCGGTTTGGGTAACTTCCGCGAAAGAATATACAGGTATCCCTACGTTGGCATTATCCAAATCAGGTTATCGGTCGAAGGTTTTGCCTTCCTCTCAGCCTGTAACACAAGCTCCCGTCTAAAATGTGGTGTCATTATACACCTGTCGTCAGCCGATTGCAAGTGCTATTCGGCAAAATATTTGCATTCCATTGTTGTTAAGACTGTCCTGCATCGTGGCGCGAGCTTTTTTGCCCCGATCATTGACGAGGGAGGAAAATCATAGTACAATACAGAAAAATCAACGTAGGGGGAGAAAAATGACACTGAATGAGATGAAAATCGGCAGCACGGCGGTGATTCGCCAGGTGGGTGGTGAGGGGCCCCTGCGGTGCCGCCTTTTAGACATGGGGCTCATACCGGGCACGAAGGTCACGCTGCAAAAAGTGGCGCCCATGGGCGACCCTATTGAGATTCGCGTACGGGGCTATGAGCTGACGCTGCGTGTGGAGGACGGACAGAAGATTCAGGTGGAGGAGGTAAAGGCATGATCTTTGCGTTGGCAGGCAATCAGAATTGCGGCAAGACCACGCTCTTTAACGCTCTTACCGGCTCTAACCAGCATGTGGGCAATTTCCCCGGTGTAACGGTGGATCAGAAGATAGGGGAGATCAAGGACGGCAAGAGCGGCTCGGTGGTAGATCTGCCGGGCATCTACTCTCTGCGCCCCTACACCCAAGAGGAGATCGTGACCCGGGATTTCATTCTCAAGGGAAAGCCCGATGGGATCATCAACATCGTAGATGCCACCAATATTGAGCGGAATCTCTACCTGACACTGCAGCTGCTGGAGCTGCGGGTGCCCATGGTGCTGGCCCTGAATATGATGGATGAGGTGCGCGCTAACGGCGGGACCATAGATGTGCAGGAGCTGAGCCGCTGCCTGGGCATTCCGGTGGTCCCCATCAGTGCGGTGAAGGGGGAGGGCGTGTCGGAGCTGCTGAATCAAGCAGTACACACCGCCCGCACAAAGACTTTGCCCAAGGTATACGACTTCTGCTCGGAGGAGTCTGCGGTGCATCGGTGTATCCACGCAGTGGTGCATATGATCCAGGACCACGCCGACAAGGCGGACATCCCGGCGAGATTTGCCACTACGAAGCTCATTGAGGGCGATGAAAACATCCTGCAGCAGCTGCAGCTGGATCAAAACGAAAAGGAGCTGCTGGAGCACTGCATTGTGCAGATGGAGAACGAGAGCGGCCTGGACCGCAACGCCGCCCTGGCGGATATGCGCTACAGCTTTATTGAAAAGGTAGTGGAAATCTGCGTGGTGAAGTGCCACGAGAGCAAGGAGCACCGCCGCTCTGTGCAAATGGACAAGGTGCTCACGGGTAAGTATACGGCCCTGCCGGTGTTTTTCGGCGTGATGTTTCTGATTTTCTACCTGACCTTCAACCTTATCGGGCAGAATCTGTCGGATTTTCTGAGTCTGGGCATTGACAAGCTGACTATGCTGGCCGATAAGGGCCTCACGGCCTATGGCATCAATCCGGTGGTGCATAGCCTCATTATAGACGGCGTTTTTGCCGGTGTAGGCAGTGTGCTTTCCTTCCTGCCCATCATTGTGACGCTGTTTTTCTTCCTGTCCATTTTGGAGGATACCGGCTACATGGCCCGGGTGGCTTTTGTCATGGACAGGCTCCTGCGGAAGATCGGACTTTCCGGGCGCAGCTTTGTGCCTATGCTCATCGGCTTCGGCTGCACGGTGCCGGCTATTATGGCCACCCGTACCGTATCCTCGGATCGAGACCGGAAAATGACCATTTTGCTGACACCGTACATGAGCTGCTCGGCAAAAATACCCATTTATGCGGTGTTTTCTGCCGCCTTTTTCCCAAATCATGCGGCCCTGGTGATGATCGGTCTGTATGTGACAGGTATCCTGCTGGGGATTCTTTTGGCGATTGTGCTGAAGGACACAGCTTTCCGTGGGCAGCCGGTTCCCTTCGTGATGGAGCTGCCCAACTACCGTATGCCCTCAGCCAAGAGCGTAGGTCTGCTGCTGTGGGAAAAGGCCCGGGACTTCCTGGAACGCGCCTTTACCGTTATTTTCCTGGCTACTATTATTATTTGGTTTCTGCAGACCTTTGACACAAAGCTCAATGTGGTCACAGACAGTGCCGATAGTCTCCTGGCCCTGGTGGGACAGTTTATCTCCGGCATATTCAGACCCCTGGGCTTTAACGACTGGCGGGTTGCCACGGCACTGATTTCGGGCTTCACGGCTAAGGAAGCGGTGGTGTCCACCCTGGCTGTGCTGCTGAATACCAGCACAGCCAACTTGGGAGCGGCCCTGGGCACCCTGTTTACACCGCTGTCGGCACTGTCTTTCCTGGTATTTACGCTGCTGTATACGCCGTGCATTGCGGCGGTGACCACCATTCGCCGGGAGCTGGGCTCCTTCTGGAAAATGCTCGGCGTGGTGGTGCTGCAGTGCTCGGTGGCATGGCTGATGGGTATGCTGGTGTATCAGATCGGAGGGCTGCTATGAACGCATGGGACTGGTTGCTCCTGGCCGCTGTTCTGGTGGGGGCCGGGTTTGCCCTGGCGCATTTGCTAAAGAGCAAAAAGAGCGGCTGCTGCGGAAACTGTCACTCGTGCGGCGGCTGCTGCGAAAGAAAATAACGGAACGGGCGGATGCTTCGGCGTCTGCCCGTTTTTCGTGGGGACTGGCACAGTTTTGCCCCGGGAGACATAAAATACCCAAAGGGGTGGATGCTATGCTGAATCGATTTACACAACTGCGGCGCAAGGAGGTCATCAACCTCTGCGACGGCTGCCGCCTGGGCTGCGTGGGAGATGTAGAGGTGAAGCTGCCGGAGGGAGAGGTCCGGGCGCTGATCGTGTTCGGCCCGTGCCGGTTTTTCGGCCTGTTCGGTAGGGGCGAGGACTACTACATACCCTGGGACTGCGTGCAGAAATTCGGGGATGATATCATTCTCATTGACAAACCGTTCCGCCGTCCGGAGGGGCCGGGGGACCGAAAGCGCCGCCGGTGGGGATAAGGCGGAAAAAACCGCAGAAAATATAGAAAATCAAGAAAAACCACTTGCATTTTAGATTTGTATGTGGTATTATATTTCAGCATTCCGCACAGGTTTGGACTCTCGGTCGGTGCCGAAACGGTTGGCCGGGGGGAGGAAAAGCCTGGAGGGTAAAACTAAATTTCAAAGGAGAACGAATCAAAATGGCAAATCAGAATGTTGTTTCCATGAAGGCTCTGCTGGAGGCCGGCGTACACTTCGGTCACCAGACCCGCCGCTGGAACCCCAAGATGGCTCCCTACATCTACACCGAGCGCAACGGGATCTATATCATCGACCTGCAGAAGACCGTGAAGAAGCTGGAGGAGGCTTACAACTTCGTGCGTGAGCTCAGCGAGTCCGGCCAGAGCCTGCTGTTTGTGGGCACCAAGAAGCAGGCTCAGGAGGCCATTAAGGACGAGGCCCTGCGCTGCAATATGTACTATGTGAACGCCCGCTGGCTGGGCGGCATGATGACCAACTTCAAGACCATGCGTACCCGTGTGGACCGCCTGAACCAGCTCAAGACCATGCAGGCCGACGGCACCTTCGATATGCTGCCCAAGAAGGAAGTTATCAAGCACCTGGGCGAGATCGAGAAGCTGGAGAAGTATCTGGGCGGCGTGAAGGAAATGAAGAAGCTGCCCGGCGCTCTGTTCATTGTGGACACCCGCAAGGAGCGCAACGCCATCGCTGAGGCACACCGCCTGGGCATTCCCGTTGTGGCCATTGCCGATACCAACTGCGATCCCGATGAGATCGACTATCCCATCCCCGGCAACGATGACGCCATCCGCGCCATCAAGCTGATCTCCTCCGTCATGGCCAATGCCATGATCGAGGGCCGTCAGGGCGAGCAGACCGAAGAGGCTGCCGCTCCCGCCGAGGAAGCCGCCGAATAAGCTGATTCCTTTTACCGCTGAACCAACGGGGCAGGGCGTGTCCCTGCCCCTTATTTTATGAATCATTGAACTGGAGGATATAAAAATGGCTTTTACTGCTGCTGATGTTAAGAACCTGCGTGAAATGACCGGCGTGGGCATGATGGACTGCAAGAAGGCTCTGGTGGAGACTGACGGCGATATGGACAAGGCCGTAGAGTACCTGCGCGAGAAGGGCCTGGCCAAGGCCGCTAAGAAGGCCGGCCGCATCGCTGCCGAGGGCATGAGCTATGTGTGCGTGGAAAACGGCGCTGCTGCCCTGGTGGAGGTGAACTGCGAGACCGACTTCTGCGCCAAGAGCGACGCCTTCGTGGCTTTCGTGAAGGATATTGCCAAGACCGTTCTGGAGTGCAATCCCGCCGATGTGGATGCACTGATGAACTGCAAGTATGTGGGCACCGATCTGACCGTGGCCGAGACTATGCCCGAGAAGGTTATGTCCATCGGTGAGAACCTGCAGATCCGCCGCTTTGTCCGTGTGGACACCAACACCTCCGTGGGTTATGTCCATGCCGGCGGCAAGATCGGCGTGCTGGTGAATCTGGCGGTGGAGGGCGGCATCGACGCCACCGAGATCGGCAAGAATGTTGCCATGCAGATCGCGGCCCTGAATCCCCGCTTCTGGGATAAGTCCCAGGTGAGCCAGGAGGTGCTGGACGAGGAGAAGAAGGTGGCCCTGGCTCTCATGGATCAGGATCCCAAGATGGCCTCCAAGCCCGCACAGGTCAAGGAGAAGATCGTCATGGGCAAGATGAACAAGTTCTATCAGGAGAACTGCCTACTGCAGCAGGAGTTCGTCCGGGGTGACCTGTTCACCGGCTCCGTAGAGGGCTACATCGCCGACGCAGCCAAGAAGCTGGGCGGCTCCGTGAAGTTTGTGAACGCTGTGCGCTTCGCCACCGGCGAGGGCATCGAGAAGAAGCAGGAGGACTTCGCCGCTGAGGTCGCTGCCCAGATGAACATGGGCAAGTAATTCTTGCTATAATACAAATTGAAAGGACGGTTCCGAGAGGGACCGTCCTTTTTAAGACTGGCGAAAATTCCTGCGGAATTTTCTGCCAAAAGGCTTGCAGTCTGCCGCCTGCGGGCGGCAAACTCTGCGAGTTTTTCTGTTAACAAATGAATCCTGTCATTCCGAGGGAGCGAAACGACCGTGAGAGTCCGTATTCTCCCTCGAAATGACAGGTTTTTTGCGCTTTATCATAGCTTCTCCAGCTGCTCCGGGGTGTCGATGTCGATGAGCTGGGAGGAGGGGACATCCAGGAGCAGCAGATCGTCTTCATGGGCCAGGATCACCGAGCGGCCGCCGCAGTCACCGGTGAGGGCCATCAGCTCCGGAAAGAAGCGGGCAGGGAAGAGGCAGGGGTTTCCCCGACGACCGTTATGGCCCAGGCCCACGATACGGTCCGGGTGGGCGGCGGCAAAGTCCAAAAGCCGAGACACCGTCTCCTTTTGCAGCTTGGGTTGGTCCGCTACCAGAAAAAGCACCGCATCGCAGTCCTCCAGGGCCGCCAGACCAATGCGTATAGACTCGCTCTGTCCCCGCTCCGGGTGGGGATTGTGCAGGGGGGTGAAGCCGTATTTTTCCGCCGGTGCCGCCACCTGGGGGTACTGGGTCACTACCACCACCCGGTCCAGCTTATCTGCGGGAATAGTAGAAAGGGCACGGTCTATCAGCGTTTCCCCGCACCCCAGCTCCGCCGTCAGCTTGTTTCCGCCAAAGCGGTGGCCAAAGCCCGCGGCCATTAAAACACATCCGATTTTCATAGGCAACACTCCTTTTCCGTAGTATACCCAAATTTCCTCTTTCCTGTCAACGGAATGTATCATTATTTGCAAAATAGAATCACGGTGTCCCTTTTCAAAAGGCGTTTTTTATGGTACAATGCATGATGGTAATATGTAATTAATATATCCTTTTATAAAAAATGCATAAGGGAGGCTATACAATGCCAGCAACGAAAATCGGCGACAAGGTCATCCGCGTGGATGCCATCGAAAAAGCCCGGGGCGAGGCAACCTATGTCTGCGACATGACCCTGCCGGATATGCAGTACGCCTACATGGTCCGCTCCACGGTCCCCAGAGGCACCATCGACGCCATCCACCTGCCGGAAATGCCCGAGGGGTATTATTTTATTTCCGCCAAGGATATTCCCGCCCAGGGGAAGAACGAGCTGTGGATGATCCTGAAGGACTGGCGCTGCTTTGCTGAGGATTATGTGCTGTATGTGGGTGAGACCATCGGCCTGGTGGTGGGCCCCGACCGGACTGTCCTGAAGGACCTGCGAGATCAGATCAAGATCGACTATACCGAGCAGACCCCTGCCGTGACCATCGATGAGGGCATCAGCAGTGTGGGAGGCCCCATGTTCCCGGAGAAGGGCAGCAATGTCATGTGCGAGCTGTTCTGCCAGAAGGGCAGGCCCATGGAGGAGGTTTTCGCTGAGGCGGACGAGATCTTTGAGGAGACCCTGACCACCCCTTACCAGGAGCATGTCCACCTGGAGACCAACAGCGCCATTGCCGACTATGAGGATGGGAAGTTCGTGTTCTACGCTTCGGCGCAGTGCCCGTTCTACATCCGCAAGTCCATTGCCGGTCTGCTGGATATTCCCTATGACGACATTATCATTCGCCAGTGTACCACCGGCGGCGCCTTCGGCGGCAAGGAGCATTTCCCGGATGTGCTCTGCGGAGCGCTGCTCATTGCGGAAAACAAGATCCGCAAGCCCATCAAGATGGTTTTCGACCGGGAGGAGGACACCCAGTTCAGCGTGAAGCGCCATCCCTCCAAGTGTATCTACAAGACCGCTGTGAAAAACGGCGAGATCATCGGCACCGAGGGCCATATCTACTACAACTGCGGCGCCTACCTCTCCTCTTCCTTCGTGGTGCTGCAGCGGGGCGTGTTCCATGCCAACGGTGTATATACTATCCCCAACACCTATCTCAAGGGTGAGGGCATCGGCACCAATACCTTCCCCACCTGCGCGTTCCGAGGATTCGGTGCGCCCCAGACTCTGTTCTGCTTCGAGACCCACCTGACCCACTTGGCCCACCATCTGGGCGTGGATCCTCTGGCGTTCAAGATGCGGTACCTGGCCAAGAAGGGCGACGAGACCACCACCAACGGCCACATCATCGAGGATGTGAAGCTGCCGGAGATGATCGATGTCATCACGAAGGAATCTGACTACTGGAATAAGATCAAGGAATATAAGCCCGGCTGCGGACGGGGCATCGGCGTAGCACTTTATAACCACGGCGACGCTTTCACCGGCAACGGCGAGCAGGCCATTATCAAGGGCCACGCCCGGCTGACCAAAACCGGCGACAAGGTGGAGATTTTCGTGGGCTCCACGGAGATGGGTCAGGGCTTCCGCACCACCCTGCGCAAGATCTGCGCCGCCACCCTGGGCATTTCCATGGACAATATTGAGTATAAGAATCCCGATACCTCCAAGGTGGTGGATTCCGGCCCCACCGCCGCTTCCCGGTCTACGATGGTCGTGGGCCGTCTGGTGGAGCGGGCCGCGCTGGAGATGAAGGAGCGCTGGAACGAGGGCGATTTCTCCACCGAGGTGGAGTATGAGCATCCCGAGGGCTACCCCTGGGATCAAGCCACCTTCCGGGGCGATGCATACCTGGGCTACGGCTGGGGGGCTGTGATCGTGGAGGTGGAGGTGGACAAGCTCACCAATGAGGTCAAGACCCTGGGTGTGTGGTCCTCCCATGAGATCGGCAAGGCCATTGACGAGCTCATCGTTCACGGCCAGGTCAACGGCGGAATCCTGCAGTCTCTGGGTTACGGCTCCATGGAAAAGCTGGAAAATAAGAAGGGCTATTTCAAACAAAAGAGTATGTCCGACTATGTTATTCCCACCTCCATGGACTTCCCCAAGCAGTTCTGTCACATTCAGGAAAATCCTTATCCCTGGGGCCCCTACGGAGCCAAGGGTATGGGCGAGCTGGTGTTCAACGGCGCATCTGCGGCCTATGTGGATGCGGTGGAGCGGGCCTTGAACTGCAAGTTTACTTCCATCCCCATTCCTGCTGAAGATATTGAGGAGGCGCTGAAGAATGTATAACGATGTTCGATTTACGCTGAACGGCAAGCCTGTGGTCTACACCGGTAACCCCCTGCGGCGGCTGCTGGATGTGCTGCGGGAGGACTACGGTCTCACCGGCAGTAAGGAGGGCTGCGGCGAGGGTGAGTGCGGCGCCTGCTCCATCATTAAAAACGGCAAGCTGGTGACCCCCTGCATCATCCCCGTAGGCGCTATTCAGGGAGCTGAGCTGCTGACCATTGAGGGTATCCGCGACACCGAAAAGGGTAAGTGCATCATCGAGGCCTATGCCGAGGGCGGCGCCGTGCAGTGCGGCTTCTGCATCCCGGGCATGGTAATGGCCACCTATGTGCTGCTCAATGAGAACCCCGACCCCACAGAGGACGAAATCCGCCTGGGCATCAGCGGAAACCTCTGCCGCTGCACCGGCTATGACCTGATCGTGGAGTCTATCCATCTGGCCGCCGAGAAAGGAGCTGCATTATGGAAGAAGTAAAATGCTATATGCCGCAAACCCTGGCCGAAGCCCTGCAAATTCGTAAGGAGACCGGGGCCCAGCCCCTGGCGGGCGGCTCTGACCTGATGGTGGCCAACAGCCGCGGCGCGGGTATCGTGCCGGGCTTTAAGAAGCCGATACTGATTATCTCCAACCTGCCGGAGCTGAAGGGCATCCGTCGGCTGGACGACGGCACCGTGGAGATCGGCGCTCTGTCTACCTCCTGGGAAATTCACACCTCACCTGTGACCCATCCGCTGCTGAAGGATGCCGCTTCCCGCATGGGAGCTGTGGCCCTGCGCAACAGTGCCACCATCGGCGGCAACATCGGCAACGCTTCTCCCAAGGGTGATATGCCGCAGCCGCTGATCCTGCTGGACGCGGAGGTGGTGCTGCAGAGCGTGGACGGCGAGCGGCGGATGAAAGTGGATGATTTCATCATCAAGACCAAGGTCACCGCCATCCGGGGCGACGAGCTTATCACCAAGGTGGTCATCCCGCCCCAGGAGTTTACGCATATTTTCTTCCGAAAAATCGGTATGCGCCGCTCAAACGCTATCTCTAAGCTGACCCTTTCCGCTGCCGCCAATATCCGGGACGGCATAGTGGCGGATTTCCGGGCCTCCTCCGGCGCTGCCGGCCCCAAGGTGGAGCGCAGCCGTGCGGTGGAGAGCTTGCTCATCGGACATGAGGTGGCGGAGCTTCCCGCCTTGAAGGGCGCATTTCTGGACGCCTGGTGCAACGATGTCATCGCGCCCCACGCTATGCCCGAGTACCGCCGCAACGCCACCCGGCGTATGCTGGAGTATTTTATCGATGCCCTGGTGGCCGGTCACCCGGAAGGCCGGGTAGAATAAGCAGGAGGAATGAACATGATCTATCATCCCACAACCCCGCTGGAGGCCGTGACGATGCGCAAGCAGAATGCTGATACCGCCGTGTATCTGGCCGGCGGCACCGACGACCTGCGCCTGAACGGAAGCGCCCAGGGAAAGGATCTCATTGATATTAACGGCCTGGGTCTGGACGATATTTTCGTGCAGGACGGCAAGCTCTACATCGGCGCCCGCTGCACCTTTAATCAGATCATCGAGAGTGACCTGGTGCCGGAGTTTATCAGGGAGGCCGCCCGTTTCTGCGCATCCTTCACCAAGCGCAACAGTGCCACCGTAGGCGGCAACATCGGCCTGCGCCGCCAGGATAGCTACCTGGCTGCGGCCCTGACGGCGGCGGATGCGGTGCTCAAGTCCATCACACCTCACGGCGAGGAGATGAAGCCCATCGGCGAGTACCTGCAGAGTGGCTGCAAGCGGCTTATCGAGTATGTGGTGCTGGACGCAGACCGTACCGGCTGGGTCAAGCGCTTCACCAACACCACCTCCAGCCATGCGGCTGTGACGGCGGCGGTGTCCGGGGGTATTTATGCCCTCAGCGTCTCCGGCAGTGACTTTGTCTATGGCACCACGCCGGACCTGGCGGATTCCATGGAATTCACCGACGATATTTCCGGCAGCGCTGCCTATAAGAAGTACCTGGCAAAGATCGTATTTACACTGGGGAGGTAAGGCAAATGGAAGTGAAATGCAGACTCAACGGTGAGAATATTATTCTGCGCGGCGAGCCTACGGACCGCCTGCGGGATGTGCTGTACCACACCGGGTGCTACTCCGTCCGCGACAGCGATGACGCCGAGGGCTTTGCCGGGTCCGACACCGTTATTTTTAACGGTCAACTGAAATATTCCAATTTTATCCTGCTCTATCAGGCAGAGGGCGCCGATATTAAAACGGCGGAGTCTCTGCTGGTGAAGGGCGAGCTGAACTATGTGCAAAAGGCCATGGTGGCTGCGGGCATCGTACAGAGCGCCTATAATGCCCCGGCGGCGGCGCTGATCCTCACCTGGCTGCTGGAAAAGCATCCCAATCCCACCCGGGAGCAAATTAAAGATGTGCTCACCGGTATTTTCATCCGCGATGCGGGCTACGAGCACTACTATCTGGCTGTGAAGCTGGCCTGCGAGCTGCGGGATCAGGGCGAGTTTAAGACGGAGATCGCCCCGTCCTTCCGTCCGCAGCTGGACATCATCGGTAAGCCTGCCGGAAAGATCGACGGTGCGGCTTTGGTTTCCGGTGAGCCTGTATTTGTGGAGGATAAGGTTCCGGCCAATGCCTGGTGCCTCCATGTGCTGCGCAGCCCCTTTGCCAGCGCCTATATTAAGTCCATCGATACCAGCGAGGCGGAGAAGCTGGACGGTGTGGCCGCCATCATTACGGCGGAAAACTGCCCGGATGTATACTATATGCAGGCCGGACAGGGTACCCCTGAGCCGTCGCCCCATGACCGCCGCCTGTTTAACCGGAAGGTCCGCCATGTGGGCGACCGTGTGGCGGGCATTGTGGCCCGCACACCGGAAATTGCCGATAAGGCCGCGTCTCTTATCAAGGTGGAATACGAGCCTACGGAGGCGGTGTTCACCGTGGAGGAGGCTATGGCCCCGGGTGCGCCCCTGGTCCACAACGGCCCCGTGCAGTATAACGCCGGAGCCCCCGATGACCTGGAGGCATACAATAAGCTCCAGGGCGATCCTCGGGAGGGAAAAGTGGTTTATCAGTTCCCCCTGCACGCAGACATTCATAAGAACATCGCCGCGTCCAATAAGGGCGGCATCGGCGATATGGAGAAGGGCTTTGCCGAGGCGGATGCCATTGTGGAGCGGACCTACCAGACCAGCCAGATTCAGCACACACCCCTGGAGCCCCATGTGTGCTATGCCCATGTGGAGAGCGGCCGACTGGTGCTGAACTGCGCCACCCAGGTGCCCTACCATGTGCGCCGCATTGTCAGCTGGGTTTGCGGCATTCCCGAGAATAAGATCCATGTTATCAAGGAGCGTGTTGGCGGAGGCTATGGCTCTAAGCAGGACATTTTGGTGGAGGAGCTTACCGGCTACGCCGCCTGGATCACCAAGAAGCCCGTGTATTACCGCAATACCCGGGCCGAGGAGTTCTACGCCAACTCTACCCGCCACCCCATGCGGGTCCATGTGAAGATGGGCGGCAAGAAGGACGGCACCATCACGGCCCTGTTTATGGAGGTTTGTGCCAATACCGGCCCCTACGGCAACCACTGCCTGACGGTGCCTATGAATAGCTGCTCCAAGACTATGCCCCTGTTTAAGGTGGACAATATGGCCTACGACCTGAAGGTATACTATACCAACACACCTCCCGCCGGTGCCTATCAGGGCTATGGCACGCCCAAGGGCACTTACGGCATCATGATGGCCATGGCGGAGCTGGCTGATAAGCTGGGCGTCGACTACCGTACCATGGTGGAGAAAAACCATGTGGAAGAGGGCTATATGCTGGAGATCCTCAAGGGATTGGGCGAGGGCCGCGAGGGAGCAGTGGTTCCTGTGGGCTCCTGCGGCCTGGATGAGGCCATTGAGCGGGGCTGCGACATGATCGACTGGGGTAAGAAGGAAGTGTCTGATGATCCTGACTGGAAAATCGGCAAGGGCTTTGCCATGATTATGCAGGGCTCTGGCCTCCCGGGACTGGATCATGCTGAGGCTATTGCCAAGCTGGAGACCGACGGCACCGTCATCCTCAATAGCGGCGGCGCTGACTTGGGCACGGGCCTGGATACCATCTCTGCCAAGATCGTTGCGGAGGTGCTGAAGCTGCCCATGGACCGCATCACTGTGGTTTCCGGCGACACGGACTCCTGCGCCTTTGATACCGGCGCCTATGCCTCCTCCGGCACCTTCTTCAGCGGCAACGCATCTCTGGTGGCCACCACGAAGCTCAAGGAGCTGATTTTGAAGGAGGCCGCCCTGCAAATGGAGGAGAAGGTGGAGAACCTGGATGTCCGGGCCCCCGGCGAGGTGTATTCCAGGGCTTCCGGCGCCACCCTTTCTTACTACGACCTGGTGCATACCGCCACCAGCGGCACGGGCCGCGGACAAATGGTTGCCCACGGCAGCTTTGTCACCAACGCCTCCTCCGTACCCTACGGCGCACACTTTGCACAGGTGGCGGTGAATGTAAAGACCGGCGAAATTAAGGTGCAGAAGTTCTATGCCCTGCAGGATGCCGGCACGCCTATCAATCCGGAGATTGCCCTGTGCCAGATGTATGGCGCGGTGATGAAGTCCATCGGTCATTCGCTGTACGAGGACATGAAGCTGGATAAGAACGGCAAGTGCATCAACGCCAATCTCACCGACTATGGTGCGCCCATGATCGATGAGGCTCCGGAGGATTTCAAGTCCGTTCTCATTGATGTGGATGATAAGTTCGGCCCCTATGGCGCCAAGTCCATTTCCGAGATTGCCTGCAACGGCGCGGCGCCTGCCATCGGCATCGCCATTCACGATGCCTGCGGCGTGTGGCTGCGCAGCTGGCCTATGACCCCGGAGAAAATCCTGAAGGCTTTGGGTAAGATCTGATTTTAGGGAAAAGCGCAGTAATAGTGCCCCCTAAAAGCTAAAAAAGTGCAGCGAAAACCATTCCAAGCTACCAAAAGGGCTTGCCGTCTGTTTTGCACAGACGGCAAGCCCTTTCACTTCTTTTTTCACAATGTTATCGTGGATATACAGTACTATACGCCGCCCTTTGGAGCTTGCCCGGAGTTTGGGACTGACCCGGCTCTTGTCCGGCTTTCAAGACTCAAAGCCCAGCATAATCCCGCCGCGCTCGGCATAATAGCTGCACAGGCCCCGCAGCGGATAGCTCTTTACCTCTACTCCCGGGAAGCGGTGCTGAATCTCGACGCAAAGCTCCAGTGCAAGGGCTGGATTCTGACAATGTCCGATCCGAACGCTCCCGCCCTTGCAGCCAAGCCGTTCCATCTCGTGCAGCATGAATTCCTGGGTTTTCCGCTGCCCCCGGCATTTCCCCAGCATCTCAAGGGTACCTTCAGAGCTGGCCTGCCCAACGGCACGGATACCCAAAACGCCGGCCATGGTGGCTGCCAGCTTGTTAACCCGCCCATTCTGCGCAAGGTTGTGCATGGATTCCAGGGCAAAGAGCAGATGAGTGCGCTCGCGATATGCTTGGATGTCCCTGCACACATCGTCGAAGTCGGCTCCGGCGCACATCGCAGACTGCGCTTTTTCTATGAGAAGTGCGATCTCCGGCCCGGCCGACAGGGAATCCACAACACAAATACGGCGTGATGGATCGAGCTCCTCACAGTGCTTCTTTGCGGCACAGGCCGTGCTATAGCTGCCGGAAAGACTGCTGGTGATGGTGAAGGCGATCACATCGCCGCTGTCACCAAAGGCCTCTGTCCAGTCAGCAATATTCGGGCATGCACTGTAAGACCGTCCCTTAGTGCTGCGCAGTACAGTGACCATCTCGTTCACATCCAGAAAATCGTCATCACGAAATTCCTCCGTGTCTGTGCGAATAGTAAGCGGAACACTGACGAAGTCTGCTCCGTCCAGCGTGAGAATGTCGCAGCTGGAGTCTGCGACGATACGAAACTGATTCATGGCGTGGCCTCCGAATAGCAAGAAGTATTTCACCCGATTTTGCAAATCGACACAGGCATTCTACCAGGTTTTTATCATTCCGTCAACAGCTTTTGAAAAACCTTTAAAAGAATTTCATAAAACTGTTGAAAGGGCAACGGGAGCTGTGTATAATAACTGCATGGAAAAGGAAGTGAAGACTATGATAGAGGATATTAATGGTTTCCGTCTGCCGCGGTATACACAGATACCGGATGTCGGACTTTATCTGGAGCAGGTGGTGCGCTATGTCAACGCCCATCTTGCGCCGCTGGGAGAGCCGGAGCTGACAAGCTCCATGGTGAGCAATTATGTGAAGCAGGGCCTGATACCCTCTCCCGTAAAAAAGTCATACACAGCGGAGCACCTCGCGCGGCTTCTGTTCATAGCCGTAGTCAAACCCGTTGTTCCGCTGGAGGGGCTTCGCTTGATGTTCGGTATACAGGAGGACAATTATCCTCTTCAAACCGCCTATGACTATTTCTGCGATGAATTTGAGAATATGCTCGGTGCCGCGTTCGGTATATCCCCTGCAAGAGATGGGATTGGCAAGACACAGTCCGACGCAAAGGATCTTCTTCGCAATACGATCCTGGCCACCGTCAATAAGGTCTATCTGGATCGATACCTGGAGGATTATCAAAAGCGACGGGAGATAAGGAATGCACGCAGTATCTGCTGAATTGGTGCAACGATTGAACCGTAATTGAATAAAAATCCCTTTACAGACACTGAGCAGCGCCCCATTTGTCAGACAAGTATGGAAAAATACTTGTCTGACAAATGGGGCGCTTTTGTATGTCATAGGGAGGACCTATCGTGGTCGAGCCATAATTGATCCGCGGAGGCCGGGAAGAAAATGATCCACGCCCAATAAACAGCTATCCTTTAAGTGTGTTGAAAACTGGAGAGGAAACAAGCCGAATAATTAGGAGTGGGCTAATACTTGTGGTAAAAGATTCTGCGGAAAAAGGCGGGACCGCATATGCGATCGGAAAAGGATTCTCAACGATCATTTGACAGTATTGGCCAACTGCGTGAGAGCGAAAGATTTATGACCGGTAATGGTCGGACAGGGGGGATTTACTCCTCCTCGGCTTTTGACAATCCTGACCGCAGAAGGATGCGCAGAGTTTGGCGTATCTTTTCCATCTGCTCTGGTCCGGCGTCGTTTTCTGCCAGAACCTTCAAGCCGATGAAATTGCCGATACCCATGTTGATGAAGGACCAAAGCATAGGGTCCATTCCTTCGGGCAGGGCGCGGCTTTTGGTCAGTGCAGGCACATATCGCTGGGCGTACTGGTAGTAATATTGCAGGAAAAGATCCCGGTCAATGTACAGGGACTCGAAGATCAAGTTATAGCAGGCGGGATTTTTATAGGCAAAGCCAATGAACTCCATAATGTACTCCACCTGGCGCTCAATGAGATCTCCGGTGATCTTTCCGGCCCGGGAATCCAGATAGTTCTGAAGGCGGAGGGCAAAGCTTTGCATAATATAGACATATATTTGATACTTACTGCGGAAATAAATGTAAAACGCCCCCACGGACAGTCCGGCGCTTTGGGCGATATCCTTGATGGTGGTGCTGCGATACCCTTGCTGACTGAAAAGCTCCTCAGCGGCCTTGACCAATCGATCAAAACTGCGGCGGCCTTCTTCACTTTCTGGGATAACTACTACCAAGTCCAGCTTGCTGTTCATCGGCTATGCTCCTTTTCTGTGTAAAGCTGTGTATAGGATAGCGTGTTTTGAGGCTGTTGTCAACAAAATAACCTAAAAAACAAGCAAAATACATAAACTCCAATTCACTTGAATTATTTGTCATATTATGCAATTACTTAACAAAAATTTGTGCAAAAATTAAAAAAATCACAATGTCATTAAATTGATGTTGACAAAAGCGCTATATACAATATATTATAAAGCCACAACAGGTGAATTATGATTCACCACATGAAGAAAAAGGAGGGGCGCACTCATGTTTGCCGCATTTTTGTCTACGGTTTGCGGATCGCTGCTGAGTATCTGCGTGACGGCGCTGTCGGCGTTCTCTGTAACCATCATTTTTCGGACATCCACCACGGCCAATTTTGCCCAGGGATCTATCGCAGCCTTTGGCTGCTATGTGGTGGCAGAATGTCTGAACCGGTGGGGGGTCCCGGTTTACCTGGGCGTGCTGCCCGGCATGATCGTGGGTGTCGTTATCGGCCTTTTTATCGACCTGATGGTGTTCCGCAAGGGACGCCATGTGGGAGAGCTGGGAAAACAGATTATCACCATGGGATTTGTGTCCCTGTTCTACGGCGGCATTCCGCTGGTGTTCGGCAATCCTGAGTTCATTCCCTTTGAATCCTTTTATAATACCACCAAGGCCGGTGTGGAGTCTAATGTGGTGCTTCGTGTCTTTGGCGGGGAGATCGTGCTGACAAAACATGCGCTGATCTGTGCCGCTATTACCGCCGTGGTGCTGGCAGCCCTGTTCCTACTGCTGAAATACAGCAAGTGGGGCCTGGGTGTTCGCTGCACAGCCTCCAGTGAGTTTACCGCCGAGCTTATGGGGATCAATACCCATGTCATCACGGCCATCTCCTGGGCACTGGCCTGTGCGTTAGGCGTGCTGGCCGCCGTGATGTATGCCGGCGGCGGCGCCATGATCAGCACCTCTTTTATGGGTACCATCCAGGTCAACGCATTCCTTGCCTGCATTCTGGGGGTATTTGCCACCTTCTACGGCCCCATTGTAGGAGCGGTTCTGATCCCGGTTCTGTCCAACTGTGTGGGCTTTTTGGCGAATTTCCCTGCCTTTTATGACATCAGCCGCTGGCAGATGGTCATTGTGTATGTCCTTCTGCTGGCCATCATCCTCCTCAAGCCCCAGGGCCTGTTTGGGAAGAAAGTGGTAAAGAAGGTGTGATTATGACGGACTTGAATGTTAAAAAGGAATATCTGAATCTGATTTACGCCGATTGCGGCAAGGTGAGCGCTGGAGAAAAGATAAAGAAGCTGTTGGCAGTTCCCGGGACCCAATATTTGATCTTTGGGGTGATATTGGGCGTTTTTCCGTTGCTGGCGCAGCTGGGCGTTCTGACCAGCTCCTTCGTCTTTGCCGTGGGAAACACCATGATTTATGCCATTATGGCCATTGGCTTCTGCCTGCTCATGGGCTACTCCGGTCTGGCTTCCCTGGGTACGGCAGGTTTTGTAGGGATCGGCGCATACATTGCCTACTATTTCATGCAGGTATACGGAGCACCTTTCGGCATCGCCTTTATCGTTACGGTGATGATAAGTCTGTTCAGCGGCGTGCTGGTAGGCTTTATCTCCCTGCGGATCGAGGGAATTTATCTGGCAATCCTGACGCTGGGTCTCTCGGAAATTCTGCGCAACACCTTCATTTCTCTGAAATCCTCTATCAAGCTGGATATGTCCAAGGTGCGGCTCTTCGGTGTAAAGATCGGAGAGGAGCAGGTGTATCTGCTGATCCTGGCGCTGTTTGTCCTGCTGCTGTTCATTACCTCCAACCTTATCCGCAGCCCTATCGGCCGGGCTCTGCTGTCGGTGAAAAACAGCACCTCCGCCGCCCAAGCCATGGGTATTAATCTGATGAAGTACCGTGTGCTGGCCTTCGTGATCTCCACGGTGTATGCCGCTATTGCGGGACTTATGTACATGATGCTCCTGCGGAACATGACTACCTCTACCTCCACGCTGCTGAGCATGGCAACCTCCCTGAACATTTTAGGCGCTGTGGTCATCGGCGGAGCCAAGTCTCTATGGGGCACCACTTTCGGGGTGTTCATCATCTACGGACTGCAGTCAACGCTCCTGAGCAAGATTCCCTTCTTCGTGGAGAACCCGGCGTTCATCACCATGATTACGGGTCTGCTTATCATCCTCATCGTAATGTTCTTTCCCGGCGGCATAGCTCAGATGATGGGGAACCTTATGCAAAAGAGAAAAACAGCAAAATTCGCTGCCAATACGCAAAGGAGGGTGGACGGTTATGGCCAGAACTGACAGAGCGTACAGAAAAATGATGCGCAGAAAAACTATGCTCTGCGCCGAAAAGGACTACAGGGACATTCTCCTGCGGGACTGTCAGGAGCAGGCCCGGAAAAAAACGGACGCTTACCGCACACAGCTTATGCGGGAGCTGTATACCGCGCATCCCGATTGGATTCCGGCGGAGGAGGCCGGCAAGATCGTGTTCGACAGCCGCATGGCGCAATTCGATGCCGACATGGCATTTGTTCGGAAGCAGGCCTCCACCCGGGCGGCTAAGGCTATCTCGAAGGATCCTGCCTGTGCAGAGCGAGAGGAGGAGAAGCTGCAGCAGCTGCAAAAGGAGCATGAGGAGCTTCGGAATCAGTACAGCTGCCGATTACAGCGGGAGATCAGTGCCCAGTTGACGGATATGCCCGGTGACGGGGCAGAGCGGGAAGCGGCTGTTTCCGATATTGAGCGGAAGGTAGATGCATTTCGGGCAGAGCAGGAGAAGGCGGCACAGAAGCAGATGGAAACGATCCGGCAAGCGGAGGATAGCAAGATCCAAAAGCTCTCAGACGCCTTGGGAAAACTGCAGCTCACTCCGGCTGACAGACCGGGGCTGCCGGAGGGCGTGGTGCTGCGAGTGCAGGATCTGTGTATGTATTTCGGTGGTGTCCACGCTGTAGACGGCCTTTCCTTTGATGTGAAAAAGGGTGAAATTTTCGGCCTCATCGGTCCCAACGGTGCAGGTAAAACCACTGTGTTCAACTGTATCACCCAGTTTTATAAGCCTACCTCCGGCACACTGCTGTTTGAAAACAAGGCAGGCGAGGTCATCTCCTTGCCGGAGGAAAAGGTACACGATGTGGTACTGCAGGGTATCGTCCGCACCTTTCAAAATGTGGAGGTGATTCGGGAGGTCTCCGTACTGGATAACCTGCTTATTGCGGGGCATCGGCAGTTTACGGCGGGGATTTTGTCTCAGGCTCTACACCTGCCGACGCTGAAGAAGCAGGAGCGCATTATAAGGGAGAAGGCCCTCCGTGTGCTGGAATTCATGGGCCTTACGGAGTACAGAGATTGGTATGCCGCAGGCCTGCCCTACGGAATCCTGAAGAAAATCGAGATCGCACGCACACTGATGTGCGACCCCCAGCTGATTATATTGGACGAGCCTGCCGCAGGTCTGAACGACACGGAAACTTTGGAGCTGGCGGAGCTGATTCGCCGCATCCGGGATACCATGGGCTGCACCATTTTGCTGGTAGAGCATGACATGGGACTTGTGATGAACATTTGTCAGACCGTATGTGCCATTTCCTTCGGGAAGCTCCTGGCAATCGGGACGCCGGAGGAGATTCAGAAGGATCCGCAGGTACAGAAAGCGTATTTGGGTGAGAGCGATGAGGAGGTGGAGAAGTAATGGCGCTGCTGGAAGTCAGAAACCTCCAGGTCAATTACGGACCCATTCAGGCAGTAAAGGGAATTGATCTGGATGTGGAGAAGGGGACCCTTGTGGCGCTGCTGGGAGCCAACGGCGCAGGAAAGACCACCACACTCCGGGCCATCACCGGTATGGTAAAGGCGTATGGCTCCGTTCATCTGGGTGAGACGGAGATATTGGGCCAGCGAGGATACAAAACCGCCCGTATGGGCGTGAATATGTCTCCGGAGGGCCGGCTGATCTTTGCCGGACTGACCGTGGAGGAAAACCTCAAGGCCGGAGCCTATTGCATCAAAAGTGCCAAGCAGTATCAGAAAAACATGGATCGAGTGCAGGAACTGTTTCCCATTTTGAGGGAGCGGCGGCGCCAGCAGGCGGGAACCCTCTCCGGCGGTGAGCAGCAGATGCTGGCCATTGGCCGGGCGCTGATGGCGGACCCGGAGATTCTGCTGCTGGATGAACCCTCCTTGGGTCTGGCTCCGCTGATCATTCAGGATATTTTTAAGACCCTCCAGGCCATCCGATCCGAGGGGACGACCATCCTCATGGTGGAGCAAAACGCTTTGGCCACGCTGAAAATTGCGGATTACGGCTATGTGCTGGAGCTGGGCAAGATCAGCATGCACGGCCCTGCCAGCCAGCTGGTCCGGGACGAGCGACTTATTGAAGCCTATTTGGGCAATAAAAAATAAACGGCTTACCGCTCTGAAAAGAGCCTGAGCATATAAAACAAAAAAGGAGAATGAACCATGAAAAAGTTTCTTTCCCTGCTACTGGCAGCAGCGATGCTGTGCACCCTTCTGGTGGGCTGCGGCAGCAAGAGCGACGATTCCAACGGCGATTATAAGCCCTTTGTAGAGGTACAGGGTGTCAGCGACGACACCATCCTTGTGGGCAACACCGCCGCCACCACCGGTGCCTACGCCACCGTGGGCGTACCCTTCAATGCCGGCATGGAGGCTGCCTTCAAGGCCTATAACGATGCCGGCGGCTTCCAGGGTAAGAGCATTGTCCTCAAGCACTATGACGACGGCTTTGATGGTGCGCAGGGCATGACCTACACCAAGCAGCTGGTGGAAACCGATAAGGTGTTCGCCATTGTGGGTCACTTTGGCACCAATACCGTGGGCGCAACCCTGGATTATCTGAAGGAAAAGGGTGTCCCGATGGTCTATGCCGCCACCGGCATTGACGATCTGTATCAGGAGGGCGCCAAGGGCAATGATGCGGTCATCTACTCCGTACAGCCCATTTACAGCGCTGAGGGCCGTGTGCTGCTGGCCCGGGCTGTTGCCCCCAAGGCGGACGGCATGGGTTTGGGCGGCACCAAGGTGGGTGTCATTGCCACCACCGATGACGCAGGCGCCGGTCTGTTGGCAGGCGTGAAGCGTGAGAACGAGGACCTGAAGGCCCAGCTGACCGTGCAGGAGGTGGAGGCCTCCGCCACCGATTTCTCCGCCGCTGTGAATGTGCTGAAAAACGCCGGGTGTGATGTGGTGATCGCCTGCATGAATCAGAACCCCCTGGCTACGCTGATGAACACCATGCGGGATGTGAACTACAATGTGAATGTAGTCACCTCTTATGTTAACGCTTCTGCCACTACCCTGGGTGCCTTTGTGGACAGCGGTGCCATCACCGACAGCCGTATGGTTTACTGCACCGCCTGGCTGGATGTAACCACCGAGGCAGGTATGGCCGATTATACCACTTTCTATACCGCCATGAGCGCCTGGGAGCTTGCCAACGGTGAGTCCGGCAGTACCTACGCACTGAACTCCTATGCCATGGCCGGATACATTGCCGGCAGTATCTTCGTGCAGGCTTTGCAGGCTGTGGATAAGGCGGGCCTGGAGCTGAACTATGCCAACTTTGCCAAAATCATGGAGGAGACCGAGTTCTCCATCCCCATGGGCGGAACCATCAGCTATGCCGGCGGCGACCGGTTGGGCGTTACCGCTCTGGCACTGAACTGCGTGAGCCTGAGCAAGAATGACGCCGGGGTATATGCCCTGACGCCCGTGAGCCCCATCCTGTCTCTAGCGGATGTGGTGGCTGCCATCAAGTAATCAATATATTATAGAGGTCAGCGGCCGCCATGCAGGCGGCCGCTGATCGGAAAGTGAAAGGATGGTGTCCCTTATGCCTACATTTGAAATGGACGGCAGACACATCTATTTTGAATCCCATGGCCAAGGCAGGCCCCTGGTCCTGCTCAACGGTATCATGATGTCCTGCGTAAGCTGGCAGCCCTTTATTGAGGCCTTGTCCGCAAACAATCGACTGCTTCTGGTGGATTTTTTGGATCAGGGAAAGAGCGAAAAAATGGTGGGCCAGACCTACGACCACGGCATCCAGGTGCAGGTGGTTCGGAGACTGTTGGAGCATTTAAACCTGCAAAGCGCCTGCGTGGCGGGCATTTCCTACGGCAGTGAGGTAGCGCTGGAATTTGCTGTTACCTATCCGGAAATGACCGACCGCCTGATTCTCCTCAACGCCACGGCCGCTACCGGATGGTGGCTGGGAGATATTGGCCGGGCATGGAATTTGGCTTCCGGCAGCGGTGAAGCGTATTATCACACCGCTATTCCGGTGATCTATTCGCCGGACTTTTATACTAAGCGCCATGCGTGGATGGAAAATCGAAAAAAACTGCTGATCCCGCTGTTTGAAAATCCGGATTTTATCGGCGCCATGCGTCGCCTGACGGACAGCTCCGAAAGCTATGATTTGCGGGACAGACTGGATCAGGTGCGGTGTCCCACTTTGGTGGTGTCCTGCCAAGAGGATTATCTCACCCCCCTGAAGGAGCAGGAGTATTTGGCCGCCCATATAAAGGACTGCCATCATGTGATCCTGCCGAATTGCGGTCATGCCTCCATGTACGAGCAGCCTGCGCTGTTTGCCTCGCTTATTGCGGGCTTTGCGGGACTGCCGCAAGTGAAGTTTGACATCTGAGGAACGAAGCTATGAGTTTATCCTATCGTACAATTACAACGCCCCGGCTTACCACTGCCTATCTTTCGGCCGGCACACCCGGTAAGCCTCGCCTGTTGCTGCTCCACGGCAATGTTTCTTCCGCTGTTTTCTATGAGCATCTGATGGAGCGTTTGGCAGATGATTTTGAAATGCTGGCACCGGACTTCCGCTGCTTTGGCCATTCCTCTGCTCTGCCCATTGACGCTACCCGAGGAATGCGGGATTTTTCCGACGATATTGCCGAGTTTTTGCGTGCTGTGGGCTGGGATCGGTTTCATCTTTTCGGCTGGTCCATGGGTGGAGGCGTGGCTATGCAGTATGCCATTGACCACCCCCGGCAGGTGCAGAGTCTGATCCTCCAGGCACCGCTTTCGCCCTTCGGCTTTGGCGGCAGCTACGGGGAGGCGGGCACTCCGGTGGAGCCTGCGGGACTGGGCAGCGGGGCGGCCTGCACAAACCAAGCCTTGCTGCAGGCTATCCGCACCGGTGACCGCACTCTGCCCGGTCAGGTCATTGACAGTGTGTATGTGGCCGCCGGGTATAAGCTCCCGGAAGCGCAGCGGGAAAAATACATTGACTCTATACTCCTGTGCAAGACGGGAGATGATATGTGCCAGGGCGACAGCGTTCCCTGCACCCAATGGCCATACGCTAAGAGCGGCGGCAAGGGCGTGTCCAACACAATGTCCGTGCAATACTGCAACCTTTCCGCCCTGGCGGATGTACAGCCCCAAATGCCCATTTTGTGGATTCGGGGCGACAAGGATGTGATGGTATCCGATCACAGTGTCTGCGATGTGGCGGTATTGGGGCAAATGGGAGTTCTGCCCGGCTATCCCGGAGCGGATCAATTCCCCTCTCAACCCATGGTGGAACAGATGTGGTATGTGCTGGAGCGGTATCGCGCAGTTGGCGGCCGGTACGAGGAGCAACTGATCTCCGGCAGCGGCCACGGCTGTATGTTGGATCACGAGGATCAGGTGGTGGCTCTGCTGCAGCAATTTATTCTCTGAACACAGGAGGAATACATATGTTATTTGAAAAGACTGCTATTGTTACCGGCGCTGCCAGCGGTATCGGCTATGCGGTGGCTCAGGCGCTGCGTCAAGAGGGCGCGCAGGTCGTCATGGCCGATGTGAACGAGGCTCTGCTCATTGAGTCTGCCCGCAAGCTGGGCGGCGTACCCTTTGTGGGCAACCTGACCCGGCGGGAGGATTGCCGCCGTCTGGTGGATTTTACCGTGGAGCGTTTCGGCGGTGTGGACATTCTGGCCAATGTAGCGGGCGTGCAGCATGTGTGCCCCATTGAGGAGTTCCCGGAGGATAAGTGGGACTTCATCATCAGCCTTATGCTCACAGCACCGTTCCTGCTGACACGGTACTGCTGGCCCTATATGAAGGAAAAGGGCTGGGGACGCATTATCAATATGAGCTCTATCCACGGCCTGGTGGCCTCGGAATTCAAGAGCGCCTATGTGTCCGCCAAGCACGGGCTCGTCGGCTTTACCAAGACGGCAGCCATGGAGGGCGGCCCCCAGGGCATCACCTGCAATGCCATCTGCCCTGCCTATGTTATGACTCCCCTTGTGGAAAAGCAGATCGCAGCGCAGGCTCAGACCCACGGCATCCCTGAGGAGAAGGTCATTTCCGATATCATGCTCTCCAAGGCGGCCATTAAGAAGATGGTTCCGGCGGAGAATATCGGCGCTATTGTGAAGTTTCTTTGCTCCGACGCGGCAGCGTCCATCACCGGCATCGCTTTGCCCATCGACGGCGGCTGGACAGCCAACTGAATCGTTTGATTTCACTCTCTTTTATAGACAAGACCCGGTGCCGAAGCACCGGGTCTTGTCTTGGTATAGAGGGGTAAATCACCAGATATGATTCTTCTCTGCTTCCTCCAGCAGCCAGGCTCGGAAGTCTGGGTGGGCGATTTTCGTGAGCGCCTGCACACGCTCGGCGATAGTCAGACCCCGAAGCCAGGCAATGCCATACTCGGTGACCACATAGTCCACATCATTGCGGGAGGTGGTCACGGCAGCGCCGGGTGTCAGCATGGGGACAATCTTGGAATGGAGCTTGCCGTCCCGATCCGTGTAAGTAGAGTGCATGGCAAGAATAGACTTGCCGCCGGGAGACATTTGTGCGCCCTGAATGGTCTCGGCCTGGCCGCCGGAGCCGGAGAACTGCACCGGGCCCACGGATTCGCTGGCAGCCTGACCAGTTAGATCCATCTCCAGTGTGGCATTGATGGACACGAATTTATTGTTGCGGCCGATGGTATAGGGGTCATTGGAGTAGGTGCTGGACTTGAAAAGTACCATGGGGTTATCATCCAAAAAGTCATACAGGCGGCGGCTGCCCATGGTGAAGGAGCATATACTTACGCCGTCATTAAAGCCCTTTTGGGTGTTGTCCACGGCACCGCACTCAATAAGGTCCACCATGGTTTCGGTGAACATCTCTGTGTGGATGCCCAGATGCTTTTTGGACTTCAGCTCATTGGCAACGGCGTTGGGAATGTTGCCGATGCCCAGCTGGATGGTGGAGCCGTCCTCTACCAGGGAGGCCACATATTTGCCGATGGTGGCATCCACCTCCGTATAGGGGGCGGGGTCTACGCAGAGGATGGGACGGTCAGACTCTACCAGCGCCGTTACCTGAGAGATGTGCACCATGGTGTCACCGAAGGTGCGGGGATAGTTGGGGTTCACCTCCACAAGAAGGACAGCTCCGGCCCGCACCACATCCATTTCGTAGATGGAGCTGATGGAAAGGGACATATAGCCCCGTGCGTCCATGGGAGATACGGTCGTAAGCAGCACCGGGCGGCGGCCTTCATAGCGGATGCGGTCCAGAGTCTTGCGCAGGATGCTGGTGGAGTGCTGAGGTACGGCACTTACCAGACGCTGGGCGTTGGCCTTGCGCAGACCCGCGGTGAAGAACCAGCCGTGGTGTGCCATGACAGCCTTCATTTCCGGGTCGTGGAACACGGGATAATCCACCGAGGGGATGCAGCTCTGCAGAATAACATCTTTTACACCGGTGTCCTTAAGATGCTGCAGCTCACCCATCAGAGCGTCCGGGCAGGAGGCGGCCATGGGCGTGAAAACAAAGTCTCGGCTCTGAATGTTCTCCAGCACCTGCCGGGCGGACATTTTTTTGCGGTTGTATTCTTCCTGATATCTGTTCATAAGCGATCCTTTCCCTGCTTGGCAGAATTTATCGGTTTTTGTCCCTTTTAGAATACCCGGTTTTGCTTCGCCTGTAAAATACCCGTTATTTATTACCTATAACTTGAATTTATGAAGCAAAAAACGGCCTCGATACCGAGACCGTTTTCTGAGCTCATGGTTTGCATAGCTCCAAAAAGAGCTGCATAGGGGTCGATAGAAACCGCTCCTTTCGATACGCCACCGACAGTATCCAGGGGGCGGCAGGGTCCTGCAGATGCAAGCATACGGACTCTGACCGGGGATGCTTGTCCATAAGCGCTTTCGGGAAGAAAGCCACGCCCCGGCCGTCCAGAGCCATCTCATAGAGCAGATCCCACTGGGAGCTTTCAAAGGCCACTTGGGGCGCAAAGCCCGCCTGACGGCACAGGCTCTCCACCACGCCGCTGAACATGAAGTCCTGGGAGATCATCAGTAGAGGCTCATCCCGCAGCCGGGACAGGCTGATCGTTCCGCAGCCGGCCAGCGGGTGATCCCGGGAGACCACCGCCACGATCTCCGACCGCACCACCGGCCGGGTCACATACGCTTCCCGGGATATGGGCTCCAGTACAACACCCAGGTCCAACTGCCCTTCATCCAGAAGGGAGAGGATGCGTCGGGACGGTACCTCCGTGATCTGCAGAACAATATCCGGGTAGGTCGCCTGAAACTGGCTGATGAGGGTGTGATAGTAAATGGAGCCGGAGGTGGGAGGAATTCCGATGTGCAGGGTGTCGGCGGCGCTTTGAATGCGCTGCCGGATCTCCCGGGTTTGGGCGTCTGTAAAAGCCAGCAGCTTTTGCGCGTACTCGTAAAACAAGGCGCCGCTGTCGGTGAGCGCAAAGTCCTTGGCGTTTCGGTCGATGAATTCGGCTTCAAACTCCTGCTCCAGCAGGCGCACGCTTTTGCTCAGTGCGGGCTGGCTGATATGAAGCTGCCGGGCAGCCCGGGTGAAGCTGCGCTGACGCACAATCTCCGCGAAGTATTGCAGCTGGTGTAAAGTCACAGCTCCGCACCTCCTTAGAATACCTATATGTGTAGGTATTTATGAGATAAGAATACCATATGCCGAAGCAGAAGACAAGACGAACTCGAGGCCTCTTAAAAATTACTTCCTCAGCGCTTAATTGACGGGGCTAAAGCGTTTCAATTTCGGCTTTTCATTTCGTTAGAATGAGTTTAGTTATAGTGGCATTATTGCTTTGCGTCAAGAAGTCAAAGGAAAGAGATAAGACGCATTAGTGAATGCCGCTTCTATATATATCCGCTGGGATACATTTGCTGCTATATACAGGCAGCCGCTCATTCAGAAACCGCCGCAGTTTATAGCAAATTGACATTTACTTTTCTTTGCGCTGCATTCGCCACAGAGTGGAGCGGCTCACACCGAGCCTCATCGCCGCCTGACTTTGATTGCCGTGGGCTCGGCGCAGGGCAATCTCTACCAGTTCGCGGGTCATCTCCTCCAGCGTACGATTTGTGTCAAATGTCGGAGCCTTGGCCGCAGGCTGAGGGGACTCTAACAACAATTGCTGTCGGACGCTTTCGGCGGAAATATAGGATCGCTCCGCCGTCAGCGTTAACTGTCGTATGACGCGTTTTAACTGGTCCATATTTCCGGGCCACGGATAGCTTTGCAGAAGCTCCATCGCCTCCGGAACAAAACCGATGACTTGATGGGCGCTTTCAGCATTAAACTCGTTGAGGTAGAGGCTGCACAGAGCCGGGATTTCAAAGACGCGTTCCCGCAGAGGAGGCATTCGCAGCGTCAAACAGGAGTATTGCTGGCGCAGAACCCGACAGATGGGACAGTCCTCAGCTTGAGGAGTATCTGTAACGACCGAAAACAGAAATCGATTGTTTCCTCCCGATAGGATATGCCGAGCCAGAGAGTCTGACTGTTCCTTCGTAAGACAGTTGCAGTTTTTAAAATAGAAAGTGCATCCGGCGTCGTATAGCGGGGAGTCCGTTCGCGTTAGAAAGCTCTTCCAGAATTTGCTGTCCGCCCGGTCGCAATCCACCACACAAAGGGGGTGGTCACGATGCAGACCGTTGGAATACAGAACATTTGCGGCCCGATCCTTGTGTGTGCTGATCTCACCAAGGATTAGCACAGGGGAACGGGATACCGCATAGCGCTGCAGATTTTGGTGAAGGGTGGAGTTGATGTACTTTTTGAAATACTGCGGCGAAATATCTTCGCAGCTGAAAAAGCTTACGACCTCACTGCGGGACATGTCCTCCGGCAGGGGCTCGGCCTGCAGAAAGAAATAGGAGGAACCCTCCAGAAATACTCGCTGACAGGAAATTTTCCACGGCTGTTCCTGAATTCGCCGGATTTGCACGCCGCCCTCCGCATCGTCCGCTTGTGCGGCGATTTTTTGCATCATCTTCCGCAGCCGGGGCTTTCGGGCAAGAGAGGGACTCTCCCAAAATGCCGTTAGGTCCTCCTGCAGAACAGCCAGCTCCCATTGGTGTTGACGGGCTTGACGCTCCAGCAGTGCGTCCCGGACACGAACTGCGGTCATCAGATGATGCAGCTGCAGCGCTTGACGGATCGAGTTTTCCAGACTTTCCACGCCGGAGGTGATCAGAATAGCGTCCAGAGAATGCTGCTTGGCATACTGCGTCGTCACCATATCACCTATGATCAGGGTGACGCCTTGCTGAATCAGTTCATCTACCGTTTTTTCCAGCGTATCTCCCTGCGAGATCGAATAAATCGGCACTTCATATTGCAGCACGCTGCACAGGAGCGTTGCCATACGAGCAATGTTGGGATAGGCGACCAGGGCATAGCGGCCGGTGTAGTTTTCCGCCAGCTTTAAGGCGGACAGCACATCATAGCTGGATAGCTGGATCTCCACCACGGGGATGGAAACAACGGACCGCAGCACCTCCGCCGTGCCGCCGCGGGAGATGACAATATCAAACTCTTCCTCATCGATTTCCTGCACCAGACGCGCACCCTCGCCGAGGTCGCCGACCATCACCGTCAGGCGAACCTCCGGCCTGTCCTTGCAGATAAACAGCAGTATATTCTTCATACTCTCATAGGGCGCTATGACCAGGATCCTGCACGGGATCATGCGATTCACCACCTGTCTTATTTTGAAACATTTTTTTCTTGTTGCAGAATTAATTATACACCAATTACAAAAGTGTTGCAATATGAAACTTACTTTTTTGATTTCGCCATTGATTTGATTGAACCGCTGTGATAAAAAAGGGACAGAAAGTAAAAATATGGGGCGCAGACCCCAAGGGAGGTATATATGGAGATCAAAGGTATCATTGCCGCCATGGCCACCGCCATGTACGAGGATGGAAGCATCAATGAGTCCGAGATCCGCAATCAGGTGAACCGGCATATTCGAGCCGGGGTAGACGGTATCTTCTGCCTGGGTACCAACGGGGAGTTCTATATCCTCAGTACAGAGGAGAAGAAGCAGGTCATGCGCATCTGTGTGGATGAGGCACGAGGACGGGTACCTGTCTATGCAGGGACCGGCTGTGTGGGCACGCAGGATACCATTGATCTGTCGCTGGCGGCGCAGGAGATCGGCGTAGATGTGCTGTCCGTTATCACGCCGTATTTCGCAGCGTTGAATCAAGAGGAGCTGTACCGTCACTATGCAGATATTGCCGCCGCGGTGACCCTGCCTATCGTGATGTACAACATCCCCATGCGCACCGGCTGTGCCATTGAGCCGGAAACGGTATCCCGGTTGGCGAAAGACTTCTCTAATATCCGGGGCGTAAAAGACTCCAGCGGAAAGTTTGAAAATATTCTGGCATACATACACGGTACAGATCCGGAGCATTTCTCCGTCCTTTCCGGCAACGATGCACTGATTCTGAAAACACTGCAAAATGGAGGTAAGGGCGGAATTACCGCAGTTGCCAATATTCTGCCGGAAATGATGGTGAGTATCTATCAGAATTGGAAGAAGGGCGACATGGCTGCCGCTGAAGCTGCCCAGCAGGGTATTCAGCCCATCCGTGACTGCTTCAAGTACGGCAACCCCAACTCGATTGTTAAGCGGGCAGCCAACCTGATCGGACAGCCCCTGGGTCCATGCCGCAAGCCGTTTGGAATGGTGAGCGAGGAGACGGACAGAGCCATTTTGGATACCATTGACCGATACTATGCGGCCTACAAGCGCTGACAAGGAGGTAAGGAGATATGATTAGTCTGAAGCTGCCTGTGTGTACCCACTTGGGGGAGGGCAGTGTGAAAGTTGTCCCGGAGATTATTCGCCGGGAGAACGCGAAAAAGGTTGTCGTGTTCACCGATCAGGGTGTGCGGCAGTCCGGCGTATGCGATGTGCTGCTTCGTGAGCTGGCAGATATTTCCTATGCGGTGCTGGACGATATACCGCGGGAGCCGAGCTACTTGGATGTAGAGAAAATCGCCGGGCAGCTGGAGGCAATGGCGTGCGATTTGATCGTAGCGATCGGCGGCGGCAGTGTGATGGACACAGCTAAGCTATGTTCCATTCTCAAGGGCGCCCCCTATACCATTCGAGATCTGCTGCAAGACCCTGCACAGGGGCGCAAGCAAGTAAAGACAGTGTTCCTGCCCACCACCTGCGGCACCGGGTCTGAGGCCACCTGCAACGCCATTGTAGCCATCCCGGAGGAGAGTGTGAAAAAGGGCATCGTCAACGATGCCATGATCCCGGACTATGCGGTTTTGGATCCGCTGACGATCCGCCGTCTGCCGAAATCCATTGTGGCAGCTACCGGTGTAGACGCGCTGGCACATGTAGTGGAGTGCTACACCTCACTGAAGGCTACAGATTTCAGCAATATGTTTGCCGTAACCGGCGCCAAGCTGATTTTCAAAAACCTGGTACGCGCCTATGAGGACCCGGACGATATGGAGGCCAAGACTGCCATGATGCTGGGTGCATTTTACGGAGGCGTGGCTATTACCGCCAGCGGCACCACCGCTGTGCATGCACTGAGCTATCCGCTGGGCGGCAAATTCCATATTGCCCACGGCGTATCCAATGCCATCTTGTTTGCGCCGGTGATGCGCTGCAACCGTCCCGCCTGCGAAAAGGAGTTGGCGCAGTTGTGTGACGCGGTGTATCCCGAATGCCATGGGCAAAGTGCCGAGGAAAGATCTCTGCGTATCATCAGCGCCATCGAGGATGTTATCCGCCGCACGGATATCCCCACGGATCTCAAGCCCTACGGTGTGCAGCCGTCGGACATTGAGTTTTTGGTCACCTCTGGCAGCCAGCAGCGGCGCCTGCTGGACAACAACCGCAAGGAACTGACGCTGGAGGAGATCCGGGCTATTTATCAAAGCGTCCTGTAAGGGCTGCGAAAGAATCACAAGGAGGCGTTAAGCATATGAACCGTCCGATTTTGGGGATCACCATGGGAGATCCCGCCGGCTGCGGTCCTGAGATCACCGTCCGGGCTTTGTCCGACGCCACGGTGTACCAACGGTGCCGGCCGTTGGTGATAGGCGACATCAAGTGCATCCGCGACGCGTTGCGGGTGACGAACCGACCGGAGCTGAAGCTCCATCAGGTGGATAGACCCAGCCAGGGGCTATATGAATTCGGTACCATAGATGTGCTGCATCTGGAGCTGGTGGACTGGGACAAGTTTTCCTATGGTAAGGTAGATCCCATGTGTGGAAATGCCGCTTTTCAGTGTGTGAAAAAGGTCATCGAGCTGGCTATGGCGGGAGAGGTAGACGCTACCGTTACGAACGCGCTGAACAAGGAGGCCATGAATCTTGCCGGACATCATTTCAACGGTCATACTGAGATCTACGCCCATTACACCGGGACGGACAAGTACACCATGATGCTGGCACACGATGATCTGCGGGTGGTACATGTATCCACCCATGTATCTCTGCGGCAGGCCTGTGACCTGGTAAAAAAGGAGCGGGTGCTGGATGTTATCCGCATTGCCCACAAGGCATGCCTGGAGCTGGGTATCGCAGCGCCCAAGGTGGGCGTATGCGGTCTGAACCCCCATGCAGGAGAGGACGGCATGTTCGGGCGGGAGGAAATCGAGGAGATTGCTCCTGCTATTGAACAGGCCAAGGCCGAGGGTATTCAAGCGCTGGGCCCCCTCCCACCGGACACCGCCTTTTCCAAGGCGTTGGGCGGCTGGTATGATATCGTGGTCTGTATGTACCACGACCAGGGGCACATCCCTTTGAAGGTCGTGGGCTTTGTATACAACAAAGATCTGGGCCGCTGGGATGCAGTGGCAGGTGTAAATGTAACATTGGGCTTGCCCATTATCAGGGCCAGTGTGGACCACGGAACCGCTTTTGGACACGCCGGAACCGGCGTTGCAAATGAGCTGAGTCTTGTAAATGCTATGGATTACGCCATCCGTATGGCAAATGCCAAAAAAAATGTATCCGCCGTAAAGTGAGGGGCCTATATGTATTTCATCATCGCCGATGATCTGACCGGCGCAACCGATACAGGCATTCAATTCCAAAAGCGTGGTATTGCCACCACGGTTCTGGTGGAACCGCCGAAGGAAACATGGCCCTGTCTTGGCGAGAACACTGCGTTGTCCATCAATGCAAGCTCCCGGGAGCTGCGCCCACAGGAGGCGGCGGTCCGCACACGGGAAGTCCTGCAACATATAGTCCTGTGCGATCAAGATACACTCTTTAAGAAGGTCGACTCGCTTATGCGGGGAAACCCCGTGGAGGAGTTGGAGGCTGCGCTGGAGGCTGCCGACCGCCGGATCGCGTTGGCGGCGCCCAGCTTCCCGAGGATGGGCCGTACCGTAGACGGCGGCGTACTCCATCTGCCGGATGGTTCTGCTAAAGACCTGCTGACCTTGTTCAAGAACCGCGCACACATGACTGTTTGCCACATCCCACTGGCACGCCTGCGGACAGAGGGGGCGGGTCTGGCTTCCGCCCTTGCCCGGAGGGAGGCACCGCTTCTGTGCCTGATCGATGCTGTGACAGAGGCGGATCTGTCGCTGGTGGCGGAAATCGGGCAGGCGCTGGATGCGCCTCCTGTGTACTGCGGCAGCGCGGCGCTGGCAGAGGCGCTGCCTGTGAGAGGCGAGCTGCCCAATGTACCGTGCCGCCCGGCTGCCAAGCGTGTTTTAGTTGTTACCGGCTCCCGGAAGAAGGAGACGGCGGCACAAGTTCGGCGCTTGGAGGCTGTCTGCGGACTGCACAAGGTCTTACTGGATTCCGAGTGCTTACTGCACGGGCCTGCTCCTGCGGAGATTTCCCGCGCTGCACAGAAACTATCAGAGCTGCTGCGGCAGGAGTGCAGTGCGATACTGGCCTTTGACAGCTTGTTTTGCAGCCAGACCGGATTTGCGGATGACGATGTTGCCGCACGGCAGGCGGGTAGGAGTCTGGCCTCCAAACTGGGTGAGGTACTGAACGGTATCGACCGCACGCTGTATGATGGATTGATTTTAGTTGGCGGTGACACCGCCGTGGAGGTGTGCCGCAGCTTGCATACCACGCAGCTCCTGCTTTTGGAGGAGGTGCAGAGCGGAACTCCTGCCGGACTGTTGGCTGACGGTCAGCTCCGGGGGATGCCGGTCATCACAAAATCTGGTGCATTCGGGGATGAAGATACCCTGCTGCACACATGGAAATATATCAGGAGAGAAAGCGAATAAGGAGGAGATCACACAAGAATAGCAGAGCATATGTCCCGAAAATCAAAAGTCGCGTTACCTTAAACAATCATTCTAAAAGAAAGAAGGAGTCACTATGGCAACCCTCGAAAGTAAAAAAGCCGCTACCCTGGGAAAGAGATCTATTATCGGTATGATTATTGGCCTGGCACTGGGCGCGATCCTGTGCTTTGTCCCGAACGGCTATGTCCGTGATGATATCATCATCAATACCATACTGAACATTGTCGGTAATGGATATCTGAATCTGATCAAGATGACCATCATCCCCTTTGTTTTTGCATCCCTGGTCATGGGCATCTCCAGTGCTACCGATGTCAAGCAGGTGGGACGCATCGGCGGCAAGATCCTGATCATCTATGTAGCTACCACAGTGGTCGCTTCCGCCTTTGGTATTTTGGGCGGCATGATCCTCAAGCCCGGCGTAGGCGTGGATCTCGGGTCTTTTGACCTGTCCAACACCTATGAGAATGTTAACACCTCGTTTGCAAGCGTTATCCTTGACTTTATCCCCACGAATATTGTGGAGTCCTTTGCGAAGGGTAAAATGATCCACATTGTGGTCTTTGCCGTGTTCTTCGGTATTGCCCTGAGCCTTATCGGCGAGAAGGCAAAGGCCGTGAAGAAGTTCAACGAGTCTCTGGCCAACACCATGCTGAAAATTGTGAACATTGTTATGCAGCTGACCCCCTACGGCGTGTGCGCCCTGATGGCTAAGACCGTTGCCAATCTGGGCTTCACAATCATTGTGACGCTGGCCAAGTACTGCGCCTCCGAGATCTTCCTGCTCTTCCTGTTCGGTCTGCTCGTCTATGGCCTGATGCTGAAGCTCTTCACCGGCCTGAGCTATGGCCGCTTCCTCAAGAAGTACAGCCGTATTGCGCTGGTGCCTTTCTCCACCTCCTCCTCCAACGCAACCCTGCCTTATTCCATCGAGTTCTGCCGCAGCATCGGCGTTTCCGAGAAGGTGGCATCCTTCACCCTGCCTCTGGGTGCCACGCTGAACATGGACGGCAGCGCCATCATGCAGGGCATGACCGCTGTGTTCGTGGCGCAGCTGTACAACATTGACCTGACCTGGCCCATGATCGTTACCATCGTGATCGCCGCTACCCTTGGCACCATCGGCTCCCCCGGTATGCCCGGCGTGGTCATGGTCACGCTGACCGTGGTGCTGCAGTCCGTGGGCTTCCCGCTGGAGGCAATCGCCATCATTGTGGCAATCGACAAGTTCCCCGATATGTTCAAGACTGTACTGAATGTGCTGGGCGACTCTGTGGATACCGTGATCGTTGCCAAGTCCGAGGGCGAATTTGACGCGGATGTGTTCAACGGTCTGAAGGAAGCGGATGTCAATGTGGGCGAATGATCCCGCGAAACCTTTTCACTTTATATGTAAGGAGTATCCGTTATGGTTATCAGTAGTAAGTTTCTGGATGCACTGACCCCCTCATCCATTCGAAGCATTACGGCCAAGATCCGCGACAAGGCAAAAGACGGTATTCAGGTAGTGTCCTTTGCCGGTGGTCTGCCCAGCAAGGAGTTTTTCCCGCTGGAGGATCTGCGCCGCATCACCGACCAGGTTTTTGAAGAGGAGGGCGGCGAAGCTATTCAATATGCCGCCTCTGACGGCTACGATCCCCTGCGTCAGTATCTGGTGGAGTTTATGAAGCGCTATCAGGTCAACAATATCGACTACAAGAATATCCTCATCACCAGCGGTGCCCAGCAGGGCTTAGCTTACCTCTCTAAGGGCATGATCGAGCCGGGGTCCGTGGTCATCGTGGAAAATCCGTCCTACCCGGGTGCACTGGACACCTTCCGTTCCTACGGCGCGGAGATCGTGGGCGTCAGCATGGATGATGATGGTATGAAGATGGATGTGCTGGAGCAGATGCTGCAGCAGCAGCACAAAAAGGTGGCGTTCATCTACACCATTGCGGATTTTCAGAATCCCACCGGGCGCTGCATGTCCATTGAACGGCGCAAAAAGCTGGTAGAACTAGCAGAAACATACGACACCTTCGTTGTGGAGGATGGTCCGTACAGCCTGATCTCCTTTGATGGACAGGTTATGCCGGCTATCAAGAGCTTTGATACGTATGGACGGGTCATCTATTCCGGGTCAACCTCCAAGACCATTGCTCCGGGACTCCGCATAGGTTGGCTGATTGCCGATCATGAGAGCATTACCAAGCTGGTATATCTGAAAATGCGGGATGATCTGCAGGTGAACAACATTGCCCAGCGTCAGGTGTACCACTACTTGAAGGATTGCGATTTTGACGGCCATCTGAAAACGGTAATCGATGTGTATCGCCGTCGGCGGGATGTGATGGCAGAGGCTGTCCGCGCCAGCTTCCCGGAGGGCACACGGGTGATTCTGCCCGGCGGCGGTCTGTTCATGTGGGTGGATCTGCCCGAAGGCACAGATGCGTTGGAGATGTTTGACTTTGTCTTTCAAAAAAATATCGCCTATGTGCCAGGTCAGTTTTTCTGCTGTGATGGAAGCGGCAAGAATGCCATGCGGCTGAACTTTTCCACCACAGGAGAGGAGGATATTGCCCGCTGTATCCCCATTCTTGGTGAAATGATAAAGCAATATCTGAAAAAATGATCTTGCGCAAATAAGCGATGCTGCTTTGCTGCTGCGAAAAATCTCCGCGATTCCGGAGCGCGCGTGAAGTATATGTTTATGAGAGGGGGCGAACCTATACAGGTTCGCCCCCTCTCAGTCTGTCAATTGCGCCGCTCTGTAAAGGCGGCTACCGTTTCCGATAGCCGCCTTGAGACCTATTCGCTTTGTTATCTGTTGTACTTTTTCTTTCGGCTTACAACCGTTGTGCCGATAACAGCGCCGCCGCTGATGAACAGAAGTGCGATCCATAAAACGAGATTGCTGCTGTCACCGGTTTTGGGCGAGGTAGTATTTCCAAAATTGTCGGTCTGATCAGTCGGCTTCGCCGCAGAACCCGTTGCGGGAATTTCAGCGGCGGCCTTCTTATAGCCACAGACGGTGCATTCCTCGTGTTTGGAGCCTCTCGTGGTTGCGGTGGCTTCCTTATCGATGACCCACTTGAAGGTCACCCTGCCGGAGGGTTGGACCCACCACCATCCGCAACTGCACCATTGAAGAGGGCGTGACCATCGGCTATGACGGCACCCAGAGCGAGATCGGCTCCATCGCCGGGCGTATGCAGGGCACGGTGGAAAACTGCGTCAGCTACGCCACAGTCAAGGGTGTCAACTATGTGGGCGGCATCATCGGCACCCGGGACAACGCGATGGGCATCTGTACGGTGAATAACTGCACCTTCGGCGGCACGGTGGAGGCCACCGGCAGCTATGTCGGCGGCATCATGGGCGGCGGCTACGGTGTAAACAGCAGCGCACCCAACGGAATTCGCACAACCGTTACGGATTGCAAGGTGACCGATACCGCCTCTGTCACGGGTCAGGAAAATGTGGGCGGTATTCTCGGCGGTGATGGCTTTGTGGCCCAGGCGTGGAATGGCTATTCGTTCAAGAACAACACCTTCCTGGGTAAGATCAAGGGCGAGAGCAATGTGGGCGGCATCATCGGCTACTACCGCAGCCTGAATAAATTTGACAATATTTCCAATAACATCTATGCCGCCGACTGCGGTGCGACCAAGGGAATTGCCGCCGTGCAGTATGTGGACACAAATCAGTTCGCAAACCTGACCGAAAAGGACGGCACGACCTACTTTAACACCTCAAAAATGGAGATTAACATGCGGGACACGAATACGCTGTATCTCTATGCAAACGATGGGACGCTGATGAAAGGTCCTACTGTCCGGGGGTGCGACTGGAAAGCCGACCACAACCGCACCGACGACCCCCTGGGGAAGGATGCAGTGAAGCTCTGCCGCAGCACCAACGAGAGTCTCCTGCCCGATGATAACGGCGCAGGTACCCCCGGCAATACCCCCGCCACCGGCGATACCGGCGTGCTGGTTTGGGTCATCGCCCTGCCCGTGACGATTCTCGCCGCCGCCTTCGTCCTCAAGCGTAAGGAGCGGGAGGCGTAAGCCAAAAAGAAAAACCTAAGCGGCAAAATAAAACAGCACCCCGGGGTCTCTTGCATGACAAGAGCCCCCGGGGGTTTTTCGTTTTACGGGTAAATGTGCTGAAATCTCGCTTGCCTTGATGATTTCCAGCTTTGCGGGAATGTTGTTCAGATAGTCTGTCATTGTCTTGTTCTCCTTTTCGATAGAAAGTCTGGGCATTGGATAACGGCGGCACGGAAGCTCTGCTTGCAGCTCCTTTCACATTTCCTGCAAAGCTCGTTATATTTCTTCCTGTCACGCTCATCAAGAAAGAACGCCCATTCTCTCTTGAGGTATTTCGGCATACGGGGTATAACGGACACCTCCTTTTCACTGCCGAATTGCCGATTTGCTCCCGAAACGCAGAAACGCCCAAAACCGTTTCCCGCTGTATAGTTTCGGGGCGATTTTGGGCGTTTTCCTTCGATATGAACGGCGTTGTTTTAGCGGCGGAATCCTTACCGTCCGTCATTCAAAAACCGCTGTTTGTCACTTCCTGGTAACAAAAAAGCGCCGTATTGCTACGACGCTTTTGTCTTGCTCGGAAGCTGGAGCAAGGGAACGCTATTCAATTATCTGTTATACTTTTTCTTTCTGCTTACAACCGTTGTGCCGATGGCTGCACCGCCGCTGACAAACAGCAGGGCAATCCACAGTGCAAGGTTGCTTGTATCGCCGGTCTGCGGACTCTTATCGGATGTTCCCGGTTTGGTACTGGCAGGCTTTTTTTCAAGAGCCGAAATCGCATCTTCGATAGCCTTCGCCATTGCGTCAACTTCGCTCTGTTCAGTGATGTTCTTGTCACGGACAACAGCCTTGACAGCAGTTTCTACAGCAGAGAAGTCCTTGTAGTTGTCCTTGTTCAGTGCATTTGCTTTGGCAATGGCTGCATCTACCTTTGTGTAATCAGCGGGGATGTTATTGTCATCCCACACAAAAGTTGGATGACCGATTCCGGCAACCCATTCAACGCCCGCACCGGCATTGGTTTGCAAGCCAGCAAGGACATCTGCGGAGGTGAAGTTGGAGACGGCAGTGCCGCACGATGACTGGTCAAAGGTCGGATCGGCACTCGCAGTACCTGCATCCCAATCAACCACCAGCTTAGCAACGGCTAAGTAATTGCCTTTATTATCAGGATATTTTTCTTCATCAAGCGTTACACCATCAGGAGGGGTATCCGGCCAAATGCAGTCGGTAACATGGGTCTTTACAACAGCTGTAATCCAAGTGATATTGCCAGGCTCAGCGCCAGTGATGTTTTTTGTCGCAACTATGCAATTTTTGATTATTACGCCAGGCTTGTTCCCAGAGAAGTTTTCAAAGTTTGCACCGAGAATACCACCTACAGCTGAATAGATATTATTGCAGGAAACAGAACCGCCAAACCAACAATCGGTAATCGACGAGCTGTCCGCAGAGTTTTCCCACTGACCAATCAGCCCGCCAACGGTATCAACATGATCTTCATCGGATTCTGTACTGATAACCGTGGCGTCTGAGCCGCAGCCTTTTACTTGTGTGCTCCCAGTGCATTGGCCAATCAGTCCGCCGACCATCTTGTCGCCAACATTGTTTTCTATCTTTCCGCTTGTATAGCAGTTTTCAACTGTGCCGCCATCGACCCAATCTGCCAAAATGCCGGCAAGTAACGAACCATCATTTGAGGCAATATCAGCGTCTATAACAAGTAAATTCTTTAATGTACCACCGTCAGAAACAACTCCGAATAGTCCGTTTCGAATAAGTTCGTCACCAGTAGAGTGATGATGCAAATTCGTGATTTTGTGATACTGCCCATCAAAAGTACCAGCAAAATATCTGCCAAAGTTGCTGCCATTTCCAATGGGGGTCCACTGGCAGCCGGATAAGTCGAGGTCATTATCTAAGTAAATCGTTTTCCCTTCAAATGATACAGATGCAGTTTTGTCATTGACTAACTGCGCTAAACCGGCCAACTGTTCGGCAGTGGTGAAACGGTATTCAGTGTCCGTCTCATGGTCGGTGTACCAGCTTATATCTGCCGTACCGTCCCAATTATCTACTGAAGTTCCTTCAGCAAACGCTGTCATCGGAACAAGTGCCATCACAAGGCACAACGCAAGCAGAAGACTTAGAAGTTTCTTCTTCATTTTTATTCCTCCAAAATAATTCTATCCGCTATTTTCTTCCTCCGACAGCGGACACGCCGGAGAAGATAGAAGGTTTAACCGGAAAAGATCGATTTGCCGGTCGTGGTTAGGACTTCAATATCAAACCACCATCCTTCCGGCAAACGCAAAAAGCCGAAGCCAAGGCATAATGCGCCCTGTCTCCGGCAACTGGTTCGCTATAAATTGTATGAAATAAGACTTGACACGCTGAAAAAACGGCGCTATGCTCCTGCCGAGCCGAGCCGAGCCGAGCCGAGCCGAGCCGAGCCGAGCCGAGCCGAGCCGAGCCGAGCCGAGCCGAGCCGAGCCGAGCCGACAATAATTGTCGCATTTCCGTTTGCCATAGTCAAGTCCTCCTTCCATAATTTCTAAGGCAAAAGGATATGAATTCCCCTACCCCATAGATATACAAAAGTATTTTAGCAGATTTTCCCCAAAATCTCAAGTAGTTTTCAGAATATTACTCTCTTGAAGCCATAACAGATTCTTCCGAAAAGTCGGGATTCGATTAATGATAATTTTATAGATTTTGTTTCCTTTCTAATTATAATATGTTTGAAGTAAGGTTTCAATATAAAACACAAATATTAGTGGGATTGCAAAAAAGCAAAACCTGCATATTAGTGAGTTAGTTCAGTTGATCTTTGATTTAAACATAAAAACGGAGCGATTTTCTATTAAAATCGCTCCAAAACACATAATATTTGATTATTCGTGGGATAAAAAAGAGACAAACAAGCTTTTTAGACTTGTTTGTCTCTTTTGGTCCGAGTGTCGAGATTCTCGAACTCGAGGCCTCTTGAACCCCATGCTACCCGATATTTAAAAAAGTTGGAAAAATAGATTTAACAAGCAAAATACGGGAATATTTCGGGTGTAAATACCCTTATTATGCACGCTTTTATTTCATATTTTTCTTATTTTTGTATTTCTATTATGCATGAATTACGGAATAATGCGCTGAATTTGTTATAAAATAATGGAATGTGAATTTCTAACAAAAGTGAACGGATTCGGAAAATAAAAAGTGAAAAAATTCTGTGTTTTTTCAATTGGTTTGAAAAAAATTCCGTGTTTTTGGGCTCAGGAACAAGCACGGAATTTTTAACAAAAAACACGCAAAAGTTTCGTGCCTCTAAGTTGTTCGGACGAATTATACGCTCCGCTTTGGGAAGTCGCCAGCGAACTCGGCCAGCAGGCCTTGGCAGCCCGCCATCACATCCAGCCATGTTGCCTGGAAGTCGCCGGTGTACCAGGGGTCTGCCACATTGCCGGGTCGGGCGGTGTGGTCCAGGAGCAGGGAGATTTTCCCATCCGGGTCGCCGCCGCATATACAGTGCATATCCCGAAGATTGGCGCTGTCCATGCCTACCAGGAAGTCGTAGTCGGCATAATCCTGTCTGGTGAGTTGACGGGCGGCGTGGCCCGCACAGGAGATGCCGTGCTCGGCCAGCTTGCGTCGGGCCGGTGGATAGACGGGATTGCCGATCTCCTCGCGGCTGGTGGCGGCGGAGGCGATATGGAATTGGTCGGTCAGTCCGGCCTTTTGCACCAGGTCCTTCATAACAAACTCGGCCATGGGACTGCGGCAAATATTGCCATGGCAGACAAATAGAATTTTCTTCATGTGTGGCCTCCTTAAAAATTACTACATCGCCAGCTAAAATGACGAGGATAAAGCGATCCAATTTCGGCTTTTCATTTCGTTAGAATGTGTTTAATTATAGTGAGATTATTGCTTTGCGTCAAGAAGTCAAAGGAAAGAGACAAAGCCGTTATCCGTGTGATAGAGGCTCCGGCAGTCACGCCGACCGCTGAAGTTGCCGCGCCGAAGCCGTAAAAGCGCACAGAGCAGCCTATATTTTTTTCCTGTTGAAATATGGCGCATTGCGTAGTATAATAAAGAAAACCAAATAACGGGACAGCGTGAGCCGGGTTTATCCCGGCGGCGGAATGGGGTGAAAATCCCCGCGAGACGGTCACTGTGATGTCGATTTATTCGGCTAAGCCAGATACGCAATACGCTGCTCCCGGGTCGCTGCCAGTACCGGGGCCAAAGCTGTTATACGAACGCTTCACCCGGCTGCTTTTTGGCAGCCGGGTGATTTTTTGCTGCCAGGCACCATGGTGCCTCATGCTTTCCATGGAAAGCATGATAGCCATTTCAAGCCGCCGGGGCGGGGGAGGACGGCAGACCCCTCCGCCCCGCTTTCCATGAGCCGGACGGGACGATGTAGGCATCGCCCCAATGACAGCAAAAGCAACAGCCGCAAGGCGTTTACATAGAGAGAAGAGAAATAATTACAAGGAGGAAAAAGAAATGAAAAAACGAATTCTTTCGTTTGTCCTGGCGCTGGTGATGGCGGTCTCGCTGCTGCCGGTCAGCGTGCTGGCGGCGGAGGATACACCTGCGGTGAAGTCCGAATACTCGCCGCCCGACTCTGATGTGAAAGTGATTGGAACATACCAGGTTGACGAAGATACAACGTGGGATGTTCGACTGGTCACGGTGAATTCGACAAAGTATAATTATATTCAAACACCTCTTGACACAAAGACAGGCGTGATTTCAACCGAGATGCACAAGGTTGGCGACCTTGTGTCCGGCAAATATGAGACGAGTCATTACAAAGGCTCGGAGACTTACGAGAGCGGAATCCGTCTCTACGATCAGATGAAAGACCATTTGAACTTGACTGTTGCTGACGCATTAGAAAGCACCGCAACGCAGACATGCTTCTATAACTTCAAAATAACGGGGCGGCCTAATAAAAAAAAAGTAAAGGAAATCTATGGACTTCTCATCATTCAGTGGACGGCAGGCGAGTTTGTTGCTCTGGATAAGACGAAATTACAAGAGGCGATCGAAACTGCCCCCACTGCCGATAGCGGGAAGTATTACACCACTGGAGATAAGTTCAACGGAAAGAACACCAACCCAAAAGGCTTTTGGGCAGAATACCAAACGGAACTGAAAAGTGCAAAAAGAATCAATACAAGCACAAGCGTAACACAAGAGAAAATCGACAATGCCGTTGCCGGGCTGCAAGCCGCCATCGGCAACCTGATTCCCACCACGCAGGTGAACCCCACGATTCTCCATGAGACGTTGAGAATAATGCATGCCAGCGGATTCTACGAAGACGCAACAAAATACACTCCGAACACGTGGGCGCCCTTTGACGCGGCGCGCACGGCAGCCCATGCGCTGCTTGACGGGCTCTTCGATGAAAACGGAAATGCCACCGCCGCCAATACAGCGGAAAAGCAGAGTGAGATAGACGCTGCGGCTGCTGCACTGACGGAGGCGGAGAAAAATCTGTATGGAACCTCTGAGGTGGAAGTAAATAAAAAGACCATCGAACGAATCAACACGTTTTTGGCGGACGTGATCGCACTGGCGGATACCGTTAAGCAGAGCGATTATACCGCCGAAAGCTGGGCGAAATTTGCCGCCGCCCTGACCGCCGCCAGGAACGCCAAAGCCCCCGTGCTGACGGACACCAAGGCGGACGATGCGTCTGTTGCCGCCTATAAAAAGGTGTATGAGGATCTGTATCATGAGTTCTACTGTGGTCTGACCCCGGTGGGCGAGATCACCGTCTCCCTCACATATCTTGACCCGGAGAAGGCGCGTCAGGGGAACGGTACAGGCTCTCGCGCCGGTGCCACCCAGCAGGTGACGCTCAGCGGCGACTACTCCCTCTATGCGGCGGTGGACTCGCTGAAAAACAAGCCGGCGAATCGAATTATCTGGCCGCATGCCAAGATATTTATCAACGGCGTCTACGTCACCGAGTGTTATATCAAGCAAGAAAGTTATGACTGGCGGAGCGATACTGTATCCAAAAATTTGCGGCTGCACCCCGGTGACACGGTCGTGGTGGATCTCAATCTGGACCCGCAAACTGAGAACCAGCCCACCATCTACGACAGCAGCGCACACCTGTGGCAGTATATCGACAGTATAAAGACATCGCAGTTTGTCCAGAGCAACGGGCTGGAGGTGAAGGCGGGCGAACCGTTTACCCTGACCGTCCGGCAGGCAAAGGCGGCGTTGGGTCGCAGCCGTGCTGTCGAGGCGGGCGCAAACATGACCCTGTTTATCAGTGACATGGCGGAAGCCCCCGCCGATAACCACCCCACCACGAAGCAGATTACTCAGAATGAAAAAGCGGTTATCACCGATGCAGACGGCAGTGCCAGTGTGACGCTGTACCGTGAGGGCTGGTATCTGATCGCTGCCTATGACCTGCGGGAGGACGAAAAGGGCAACATCGATAGCGGCGGTGACGGCAAAACCCCCAGCTACGCAGGTAAATACTATTCTGCAAACAGCGGCGCAGCCATTTGGGTTCATGTGAATACGCCCGACGACCTGTCCGCCGTGAAAAATACTTTGCAGTCCCAGCTGGACAAGGTGTATGCCGCCTATGCGGAAAACTATTTCCGCCCCGCTGTCTGGAGCGAACTCAAGAGTGCCTATGATACCGGCACCGCCGGTATCAAGGCTGCCGCCACCTCCGGCGATGCCAGTGATGCCCAGCAGACGGCCATTGAAACCATCAGAAAGCTGCAAAACAACACCACCGCGGAGAATAAACAGAACCTGACCACCTTCCGCACGGCGCTGAACAAGCTGCCCGACGATGCCAGCCTGCTTTCCGCCGGTGTCAAGTCCACCGTGGACAAGCTGATCGCCTGCTATGAGGGCATGAGCGACTACCAGCGCAGGCAGCTGACCGGCGTGGAGCAAACCAAGTACAACAGTATCAAGGCTTTCGCCGATACCCACGAGACCTTCCCGGAGGACAAGGCGTTCAAGCTGACGGTGAACGTGGTGGGTGACACCGACGAAGTTACCGCCGCGCTGAACGATATGACCAAGTACCTGCGGGAGCATCCTGCCACCCAGGATCGCGGCAGCGGCGGACGCCGTGACAACCCCATCCAGACCGAGCCGTTCTGCGTTTTCACGGCAGCCATCCCGGATAGCACGGAAGTGACAACGGCCGCCGCATGGACCACGGTGCGCTTTGTCTCCAGTATCGACTATGCGGCGTACTTCCAGACCCGTGCGGCGAAGGGGACGTTTACCGTGGACGGTGCGAAATGGAGCATCAGCAATGAGAACCTGCACTTCACTACCGATGGCCTCGGTTATACCGTCAATGGCGGCTTGACTGTCACTATTGGCGGCCAAGCCTATGAGATCAAGAGCATTACCTATCAGGGAATTGATCCCGGTTCTATAAAGTCCGGAAGGATGATTGCCTACGATGACACAGAGTATCTGGGCAAGAATAAGGACTATATCAATATGCGCTTTGAGGATGCGGTGCAGAGGTTCACCATGCCCTACAACGATGTGGCCGTGACCGTCACCTGGGGGCCTGTCAGCGAGAATGTGAACGCCACCAGGACTGCCGCTCTCTCCCGCCTGCAAACGCTGTATAACAGCCTGGGCGACAAGGCCGAGGCGACCTATCAGGACGGTGTCAAGGCCATCCAGGCTGCCACCTCCGTGGCCGCCGTGGAGACTGCCTATCAGTCCGCTGTGGTGGCGATGAAGAAAGCCGCCAATAACTACGGCAAGGTGCAGGTCATTGTGGAGAACACCACCTATTCCAAGAAGGACGGAGCACCTTGGGACGGCACGCTGGTGAACACATGGGTCGATCTGTCCGCCGACAGCACCATGATGTCCTGTGTGGTCGATGCGCTGAAAACCAAGAACGCCACGGTGGTGGGTGCAGAGAGCAACTACATCTCCTCCATTAACGGCCTCAAGGAGTTTGACGGCGGCAAGTCCTCCGGCTGGATGGGCACGCTGAACGATTGGTTCACCAACGAGGGCTTCGGTGCGTTCACGGTGAAGAGCGGCAAGCTGGCAAGCGGCGATGTGATCCGCATTATGTTCACCTTGAACGGCTATGGCGCCGACCTGGGCGGCACCTGGGGCAATTCCGACACTACCCTCAGCGCCCTGAAGGTCACCGGCGGTAAGCTGACCCCCAATTTCGTCTCCGGCGAGGCCGGCGGGCGGTATGACTATACTCTGGTCATCGATGGCGACAGCGGCAGCATCCGCCTGAGCCCCACCGCCGCCAACAAGAACTTCCAGGTCAAGGCCTTCCTCAACGAGAAGGTTACCGATAAGACCGAGGGCAGCAGCTTCTTCAAGCGCACGGAGAGCATCCCCGTGAAGGTGGGCGACACCATCTATGTGGGCTGCGGCGCCAAGGGCTGGCTGAGCATGAATAATCAGAGCGGCAATACCCAGAGCAGCGACGGCACCTGGTATGTCCTGCATGTCGTCAGCGCCGACACCGGTGCGGACTATGTCGTTGGGCTCATCGACGACCTGCCTGCCGCCGTGAAGTACGAGAACTATTCCGCCACCGAGGACGCCGTTTCCGCCGCCCGGGCTGCCTACGGCATCCTCAGCAAGGCCGAGCAGTCCAAGGTGAGCAACCTCACCAAGCTGGAGAAGCTGGAGCAGGCCATTGCGAGCTTCCGCTCCGTGGACACTCTCAAGGCTCAGATTTCCAACCTGCCGGAGGCCGATAAGCTGTCCGTGGCCCACAGCCAGACAGTGGCCGCCGCCGAAAAGATGTTCCTCGCCCTGACGGCAGAGCAGAGGGACTGCCTCACCATCGCAGAGGTGGAGAAGGCCGAGGCCGTGTTTGCCGAGATGAAGAGAATCCTGGAGGCACCTATCAAGGACGCTGAGGCCAAGATCGACGCCATCGGTGAGGTTACCCTGGAGAGCGGCGAGGCCGTCCTCACCGCCCAGGCCGCCTTCAACGCCCTGACCCCCGAGCAGCAGGCGCAGGTGAGCAACGCTGACAAGCTGCAATCTGCCGTCACCAAGCTGGCTGCCCTCAGAAAGGCAGTTTTGACCGAGAAGCTGGACGAACTCTATAAGACCACCGGCGACTTCATGGCCACCCTGGGCACCCCCACGGTGAACTCCATCGGTGGCGAGTGGATGGTCATCGGCCTGGCCCGCAGCGGCCGCCCCGTGCCCGCCGGGTACTATGACAATGTGGTAGAGTATGTGAAGGCCAAGGCTGACGCCAATGAGCGTCTGCACCCGGCCAAAGTCACCGACAACGCCCGGGTGATCCTGGCCCTCACCGCCATCGGCAAGGATGTCACCAATGTGGGCGGCCACAACCTGCTCAAGGGCTTGGATAACATGGCCTATGTGCAGACTCAGGGCATCAACGGCCCCATTTTCACCCTCATCGCCCTGGATAGCCACAACTATCCGACCTCCGGTGATGTGACCCGGGAGAAACTGATTCAGGTCATCCTGGATGCCCAGCTCACCGACGGCGGCTGGGACCTGAGCGCTGAGAACGCCGACACCGATATGACCGCTATGGCCATCCAGGCTCTGGCACCTTACTACAAGACCAACGAGACCGTGAAGGCTGCTGTGGATAAGGCTCTGGAGGCCCTTTCCGCCCTGCAGCGCAATGACGGCGGCTTTGGCAGCTGGGGCACCGTGAACAGCGAGTCCTGCGACCAGGTCATCGTGGCCCTTACAGCCCTGGGCATCGACCCCATCGCGGATAGCCGCTTTGTGAAGAACGGCAACACCGTACTGGACGCTCTGGCCGGGTTCTATGTAACCGGCGGCGGCTTCCGGCACACCGCTGGCGGCGACCTGGACGGTATGGCCACCGAGCAGGGCTACTACGCCCTGGCATCGTACTACCGCTTCCTGAATGGCCAGACCAGCCTGTACGACATGAGCGATGTGGCCGTTCAGACCGCCGGCACCTCCGGCGGCGACAATAGCGGCAACGGCACCAACAACGGCGGCACTCCCGCCACCAGCGATACCGGCGTGCTGGTTTGGGTCATCGCCCTGCCCGTGACGGCCTTGGCCGCTGCCTTCGTCCTGAAGCGTAAGGAGCGGGAGGCGTAAGCCAAAAAGAAAAACCTAAGCGGCAAAATAAAACAGCACCCCCCCGGGGTCTCTTGCATAACAAGAGACCCCGGGGGTTTTTCTTTTTTACCGCCAACCGTTCAAAAGCCGCTGTTTTTCGCTTCCGGGTAACAAAAAAGCGCCGTATTGCTACGACGCTTTTGTCTTGCTCGGAAGATGGAGCAAGGGAACGCTATTCCATTATTTGCTGTACTTTTTCTTCCTGCTTACAACCGTTGTGCCGATGGCTGCACCGCCGCTGACAAACAGCAAAGCAAGCCACAAAGCAAAATTGCTGGAATCGCCGGTCTGGGGAGGTTTGGAATCGTCCTTCAGCTTCGTCGTTACGGTGTCTGTTTTTTTGATTTCCTTTGTACCATTCTTGTCGCTGTAATATTTACCGCAGTCGTCGCAGTACCAATACTCGATATTGCCCTCGGTGGCCTTTGTCGCCGCCTTTGCCGGGATGTGCTTTAAGTCGGTGTGGTTCTTCGCATCAATCTCGCCGTATTCCGCACCACAGAACTCACACTTTGCCTTATCCTTGCAGGTCGCTTTCCCGCCGGTGTGCTCAGTCAGCTTCTTGCCGCAATAATCACACTTGTGGTCTTTGTTATCGTCTGCACACTCGCTGATTATATAATCGCAGATATCACATTTGTGGTCTTTGTTTGCATCGATGCAATTCTCCGTTTGCGTGCCTGCAGAGCATCCGTCAACGGTGCAGGTGCGGGTATGGGTGCCGTCTTCGTTGGACGTCCAAGCGCCCCAGTCGTGATCCAGCGCATTGCCGGAGAAGAAGGTCGCCTCATCCGCCGTGCCCTCAGAGCTCAGACCGCAGACTGCGCAGGACTTGTAGTAGACCGCCTTTTCCGTGCAGGTGGCGGCGGATTTCAGGTACTTTGCATCCACGGTCTCCGCCGTGAAGTCGTGCGCCGCCAGCTCGCCATAGGCTGCGTTGCAGTCCTCGCAAATAGCCTTTTCCGTACAGGTCGCCGTGCCGCCGTGGCAATCTTCGGTTTCCGTATGCGTCGCGTCGTGAGTGCAGACGCGGGTGTGTGTGCCGTCTTCGTTGGATGTCCAAGCGCCATAGTCATGGCTGAGCGGTTCGCCATTGGTAAAGGTTTCCGTGCCCTGCGCGCCGCAGGTGGAGCAGGACTGATAATATACCGCCGGGCTTGTGCAGGTGGCGGCGGATTTCAGCCGGTACTCGTTCACCTGATCGACGAAATGGTGCGGGCCAAGCTCGCCGTACGGGTGCTGGCAGACCTCGCAGAGCGCCGGGGCAAGGCAGTCGGCCGTGCCGCCCTGATGCGCGCCGCGATCCACCTCCAGATGGCAGCAGGTGTAGAATCTCCAGTGGCTGTCGGCATCGGTCTGCCAAGCGCCCGGATATTCGGCGTGACGGTTCGGATTCTTGTCCCCGCTTGCAAAGGTCGCTTCGCTGGCCGTTCCCTTGGAGGACAGCATACAGATCTTGCAGGATTTGTAATAGAGCGCGGGAGAGAGGCAGTTTGCTTCCTTGTACAGAAGTGCAGTGATTGCAGTTTCTCCCGTGAAGTCGTGCTCAGTCATTTTGATGCCGCAGGTGTCGCAGAAATGGTTGCAGTCCGGGTCGGCGTGTTTGAGCCGCTCAGCCTCTCCGCCGCAGACGGTGCAGGTCTTCCAGTGACTGTCTTGGTTTGTGCTCCAGTCGCCGTAGGTGCAGCCGGCCGTTTCAACATGGCTGGCATCGTGGGTGCAGACGCGCTTGTGCGTGCCCTCCCCGTCGGGCGTCCAAGCGCCCCAGTCGTGATCCAGCGCATTGCCGGATTCAAAGGTCGCTTCGTCCGCCGTCCCCTTGGAGCTGGTACCGCAGACGGCGCAGGACTTGTAATACACCGCCTTTTTGGTGCAGGTCGCGGTGGATTTCAGATACATTTCTTCGGCCTTTTCCGCCGTGAAGCTATGCGCCTTCAGCGCGCCGTAGGGCTGACCGCAGTGGTCGCACACGGCCTGCTCCGTGCAGGTCGCCGTGCCGCCGGAGTGCTCGCGGAGGGTGATATCCTTGGAAACGCTGAAGCGGTAGCCCTCCGCCGTCGTGGCAGAGGCGATAAAGCGAAAGCCGGTTTCCTTCGCACTGTAGTACTTGGCCGGGATCGTTCCCGCGCAGACGCCGTCGACCGGGGTGATGGGTTTGCCGTCGCCAGTGTATTTAAACTCATAGCTGTAGACGGGATTCGTGCAGCCCTCCGGCAGGTTGAAAGAGAATTCGAAGTCCTGCGTGCGGCAGACGGCATCCGGCGCGGTGATGGTCAGGGTGGGGAGGTCCTTCTTTTCGACCTTATTGCCGCAGAATTCGCATTGTCCCCAATACTGGCCGTTTCCTGTCTGCCATTTGTAGGAATGGGACGAATGGACGGTCACGGTGAGCGTCGTGGAATTGCCCGCCTTGTCCGTGGCGACGACGGTCTGCGGGGTTCTCGCGTCGGTGAGGGTGATCTGATCCTGTTCGTTGGGGGTCACGGGCGTGCCGTTGACCGTCACGGTGTCCAGATACAGGTCGGTCACGGTGAGGGTCTTGTCGCCCTCGCCGCAGAAAACGTCGCCATTCTTCGCGCCGGTGATCGTCGGGGCGGTCTTGTCGATGATGATTTTCTCCGTGCATACAACGCCGTAGCGAGCAAGGAGCTTCGTCCCCAACTGTGCATAGATCACATAGGGCTTTCCCTCCTCCAGATTCAGAGATGCCGTATTGAAGGCGCCGGTATAAGGATAGTGATCGTGCCCGCTGCTGAAAAGGACATCCGCAGCTAGGCCATTCGAGTAGAACTGATCGCCGACGGCGTACTCAAAATACGACAGTTCCTCCGGATGGGCGGTATTGATCTGTACGGTCTGATCTTCGTTGAAGAAGTGTTCCGTACCTTCGGAGCGGAAGCCGGTCCACTGGGAATCGCCCACGGAAATGGTGCTGTAATCAATGAAAACGCCGCTCCAAAAAGCAATGAAGGTAAGGCTGTCCTCGCCGCCCGTAGCAAAGTCGCCGTAGGTTTCTCCGCCCATGACTCTCCTATTGCCGATCAGCAGTGCTTGCAGCCTTTCATCATTTTCTCTTGTCGGCCTTGGCGTCAGGAGCTTCCAAATTTCATCCGTCCATTTGACGTTCTTCAATTCCGTGACCGTCGAGCCGTCCTGGTTGACGATACGGACGGTATAGTCGCTGCGCTCCTCCCAGACGGGGTAGAGCGTAAGCGCCTCGTTTTGCTCATAAATCGCGTTCAGGGAATAGTCCCTCTCGCCGCCGTCGTGCTTCGACCAGCCGACCTGGGTGTAGCCGAGGCGGGTAAAGAGCGCGCCTTGCAGCTCCAGCGCGTTGTTGTACTCCTTGTTCACCGTCTTGCTGTCGCCCGTGCCGTTTGCGCCGGGGGCGTAGGTCACGGGATAGGTCTTGGTTTGCAGCTGGAGCTGCTGCGCGGCGTTATAGCCGATGCTGTAGCCCGCGCTGTCCGGGGTAAAGCGGCTGGTGTAATCCGTGCCGTTGGCCTCGGCGAACACCACAGGAACTGCCGTGCTCTCGGTGGTCAGGCCGATCTCGGCGGCGCTGCCGAGATTATCCAATGTAACGGTTTTTCCGTTGGCAAGATAGAGATTCGCGCCGGTGTTTCCGGTGATCTTCACGTCGCCGGTAAGGGTCAGGGAGCCTGCGCTCAGCGCGACCGCGCCCTTGCCGCCGGAGTTTCCGGTAATCCGGCCGGTGCCGAGGTTGGCGGTCGAGCCGTCCCGCGTCAGCGAGATCGCGCCGCCCTTGTTGTTCTTGATTTCGACGGGAATGGCGCTGCTCTGCTGCGCCATCGTCACTCTGCCGTAGGCCGCGTCGATGCCCGCGCCGGTATTTTCCGAGATGGTGCCGCCGTAGAGGTTGACATTGGTATAATAGTCGCTTGTCGCGATGGAGGGCATGGGCCAGTGGGTGGCCGAAATACCCGCGCCGGTATTGCCGGTGATCGTACCGCCGTAGAGGTTGATGGTATCATCTGACGGGGTGATGGTGGACATCACGCCGTTCCTCTCGTTGCCGGAGATGATGCCGTCGTACATGTTGAAGGTTCCTCTGTTAATTACACCGGGGCCGTACTTGGTGTTGCGGATGCTGCTGATGACCGGGCGATCTGTGGGATAGTCGGAGCTTTTTTGATAGTAGCAGCCGCCGTACATATTGAACGTGCCGCAGTTATAAACGCCGCAAACCGGGTCGTTGTAAACATCGCGGATGCCGTCCGTTTCCGAGCTGGTCATGCAGATGCTCACGCCGTAAAGGTCAAAGGTGGCAGTTCCGTCAACAGAAACAGCGGCGCAGCTGTCGCCGGTGATGAGGCCGCGGTCGCCGGAGAGCTGGCAATCCGTAAATACCAGACGCGCGTTATTCATCACATAGAAGGCGCTTTGTGCATCCGGCACATTGCAGGTAAGGGTATGGCCATGCAAACAGATCACAAACGTGCAGCCCTCCCAAACATGGATTCGTTTCGTGAGGGTGACATCATTGGCAAGGTAATAGTAGAACGTTTTTCCCTTGTTGTTCGATGCTTTATAGTTGATCTCCTTAAGGTCCTCTTCCGATCGGATCACGTTCATTTTTGAAATATCGCCGGAGGTATTTTCCTTCCCGTCCTTGGTGAAGTAGACCCCTTCATAGGCCGTGTGTCCGTTCATGGCTTTATGATTGCTGATTCCTCCTCCGCAGACGCAATGCGCCGACGGATGCGGCCAATTAAGGCGAACCGCGCTTGCCGTGAGCGGGAAGAGCAGCGCGAGCAGGCAGAGCGCCAGCAGAATGGCGAACAGTCGTTTTTTCATGAGGCTTCCTCCGTTTCGCTGCCTTTCGACAGCTTAAAGTCATATTTCATTTCCAGCATTGCAAACAGCTTATACATAACCTCTGTGGCAATTGCCTTGATATCCAGTGATTGAATAAAGGCAAGCACCTTTGCCTGCTCCGCCTCCGGCACCCGATACACCCGCATCGCCGCCGTCAGAAAACGGCTGAGCTTGCGTTCCAGCGGAAAATGAATATCGCATTTTCTCGCCATATAGCTGCGCATCAGTCCTGCCGTGCCGATTTCCATCTCGTAAAAGTCGCTGTCGCTGTAATCCGGGAAATTCCCGCCGAAGATCTGCTTCAGCTCTGCCGTGGTATGCAGATAGATATACTCCGATGTTTCAGGCAGGGAGTAGGCTTCAATGTAGATTTCCCGCAGGTTCTCGTTCAGCTCGGTCAGTGTCAGTTGGATCGCCGTTTCCACCGCATAGGCGTAAACCGGCGGCAGCTTGCTGTCTGCAATGCTTCTTGCCACGCCGAACTGTCCGCCGAACATCGTTTCGGTCAATTCCAGCAAAACTCTGTCCTTGGTCGGAAACAGATTCAAATAGCTTCCCCTTGCCACGCCTGCTTCCTCCACGATCTGACTGACAGAGGTGTTTTTATACCCCTGCTCCAGAAAGAGACGGACGCACACGGTCAGTATTTTCCTCTTTGTTTCACTGCTGTCTCTCCGCAAATATATCACCTCCCCTCAAGCGTTTTAGTATGTATACCAATAATATCATAACAAGAACAAAAAGGCAAGTAGAATTTGAAACTTTACCTCCGTAAAGAGCAGCCTATATTTTTTCCTGTTGAAATATTGTGCATTGCGTAGTATAATAAAGAAAACCAAATAACGGGACAGCGTGAGCCGGGTTATCCCGGCGGCGGAATGGGGTGAAAATCCCCGCGAGACGGTCACTGTGATGCCGGTTTATTCGGCTAAGTCAGGAACGCAATACGCTGCTCCCGGGCCGCTGCCAGTACCGGGGCCAAAGCTGTTATGCGAACGCTTCACCCGGCTGCTTTTGGCGGCTGGGTGATTTTTTGCCGAGGCAGTACTGCCTCATGCTTTCCATGGAAAGCATGATAGCCATTTCAAGCCGCCGGGGCGGGGGAGGACGGCAGACCTTTCCCGTCCTGCTTTCCAGAAAAATTTTTGCGCTATTTGTCGTTCCTTTCATGTTCCCGAGACCCGGGCCGTGCTGCAAAGAGTGCGGCCCGGGGGGAGGAAAACAGGGGGCGTGAGATATAGGGTATTACAGATTGCCACGGGCGCGGTGCGCCCTCGCAATGACAATTCTCAAGAGGTCTGGCGTGGGCGGACAGGGTCGTCCGCCCCTACCGACGCGTTCAGGAAATGCGTAGGGGAGGGGCTCTGCCCCTCCCGCGGGCGGGGTAGAACCCCGCCCCTACGGAGGACAGAAAAAATTGTGTGTGATTGCTTCGGCATTTACATAAATAAAAAGAATGAAAGGAAAAAGAAATGAAAAAGAGAATCATTTCTCTGCTGCTGGCGCTTATCATGGCGCTGTCACTGCTTCCCGTGAGCGTGCTGGCGGCAGACGACCACACAGGTCAGGTCCATGTGACGGTGGAAAACACCACCTGGGCCAAGGCCGACAACGCACCCTGGGAGGGGACGCTGGTGGACGAATGGGTCACCCTCCAGGCTGACTCCTCCATGATGAGCTGCATCAAGGCAGCGCTGGAGAAGAAAAACATCCCCTCCACCATCAATTCCAGCAGCTACGGCGGCGAGTACATCAGCGCCATAAACGGCATAGGTGAGTTCAGCGCGGGCAGCGAATCCGGCTGGATGGGTACGCTGAACGACTGGTTCACCAACCTCTCCTTCTCGGCCTTCACCGTGCAGGGCGGCACCCTGGCCGCCGGGGACGAGATTCGCGTCCTATACACCAAGACCGGCTTCGGCAAGGACCTCGGCAACGACTGGAGCACAGCCGGCAACACCGCCCTCTCCGCCCTGTCCTTCAGCAGCGGCACCCTGTCCCCGACCTTTGACAAGGCCACCACGGCCTACACCCTGACCCTCACCGCTCCGGCCAGTGTCAAGGTCTCCGCCACGGCGGACAACAAGTGCAACCAGGTCTATCTCTCCGTGGGCGCCACCAGCTATCGCCGCAGCGCCTCCGTCCCCCTGGAGAGCGGCACGGTGCTCACCGTCCGCTGCGGTGACGCCGCCGAGGCCAGCGGCAGCACCCCCGCCGTCACGCCCACGGTCTACACCGTCACCGTGAAGGTAGACGCACCCCAGACGCCCCCGGCCCGCCGGGAGGGCGTACCCGCCACAGCGGCGAAAAATGTGTCTGTGAACAAGCCCTACACCCTGGACCTGAGCACGATTTTCGCGGACATCAACGGCGACCCCCTGACCTATCTGGTCAGTGTCAACGGCGGCGCGTATGCCAAGGCTGATGCCAACTATACCTATACCCCCACCACGACGGGGGCCACCACCCTGACCTTCAAGGCCAACGACGGCCACGCAGACAGCACCGACACCTATACGGTGACGCTGACGGCGTATGACAAGATCAGCGTGGTATTCAAGGGAATTAAAACAAACGGGCTGACAAGCTTCAAGCTCTATGACTATGAGGCTGAACGCACCGAGAAAAACAATCTGCTCGCCAATGTGAGCCTGACAAACAAAACATATAAAGTCAGTCTCCCTATCGGTGCGTACTGGATTGAAGCATACGATAAATATGAACATAAAGTCGGCGCTATGGTTGTGACCGTAGAGCCGGGCACCACCGCATTTAATATACACGCAGTTTTCGGCTTGGGTAAATCTGGCTGGGTTTTCGGAACGGATTATGCGCTTTCTGTAACAGAGAAAAGCCCGGACGGGAAGGTAACTCGACAAATCGAACTTGGCGAAACCGGCGGCATGAATATGGCCGCAAATAAAAATATTATGCCCAGCATTATCTACCTGGATGGGGACAGCATAAAAATCACGGCGACCCCCATCGGAGATAAAGCGTGGGACTATGAGGCGGAAACATGGAGCCCGATCAGAAGCACACAGGACTGGAAATGTAGTTTCCGTTTCCCTAAATCTGCACAGCCGACCTACTCCTTTACCGTAAATGCCCCGGCTGGTTCTACCATCACCGGCGGCAGATTTGATGTCTCGTATGAATATAACTATAATGTTATGAAGCGTGAGGTCATTAAGGACGATGAAACCGGCGTGACGGTAAAGTTTACCATCAAAGAGTCTGATACTACAAAAGGAAACGCTTTCTTCCGGGTGCAGCATCCCGATGGCGTCACCTATTGGGACTTCTCGGGCATGAAACCTAAAGAGCTAACGGCGCACGGGTGGGAGTTTTTGACGCAGGCTGGAGACAACATCACGGTCACGGCAAAAGATCTGCACATTGGGGACAGCAGCTTCACCAAGAGTACGATTACCCGCTTTGAAAAGAGCCCCCAAGATCGCGGTGATATTTACCTAAACATCAATAGTAAGGGCTATAAGAACATGACCGTGGGCGAGACCTTTGGCTTGAATGTGTTCCGCAATTGGCAGGCCACCGATAGCTTTGCAAACGCCTATATCGCGCTGCCTGATATGCATTATCAGGTGGTCGATGTGAATGGCCAGCCCAGCGATGTGGTGTCCATCGTGCCGGAGGAGCTGAATAGCTGCTCTGCCACCATGACCGCCAATAAGCCTGGCACGGCCATCGTCCTGGTGACCTATGATACCATGTCCCATATCCGAAGTGTGGACGGCACCGGCACCAAAGACTACACCGCCATCTGGCCGGAGTGTACCGGCGTGTTCGTGGTGACGGTGGATGCCGACGGCACCGCCATCCAGACCAACATGGTTTTGGACCGCATGGACAGCACGGTTACGGACAAATCGTCTCTGGCACTGGATGCGGAGTTTGATATTCTGTTCTACCTGGGCGACGACGGCGCGACTTACAGCTTCAAGCCCGAGGATGGCTGCACCGTCAGCGTGGCCCGCTCCACCGTCACCGACAAGATGACCTTCAGCGGCTTCACAACCCAGGGCGTCTCCGTAGCGGCGGACGGCACCGTCACCCTCAGCGGCCTCACCACCGGGCGGCACATCGTCAAGGTGGAGAAGGGCGGCGTGGCCACCTACCAGGTCATCACCGCCCGCCAGGTCACTTTGACCCTCCTGGACAAGGACGGCAACAAGCTGCCTGCGGACACCGCCTTTAAGCCCGGCGATCGGGTGACCCTGCAATTCTGGGGCCTGCTCAGCCCCCAGGAGAAAATGGCTACGATTTATAACAATAATTTTGCCCTGTACTATGAGGGAACGGACGGCAGCTATTTCCGCACCTTTAAGGACGGCGATGTTTTCGGCGGCATGTATGACTTCTCCGGCAACCCCAATAACCAGCGCGTTACCATCACCATCCCCGAGAATTGGACGGGCAAGACTTACGACTTGACCGGTGGAATCAGCTTGGGCGGCTTTGGCGGCAAAGCCGGACACCGCGCCGTTTCGTATAAGTACGGTAGAGACCCCGTTTTTGACGCGGGTAGAACCAGCGGCGTTCTCGCCCGCCTGCCTGCTGTGACCCTGCGTGTGCAGACCACCGTCCTGGACGAACTCTACAAGACCACCGGCGACTTCATGGCCACCCTGGGCACCCCCACGGTGAACTCCATCGGTGGCGAGTGGATGGTCATCGGCCTGGCCCGCAGCGGCCGCCCCGTGCCCGCCGGGTACTATGACAATGTGGTGGAGTATGTGAAGGCCAAGGCTGACGCCAATGAGCGTCTGCACCCGGCCAAAGTCACTGACAACGCCCGGGTGATCCTGGCCCTCACCGCCATCGGCAAGGATGTCACCAATGTGGGCGGCCACAACCTGCTGAAGGGCTTGGATAACATGGCCTATGTGCAGACTCAGGGCATCAACGGCCCCATTTTCACCCTCATTGCCCTGGATAGCCATAATTACCCCACTATGGGCGATGTGACCCGGGAGAAGCTGATTCAGGTCATCCTGGCCGCCCAGCTCAACGACGGCGGCTGGAACCTCAGCGGCGAGAACGCCGACACCGATATGACCGCTATGGCCATCCAGGCCCTGGCCCCCTACTATAAAACCAACGAGACCGTGAAGGCTGCTGTGGATAAGGCTCTGGAGGCTCTTTCCGCCCTGCAGCGCAATGACGGCGGCTTTGGCAGCTGGGGCACCGTGAACAGCGAGTCCTGCGCTCAGGTCATCGTGGCCCTGACGGCCCTGGGTATTGATCCTACCACCGACAGCCGGTTCATCAAGAACGGCAACACCGTACTGGACGCTCTGGCCGGGTTCTATGTCACCGGCGGCGGCTTCCGGCACACTGCTGGCGGCGAGCGGAACGGCATGGCTACCGAGCAGGGCTACTACGCTTTGGCTGCCTACTATCGCTTCGTAAACGCCCAGACCCGGCTCTATGACATGAGCGATGTGACCATTCAGACCGGCGGCAGCAATACCCCCGCCACCGGCGATACCGGCGTGCTGGCTTGGGTCATCGCCCTGCCCGTGACGATTCTCGCCGCCGCCTTCGTCCTCAAGCGTAAGGAGCGGGAGGCGTAAGCCAAAAAAAACCCAAGCGGCAAAATAAAACAGCACCCCCGGGGTCTCTTGCATAACAAGAGACCCCGGGGGTTTTTCGTTTTGCGGGTAAATGTGCTGAAATCTCGCTTGCCTTGATGATTTCCAGCTTTGCGGGAATGTTGTTCGGATAGTCTGTCATTGTCTTGTTCTCCTTTTCGATAAATAGCGTGGGCAGTGAATAACGGTGGCACGGAAGCTCTGCTTGCAGTTCCTTTCGCATTTTCTGCAAAGCTCGTTGTATTTCTTCCTGCCACGCTCATCAAGAAAGAACACCCATTCTCTCTTGAGGTATTTCGGCATACGGGGCATAGCAGGCACCTCCTTTTCGCTGCCGAATTGCCGATTTGCTCCCGAAACGCAGAAACGCCCAAAACCTGACCTCGCTGTATGGTTTCGGGGCGATTTTGGGCGTTTTCTTTCGATATGAGCGGCTTTGTTTTAGCGGCGGAATCCTTACCGTCCGTCATTCAAAAGCCGCTGTTTGTCACTTCCGGGTAACAAAAAAGCGCCGTATTGCTACGACGCTTTTGTCTTGCTCGGAAAACTTTATTTCCTTGTGCTTGCTTACGGTCAACTTCCGCTTGGCTCAGTCTCATAGACGGCAGGTTGCTCCTGCTCCTCTGCTTTAATCTCTGCAATTCCCAGCCCGAAGTATTTCTCAAAGAACGCTTTCAGCTTTTCAATGATGCCCTGCATCTTCTTGGCTCTGCTGCCACCGCCGAAGCGGGATACCGGGGGCATGAGTTTGTCAATCTCCGTTCCTGTTGTTTTCAATGCCCCATCACGGAATGCATTGGCAACGAATTTGCGCGTTTCCTCATTTTTGAGCTTTTCTGTCGTGATGATTTCGGTCAGATCGTTTTCCTCCTGCTCCAGAACAAAGCGCCGCCAGTCCGTAGTGACCTGCGTATCCACATTGACATGGCTGATAAATGCTTCGATAAGATCCTTCTTGCTGCGAAGCTGTATGCTTGCATCAACTGCTTTGCGGATGGAAGCAAGGATTTCTTTATCTTCACAGTTGCCGTCGTGATATTTCTCAACCAACATCAATATGTAGTCGATATTGATTTCTACCTGCTTAATCAGCTCGATTTCAAATTCAATATCGTCCGTTATATCCTCTTTTTCGGCATCTTCCTTTCTGCGGTACTTGTCGTAGAGATCAAGGTAGATACTCTGATAATCCTGTAAATCTCGTGCGGCAATGCTGTCCTATGGAAGCGCCGCATCCACAAGTCAAAACACAGTCAACACTGATTAGATTCTTGCTCACAAAAATGCATGTGAGTTTGGGGCTTGACCAAAAAGTCCTTATATCCCCGCATGAAACGCAAAAGTAGTTCAGGGCGACCGTTCCAGTTGAAATATCGACCTTTTGACCCACTTTACCTGCTTTGTTTTGCAAAAATGCATCAATTTGAACATATTCCTTATCGGGCGGTTTTGATAAAACATCAGATAATCTCATAAAGTTTATTCACCGCCATCCTTCGCTTCCGGCAGCTCTTTTGTATGTGAATCTGCTTCCAGCAATATTCTGTCGAAGTCGCTTTGATACAGCTGATCCTGCACGATGCGATATTTTTCAAACTCGCTCAGGGCGTGAGCCTTGGCAAGCTCTGCGGATACCTTTCCGGCATCCTGCAAAACCTCTCTGTCCCACACGGTGAGAAAGCCATCGAGTCGCTTCTCCCAATCTGCCATTGTCATCGGAATGTGCCGCTCTGCCTGTGCTTCTGCCAGATCCAGATATGCCGAAACAATGCGTCCCAACTGGGAAAGCTCCTTTTCGGTCAAGTAGTTTTTCGCTACCACAACATCGTAGGCATGAATTTTACTTTTTGGCGAGCCGTCCCATGTGGTAAGCCCCATGTGTTCCTTTTCCGCATCCGCTCGGTTGTAGATAACCTCGGCTGCTGTTTGCCCATGAACACTGTAATGCAATTTGTTTTGCACCGCTGCAAAAAAGCGTTTTGTAGCCGCTGCGGAAGGGTCATAGTCCAGAGCTGTGGCATAAATATCGGTGATTTTCTGGTAGAATTTTCGCTCCGAAAGACGAATCTCACGGATTCTTTCCAGCTGCTTTTCAAAATATTCTTTTGTCAGCACTGTTCCGCTGTTTTTCAAACGGTCATCATCCATAACCCAACCTTGAATGGTGTAATCTTTTACAATACGGTTGGCCCATTTTCTGAACTGCACCGCTCGCTCGTTATTCACCTTGAAGCCAACCGAAATAATCATTTGCAGATTATAATGGTTTACTTCACGGGCAACCTGACGGGAACCCTCCGTTTGAACTATCCGATATTTTCGGATAGTTGACGATTGTTCCAATTCTGAATCGGAATATATTTTTTTAATATGGTCATTGATGGTTCGTACATCCACATCATACAAAGTAGCCATCATCTTTTGCGTCAGCCAGATATTTTCGTCCTCGTAACGCATCTCTATGCTTTTTTCGTCTGCACCTGTGGAGGCAACAAATGTCAGATATTCCGCAGCGGAGGAACGAACGATGTTGATTTCACGCTTGTCCTTCTTCATCATCCCACCTCGATCTCTGCAATAATCTTTGCTATTTCATCACGAAGAACCTGTTCACGGGCAACGATTTTCTCGATCTCGGCATTAAGTGCCACAATGTCGATTTTCTCTCTGGTGTCCTCGGCTTCCACATAGGTGGAAACCGAGAGATTATAATCATTGTCCGCAATTTCCTCATAGTTTGCCAGATGCGAGAAGTGTGCTTCCTCGGCTCGATTGGCAAAAGTGTCCACGATTCTTTCGATGTTCGCCGGTGTCAGCTTGTTGTTGTTCGTTACCTTGATACACTCAGCGGAAGCATCAATAAACAGGGTTTTGTTGTCGGCTTTGCCTTTTTTCAGCACCATAATGCAGGTCGCAATAGGAGTTCCAAAGAACAGATTGCTTGGCAGCTGGATAATGCAATCAATAAAGTTGTTGTCAATCAGGTATTTTCTGATTTTCTGCTCTGCGCTGCCACGGTACATAATGCCGGGGAAGCAGACGATCGCTGCTGTGCCGCCTGTTGCCAGCCACGAAAGGGAGTGCATGATAAAGGCAAGGTCGGCTTTAGACTTCGGTGCGAGAACGCCAGCCGGAGAAAAACGAGGATCGTTAATCAGCAGAGGGTTGTCATCACCAGCCCACTTGATGGAATACGGAGGGTTGGAAACAATCAGCTCAAACGGTTCATCGTCCCAATGCTGCGGTGCGGTTAGTGTGTCCTCGCAGGCGATGTCAAACTTATCAAAGCCAACATCATGCAGAAACATATTGATACGGCAAAGGTTGTAAGTCGTGATATTGATTTCCTGCCCATAAAAGCCGTTTCTGACGGCATCTCTGCCCAAAACCTTCTCCGCTTTCAGAAGCAGGGAGCCAGAGCCGCAGGCGGGGTCATATACTTTATTGATTTCAGTCTTGCCCACCGTGCCAAGTCTGGTCAGCAGCTCGGAAACATCCGCAGGGGTAAAGAACTCGCCGCCGGATTTTCCCGCCCCGGATGCGTACATTGTCATCAGATACTCGTAGGCATCGCCAAAGGCATCAATATCGTGATCCTTCACATCACCAAGGTTCATATCAGCTACGCCATGCAGAAGTTTTGCAAGGCGTTCATTTCTCTTTGCAACGGTAGATCCGAGCTTGTTGCTGTTCACATCAAAATCATCGAACAGTCCGGCAAAGCTGCTTTCGGAGGAAGAGCCCTTTGCAGAGCTTTCAATGTGGTTGAATACACGCTCCAAGGTTTCGTTCAGGTTTTCATCGTTGTCGGCTCTGAGATTGACATTGCAAAACAGCTCGGACGGAAGAATAAAGAAGCCCTTTTCTTCAACCAGTCCCTCACGAGCTTCTTCTGCATCGGTATCAGGCATTTTGGCATAATCAAAATCGGTATTGCCAGCTTCCTGCTCACCAGAATTGATGTAGTTGGTCAGGTTCTCGGAGATATAGCGATAAAACATGGTTCCGAGAACATAGTTCTTAAAATCCCAGCCGTCAACGGCACCACGAAGTTCATCAGCGATTGCCCATATCGCACGATGCAGCTCGTCACGCTCTTGTTCTTTCTTTGTATCAACCATGGCTTTCCTTCTCCTTTTCGTTCGGTATAAATTCCAGAATATCGTCAACGCCACAATCGAGGGCACAGCAAATTCTTTCGATGCTCTCTAATGCTATATAGTTGTCACGCTTTAATCGGGTAATGATGTTAGCACTAAAGCCGCCTTTTTCCATCAGCTCAGCATTGGTCATTCCCTTATCAATCATAAGATGGAACAGTTTTCTGTAGCTTACCGCCATAGCTTCGCCCTCCTTTTGCCATATTTTTATCATATCACGAATAAGTGAAAAAATCAAATCAAAGCTTAGCCTCTTGCGACATTCGTTTTTCACGCATTTGAAGGGAATAGGCACTTTTTGTTTCCTTCCATTACTCACAGAACTTTATGACTTCTTGAATACTACCCGAAAAGAGAAAGCCGCCGTCTGTTGACAGCGACTTTTCTCTTTAGCAGGTAAACCGTATCAGCAGTTCATTTAGGGCATCCACCGCACCGAGCCTTTTTTCCTGTATCTCTCGATTTCGCCACTCCATAAGACACTGACAAGTTACTCTGGTTTCTACCGGCTCAAAAGGGATTTTCTTCTTCCGTCCCGGCTTCATTGCTTCTGCAATGTCGCACAGGCGGAGGGCAAGATTATCAATCTGAGCGTTAGTTTCTGTATCGTACCCTCTGTGCTGCTGTATTAAGCCGTTTATCAGCACCCGCACCTCATAATCGTCCAACTTCACCTTCATAGCCACACTCCTAACAGTAAATAAAATCGTTTGCAACGCTTTCCATAGCAGCACTGCGGATGTTGTTCATTCTCCCAACCTACAGCATTTCCTAAAACTTCTTTGCCCTGCGGCGGCTGGATCAGATGGATTGCGAAATGGATGCCATTTTCTCCACCCGCAGCAGCATTCCCAACGGCCAACTGTCAGGCTGGAACCACCGGATGCATAGGGTGATCAGCTTCGTGGCGTGAGAAATTTTCTTAGAAGGAATAGAAGAAAGGGACCGGTAATCTGCCGGTCCCTTTCTTCTTTGCGCACTTTTCATGCGGGCTGCTGTATAGCTTCGGATGCAAAAATTCCTATAAAAAAGACACATATACATATTTGTTCACAAAAAATTTAAAAATTACCGTGCATTCGAGACTTCATATTCAGGCAACAGGCATCAAAATACCAATGAAACATACAAGCGTTGCGTCACTGTATACACTTATTTTTTGTTGACCTAAAAAAGAGAACGCGACATGCAAAAAATGCAGTGCATATAAGCGAGCTTGTTTTGCACAAAAATTTAAAGTCCTGTTTTTTCGAGACTTCGTATTCAGGCAAAAAAACCACACAATATGGGTAGATGATGCAAACGCACTGGGGAGACTTGTGCAAGCAAATTTTTAAAATTGAGGAGCTGAAAGAAAATGAGTAAAATTATCGACAATCCTTTTCCGACAAAATACCCGGGTATCATGGTCGTCATTACCGCTAAGAAAAAGGGAAATAAATGGTACCTTACCGGCAAGCTCAAAAACACGAGTGGTAAGACCTTGACCGGTTACCAGCCCTGCACTCGCACGGCAAAAACCGCAGACGATCTGATTATATGTAAGGAGATCGTTTTTACGCTGGAGAGCAAGCTTCAGAGTAAGAAGCAGTCGACTGCGGATAAAGATGCGGATAATACGGTGCCCGTTAGTCCTGCGGGTGAGAAGATCCAGATGGCGTTTGAAAAGGTGAAGGCCATGGACCCGAAGAAGATCCACGGTGCCTGGAGCCGGTCTACGGCTGTAACCGCCAGGAAATATTTTGAACGGAACATTCTTAAAGTGTTGATCCGGTGCGCAGAAGAATCCTACACGCAGGAAACCTCCATCCGGATTCAAGGGAGGATTCGGGACATCTTTCGCGCCTCAAAATCGGGCGATTCAGAGGCTGAGGACAGGACCGTATTTCGCCATTTGCAAGAGGCCGAGAAAATCTATCGTTGTATGGACTCGCAATCGGAGGAACCGCTGCCGATATTTGACTTTGACTTTGATACGCCCAATCGGAATCGAAAAGAGCAGTTCAAATCTTTTTCACAGGAAGACCGCCTTAAAATCGTCGATATCCTGAAAGAAATGATTGCCAATAAGCCGATGGTTGTCAAAAGAATGGTAGCCATGTTTGACGCAGGTCTGCGCACAGGTGAGGCTTGCGCGGTCCAATTTGAAAACATTCGGGAAGAGGTCACACCCACCGGGATCCGTTACGGCCTATACTGTGTGGAAGGCCAGGAGGATCCTGCCAATAAAGGAAAGGTGACCAAACTTTTAAAGACCGCCAATGCCTATCGGACAGTGCTATTTTCTTCCTGGGGCTATGGCATGATCTGCCGCTGCAATCAGCTTGCGCCGGAGACACCCTCGGATACGCTCCCGGTCACCAGTGCCGCTCTGTGCAAGGAGTTTAGGGGAATTATGGAGGGAATCGGCATTACACCCCAGAATATTCAGTTATGCTGGCAGGAGAACGGAGGACCAAAAATTGAACTAACGGCGAGTTCAGTCCTTTTGGATGCGCAGATCAGCGACTATATCCTGCGCCGCGATCGCGCATCTCGCTGGAAAACAAGTGCGGCATGAGTTCAGATGATATAGATATGCTGCTGGGCCACAGCCTCAACGGGAAAAGCTACTATATGCGCCGGGTGCGCCGCGATGCCTTTCTCTTGCCGGAGCACCTCAACACTCTGGCTGAGCTGAACGAGAATTACCACTATCATGCTGACTATCAGCCCCAAATTTCCCTGTCAGACGAGAGCCAAGAGGAGATCCCGCTGCCTAAAGCCGGCGTGCGCATTATTTGCAACAACACCGATCATCCCATTAGGAAGCGGATCTGCTTCTGGACAAGCGAGCCGGGTGATTACATGACTTTCCGGGCTTCTCCCGGCGTTTTGGCTCAGGTCAATGTGCAGAGCAACCCATTTAATATGCAAGACAGCCGCTCCTCATCTGCGAGCGGGAGTTAGGAGGGATTATTATGGCAAAAGAAAAAAAGATTGAATTCCCAAATCCGAACTTTCAGCTCTATGAAAGGGTCGATGATGAAAAGCACATGCTCAAGTATGAGGGGAGCTATAACTTCATGGGGGTCAAGGCGATATTCTCTGTAACTGACCAGTATCCATTCAATCTAAAGACGCCAAGCAATCGGGTAAATTGCCGTTATCGAGGGACGGCCTCCATTCGGGACCCTCAGAGAAACGGGAAGGTGCTGCGGCTTCAGGGAGAGAAAGCTGCATGCGCTTTGAATGATTATTACATGAAGCACCCCGAGGAGAAATCGAATCCAAAGACAGATTCGGATGTGTTAAAGATTGCGGAAACCATCAATTTTAATGGCGAGTCTGCCCAGGAGCTTGCGGAATTTATCTTTTCAAAGTGTACTAAAATGTTGGAGAAGTATCAGGATCAGCTCGTTGACTGCGTTCGCCTTCATGTCCAGCCGGCTACGATCTCGCCCGGCGAAGCAGCTTACATTTACACGGACCAATTTCTCAACAAACGGCATGCAAAGGCAGCAGAGGAAACCCGCACCGCTATACGCAATACCATTTTCAAGTTTTTCAAGCGGATGGAAAATAAGCCCATGTCGCGGTTTACGAAGCGGGAGATCAATAAGTTTGTAACCACGGAAAACATCTCGGACAGTGCAAAAAATACGCTGTATCAGTTTTGGGGATATTGTCTGGAGAGGCATTATTGCGAAGGGGACAATCCCTTTGAACGCGCCACACCGAAGAAGTTTTCGCCTGAAGCGCAGGCGAGAAAGAGCAAGCAGAAAAGCTATCTGGCCCAGTCTGAGCGTGAGTATATTTTCCAGCGGCTGAAAGTACAGCCCAACGCCTATGCGTGTCTGGTTGCACTGGGACTTTTTTGCGGCCTGCCCATTGAGACTGCCCTGAAGCTGACTTGGGATAAAATCCATTTCGATAAAGGTGTGGGATGGATCGAGCTGATGGACACTGACCTTGACGGAGACCGCTTTACCTGTGCGACCCATAATTACTCCTTTGTGATGATGCCGCAGGCCTATGAGATCCTACATAAATATAAAGAGACGCTTGAGACGCAGGAAAAGTGCGATATTTCCCATAAGCGGATTGCAGGCGATCCTGCTATTACGAAAGTCGCGCTGAATAAATTCGTCGAGACCCTTATGGCGCAAATGGTAGTCTTAAAAATCGGCGGTACGGCATTCCCGTCAAAAAGCGGATATTCCGTGCTGGTGGAGACCTATCGTATGATGATCGAACTGGAATGCGGTATACAGGACGATGAGGGCACCAAGCGTTTTCTGCAGCATCGTCCCATGACGGGATTGGTAACAGACGACCATTATGTCTCCTATACGGACGCTGAGGCCCGTGACCGTCAATACATGATTTTGAAGCGCCAGGCACCTAAAAAGAATAACTCTAAAGGCAAGATAGACCTGAAGAATGGGGATGTAAGGTATTATCCTGACAGCAATAAAGAGCGGCTTTTTGTGTGCATGGATGTTGAAATTCAGTCGGGGGAGTACTTTGCCATCGATGCCGGGTACACAATAGAGGGCAAGATCATGTCGCGTGACACAGATGATGAGGATAACAGCGAAAACGAAAATTAAAATACATAGACGAGCAGCCGCATGAAATTTTGTGACCCCAATGAAAAAAATTTTTCTTCCAGTCCCGGATTAACTCCTCAAAAAAGGACAGTTATGCACGGCGTTATGTACGCGTTATGCACAACTTTTTTGAAATTTTCAAGAGTCCTTCTAAAAGTGCAAAAAAGTTCTGAAATCCATAGATTTCAGAACTTTTTGGTCTGAGTGTAATTATAGGATTTCAGAAAACGCAGATATATCAATGGTTTGCTGGCAGTCGGCAAGAGGTTTTTATTCTTTTTGCAATCCATCAGTGTAGCTTGCATTTATAAATTCAAACCTTGCAGCATTATTGCATATTTCTGGAGTTGTTAATATGGCATACAGTATGCGGCGCATCATCTGAATTTCATTAAATCCGATGCTATTGTAATCGTGGTCATATGCATCTCTACCCGTTTGGAGATGTACTCGATTTCTCAATTCTCGTAATTTCTTGAGTGCCGGGAAAATATTATGATCTATTGTCAGAATGTGTTTTTTCTCAATTCTTTTAATCATTGAGTCTAAATCCATTCTCATTTCATAAGGCGGTACTTTTTTATATAATTTCGTTTCTGCTTTGATAGTTACTCCATCTGTCTCTATGGGGTTAGCTTTAAAGTTTGAGTATTCTTCCCATTCCGTTTTGTTCCAGTTTCCCGTACTTTTTAGCAAATAGACAAATAGCATTTCAGTAATGCCCATTCCTGTTATGATATATGATTTATATAGCATAGTGAGCAACACTTCTGATAATTTGAGTTCTTTTATTTGCTTTTCAATGTACTCGATGTATTGCATACTATATGCGAAGTTGCTATTCAGTCTTTTGTTTTCTTGTGTGTCATAAGGAATTTTGATACTCATTTTATATGACTCTACTGACTGGGGGTACCATCTGTTCCTTGCTTCATTCTTGGCGATTAAAGTTTCCATAGGTTACCTCACATCACATCAAAAGTACTTATATTTAAGTATACCATATCATCATGAATTTCGCTACCCCAACGGGACAACGGGCGGCGTTTTCATATATAAAACCATGAAGGGAGGTCACTTCCACCCGGCCAGTCTGCGGACTGGCTTTTTTCATGCCACGAAAAAGGAGGTTTGCAAATGGCAGATGATAAGAAAAACATTCCCGAGGCAGCCCCGCCCACCGAGGCTCCCACTCCTGCGGTAGAAAATGCCGCCGTGCTGGAGCAGCCCTCTCCCGGGCCTGCGCTGACCGACGCAGAGGCGGTCATGCTGGAGCATGAGGGGCAGGCGGCGCTCTTTGAAATGGGCGAGGCCGTGCCTGATCCCGCTGACGCTGTTACCCACGCCGAGGTGGAGGAGCCTGCCGCTCCCGAAGCTCACAAGGCCGAAAAGGAACAGGAGCAGCCGCCCACTCCCGACAAGGACGATCCCGCCCCGGCACATTCCGGCAAGGTGGTGGATTTCGCCGCTGCCCGTGACGAGGCGGCCAAGGAGGAGAAAAAGGCGGTCAAGCAGAAGCCGCCCACCGAAAAGGACAAGCCTGCCAAACCCGGCAGAGGCCGTCCGCCCAAGGAGGGCAAGGCCGCTCCCGATAAGCCTAAGCCGCCCAAACCTTGGGACAAAAAGTCCCAAAGCAAGCCCGCCCCGGAGAAGCCTGCCGTGGATAAGGGCGGCGCTCCCGTTGGTGCGGAGGCCACGCCGGAGCCGTCTGCGCCCCGTGACGCCACCCGCGCCGAAAAAGAGGAGATCGTCTATCTCAATCTGTCTGACCTGCACCCGTTCAAAAATCATCCCTTTGGTGTCCGGGACGATGCGGAGATGCAGGGGCTTGTGGAGTCGGTCAAGGCGGCGGGCGTCAATCAGCCCGCGCTGGTGCGTCCCCGTGAGGATGGCGGCTATGAGATCATCGCAGGCCACCGCCGCCAGAGGGCAAGTGAACTTGCCGGATTTGCGAATATGCCGTGTATCGTCCGCAACATGACGGACGATGAAGCCATCCTCGCCATGACGGATGACAACCTCCGTCACCGTGAGCGTATTTTGCCCACGGAAAAGGCGCAGTCGCTCAAAATGCAGGTGGAGGCCATCAAGCACCAAGGCTCCCGCCCCGGTGAAGAGGACAAGGACGCCGGAAAACGCTCCACGCAGGTCGTGGGAGATCGCAACGGCATGAACTACAAGCAGGTGCAGCGGTATATCCGCCTGACCGAGCTTGTGCCGGATTTGCAGAAAATGGTGGACGAGAAAAAACTGGCGTTCACCCCGGCGGTGGAAATCTCATTCATCCGCCCGAAGCATCAGAAATATATCGCCGTGTCCATTGAGGGGCAGCAGTCCTCGCCATCGCTGTCGCAGGCGCAGAAAATGCGGGAGCTGGACAAGGACGGCAAGCTCAACGGCGATGTAATCGACGGTATTCTGTCGCAGGAGAAAAAGGAGGTAGACAAGGTGATCATCAATAGTGCGGAACTGGAAAAGTATTTCGGCAAGGATAAGTCCCCGAGGGAAATGAAAGACAAGATCATTTCTCTGCTGGATGACTGGAAAGCCAAGCAGCCGCCCGAGCTGGGCAAGCCCGAAAAGAAAACGGATCTTGAAAAGTGACCTTGGGACTTTTTGCCCCGAGGTCTTTCGTTTCCCCGGATGGCTCTTGTGGTTATATCCCCCGTCGCCGCCCGTATTCCAGCATGGCCGAGAGCGGGCTGTCAAGGGTGCATCGCACCGCCGTTTTCGGCGGCCAGCCCTTGACCGTCTGTCCCGGCTATGCTTTTTCTCCGGCAAGCGGCGGGGGTATATCCTCCAGAGCCGCCCCCTTTCCCAAGAATGGGAAAGGGCGTGGGGTTTGGGTTGATCTACTACATTATAAATTGGAGGTTTTTACAATGAAACGACCCCTCGCATATATTACTGCCGCATGGTGCGGCAGCGACCACGAAAACACAAAGCTGGCGGCGCAGTATTGCCGCACGGTGTATGAGGCGGGCTTTTCGCCCATCTGCCCGACGCTCTATCAGCCCCTTTTCCTCAATGACGCCGTTCCCGAGGAGCATAAGAGCGGCATCGACATGGGGCGCGACCTGCTCCGCCGTTCTCATGTGCTGATGGTGTGCGGTCATACCGTCACCGAGGCCATGAAGAACGACATCGCCGTTGCCCAGCGGCTCGGGATCACCGCCACCACCCTTGAGGGCATTTTGACCGTCAAGGGGCAGGGGCGCAGATAAGATGACGGCGCTCCGGCTGGGGAGCCTGTTTGACGGGATCGGCGTGTTCCCGCTGGCGGCGGTGCGCTGCGGCATTGAGCCGGTATGGGCAAGCGAGATTGAAAAAGCCCCTATCTCCATCACCAAGCGCCACTTTCCCGATATGGCGCACTTGGGGGATGTGACAAAGCTGGACGGGCGGGAGATCCCGCCCGTCCATATCATCACCTTTGGCTCACCATGTCAAAATCTCTCGCAGATCGGCAACCGCAAAGGGCTTGCGGGAGAAAAGTCCAGCCTGTTTTTTCAAGCCATCCGCATTATCCGTGAAATGAGGGAGGCGACAAATGGTCTATTTCCAGCAATCGCTGTTTGGGAAAATGTCATGGGAGCGTTTTCATCAAATGACCGGATGGATTTTAGAGCCGTCCTATCCGCTTTCACAGACACCGATGTTTCAATGCCTGCTTCTGGAAGATGGGCAGGAGCCGGAATGGTGCGAGGGCGAACGCCTGACCTCTGTTGGCGGCTCATGGACGCCCAGCATTGGGCAAGCCCCCGGCTGGCACGACGGCAGCGCATCTTTCTTGTGGCAGACTTTGGAGGACGGCGCTCCCACGAAATACTTTTTAAGCCCCGCACAATGCAGTCACTTTCTGCATCTGGCAGAGATAGCGGGCTGCCCGCCGCCTGCGGAGATCGAGGCTCTTTTATTGAAGCAGGGCGGCGCGTACCAATTACCCGACCCTTTCAATGCTTCCGTATGCGGGCCTCCGCCAAGGAGCGGACGGAAACAGCGTTCCGAAACAGCTTCGGATTGCCAACTGACCCTTTTCCCACTCTGTTAGCGGGCGGCATTTCGCCCTTTGCCTTTTGGTACGAGGACGATCCCGCCGGGGGCTGCGTCCGCTTTCCCACGGAAACGGAATGTGAACGGCTCATGGGGCTGCCGGAGGGCTGGACAAGGTACGGCGCGGATGGCGAGGAAATCCTATCCTCCCATCGCTACCGGGCGTTGGGAAACGCCATCGCGCTGCCCTGTGCCGAGTACATCATGGCGGGGATCGCGGAGGCGCTGACAAAAGGAGGTGCAAATGACGGTATTTGAAGCCTACATCACCAACCTCGGCAAATACGCCGAGGGGCAGCTTGTGGGCGAAACGCTGAAATTTCCGGCCACCACGGAGGAGGTGCAATCGCGTCTAAAGAACATCGGCGTGGACGGTGTGCGGTATGAGGAATTTTTCATCACCGCCTTTGACGGCGATGTGATGGGCTTATACGATTATCTCACCGAGTATGAAAACTTGGACGAGCTGAACCATTTGGCACATCTCATTTCCGAGCTGGACAGCGACGAGATCGAAACGTTGGAGGCTACGCTCAACAAGGGCGACCATACTTCCAGCGTGGCAGACATCATCAATCTCGTTCACAATCTGGACTGCTACGAGCTGCACCCCGGCGTGACCGACGATGAAACGCTGGGGCGCATCTATGTGGAGGACATGGAACTGTTGGATGTGCCGGACAATGTGCTGCCCTACTTCGATTTTGAAGCCTACGGGCGGGATATGCGGATCAACGAGGGCGGCCACTTCGCCCCCACAGGCTATCTGACCCGCAGCGGCGACTTCAAGGAGGTGTACCATGGGATCGAGGACATTCCCGCCGAACACCGTATTTTTGCGTACCCAAAGTTGAATATCCGGGAGCAGATGGCGGCCTACAAGGAGGTCATAGACCGTTCCTCTTTGGAGGGCAAACGCCTGCACCCGAGAAAGGAGCATGATGACCGCTGACCTTGGGACATTTTGTCCCGAGGTTATATTTCTATCAGAGAGGAGGCGATGACGGCTGGTAGACGAGGATATTTCCCGGCGCACGATTGCCGTATCGGTGAAAGCGTCGAAGCTGACCGCCCGGGGGCTTGCCTATGTTGTCCGGGCGGTGGGGCGCAAGATCGTCAAGGCGCACCGGGCAAAGCAGACACCTCACGGCAAGCAGACCGTGAAAAAGCTCATGGCGCACGGCACATCCACCAGCAGCCTTGAGCTGTCCGGGGACACGAAGCTCTTTGACCGGGTAGCCCGGAAGTGGAATGTGGACTATGCCTTTTATCAGACCGAACCGGGAAAATACCTGCTGTTCTTCAAGTCCGGGCAGGCGGACGCTATGACCGCCTGTTTTTCGGAATACTCCCGCAAGGTGCTGGATAAGCCCAAGTCCCGCCAGCCCACGATCCCCAAACAGATGAAGCAGGCGGAACAGCAGCTTGCCAAGGAAAAGCCGCCCAAGGAGCATATCAAGGAGGTGTCGCATGACAGATAAACTCCGTAAATATGTGCTGCCCAACATTCCCTATGTGTTCATCGGCTGGGCGTTCCTCAAGCTGGGGACGGCGTACCGTCTGGCAGCTGGCGGCGATTTTGACCATAAGCTGCTGGGGCTGGGACAGACCATCGGCGTGGCCTTTGCCGACTTTGCCCCCGGCCTTGCCCCCTTTGACTGGCTGGTGGGCATTGTGGGGGCGGTGGCGTTCCGCCTGCCGATCTACTTCAAAAGCAAGAACGCCAAGAAGTTTCGCCGGGATGCGGAGTACGGCAGCGCCCGCTGGAGTGCATAATTTTAAGTGTAAATGACACATACATGGACGCACAGGAGGTTATGCACATGACTGATTATAGCAAAATTACAGCCCTTTACTCCCGCCTTTCCGTAGGCGACGAGGACAGGGACGGCGGCGAAAGCAACAGCATACAGAACCAGAAGCGTATTCTTGAAACCTATGCGAAGCAGAACGGCTTTTCCAATCTGCAATGGTACACAGATGACGGTTATTCTGGGGCGAACTTCCAAAGACCCGGTTTTCAAGCCATGCTTGCGGACATTGAAGCCGGAAAAGTCGGCACCGTTATCGTCAAGGATATGTCACGGTTAGGGCGAAACTATCTGCAAGTGGGAATGTATACGGAAATGATTTTCCCACAGAAAGGCGTCCGCTTTATCGCTATCAATGACGGAGTGGACAGCGCACAGGGCGACAATGATTTTGCCCCTCTGCGGAACATTTTTAACGAATGGCTGGTGAGAGATACGAGCAAGAAAATCAAAGCAGTAAAACGGTCTAAGGGTATGAGCGGGAAGCCCGTCACGAGCAAACCCGTATACGGCTACTTTATGGACGAGGACGAAAATTTTATCATTGACGGGGAAGCCGCCCCTGTTGTGCGGCAGATTTACAGCTTGTGCCTTGCCGGGAACGGGCCGACCAAGATAGCCCGTATGCTCACAGAGCAGGAGATCCCCACGCCGGGAACGCTGGAATACCGTCGGACGGGAAGCACCCGCCGCTACCACCCCGGCTATGAGTGCAAGTGGGCGACCAATACCGTGGTACATATCCTTGAAAACAGGGAGTACACGGGCTGTCTGGTAAACTTCAAGACGGAGAAGCCGTCCTACAAGACCAAGCACAGCGTAGAGAACCCCATTGAGAAACAGGCGATTTTCGAGAACCACCATGAGCCTATCATTGACACCCAGATGTGGGAGCGTGTGCAGGAGTTACGCAAGCAGCGCAAACGCCCGAACCGCTATGATGAAGTGGGCTTATTCTCCGGCATACTCTTTTGTGCCGACTGCGGCAGCGTCCTTTACCAGCAGCGTTACCAGAACGCCACCCGCAAGCAGGATTGTTATATCTGCGGGAGCTACAAGAAGCGTACCCGTGACTGTACGGCGCACTTTATCCGCACCGACCTGTTGACCGCCGGAGTGACCGACAATCTGCGGAAAGTCACCAGCTATGCAGCGAAGCACGAAGCCCGGTTTATGAAGCTGCTGATCGAGCAGAACGAGGACGGGGGCAAGCGCAGGAACGCCGCAAGGAAAAAGGAGCTGGAAGCCGCCGAGAAGCGTATCAGCGAGTTATCCGCTATCTTCAAGCGGCTGTATGAGGACAGCGTGACCGGGCGCATTTCAGACGAGCGTTTCACGGAGCTGTCGGCAGACTATGAAGCCGAGCAGAAAGAACTGAAAGAGAGAGCCGCCGCTATCCGGGCAGAGCTTTCCAAAGCGCAGGAAGCCACGGTAAACGCAGAAAAGTTTATGAATGTTGTCCGCAAGTACACCAGCTTTGAAGAACTTACCCCTACCCTTTTGCGTGAGTTTGTGGAGAAAATCGTTGTGCATGAGTGCAGCTATGACGAGAACGGCACACGCAGACAGGACATTGATATTTATTACTCTTTCGTTGGCAAGGTAGACCTGCCCGAATGACCGCCCGACCTATCCGGCGCAATGCGCAAACGCCGGATAGGAACGGCAAAATTTTTTACACTTCTACTACTTCTTTATCACACATCAGCAAAGTCTCAGGGCATGAAGCAGCTCATGGCGGGCGGCGGCATCATCGTGCTGGGTACGACCCTGATCCCTCTGCTGTCCACCCTGTTTTAAGGGCGTAAGGCATGGGATTTCTCACCGACTGGCTGACAGACTGGCTAAAAGAGCTGCTGATCGAGGGGATCATGGGCAACCTCACAGGGCTTTTTGATACGGTCAATTCCCGTGTCGGAGAGATTGCGGTGCAAGTGGGAACTACCCCGGCGGCATGGAACGCCGGGGTGTTCTCCCTGATCCGGCAGCTTTCTGAAACGGTGATACTGCCGATTGCCGGTCTGATCCTCACTTTTGTTGCCACCTATGAGCTGATCCAGCTCATTATCGAGAAGAACAACCTGCATGATCTGGACTACTGGATCTTCTTCAAGTGGATATTCAAAACGGCCTGCGCCATTTTGATTTTGTCCAACACTTTCAATATCGTCATGGCCGTGTTCGATGTGTCCCAAAGCGTTATCGCCCGGGCAGCCGGGATCGTGCAAGGCTCAACGGATATTTCAGAGGCCATGCTTGCCGACTTGGAGGCCACGCTGGAAACGCTGGGGCTTGGCTCTCTGCTGGGGCTGTGGCTGCAATCCCTGCTCATTCATGTGACCATGTGGGCGATCAATATCGTGATTTTCGTCATCGTCTATGGCCGCATGATCGAAATATACCTGCTGACCAGCTTAGCCCCCATCCCCGTTGCCACGCTCTCCAACCGGGAGTTGGGCAATACCGGGCAGAACTATTTGAAGTCCCTGTTCGCCGTGGGCTTTCAAGGCTTGCTCATTCTCGTCTGCGTTGCCATCTATGCGGTGCTGATACAGGGCATCGCTACAAGCGGCGACCCCATCGGCGCGATATGGGGGTGCATGGGCTATTCCGTGCTGCTCTGCTTCTGCTTGTTCAAGACTGGCTCCATCGCCCGCAGCGTGTTCAGCGCACATTAAAGGAGGGACAGCTGTAAAACTTGCTGTTGAATTTTACAGCAGAATGGGATATACTATAGGCGAAAGGAGCTGATCAATATGCCAAATATCAAACCCATTTCTGACTTGCGGAATTACAGCGAGGTACTGCATGATGTGGCTGTGGGCGCTCCTGTCTTTTTGACGAAAAACGGACGGGGGCGGTATGCCATCGTGGATATGCACGATTACGAAAAAACACAGGCCACCCTGCGTCTGATGAACGAGCTTGCCAAAGGTCGTAAGTCCGGCGAGGAGAAAGGCTGGCTGACCTTGGAGGCCGTGGAGGAACACCTTGGGATTACCCATGAATAATCTGCACCTGTCCTACGAGGCGCAAAATGACCTTTTTGACATCAAGGACTATATCGCAGAGGATCTGGAAAATCCGCAGGCGGCAATCGCCACGGTAAGCAAAATCACAAAAACAATTCGTATGCTCCGTGACCGCGCGCTGATCGGCACACCGCTTTCCTCCATCGCAGATGTAGACAGCGATTATCGCTTCCTTGTCAGCGGAAACTATATGGTTTTCTACCGGGCGAATGGGAACGACATCTACATTGACCGTGTTCTGTATGGCCGTAGGGACTACCTGCGTATTCTATTTACAGATATACAGTCAGACACTATCGAATAACAAACACTTTTGAAACCGTCAGCTTCTCGCTGGCGGTTTTTTCATGTGCAAAGGAGCGTGATTTTATCGAAAAGTACCCCATCATTTACGCTGACCCGCCGTGGCGCTACTCTGCAAAGAAAGTACAGGGCGCGGCGGAAAATCACTATCCCACCATGAGCATTGATGAATTGTGTGCGCTGCCTGTGGCCGAGCTTGCGGCCAAGGACAGCGCCCTTTTTATGTGGGCGACCTTTCCCCAACTCCCGGAGGCTCTGCGGCTGATCCGTGCGTGGGGCTTCACCTATAAAAGTGTCGCTTTTGTCTGGCTCAAAAAGAACAAAAAGGCGGATAGCTGGTTTTATGGGCTGGGCTTCTGGACGCGGGCCAACGCTGAGGTTTGCCTGCTGGCGACCAAGGGACACCCCAAGCGGCAGGCCGCCGACATTCACCAGTTTATCATTTCGCCCATCGAAGCCCACAGCAAAAAGCCGGACGAAACCCGTGACAAGATCGTTGCCCTCATGGGCGATTTGCCCCGTGTGGAGCTGTTCGCACGGCAGACCGCTCCCGGCTGGGATGTGTGGGGCAACGAGGTAAAGCCGACGATCCCGGACTTTGGGACAAGTTGTCCCAAACTGGAGGTGACAGACTGATGCCCTATGTGAATGTCCCAAATGACCTTTCTAAGATCAAGACAAAGATCGCGTTCAACCTCACCAAGCGGCAGCTTATTTGTTTCGGCGCTGGTGCGGTTATCGGCGTTCCTACCTACCTTTTGACCCGGCAGGCCATCGGCAACACCGGGGCGCTGTTCGCTATGCTGGCGATCATGCTCCCGGCGTTCCTGCTGGCGATGTACGAAAAGGACGGCTTACCCTTTGAAAAGGTGATCCGCAATATCATCCGGGTCAAGTTTACCCGCCCCGGCATCCGCCCGTACCGAACGGAAAATATCTACGCCCCATTTGTGCGAAAGGAGGAGCCTATTGAGCAAAGCAAAGAAGCAGAAAAACGGAAATAAGCACCGGGCGCTGTCCGCCCAGCAGACCATTCCTTATATCGCCATGCACCCGGACGGGATCTGCCAGCTCCCCGGCGGGCTTTACACAAAGACGCTGGAATATGAGGACATCAATTATGCCGTGGCGTCCACGGAGGATCAGACTGCCATTATCAGCGGGTGGAGCGCGTGCCTGAATTATTTTGACAGCTCTCTGCCGTTTCAGCTTTCCTTTGTCAACCGCCGCAGCCGGAACGCCAACCGCTACAAGGTAAATATTCCGGCGCAGGAGGATGACTTCAACAGCATCCGGGGCGAGTATGTGGAAATGCTCAAATGCCAGATCGCCAAGAGCAACAACGGCATTGAACGGTACAAGTACATCACCTTTGGCCTGCCCGCCGAGGGCGCGACGGAGGCGCGTCCCCGGCTGGGGCGCGTGGAGACGGATGTCATGGGCAACCTGAAACGGCTGGGCGTCCAGTCCCACCCGCTGGATGGCCGGGATCGGCTGGCGGTGCTGCATGGGCAGATGCACCCCGGCGGGCGTGAGCCGTTCCGCTTTGCGTGGAAAGACATTCCCAAGACGGGCATGGGGACAAAGGACTACATCGCCCCGGACAGTTTCGACTTCCGGCAGAGCCGGACTTTCCGTGTCGGCCAGATGTGGGGCGCGGCGTCCTATTTGCAGATCATGGCGTCGGAGCTTTCGGATAAGCTGCTGGCGGAGATTTTGGAACTGGACGCCGAGCTGACCGTCACCATGCACATTCAGACGGTAGACCAGCTCAAGGCCATTAAGACGATCAAGGGAAAGATCTCTGACATAGGCCGCATGAAAGCGGAGGAACAGAAAAAGGCTGTCCGTGCCGGGTACGATATGGAGATTTTGCCGCCTGACCTCATTACCTTTTCCAAGGACGCCGCCGAGCTGCTCTCCGACCTGCAAAGCCGCAACGAGCGAATGTTCCTGCTGACCTTTACGGTGGTAAACCTCGCTCCCACCCGGCAGCGGCTTGAAAACGATGTGTTCACGGTGAGCGGCATCGCGCAGAAATACAACTGCGCCCTGCGCCGTCTGGACTGGCAGCAGGAACAGGGCTTTGTGTCCTCGCTGGCGCTGGGCTATAACGGCATTGAGATCCAGAGGGGTATGACCACCAGCTCCACGGCCATCTTCATTCCCTTTATGACCCGGGAGCTTCGCATGGACGGGCAGGCGCTTTACTACGGCATGAACGCCCTTTCCAACAATGTCATCATGGCTGACCGCAAAAAACTCAAATCCGCCAACGGAATGTACCTCGGCTCTACGGGCAGCGGCAAGAGCTTTGCCGCCAAGCGGGAGCTGATCAATGTGTTCCTCGCTACCAATGACCGTATCATCGTGGTTGACCCGATGGGCGAATATGCCCCGCTGGTGCGGCGGCTGGGCGGACAGGTCATTGAGATCGCCCCGGACAGCCCGCACCACATTTCGCCTATGGACTTGCAAATGAATATCAACGACGAGGACAGTCCGCTTTCCATGAAGGCGGATTTTTTGCTGTCCCTGTGTGAGCTGATCGTGGGCGGCAAGGAGGGCTTGCAGCCCATCGAGAAAACCGTCATTGACCGCTGTGTGCGGCTGGTCTACCGGGAGATGGCGCTGGGGCTGGAACCAGCGAAAACGCCGCTGCTGCAAGATCTGTATGAGGAGCTGCTGCGCCAGCCCGAGCCGGAGGCGCGGCGGGTGGCGACGGCGCTGGAGCTTTACTGCACAGGCTCTCTCAATCTTTTCAACCATCCCACGAATGTTGACCTCAATTCCCGTGTGGTCTGCATCGTCTTAAAAGGCTTGGGTGAAAACCTCCGCAAGATCGCCATGCACACCACCAACGAGTTTGTCACGGCGGCGGTGAACGCCAACCATGCCGAGGGCGTGGCGACTTGGTGCTACTTTGACGAGTTCCATATCCTGCTCCGTGATCCGTTGACGGCCAGCTACTTTGTGGCGGTATGGAAAATGCTCCGCAAAAAGGGCTGTGTCCCCTCGGCGCTGACGCAGAATGTGAAAGACCTGTTGGCCAGTCGGGAGATCGAGAACATTTTGGACAACACCGATTTTATGGTGCTGCTGTCGCAGGCGCAGAGCGACCGTGCGATCTTGGCAAAGCAGCTTGGCATTTCCGAGCATCAGCTCTCCTATATTACGCACTCCAATTCCGGCGAGGGCTTGCTGTTCTATGGAAATGTCACCATCCCGTTTGTAGACCGTTTCCCCCGTGGGGAGATCTATGACCTGCTGACGACCCGCCCGGAGGATCTTGCCCATGAGCGAACAGACGAGTAACCCCACTTCGGGACAAAATGTCCCGAAGTCCAAGTTCCGCAGAAAAAGCCGGCAGGAGCAAACGGCGGCGTCCAAGCTGCGGATGGAGCGCCGGGGCGAGAAGCTGGACGCCGCCCGGGAGAAGCTGGCAAAGCAAAAGCCGCCGAAAAAGCCCGGTGCGGTCAAGCGCCTTGCCCATACTGCCGGACACGGCGTCCACGGCTTTGTGCATGGCAAGCTCTATGAGGTCGAGCATGAAAATGTCGGCACGGAGGGCGCACACCGTTCCGAGCTGGCGGCGGAGTCCGTGTACCGCTTCGGCAGGCGCAAGCTCCGCAAGGCCATCCGGGAACACCCGGCAAAGGCGGTGGAGCGTGCCGAAAGCAAGCATATCAAGGCCACGGCGGACTATTACTACCGCAAGACCATGGAGGAACACCCGGAAATGCAGGAGGGCGGCGCGGTGTCCCGGTATCTGCAAAAGCAGAAGATCAAGCGCCAGTACGCAAAGCAGGCGCGGGAGACTGCCAGACAGACCGCCAAGGCCACCGAGGGTACGGCGTCCGTCACGGGCAAGCTGGCGGAAAAGGTGTCTGCCTACATCAAGGAACACCCCGGCGGACTGCTTCTGCTGCTGGCGGCGTTTCTTCTGCTGGTGGTGCTGCAATCGTGTATGTCCTCGCTGGTGACGGTGGGCAACGGCGTGGCCGGAGCCATCGGCGCGTCCACCTATGCCGCCGAGGACGCTGACCTGCTGGGGGCGGAGGCCGCCTACTGCGCTCTGGAGGACGAGCTGCAACGCTACCTCGACACCTACACCCGCACCCACGATTATGACGAATATCATTTTGACCTCGACACCATTGAACACGATCCCTATGTGCTGCTGTCCATCGTCTGCGCGCTCCATGAGGGCGAGTGGACGCTGGGCGAGGTACAAGGAACGCTCCAAATGCTCTTTGACCGCCAGTATATCTTGACGGAGGATGTGGTGGTAGAGGTACGCTATCGTACCGTCACCCGGACGGACAGCGAGGGTAACGACTATGAGGTAGAAGTTCCGTACAACTATTACATCTGCTATGTCACACTGGAAAACTTCAACCTCTCCCATCTGCCCATCTACATCATGGGCGAGGAACAGCTTTCCCGGTACGCTCTCTACATGGCGACGCTGGGCAACCGTCCCGACCTGTTCCCGTCCTCGCCCTATGTGGGCAAGTACACCGGCAAGCCCCCGGCACATGAGATCCCGGAGGACTACCTTGCCGATGAAACCTTTGCCGCCATTTTGAAGGAGGCGGAGAAGTATGTGGGCTATCCCTATGTGTGGGGCGGCAGCAGCCCATCCACATCCTTTGATTGCTCCGGTTTCGTCAGCTATGTCTACAACCAATGCGGCTGGGACTTCGGACGGCTGGGGGCGCAGGGGCTATACAACATCTCCACCCGGACAAGCAGCCCCAAACCCGGCGACTTGGTGTTTTTCACGGGGACTTATGACACGCCGGGGATCTCTCATGTGGGCATCTATGTGGGCGACGGCTGGATGCTCCATTGTGGCGACCCCATCAGCTACGCCAACCTCAACACGAGCTACTGGCAGTCCCATTTCTACGCCTACGGAAAATTATTTTGACAGGAGGTTTTTATGGCTATCTCCAAAAGTGCAAAAATTCAGGCCGAGATTGAAAAGGTCACGGCCAAGATCACCGAGCAGCAGGCACGGCTCAAGGAATTGGAGCAGAAGAAGCTGGAGGCAGAAAACAGCGAGATCGTGGAGATCGTGCGCGGCATGAGCGTTTCGCTCACCGACCTGCCCGTGCTGCTTCAGACCATCAAGAACGGCGGTACTTTGGGACAGAATGTCCCAAAGTACAATACGGATAAGGAGGACGGCGAATGAACAAGTGGATGAAGAAGCTGACAGCGGCGCTTTGCGCCGCTGTTTTGATGTGCGGCATGGCGGTCACGGCCTACGCCGGGGGCGGTGAGGAATGGAGTGGGCTTGACCCGGCAGAGCCGCTGCCCACTGAAACCGTTAACCCCGGTGAAGGCTTCACCGAGGACGGCAATTTTGTGACCCGCGATCTGCTCTACGACAAGGCCACCAATAAGCAGTTCATCACGGTGCAGACCAGCGGCGGCAACACCTTTTACATCGTCATTGACTATGACAAGCCCACCGACGAGGACGGCGAGCAGTACCAGACCTACTTTTTGAACATGGTGGACGAGGCCGACCTGCTGGTGGCGATGCAGGCTGCGGGCGGTGCGCTGCCGGAGTGTGCCTGCGCGGACAAATGCGCCGTGGGTGCTATCAACACAGATTGTACCGTCTGCGCCGTGAATATGGGCGAGTGCCAGGGCAAGGCTCCCGAACCTGTGCCTGTGGTAGAGCAGGAGCCTGACCCCGAGCCGGAGCAGCCCAAGAACAGCGGCGGGACGATCCTGCTTGTGCTGGCCGTGGCGGTCATTGGCGGCGTGGCTGGCTGGTATTTCAAGATCTATCGTCCCAAAAAGCAGCAGGCCGCCGACGCTGCGGAGGACTACGGCGACGATTACGACGATACCCCGCCTTGGGAGGACGAGGACGAAACGGAAAGCGAGGGCGAGGAATGAGATTTACCAACAGCCCCTATGAGGACTTTATGAAAGAAAAAAGCTACTTCAAGGACGTCCCGCCCAACCTGCCGCCCAAAGGCTCCCGCTGCGACGGTTGTCCCTACTGGCACGGGATCGGCTGTATGTTCTGCTACCGGGAACAGCTCAAGCCCAAGACGGGAGAGAAAAATGAGCCGTGAATTGACCCGGCAGGAAAAGGCGGCGATCCGCTCCCTTGTGAAGCGGTGGTGCGCCAACTATGACAAGGACGCTGGCTGCCTGCCGCTGGACTGCGAGTGCTATATGCTGGGCAAGTGCTGGACGGGCGCTTATTGCCGCTATTTTTGTTCGGCGGTGCTGCCTCTTGATCCGGTGCTGGAAAGGTCGCTGACCGTGGAGCGTATCACGGAAACCCGGCCTTGTCCCATCTGCGGCAGGGCCTTTCTCCCAGACGGGCGGCAGCGGTATTGTTCGACCGCTTGTGCCGGGACTGCCCTGCGGGAGCAGAAGCGGGCATATATGCGCCGCATGCGGAGATAGTGCGTGGAAATTTAGCTCCGGGAAACGCCTGTATTTGCAAGGCTTTTCCGGGGCGCTTTTGGGGTGAGAGGTATGTTTTCCCGTTTACCCCTCTTTTTGCAAAAATGCTTTCCACATCCAAGCAACGCAACTTTGGGACATTTTGTCCCGAAGTCCCGGCTGAAAGGAGGAATTATGCCGAAATATTATGAGATCAGCGAGTCGGCGGCAAAGCGGGCAAAGGATATGAACAGCTATTCCGACTATGCCCCCGGCTCGGCCACGGCGGGCTACCGGGCGATGGTGGATGAAGCCTATGCGCTGGCAGAGAGGCAGAAAGCGCGGGTCGATCCCATGTACCATGATAAAATCGACGCCCTTGTTGACCGCTACGCCCGCAGGCTGGCGGAAAACCTCAATGAGCGCAACGCCATTGATGCCCGTGTGCCGTCTATTCTAATCACCGGGGGCGGCAATTTCCCCGTGGCGAAAAAGGCCAAGCAGAACGCCGCCCGGGATCGCAACTACGGCGAGTACGCTGAAATTGAAAAGCTGCTGGATAAGATCCGTTCCACAGGCCGGGGCGGGATCAGCGCCGACGATGACCTTGCCGTGGAAAAGCTCACGAAAAAGCTGGAGGGAATGGAGTCCCAGCAGGCTATGATGAAAGCGGTCAATGCCTACTACCGCAAGCACAAGACGCTGGAGGGCTGCCCTGAACTGACGGCGGAGCAGGTGGAAAAGGTCAAGGCGGCCATGTCCCAAGACTGGCGCAAAGACCCCGTTCCGTTTCCGTCCTATCTGCTCACCAACAATAACGCCAATATCCGCCGTGTGCGCCAGCGCATCGAGGAGCTGAGCCACAAGGCGGAGTTTGTGGGCTGGACATTCCCCGGCGGTGAGGCCAATGTCAACGAGGCGGAGAACCGCTTGCAGCTCATTTTTGCGGAAAAGCCGGACGCCGATACCCGGCAGGCGCTCAAAAGCGAGGGCTTCAAGTGGGCGCCCAGCCAAGGGGCATGGCAGCGGCAGCTCAATCAGAACGCCATCCGAGCCGCTGCAAGGCTGGACTTTCTGCGCCCGGAGGACGGCAAAAGCCCCTATCAGCTCCAGCCCTTTGCAAAACGGGCGGAGAAAGATGTATCACGGTGAGGATGGTATATGGACAAAAACCAAGGCTATGAGATCATAAAGGCCGTCATGCTGGAAAACGGCAGGGGCTTTGCGCTGGGGCATCATCCTACCGCTCCCTCGCCCTATGTCACATGGGCTTGCTATGATGACAGGGACGGCCAGCGGCAGTATGAATGGGGGCATTACGGCAGTGACCGTGCCGCTCTGGAACAGGATTTTACGGCGCGGGTGAAGGAGTACCAGCGTCTTTACAATGTCGGTGTCAGGCAGACCGAGGCTCCCGGCCTTTACAAGTATTATTCTACCCAGCGCCCCGTGGACATGGGGACATTCCCCAAGCCGCCCCGCAACGCCCCGGATGAGATCGTCAACTACGATCAGCGCGTCCCGGTTGAAAATGGGTCGTTTCTGGCGTGGGGGCATCTGACCTACACACGGCCATTGACGAAACGGCAGACGTCTGACTATGAGCTGCGGCCTGCACCTGACAATCCCGACAGGCCCCGTTCGATCCGGGAGCAGATGAAAACCGCCGCAAAGCTGGCCGAGGCTGACCGGGGCCAAGCGGCCCCAAAGAAAAATGCCCCTGACCGGGGCGACAGATAGGAGGACATTTATGGATCAGGAACACAATCCCAACAAGAACGCCGAGCATTTTATGGAGCAGAACGGGAACATGATCGACGGCATCATCAACAATCTGCCTGTGCCGCCCCGGTCAGAAAAGCCGCTGGATAAGGTGCGGGAACACCCGCCCAAGCGCCGCAGCCGGGAGCGTGAGGAGCGTTGACAAAAAAGCGCGTCCGCAGCGTCCCCATCTATGTGTGGGTACGGCCTGACGAGCTGGAGGTCATTCGGGAGCGCATGGCCGAGGCGGGCATCCGCAACATGAGCGCCTATATCCGAAAAATGGCGCTGGGCGGCTATGTGCTCCACGTTGACCTTGAACCCGTCAAGGAGCTTGTGTCGCTCCAGCGGCGCTGTGCAAACAATCTCAATCAGGCGGCCGTCCATGCCAACACCTACGGCATCTACCCCTCGGAGATCGCGGCGCTCCAAAAGGACTATGCCGACCTTTGGGAGCCGTTGTCCGAACTGCTGAAAAAGCTGTCAAAGATTGTTTCTTTATAAAAAGGGGCAGGAAATAATCCTGCCCCTTTTTAGCTATCTTTTTTGCAGTAGTTTAGGCTTGAAATATACGTTGAGAAAAGGGAAAGCATTTCATCAATACACTTAGTGATACAACTAATGAAAGTTTCGACATCTTTTTGCGTCACAGTAATGCTGTTTTCTCCATGTGCGATGGAATTTCGATACCAAACTAATTTTTCAATAGTAGGCTTTTGCTGGTCTAGCACGGGAGAAACTGAAATTTCAAAGTAAGAAAGCATTTTCGATAATTGCTTAAAATTTAAGTTGGAATTTGCCGAAACAACGCTTCTATCAATATGTACTCCTGTTTTTTGTGATGCCAAAAATTCGTTCAAAAACCGTGACTGTTGGTCTGTCGAACAATTTCCTTGCAAATATGAAAACCTTTTTCTGTTGTCTAATAATAAAACGTGATTGGCAGCATCTTGATATGAAAGACTTATTTCATTGAGGTAGTCAACCAGTAGTTTCATTGATGCGACACAAAAGCCTTCCCAATGCGAATAAATCATCGGAATACAAAACTTCCAAAATAAAGGGTAATGCGATCTGAAAGAAGGGTAAGTATATAGAAAGGGGATTTTCTTGCAAAACTCAAGTTCAGTAATTCGCCATTCTCGCTCTGCTACCAACAGACATTGTAATTCGTGCTCTGTCATTCTGCATCATCCAAAAGAATTTTTCTTGCAATGATCAACTTGTTATTTATTGCGCTAGGATTGCTACTTGCTGCACCGGCATACTTTTTGAAATCTGCATTTTCGCGAAGTTCAGCGACACGACTCACAAATGTATCGGTTGCAATCGCACGATAATTCTTAGATGTAGTTGCTAATGATAGGAAAATAGAGTCGAACATACTAGTTGAGAGATTTAACCGTGATAGCTTAAATATGTCACATCCCGCAGGCTGTAGGTAAGTGCAGATTTCCTCAAAAACTTGCTTTGTCTTTTCAATTTTTTCAACATCGGGAGTTTCACATTGCTTTTTCATAATCTTATCAAAGAAGTCTTCAATAACCTTCTCTGTGAACTCCGCACGGAAATTGTATAGTGAGAAAAAGCGTAGGAATAGTTCCTCATACATCATTTTTTCTCTTGCATCGTCAGAAATGTTTACCAAAGCTCTATATATAGGATTATTTGAGCACTTATTTATGGTAGCGCTGAAATACTTATAGTTAGCAAATCCACGGAAAATACAGTTTCGTATCTCTTGACGGGTTAAACCTTCACCACCTGTATTAAGTCGTTTGAACAACTCATATCGCATCTCAAAATGGCTGTCTTTTTGTATAATTTCGACTCTACAAGGAGTTCTTTTGATTGTCAATTTTAAGTCCAAAGGTAGCGTCTCTATTGTTAAGCCTTCCAATTCTGGAACAATACTACCCGGCTTTAATACTAAATGATTTTTGCTCTCATCCTTTAACTCTCCAAAGAAGGAAAGGACAGTCGAAACTCGTTGCAATCCATCTATTAACTCCCAAGTGCCATCTGAGTTAGTCGCTACGAAGATAGAAGGGAACGGGATTCCTAGTAAAATGGACTCAATAAAATCAGTTTGCCGCTGCTTGTCCCAACGGAAGGCCCGCTGATATTCTGGTGAAATAATGATCTCTTCATCCTTATACATATTGATGATTTCACCAAAAGACATATCCACTCTGTCAGATTTAATATCTTGCCTATATTGGGAGATTCTGTCGTTAATATCCATACAAACTCCTCCGAAAAGATTATTCTCCAAGTTGCTTTAATATTACCGCACAATATATAGAAAGTCAATCTGAGGATTCTTGGGGAAAATGATCCTTATTAGGGGGCATCTACTCCCAAAGCGGTGAAAGCTCGACATCCTTGTGTGCCTATTTTCCCAGCGGTATAATATGGGTAGAAGGACTGACCAACCCGATTTTTTGATGGAGGTAGCTGCTATGATCGTTCTCAAAATCCTTGCCGCCCCCGTGATGGTGGCGCTGTCCCTGCTGGCCGCTATGGTCACATTCCTGTTCTGCGTGGCGTCCGCCGTGTGTGAGCTGGGCTGCATTGTGCTGACGCTGCTCTCCGTCATCCTGTTCATTGGTGGGCAGACGGTGGGCGGTGTGGTGTGCCTCGTCCTTGCGTTCCTCGTTTCTCCCTTTGGCGTTCCCGCCATCGCTGAGTGGCTGGTGGACAAGCTGCACTCGGCCAAGTTCGCCCTGCGGGATTTCATCACCGGCTGATACTTCGGGACAAAATGTCCCAAAGCTGAAACGACGGCGGCTGACCACAGCCGCCGTTTGTCATATCGGAAGGAGGGCTGCCTACGGCCACGACCTACTACAAGAAGCACAAAATCAGCAAGGGCGAAACCATCGCGCAGTCCTTGAAAGAGCGGTTTGACTATGGGCAAAACCCGGACAAGACCGAGGGCGGCGAGTTGATCTCGTCCTACGGCTGCGACCACATGACCGCCGATGCCGAGTTCCTACTAAGCAAGGCCAAGTACAAGGCCGTCACAGGCCGGGAGCAGCGGCGGGATGCCGATGTGCTGTGCTATCAGATCCGCCAGTCATTCAAGCCCGGGGAGATCACGCCGGAGGAGGCCAACCGCATCGGCTATGAAACGGCGATGCGCTGGACAAAGGGCAAATACGCCTTTTTTATTGCCACCCACACGGACAAGGCACACATCCACAATCACATTTATTACAATTCGACCTCGCTGGACTGCACCCGGAAATTTCGGGATTTCATCGGATCTGGCCGTGCGCTGCGGCGGCTCTCTGACCGCATTTGCCTTGAAAATGATCTGTCCGTCATTACCAATCCCAAACTGCACAGCAAGGGACGCTTTCTCCATTATGGGGCGTGGCTGGGGACGGATCGGCAGCCCTCGTACAAGGAGCAGTTACGGCTTGCCATTAATGAAGCTCTTGCCAAACGCCCCGCCGACTTTGACGCTTTTCTCCGGCTCATGGAGGCATCCGGCTACACGGTCAAGCATGGGCGCGGCGGTACGATCTCTTTTCTTGTTCCGGGGCAGAAGCGGGCAACCCGGCTGCGGGCGTCCACCCTCGGGGACGGCTACGATCCCGAGGACATCAAGGCGGTTATCGCTGGGGAGCGTCCAATCCCGGAGCAGCCTGTTTCTGCGCCTGCTGCCCCTCGCCGTGTCAATCTGATTGTTGATATACAGGAGCGCCTGCGTTCTGGCAAAGGTGCGGCCTATGCACGGTGGGCAAAGGTCTATAACCTTAAACAAATGGCGGCGGCACTTCAATTCATGCAGGAGCAGAATATCACCGAGTATGACCAGCTCTCCGCAAAGGCCGAGGACGCCGTTGCTTGTTTCCATACGCTGACGGAACAGCTTCGACAGACCGAGGCCGACCTTTCCCATACCTCTGAACTGATGGGAGCCGTGGTGCAGTACGCCAAGACCCGCCCGGTGTTCGATGGGTACAAGGCCGCAAAGTACAGCCGAAAATATCTTGCCGAGCATGAGGCGGAGCTGGCGGACTACCGAGCAGCCAAGGCTGCGATGGGAGAGCTGCTGGACGGAGAGAAGTTGCCCAAGATGGCAGAGCTAAAAGGAAAACGCCGCCAACTGGCGGCGCGGAAAAAGGCACTCTACGCTGACTACCGAACGGCACAGGAGCAAATGCGGCAGGCCGTGGCGGTCAAGGCCAATATTGATCATCTGCTGGGCGTCACGGACGGCCAACACAAAAAGGAACAGGAGCGATAAGCGACAGTGACGCAGACAATTACTTTGGGACAAAATGTCCCAAAGCCGGGTTTGGGGAGGCTCCCCAACAAGCGTTTTTGCAGCCCGCCGGGATGCAAAAATAGCAAGTGTGGCTACACTTGCCCTGCTTGCCGTTAGTGCGTTCCCCAGAAACCCCACGAAAAACGGAGGCAGCGCCGTTTCTTACGCTTCCTCCGTTTCTCTGGCTTTTTGTATTCCCTCTGCGGTAGCTTCCATGATCGTCAATTCATTTTCGTCCATTGTGTTTAGCATCCTGTCAATGTGCTGGCGGCAATCACTTTCTTCATTCTGCTTGTCAGGATAGAAGAATTGATCGACGGAAATATCCAGTAGAGTGACGATTTTATAAAAGGTATTCAAGCTCGGATGTTGACCACGATTTTCAAAATACATAATGGAACGAGGTGTACGGTCAACGAGCTGCGCGAGGTACTCCTGTGTCCAGCCTTTGGCTTCTCTTTTGCGCTTGATCTCCCGACCTAAAGCATGGAAGTCAAGCCGTCGTTCGTCTTGGTACATTCTCATATCACCCATATATTATTCTACATTTCGGGTTTGATTATGAGAACGAAACGATGTTTTATGTTTGGTAGTATTTAATTTCATATCCGTGCGTAAGGACGCGAGAATGGAGTTCGCTCTTGACAATCTAACGATTGTTAGGTACAATATTTCTAACAGTTGTTAGGTCGAGGAGGGATTTAACAATGAATGAAACAAGAGAACGCATACTAGAGGTGTCCTTATCCCTGTTTTCGGAATATGGATTTTCCGCTGTTTCTATCCGAGATATATGTAAAATGGTAAGCATCAAGGAAAGCACAATTTATTATCACTTCAAGAATAAGTACGCAATTTTTGAAGAACTATTATACCGATTTCAGAGTAAGGCCGATAGCATGATGGGCCATCTTACATCACAAATATCCAGTGAAACAAACACCTTTGGTGATAATTTTTATTTTGAAATTTGCAACCACTTTTTTGAACATTATCTTATGGACGAGTTTTGCAATAAGATAATGCGCATAATGCAGATCGAGCAATTCAATAATGAGGAAGTTCAAAAGATATATAAACATTGGATGTTCGCAGAGCCTTTGAAATTCCAGAGCAGTATATTTCAAAGGCTTATGGACATCGGGATCATGGAGAAAGCGGATAGCGAATATATGGCAATCAAGTATTATGCCCCGATTTTTTTCTTTGCCCAAAAGTGGCTTTTATGCGGAAAACTGTCCGAGGAAAATAAGGCGGCCTTTCGCAAAGATGCCTATCAGCATATCCATGTGTTTTTTTCTGAAATGGGGGGAGTATAAATGTCCAATATTGTTATAACTGGAGCAAATCAAGGTATAGGATATTTCCTTGTAGAGCAGTTGCTCAAAGATGGAAATAGGGTGGCTGTTTTAGATTTAGAAACGGAAAATCTTGAAAAGCTCAAAAGAGAACATGGCAATAATCTTTTATACTATGTAGTCGATGTACGAAACCACAACGGCCTGCGAAATGCCGTGCAAGCAGCTGCTGCGGAGTTTGGCAGCATAGATATTGCAGTTCACAACGCCTGTAAATGCACCTTTGATGCAGAAGTGAACACCGACCTGCATACATACAGAGATGTGTTTGAAGTAAATTATTTTGGTGCGTTGTGCCTGGCAAAAAGCGTCTTGCCGTACATGGTCAAACAAAAGAACGGCAGGATCATTTTTACGAGTTCTGGTGTTGGAGTCACTGGATTTGCAAACATCTCTCCGTATGCTTCCACAAAAGGCGCGTTGGAGGCATTGGCAAAGTGCTTGAAAATCGAATATGCCAAAGACAATATATCGTTCCATATCTTCCACCCGCCGCTGACGCGAACGAGATCGTCTGCGCCCCTGCCTGTTCCCAAAGAATTTATGGCTGCACCTGAGAAGGTGGGACAGGGTCTTGCCAAACATATTCATTCCAAGCGGTTTATCATTTGCCATAGCCTGTGGCAAAAAATTCAAACACTCGGATGCTATCTGTTTCCCATCAAGATGGGAAGCCTGTTGTCAAAAATGACCTCTCGTGCTGAAAATCAAGCAGGAAACAAATAAAGCGTCCGCTCGGCCAACCATGGAGTAAGACATCCACAAATCTACCGACTTTTATAACTGTAAGGAAAGGAGGATTCGATGAAGAAAAATATAATGATAATCAATACAGACCGTGAGGCTGCCCAAATCGTGAAGGACAACCTAGCTTGCCCCAGTACCAATATTCTTTGCGTGTCCTCCATGCACGAGGCGTTGTTGTCATTCATGGACAAGAAGTTTTGCTTGGTGATACTGGACGCCTGTATTTCCGCAGAGGATGACCACAAACTGCTGAAAGCCATGCGGAAGGCCAGAACAACGCCCATTCTGATCCTTTCCTCACAGTTCTGTCATATAGAGCGGTTAGAGGTACTACAAGCCGGTGCCCATGCCTATATCGGCTACCCCTATTCGTTGGAAGAATGCCTTGCCCAGGCACAAGCGCTTATGCAGCTATATTGTGACCTCAAACCACAAAAAGAAGTGTGCTATACGCTGGCCTTTGGCAAAAACCTCATTATTGATCCGCTGACAAGGCAAGTACAGCTCAACGGCCAAAATCTGCAACTTACCCGCAAGGAGTTCGATTTGCTGTTCTGCCTTGCAAGCAACCCCGGACAGATATTCAGCCGGGAACAGCTATACAACCAAGTATGGGACGAACACGCAGCCTACAATGTGGATGATGTGGTAAAGTCACAGATCCGTTTGCTGCGGCAAAAGCTGTCTGTTGCAGGCAAGGAATACATAAAGAATGTTTGGGGCGTAGGATACCGATTTCATAGTGAGCCGGATGACGAGTAAAAACCGTCATCCGGTTTTCCTCTTTTTCCCCTATTACTATCCCTTAGATTTTCCTTTTCCAAAATACGATTTACGCATCCGTAGTTTTACGGCCAATTCTGCTTGCCGCAGAGGGCTTGGATGCGTAAGTCAGACCCTATGCGGCGGCATACAGGAGGATGCCGTCATTGCTTATTCTAGGATTTCTACATAATATCCATGATCTTCACCAGCTAAAAAAAGCGTAGCTCCCCCGTTGGAGAAGTCCGGGTACGGACATGAAACAAATAAGTACAAAAACAACGATAATATTTCGCGCGCCCGCATAGCGTCATGCTATGCGGGCGTTTTTATATGCCTATACCTTGGGACAATTTGTCCCAAAGCAGCCAGCCCCGGCTGCCGATCCCCTCCGTGCCTCCGTTCTGTTCACCCACCCACACACGAACTGAATGGAGGAATTACAAATGACGACCATCAATCTGAAGGACTTTTACGCTTGGTACACCCATGATGAATACATCGAAGTTTCCGACGAAGTGGCCGCCGAGCTGAAGGCGGACAAGCTGTATGAGGCAGCCTATCAGCGGCGCACGACCCGCAATAAGGCGCAGTATTCCCTCGACTGTGACGATGGGATCGAATACTCGGCCTGTCTGCATGAGCCGACGCCGCAGGAGCTTCTGGATCGCATGGAGCTGTTCGTCCACCTCTGGAACGCCCTCAACTCTCTGCCGGAGGTGCAGGGCGTCCGGGTGGAGGCGCATCTGATTCTCGGCAAGAGCTACCGTCAGATTGCCCGGGAGCAGGGCGTAGACAAGAGCGCTGTTCGCCATTCCGTCAAAAACGGCAAGGCGGCCATGAGAAAATATTTGAAAAAATTTCTCTAAGGGTATCTCCAGTTGCCCGATTTTTGTCCTTGGTATATGAGAGGTAGTTTTCACCTCTCCGCAGCAAGGTAGTTGATGCTCCGTCACGGATCGTCGCTGTCCGCTGTGAGGGAGCGCCGCATTGAATATGAGCTGTCTTATGACAGGCCAACAGGAGCGGGTGCGGCGCTCCCGCCTTTCAAAAACACCTTGGGATTTGGGGTACCCCGCAAAGTCACAAGACTTTGTGGGGAGAGGAGGCGCAACGAAGTGGGCGGATTTTGGAACATTTTGTCCCAAAGCAGCATAGCGGAGTTTGTGCCGACGAGTACCGAGGTCATAAGCTACAGGCCAGCACCCGGCGTGCTGGCCTGTTTGCTTTCCCCAGCGGACAACGGGGAACGCGCATTGTGTTTTGCATCTGTGAAAGGAGGACGCCATGACTGAGAAGCCCGCCACGGAAGAATATGTGTACTACATTGGAAAGATCCGCTTTATCGTCACGCCTGTTTACAAGGAAACGGGAGAGCTGATGCGTGACATCCTTTTGAAGCTGATGCTGGCTGATCTGGAGCCGGTATAAGCCCCCATCGACATCCTTAACATGGGCGGTCGGGCGAGGTATAATATAGATAGAATAAAACCCCTTGCTTGACTGCCAGAGAGGAGGTTTATATGAAACAGTCAAGCAAAAAACACGAACTCGGCACAGCCGCTCTTTACTGCCGACTGAGCCGTGATGATAATATGGACAGCGAGTCCAACAGCATCCAAAATCAGCGGAAGATACTTCAAAAGGCTGCCAAGGACAAGGGCTATACCGACACGATCTTTTTCGTGGATGACGGTATCACGGGTACGACGATGAAGCGTCCCGGATTTCAGAAAATGCTGACCGCTATCGAGGCCGGGTACATCTCGGCGGTGTTCGTCAAAGACCTGTCCCGGCTGGGGCGCAACTACATTGAAGTCGGCAAGCTGACCGAAGAATTTTTCCCACTTCACGATATACGGCTGGTGGCTGTTTCTGATGGCGTGGACAGCGATGAAGGTGAGGACGATTTCACCCCGTTCAAAAACATTATGAACGAGTATTACGCCAAGGACATTTCCAAGAAGCGCCGGATCGTGAATAAGATGAAAGGCAACGCGGGCGTTCCGCTCTCTCCGCCGCCCTATGGCTACATCAAAAACCCGGACGATCCCCGCTTTTGGGTGGTAGAGCCGGAGGCCGCCGAGGTGGTGCGCCGGATCTACCGTATGGCGCTGGAGGGGTACGGGCTGGCGGAAATTGCCGCCCGCCTTGCCGCCGATGGCGTGGTCAATCCCACCTACTACTGGCGCAGCCGTGGGACGAGTCGGGGTGGGTCGAAAAGCACCGTGGAGCCTACCAAGTGGGGGCATACCACCGTCAAGAAGATCCTCACCTTGCAGGAATACTGCGGTGATGTCATCAACTTCAAAAGCTACTCCAAGTCCTATAAGATGAAAAAACGGATCGAGAACCCTGAGGAAAACCGGGCGATCTTCCTCAATGTCCATGAGGCCATTATTGACCGCCAGACTTGGGAAAAGGTGCAGGCGCTCCAAAAAGGGACACGCCGCAAAAAGCCCACGGTCACGCAGGAGTCCAGCGTATTCTCCGGCCTGCTGAAATGCCCGGAGTGCGGCGGCAACCTCAATTTCCACTTCAACCAGAACAATCACGACATCAAGTTTTTCAGCTGTCAAAATCATAACTCCGGCTATCGCAAGTGCAGCAAGACGCACTATATCCGGCTGGACTTCTTAGAGCAGGTTGTTTTGTACGAGGTCAAGCGGCTGGCCTGCTTCGCCAGCGAATACGAAAATGACTTTATCAAAGTCATGATCGGACATTCGGCAAAGGTGGCAGAAAATGGACGCATCCGCAAGCAGCGGGAGCTGGACGCTCTGACTGCCCGTGACCGGGAGTTGGATATGCTCTTTGAACGGCTCTATGAGGACAATGTAGCGGGAAAAATCGACGATGCCCGGTTTTCCAAAATGTCCAAACGCTATGAACAGGAGCAGGGCGAAAACGCAAAGAAGATTAAGGCTCTGCGGCTGGAACTGAAAAAGGACGAGAGCAAGCGCATGGACATTGACGATTTCCTTGAAACGGTGCGGCAGTACACGGACGCAACCACCATTACAAAGCGCATGGTCGCGGAGCTGATCGACCACATCGAGGTGTACCACGCTGAAAAGCAGGACGGCATTACCAACCAGCGCGTCGATATTCACTACAACTGCATCGGTGCCTTTGATGTGCCGGATCGCCGGAAGATCCCGGAGGCCGACATTATCATGGAAACAAGAAAAGGCGTAGCACTCAGCTACGCCCCGGAACAGGTTGCAGTATGAACTTTGTGGGAAATAAAAAAGCAGAGTGTCCATTACAGGATACTCAGATCCTATAAGGACACTCTGCATGGTCCGAGTGTCGAGATTCGAACTCGAGGCCTCTTGAACCCCATTCAAGCGCGATACCAAACTTCGCCACACCCGGATATGTAATTTTTGCTGCTCAAATCGAATCAGCTTGCTTATAATACCACCGTCCACGGCAAATGTCAACACCTTTTTTCAAATTACGAACGAAATGTAAACTTGAGCGGGAATGGGGGAGAATTGGCCGCTTCGGTGTTGACGGAAAACGATGCAAGGGTGTATAATACATTGATTTAATATGCGGAGGTAGACCCTTTATGTGGATCGCAGACGGTTGGAAGGACTATGAGCTGTTGGATTGCGGCGGCGGGGAAAAGCTGGAGCGCTGGGGACAGCAGATTTTGGTGCGGCCTGACCCCCAGGCTATTTGGGAGACGGACCATCGCCACCCCGGCTGGCGGCAGGCCAACGCCCGGTACAGCCGCTCCTCCACCGGTGGCGGTCACTGGGACAAGCACAAGCTTCCGGAGCAGTGGGCCATAGGCTATAAGGACCTGCGCTTTCAGGTGAAGCCCATGAACTTCAAGCACACCGGCCTTTTTCCGGAGCAGGCGGCCAACTGGGACTTTGCCATGGAGAAAATCAGAAACGCCGGGCGGCCCATCCGGGTGCTGAACCTCTTCGCCTATACCGGCGGGGCTACGGTGGCCTGTGCGGCGGCGGGGGCCAGCGTGTGCCATGTGGACGCGGCCAAGGGCATGGTGGCCTGGGCCAAGGAAAACGCCAAGGTCTCGGGCCTTAGCGAGGCGCCTATCCGCTGGATCGTGGACGACTGCGCCAAGTTCGTGGAGCGGGAGATTCGCCGGGGCAAGACCTACGACGCCATCATCATGGACCCGCCCAGCTATGGCCGCGGTCCCGGGGGCGAGGTGTGGAAGCTGGAGGATAACCTCTATCCCTTTGTGAAGCTCTGCGCCCGGGTGCTGTCGGATAAGCCCCTGTTTGTGATTTTGAACTCTTACACCACGGGCCTTGCGCCTTCGGTGCTGGGCTATATTTTGCAAATGCTCATCGGTAAGGAGCGAGGCGGCAAGGTCACCTGGGACGAGCTGGGCCTGCCGTGCAGCGAAAGCGGCATGGCGCTGCCCTGCGGCGCCACGGGCCGGTGGATGAGCGAATAAAAACTGCGTAGTAAAGAAATGAGATAAATCGTATGGCAACCATGATAAAAACAGAAAAACTCACCTTCACCTACCCGGCGGAGGAGGGGGGGCGGCAAGAGTCCTCCGCTCTGCGGGAGGTGGAGCTGGAGATCGAGAAGGGGAGCTTTGTGGCGATTTTGGGCCACAACGGCTCCGGTAAATCCACTCTGGCCAAGCACATGAATGCGGTGCTGCTGCCCACCGGCGGAACGGTTTGGGTGGAGGGGTTGGACACGGCGGACCCGGCGCTTTTGCTGGAGGTGCGCCGCCGAGTCGGAATGGTATTCCAAAACCCGGACAACCAGATCGTAGCCAATGTGGTGGAGGAGGATGTGGCCTTTGCCCCGGAGAACCTGGGTGTGCCCTCGGCGGAAATCCGCAAGCGGGTGGACGATGCTCTGGAGGCCGTGGGCATGGAGGAATACGCCCGCCATGCGCCGCACCTGCTCTCCGGCGGACAGAAGCAGCGCGTGGCCATTGCCGGAGTCATTGCCATGGAGCCGGAGTGTATCGTGCTGGACGAATCCACCGCCATGTTGGACCCGGTGGGCCGCCGGGAGGTGCTGACCACGGTCCACAAGCTGAACCGGGAGCGGGGCATTACCGTGGTGCTTATTACCCACCATATGAACGAGGCTATGGAGGCCGACCGGGCCATTGTGATGAACCACGGACAGGTAGCCATGGACGGCACACCCCGGGCGGTATTTGCCCGGGTGGAGGAGCTGCGGGCCCTGGGCCTGGCGGCGCCGGACACGGTGGAGTTACTTTATGAATTGCGGAGCCGGGGCATAGACATCCCGCTGGATGCTATGACCGTGGAGGAGTGCGCAGACGCTATCTGCCACGCCTTTTCCGGTGAAAAATAAAAGGGGATTAAACAAGTTGAAACCAGTATTAGAAGTTAAGGCTCTCACGCACACCTATAGTGCGGGGACACCTTTTGAGCACAAAGCCATTGAAGATGTAAACCTGGAGGTGATGCCGGGGGAGTTCCTGGGCATCATCGGCCACACTGGGTCGGGTAAATCCACCCTCATTCAGCACCTGAACGGGCTGCTGCGCCCCACCGGCGGAGAAATCCGCCTGGACGGGGAGGACATTTGGGCGAAGCCCAAGGAAATCCGCCGGGTGCGGTTTCAGGTGGGGCTGGTATTCCAGTACCCGGAGTATCAGCTTTTTGAGGAGACCGTATTCAAGGACATCTCCTTCGGACCCAAGAACATGGGCCTGGAGGACGAGGAGGTCGAGCGCCGGGTGCGTCAGGCGGCGGCCTTTGCAGGCATCGATGAGGAGATGCTGGAAAAGTCTCCCTTTGACCTCTCCGGCGGACAGAAGCGCCGGGTGGCTATCGCGGGCGTCATCGCTATGGAGCCGAAGGTGCTGATTTTGGACGAGCCCACGGCGGGTCTGGACCCCCGGGGCCGGGAGGCTATATTGGCCCAGCTGCGTGACTATCACCGGCAAAAGGGCAACACGGTTATTCTTGTGAGCCACTCCATGGAGGAGATTGCCCGGAATGTGGACCGTATCATCGTTATGAGCCACGCCCACAAGCTGATGGACGGCACCCCGGAGGAGATTTTTTCCCGGGCCAACGAGCTTTTGCAGGTGGGCCTGGATGTGCCCCAGGTAACGAAGGTAGCCATGGAGCTGCAGAGGCGGGGCCTGCTGCCGGACAGCAGTATATATACCATTGACGAGCTGGTGCGCCGCCTCCTGGCGCTGAAGGGAGGCGAGGCCGTATGCTGAAGGATATTACCCTGGGCCAGTTCTTCCCCGGCAATACCATCGTCCACCGGCTGGATCCCCGGACGAAGATTTTGGCGGTGGTGCTGTACATCGTGGCCCTGTTCAGCGCGGATAGTGTGCTGACCTATGCCATCGTCATGGTGGCGCTGACGGTGAGCATTTTGGTCTCTAAGGTGCCGTTCCGGTCGTTAACCAAGGGACTCAAGCCCATTGTCATCATAGTTATTTTCACAGCCGTTATGAACCTGTTTTTTACCAAGGGCACGCCCGTGTGCGATGTGTGGCTGCTGCGGCACATCACCTGGGAGGGCCTGGTTGCGGCGGTGAAGATGCTGCTGCGCATTGTGATGCTCATAATGGGGACCTTTCTGCTGACCTATACCACCAGCCCCATCGCCCTGACGGACGGACTGGAGTCTCTGCTGGGCTTTTTGAAGAAGATCAAGGCGCCCATCCATGAGCTGAGCATGATGATGTCCATTGCCCTGCGGTTTATCCCCACTCTCATCGAGGAGACGGATAAGATCATGTCCGCCCAGAAGGCCCGGGGCGCGGATTTTGAGTCCGGGAATATTTTCAGGCGGGCCAAGGCCCTGGTGCCGATCCTGGTGCCGCTGTTTATCTCCGCCTTCCGCCGGGCCGATGAGCTGGCCACGGCCATGGAGTGCCGCTGCTACCACGGCGGCGAGGGCCGCACGGCCCTGCATGTGCTGCGCTATGAGCGGGCGGATTGGCTGGTGCTGGGGGGCTTCATAGTCCTGGCGGCAGGGATCATCGTGCTGGGCCACTTCGGCCTGTAAAAAAACGGGAGGAAAGGATGCCCTATGCGGAACATAGCCCTTGTGCTCATGTATAACGGCACGGCCTATCACGGCTGGCAGGTGCAGAAAACCGAGATTTCCGTGGCGGAGACCCTGGAGCGGGGCCTTTCCATGGTGTGCGGTGAGAAGATCAAGTGCGTGGGCTGCGGCCGCACCGATGCCGGCGTACACGCGGAATACTATGTGGCCAATTTCCATACCAATTCCCGCATTCCCGTAGAGCGCATCCCCTTTGCGGTGAACACGCATATTCCCGAGGACATTGTAGTGCGTCGAGCCTTTGAGGTGGCGGAGGATTTTAACGCCATCGGCTCCTGCATAAAAAAAGAGTATACCTACCGTATTTATAATTCCCGCATCAAAAACCCGTTTTATGTCCATCGGGCCTATTTCTATCCCAAGAGGCTGGACGAGACGCTCATGGATCGGGCGGCGCGGATGTTTGAGGGGACCCATGACTTTGCTGCGGTGCGGTCTGTGGGGACCAATGTGAAAAGCACGGTACGCACCATTTATTATTGCCGCGTGGAGCGCCGGGGCGAGCTGCTGGAGCTGAAGGTGTGCGCCAACGGATTCCTATATAATATGGTGCGGGCCATCACGGGCACGGTGCTGTACGCCGCCGAGGGGAAGCTGCTGCCGGAGGACATTCCGGCGATTCTGGACTCGGGCAACCGCACCTTGGCCGGCCCCACGGCGCCGCCGGGAGGACTGTATCTGACCCGGGTGTGGTATGAGGATGAAAGACTGAATGGAACAGATGAAATTTGAGCAGGGAGACCTGCAGCAGGAGGCGCCCAAGCGCATAAAAAAAAGACAGCCGCCCCGGCGAAGGCTGCGGGCGCTGGCGGTGGTGGCGGCGGCGGTGCTGGCGGTGGTGGCGGCCTTTGTGCTGCTGGACCGTACCGCCTTTGACGGCCTGCGCCGGAGCATCGCCTATATGCAGGCGGAAAAGGACGAGAGCGGCTGTGCGCGGCTGTTTCAGTACAGCAGCGACGGAAGCAGCCGATATGCGGACCTGAACGGAAGCCTGCTGGTAGCCTCTGCAAATGAGATCACCCTCCTGGATGACAAGGGAAACGCTGTCTACCACACGGCCCTGCAGTTTTCTCAGGTGGCCCTCAGCGCTGCGGACGGGCAGGCGGCGGTGTATGAGATCGGAGGCCGGACCCTTTATCTGCTGAATAGCCGCGGACTGGTGCAGCAGATGGACCTGGAGGGCGATATTTTCGCCGTGCAGATGGGCCAGGGCGGCAGATTTGCCGTGACGCTTAAAAAAACAGGATATAAAACCACGGTGTCCGTCTATAATGGCAAGGGTGAGCCGCTGTACGATTTTAACTCAGCCCAGAGCTATCTGCTCACCGCCGCCGTGTCGGAAAACGGGAAATATATGGCCGCTGCGGCCATGAGCCAGGATAACGGCAGCTTTGTAAGCTCCCTGCAAATTTATAAGCTCACCTCCGAGACCATGGCAGCTGAGGGGACTCTGGAGGGCGGCGTGTATGAGATGGGCACCGTGGGCGGCCGGTTCTGCGCCGCTACGGATAAGGCGCTGTATTTTGTAAAGACCGACGGCACCGTGACCTCTTATGATTTTCAGGGTGCCAGCCTGTCCCGCTGCGGCCTGGGCGCGGATAAATTTGCCGCCGTGCTGCTGGAGAATTATGCCTCCGGCGGGCAGACGCACCTGGCCATAGTAAATGCCGCCGGAGAGGAGATCAGCTCCATGGCCGTGGACAGCGAGGTGCTGGACCTGTCGGCTGCGGGGCGGTATTTGGCGGTGCTTTACAGCAATAAGCTGGTGATCTACGATCAGAAGCTGCGGGAGTGTGCCGTGCTGGAGGATGTAAGCTCCGCCCGGCGGGTGCTTATGCGCAGCGACGGGTCGGCGGTGCTGGCGGGAACCAACGCCGCCAGCCTGTATTTGCCGTAAAAAAGGAGGCGAGTGCGTATGATTTGGTTGGATCTGGTAATCGTGGGCGTGCTGCTGCTGGGCCTGGGGATCGGCGCCAAGCGGGGCTTTTTGCAGACCCTGGGCGGCGTGGCGGCTATGATCGTGTCCTTTGCGGGGGCCGGAATCGCTGCCGGAGCTTTTTCTGGCACGGTAGCCAAATGGATACGCCCCGTACTGGAGAAAAAGCTGGAAAGTAAGGGCATCACCGGCGGTAGCACTGCCGAAATGGTGGAGCAGGCGGGCTTCTTTGGCGACACCGCCCGCCGCATTACCGACAGCGTGGGCACTCTGATGAAGGAGACCAAGGAGACCATGGTGGCTGCCGTCACCGACGGCATTGCCCAGTCCATTGCCTATGCGCTGGTGTATTTGGCGGCATTTGTGATACTGATGCTGCTGTGCAGGCTCCTGCTTCGGATGCTGAAGCTGGCGGGAAGGCTGCCGGGGCTGCGCACCCTGAATTTGGTGGGCGGCGGCGCGCTGGGGCTGGCCGTGGCGGTATTGCTGGTATTTTTGGCCGTGTGGGTGCTGCAGAGATTGCAGCTGGTCATCACGGAGGATATGGTGCAGCAGTCCGCTTTGCTGCAATTTTTCGTGGGGCAGTCCCCTATGGACTGGTTCACATCGCTGTAAACCCAAAGTCCATCCCCGGGTGGGGTGGCAGGAAAAACGGAGGAAACTATGCAACCTACTCTTTGCTCAAAGTGTAAGAAAAATGTGGCTGTGGTGTTCATCTCCCGGATGAACGAAAAGGGCGAGCCGGTGAATGAGGGCCTGTGCCTGCAGTGCGCCGCCAAGCTGGGCCTGCCCCAGGTGGAGGACATGATGAAGCGCATGGGCATCACCCCGGAGGATCTGGAGAGCCTCAGCGGCGAGATGATGCAGGCCTTCGGCGGCGCCGAGGAGCTGGAGGATCTGCCCGAGGAGGAGGGCGGCGACGAGGATGAGAGCGGAAAGACCGCTACCTTCCCGTTTTTGAACCGTCTTTTCGGCGGCAGCCAGACCCCGGCGGAAAAGCAGCCTGGGGACCAGTCTGCCCAGGGCCGGGAGACCAAGGGCGGTAAGACCGAGAAAAAGCGCAAGTTTTTGGATAATTACTGCATCAACCTTTCCCGCCGGGCTCGGGAGGGAAAGCTGGATGCGGTTATTGGCCGGGAGGAGGAAATCGAGCGTGTGGTGCAGATTTTGAACCGCCGCCAGAAGAATAATCCCTGCCTTATCGGTGAGCCCGGTGTAGGTAAGACCGCTATTGCCGAGGGCCTGGCCCAGCGTATCGTAGCCGGGCAGGTGCCCTTTAAGCTGCGGGATAAGGAGGTCTACCTGCTGGACCTGACGGCCCTGGTGGCCGGGACCCAGTTCCGTGGCCAGTTCGAGAGCCGTATGAAGGGACTCATCGAGGAAATCCGCAAGGCCGGGAACATCATCCTGGTCATTGACGAGGTGCATAACATCGTGGGCGCCGGAGATGCTGAGGGCAGTATGAATGCCGCCAACATCCTCAAGCCCGCCCTGTCCCGGGGTGAGATACAGGTTATCGGCGCTACCACCTTTAATGAGTACCGCAAGTTTATTGAGAAGGATTCCGCCCTGGAGCGTCGCTTCCAGCCGGTAACGGTGGCAGAGCCCAATATGGAGGATACGCTGAAGATCCTCAAGGGTATTGCCCATTACTACGAAAATTTCCACGGGGTGCAGATTCCCGAGGGCATTCTGCGCCAGGCGGTGACCCTGTCAGAGCGGTACATTACGGACCGTTTCCTGCCCGATAAGGCCATCGACCTTATCGACGAGGCCTGCTCGGACCTGAATCTCCGGGATGCGTCTATTAACCGCCGCATGGAGCTAAAGCGCGACCTGGAGAATATCACCTTTGAGCGGGAGAAGCTCATGTCCGCTGAGCCGGAGGAGGGGAAGGAGTTCACCCAGGAGGAGCTGGACACCCGCTACGCCCGCATTGCCGAGCTGCGCAGTCAGGAAATGCGCCTGCAGGCGGAGCTGACGGAGATCGAGAAAAAGGGCGTGCCCCAGCTCACCATGGAGAACATCGCCCGGGTCATTGAGCTGTGGACCAAGATCCCGGCCAGCAAGATTCGGGAGGAGGAGTTCAAGCGCCTGTCGGAGCTGGAGCTTCGGCTGAAGCAGCACATCGTGGGGCAGGACGAGGCTGTGGCCGCCGTGGCTGCCGCCATTCGCCGCAACCGTGTGGGCATTTCCCCCAAGCATAAGCCTGTGAGCTTCATTTTCGTGGGCAGCACGGGCGTGGGTAAGACGGAGCTTGTCAAGCAGCTGGCCGATGATCTTTTCCACGCGCCGGAGTCTCTGATTCGGTTGGATATGTCCGAGTTTATGGAAAAGCACTCCGTTTCCCGCATTGTGGGCTCCCCTCCGGGCTATGTGGGCTACGATGAGGCGGGCCAGCTGACAGAGAAGATCCGCCGCAAGCCCTATTCCGTGGTGCTGTTCGACGAAATTGAAAAGGCCCACCCGGATGTGCTGAATGTGCTGCTGCAAATTCTGGACGACGGACAGATCACCGATGCCCATGGCCGCAAGGTGAATTTTGAAAACACCGTCATCGTGATGACCTCCAACGCCGGCTCCGACAAGAGCGCCGGCGGCACCGTAGGCTTTGGCCGCAGCAGCGACGAGCAGGATAAGGAGCGGGTGATGAAGGCCCTTCAGTCCTTCCTACGCCCGGAGTTTATCAACCGTGTGGACGAGATCGTGTATTTCCATCAGTTGACCAAGGATAACTTCCGTGGCATCGCCGCCATTATGCTCAATGAGCTGGCGGAATCCCTTTCCGCCAAGGGCTTCGCCTTTATTTACGACGACACGCTGCTGGATTACCTGGTGGAGAAGTCCTATTCCGCCGCCTACGGCGCCCGAAATCTGCGCCGCTGTATCCAGAAGGAGCTGGAGGACCCCATGGCGGTGCGCATCATCGAGAGCTTCGACCATCCCATCACCCATATCCGGGCCTCTGCCGCAGACGGCAAGGTGACACTGGAGACACTGTAAGGAGGCGCTTATGCTGTTTCGCAAAAAAATAGACCCCCGCTGCGCCTACTGCGTAAAGGGGACCCGCATCAGCGACAGGGAGGTGGCCTGCGTAAAATGCGGCGTGGTGGCGGCGGAGCACCATTGTAGTGCGTTCCGCTACGACCCCCTGAAGCGGGTGCCGCCCCGGCCTGTGAAGCTGCACACCGGGGATTTGAAGCAGGAGGATTTTGACCTGTAAGGAGGGCGCACCATGAAACTGAAAAAGGTTTGGGCCGTGTACTTCAGCGGTACCGGCACCACCCGGCGCACGGTAGAGTGCATCGCCGGAGATATAGCGGCCCGGCTGGGCCTGCCGGTGCAGAGCGTGGATTTTTCCCGTCCCGCCCTGCGGCAGGAGACACTGCGCTTTTCTGACACGGATCTGGTTGTGTTCGGCACCCCGGTGTACGCCGGGCGCGTGCCCAATGTGCTGCTGCCTTTTTTACAGGAAAGGGTTGTGGGCGGCGGCGCGCTGGCTGTGCCGGTAGTGCTCTTCGGCAATCGAAACTATGACGACGCCCTCATGGAGCTGCGCAATATCTTGATTGCAGACGGCCTGCACCCCATCGCAGCCGGAGCCTTTGTGGGGGAGCATTCCTTCTCCCGGGTGCTGGGACAGGGGAGACCCAATGCCGAGGATATGGCCCAAATGGACAGATTTGCCGCCCGAACGGCGGAGCTGGCCGCAAAATTGGAGGTAGCCCCGCAAAACCCCGTAGCCGTAGGGGGGCAGGAGCCCATCCGCCCCTACTATACGCCCCGGGACCGGGCCGGAAATCCCATCAATATATTAAAGGTAAAGCCCAAAACGGATCTGTCCCGCTGTGGCGGCTGCGGCCTGTGCGCCGAGCTGTGCCCCATGGGCTCCATCGACCCGGCGGATGTGTCGCAGGTCAAGGGCATCTGCATCAAGTGCTGCGCCTGCGTCAAAGGCTGCCCCACCGGGGCCAAGTTCTTCGACGATGCGGGGTATCTCTACCACCGGCACGAGCTGGAGGCGGAATACGCCCGGCCGGCGGCGAACGAGGAGTTCTACATACAATTATAATATAAGGCGCATAAAAACCGGTCCTCTTCATAGAGGACCGGTTTTCTGTTATGGATTCACAATAGGCAGCAGGTCCAGCAGGTCCTGAATTTCATAGTCAATGCGCAGCCCCTGGGGGCGGGCCAGCCCCTGGGGATTATACCAGCAGCAGGGAATGCCGTAGTTGTTGGCTCCCCGCAGATCGCTGGAGGGGGAGTCGCCGATGAGCAGGCAGTTCTCCCGGGTGATACCGGGAATGCGGGAGAAAACATAGTCGAAGTAGGCCACAGAGGGCTTGCTGGCCCCGGCTTCCTCGGAGATGAAAGCATCACAGATGTAGGGGTGAATGTCGCTGGCGGCCAGGCGGGCCTTCTGCACGGCGGCCACGGCATTGGTCACGATGTAGAGCCTGTGGCTTTCGGCCAGGGTCCGGCAGACCTCCAGAGCGTGGGGCAGCAGAATGGTGTTGGTTTTCAGGGTATCCAGGTGGACGCTGTTGCACAGAACCGGGTCAGCCTGCAGACCGGCACGCTCTAAAAACAAACGAAACCGTTCCACCACCAAAAAATCCTTGGTACACTCGCCTCGGTCAAAGGCGGACCACATCTCCGTGTTGGCCTGCTCATAGGTTCGGAAAAGCTCGTCTGTGTCCGGCAGGTGATAGGTGCGGCACACTTCGCTGAATGCCCGGCGGTTGCCGGCGTCGAAATTAAATAAGGTATTGTCTGCGTCAAACAGAAGAATGGGGTAGGGTGTCATAGGGCTTCTCCTTTTGAATTTTGGAGCTATTATACCACGATCGACCGGGAAAGAAAAGACGGCCAAGGGGCCAATAAGCGCTTTCTATGACAGAAATTAAAAAAAGTAAAAATAAGGGTTGACAGGAGGGCGGAGGTGTGGTAAAGTAGCAAAGTCGTCGAGAGGCGGCGGCTGGTTAGGCCGGCAGGAGAGCGCAGAAAAAACTTGAAAAAAGTTGAAATTAGTGCTTGACATAGCTGGCATAACGCAGTATAATAACAAATGTTCCGCACGGGGCGTGTACCTTGTAAATTAAACAACGAACGAAACGAAAAGCACCAGACGGGAGCACTGAAAAGTGCGACTAAAACTTGGGAAAGCGGGGTTGAGTCAATTACCCGCGGAACTAAGTATAAAAAGTTTTTGAAGCTATGACAAATAGCTCTGTAAAGATTTGAGCAGCTCGATAGAGTTGTTTAGATACCATTTATAGAGAGTTTGATCCTGGCTCAGGACGAACGCTGGCGGCGTGCTTAACACATGCAAGTCGAACGAGAATCTGTGGAAAGAGGATTCGTCCAATTGAAGCAGAGGACAGTGGCGGACGGGTGAGTAACGCGTGAGGAACCTGCCTTTCAGAGGGGGACAACAGTTGGAAACGACTGCTAATACCGCATGACACATTGAGGTCGCATGGCCTTAATGTCAAAGATTTATCGCTGAAAGATGGCCTCGCGTCTGATTAGCTAGTTGGTGAGGTAACGGCCCACCAAGGCGACGATCAGTAGCCGGACTGAGAGGTTGAACGGCCACATTGGGACTGAGATACGGCCCAGACTCCTACGGGAGGCAGCAGTGGGGAATATTGGGCAATGGGCGCAAGCCTGACCCAGCAACGCCGCGTGAAGGAAGAAGGCTTTCGGGTTGTAAACTTCTTTTGTCAGGGACGAGTAGAAGACGGTACCTGACGAATAAGCCACGGCTAACTACGTGCCAGCAGCCGCGGTAATACGTAGGTGGCAAGCGTTGTCCGGATTTACTGGGTGTAAAGGGCGTGTAGCCGGGAGGGCAAGTCAGATGTGAAATCCACGGGCTTAACTCGTGAACTGCATTTGAAACTGTTCTTCTTGAGTATCGGAGAGGCAATCGGAATTCCTAGTGTAGCGGTGAAATGCGTAGATATTAGGAGGAACACCAGTGGCGAAGGCGGATTGCTGGACGACAACTGACGGTGAGGCGCGAAAGCGTGGGGAGCAAACAGGATTAGATACCCTGGTAGTCCACGCTGTAAACGATGAATACTAGGTGTGCGGGGACTGACCCCCTGCGTGCCGCAGTTAACACAATAAGTATTCCACCTGGGGAGTACGATCGCAAGGTTGAAACTCAAAGGAATTGACGGGGGCCCGCACAAGCGGTGGATTATGTGGTTTAATTCGAAGCAACGCGAAGAACCTTACCAGGGCTTGACATCCTACTAACGAGATAGAGATATGTTAGGTGCCCTTCGGGGAAAGTAGAGACAGGTGGTGCATGGTTGTCGTCAGCTCGTGTCGTGAGATGTTGGGTTAAGTCCCGCAACGAGCGCAACCCCTATTGTTAGTTGCTACGCAAGAGCACTCTAGCGAGACTGCCGTTGACAAAACGGAGGAAGGTGGGGACGACGTCAAATCATCATGCCCCTTATGTCCTGGGCTACACACGTAATACAATGGCGGTTAACAGAGGGATGCAAAATCGCAAGATGGAGCGAACCCCTAAAAGCCGTCCCAGTTCAGATTGTGGGCTGCAACCCGCCCACATGAAGTCGGAATCGCTAGTAATCGCGGATCAGCATGCCGCGGTGAATACGTTCCCGGGCCTTGTACACACCGCCCGTCACACCATGAGAGTCGGGAACACCCGAAGCCCGTAGCCTAACCAATTATGGAGGGCGCGGTCGAAGGTGGGTTCGATAATTGGGGGTGAAGTCGTAACAAGGTAGCCGTTCGAGAACGAGCGGCTGGATCACCTCCTTTCTAAGGAGACCTCAAGCAGGCCAAGAGCTTGACTTGTAACATCCTGGTCAGACCGTTTAAGATTTCGTTTTGTCGTTGTTTAATTTAGAGGGCACACACCCTTGAAGATAGGACGGGGATATAGCTCAGCTGGGAGAGCGCCTGCCTTGCAAGCAGGAGGTCGCCGGTTCGATCCCGACTATCTCCACCAAAAAGGAAATATGGGCCCGTAGCTCAGCTGGCTAGAGCGTACGACTGATAATCGTAAGGTCGGTGGTTCGAGCCCACTCGGGCCCACCAATCTGAGTAAGCTCGGAAATAAGTATTCAAAGAAATTGAGTACTTATTTCTGGCCTTAACAAAGGCTGGAGATTGCACCTTGAAAACTGAACAATGTATTAAAGTGATGAAAGCAAGGCAACAGAGAGGTCTTTCAAGGAAACTTGAAAGAAAGTAAGTTGATTTTAATTGTGGACAACATCTGGAAAGATGAGGGTAACAATAACAATTTTGCGTAATCTGTGATTGCCTGCATAATTCAACTATAGAGAACCATATCTCTAATAGGTCAAGCTATAAAGAGCGCAAGGGGAATGCCTTGGCATCAGGAGCCGATGAAGGACGCGACAAGCTGCGATAAGCTTCGGGGAGGAGCAAATATCCGTTGATCCGGAGATTTCCGAATGGGGAAACCCACTGGAGCAATACTCCAGTATCGTGCGTTGAATCAAATAGGCGTACGAAGGGAACGCCCTGAACTGAAACATCTAAGTAGGGGCAGGAAAAGACATCAACCGAGATTCCGCTAGTAGTGGCGAGCGAACGCGGAGGAGGCCAAACCGGAGGATTTATTCTCCGGGGTTAGGACTTGCATCACGATCAGAGGAATCTAAAAGAACGGCATGGGAAGGCCGGCCATAGAGGGTGAGAGCCCCGTATTTGAAAGAGGAAGCTGACAGCGAGTATCCAGAGTACCGCGGGACACGAGGAACCCCGTGGGAAAACGGGTGGACCACCATCCAAGCCTAAATACTACCTGATGACCGATAGAGGAGCAGTACCGTGAGGGAAAGGTGAAAAGGACCCCGGGAGGGGAGTGAAAGAGAACCTGAAACCTTGTGCTTACAAGCACTCAAAGCCCGTTAAAGGGTGATGAGGTACTTTTTGTAGAACGGTCCGGCGAGTTATAGTAACGAGCAAGGTTAAGGTATTCAGTACCGAAGCCGAAGCGAGAGCGAGTCTGAATAGGGCGTATAAAGTTCGTTGCCATAGACCCGAAACCGGGTGACCTAACCATGAGCAGGTTGAAGTGAGAGTAAAATCTCATGGAGGACCGAACGCACGTTCGTTGCAATGACCGGCGATGACTTGTGGTTAGCGGAGAAATTCCAATCGAACTCGGAGATAGCTGGTTCTCCCCGAAATAGCTTTAGGGCTAGCGTTGATTTAGATTACCGGAGGTAAAGCACTGAATGAGCTAGGGGGCGATAAGCTTACTGAACTCTATCAAACTCAGAATGCCGGCTAATTGATGATCAGCAGTCAGACAGTGTGAGATAAGTTTCATTGTCAAAAGGGAAACAGCCCAGACCTACAGCTAAGGTCCCTAATATACGCTAAGTGGAAAACGATGTGGAGTTGCGAAAACAACCAGGATGTTGGCTTAGAAGCAGCCATTCATTAAAAGAGTTCGTAATAGATCACTGGTCGAGTGACTCTGCGCGGAAAATGTAACGGGGCTAAGCGTATAACCGAAGCTTAGGATTGTTCCAAGAACAGTGGTAGGGGAGCGTCGTGTATGGGGTGAAGTCGCATCGGAAGGAGCGGTGGACTGTACACGAGTGAGAATGCCGGAATGAGTAGCGAGAATTATGTGGGAATCATAATGGCCGAAAATCTAAGGTTTCTTGGGGAAGGTTCGTCCGCCCAAGGTAAGCCGGGAGCTAAGGCGAGGCCGCAAGGCGTAGTCGATGCACATACGGTAGAAATTCCGTAGCCACCGAACCTTAAACCGGAAGGACACTTTGAGATAGCAGAACCCAGCCGTTGGTTGAGCTGGGCGTAAGGGACTGAAATATAGTAGGGAAGTCTGCGATGCTCAGAGGCGAGAAAAGCTCCGGTGTATGCTAAGGTGCCCGTACCGCAAACCGACACAGGTAGATGAGGAGAGAATCCTAAGGCCAACGGGAGAAGGGTTGTTAAGGAACTCGGCAAATTGACCCCGTAACTTCGGAAGAAGGGGAGCCTCGAAAGAGGCCGCAGTGAATAGGCCCAAGCAACTGTTTACCAAAAAACACAGGTCTATGCTAAATCGAAAGATGACGTATATGGGCTGACGCCTGCCCGGTGCCGGAAGGTTAAGAGGAGATGTCAGGAGCAATCCGAAGCATTGAATTGAAGCCCCGGTAAACGGCGGCCGTAACTATAACGGTCCTAAGGTAGCGAAATTCCTTGTCAGGTAAGTTCTGACCCGCACGAATGGCGTAATGATTTGGGCACTGTCTCGACAGCCCGCCCGGCGAAATTGTAGTACTGGTGAAGATGCCAGTTACCCGCAACTAGACGGAAAGACCCCATGGAGCTTTACTGCAGTTTAATACTGGGAATCGGTAATTCATGTACAGGATAGGTGGGAGACTAGGAAGCCGGGGCGTCAGCTTCGGTGGAGTCACCGGTGGGATACCACTCTTGGATTGCTGGTTTCCTAACCTGCGGCCCTGAATCGGGTCGGGGGACACTGTTAGACGGGCAGTTTGACTGGGGCGGTCGCCTCCAAAAGAGTAACGGAGGCGCTCAAAGGTTCGTTCAGCACGGACGGAAATCGTGCATTGAGTGTAAACGCATAAACGAGCCTAACTGCGAGACCGACGGGTCGAGCAGTAACGAAAGTTGGAGTTAGTGATCCGGTGGTATGTGAGTGGAAATGCCATCGCTCAACGGATAAAAGCTACCCTGGGGATAACAGGCTGATCTCCCCCAAGCGTCCACAGCGACGGGGAGGTTTGGCACCTCGATGTCGGCTCGTCGCATCCTGGGGCTGTATTCGGTCCCAAGGGTTTGGCTGTTCGCCAATTAAAGCGGCACGCGAGCTGGGTTCAGAACGTCGTGAGACAGTTCGGTCCCTATCTGTTGCGGGCGTAAGAGATTTGAAGGGAGCTGTCCTTAGTACGAGAGGACCGGGATGGACATACCTCTGGTGCACCAGTTGTCCTGCCAAGGGCATAGCTGGGTAGCTATGTATGGACGAGATAAACGCTGAAAGCATCTAAGCGTGAAACTCCCCCTAAGATGAGATCTCTCATCCTTTATGGAGTAAGGGCCCAGAAAGACGATCTGGTTGATAGGCCGGAGGTGGAAGTGCAGTAATGTACGCAGCTGACCGGTACTAATAGCCCGAGGGCTTGACCTACAATTTATGCAGGCAATAAGCCTTCCTGATTCCCGATAATACATTGTTCGGTTTTGAAGGTGCAATCGAGCGCGTAAGTGCAATATGCACCATTAGCTCAGCTGGTAGAGCACCTGACTCTTAATCAGGGTGTCCAGGGTTCGAGTCCCTGATGGTGTACCAGAATTCAGACAGCGCAAGCTGATGAAGATAGAGAGACGGACATGGCCCGTTGGTCAAGTGGTTAAGACAGAGGCCTCTCACGCCTTTAACATCGGTTCGAATCCGGTACGGGTCACCATTTCTTTCTTGACAAAGTACGGAAAAGTGAATATACTACTGTTTGTTACCGCGAATCACGGTTTCAATAGTTGGTGCTGATTAGGGCGAGGGTCCACCCGTTCCCATCCCGAACACGGAAGTTAAGCTCGCTTCTGCCCACGATACTTGGCTGGAGACGGCCCGGAAAAATAGGTAGCGCCAACATAGAGAAGGCACCCAATAGGGTGTCTTTTCTTTTTACTTGCGTTTGATTTATGGAGGAAAATCGGGATGGGCGACCATCCCGTGACAGGTCAGTTAAGCTCGCTTCTGCCCACGATACTTGGCGGGCCGACGCACCCGGAAAAATAGGTAGCGCCAACACAGAGAAGGCACCCAACAGGGTGTCTTCTCTTTTCCTAATTAAAGAAGGACGGCGGGCCTGCAGGTCTGCCGTCCTTCCCATATAAATATGACTACGCTTACGCCTCCACCAATTCTGTGAAGCTGTGTATATACCTGTCACAGAGCTTACGCATTTCGACTTCTGATACATCAAAATACGGATCGTATACGCCGATTGCGTGCATACCGGCAGCTTTGGCCCCCCGACAGGCGTCCAGGGAATCATCGAATAGGGTGCATTCTTCCGGCTTCACACCGCACTCCTTTGCTGCCAGAAGAAAAATATCCGGGTCCTTCTTGTCCAGCCCCAGGTCATGGGCAAAAAATATCGTTTCAAAATAGGGCATAAGGTGCAGATGGGTCAGGGCACTGCGGCAGTGCTCCGGTACAGCAGAGGTGAGTACGATCATCCGTTCCCCCTTTTGACGGCACTGCTCCAAATAGGCCCGGACTCCCGGCTTCACGGGTACACGGGTGGCGTAAGCGTCCCCGGCCATTTCCATCCACTCGGCCATAATCTCCTCTGTGGACTCCTGCAGATTGCAGTAGGCTTTGGTAAATACCGCCGCCTTTGGGAAAATAGTGTGGGCCACGCCCTGGTAGTATTCCTTCGTGTAGGGGAAGCCGCGCTTTTTCAGAAAGGCGATGTCCACCTCCCGCCAAACTCCGTTGGAGTCAATGAGGGTTCCGTCCATGTCAAATATCAGCATAAATTCGTCCTTTCCAGCCAAAATCTCCAGGGAAAATCCACTGCTTCCTCCGCATAATCGATACCGATGCGCTTGCCTGTGCGTAGGATATAGGAGCCTGCATCCACCGGAGGCAGCCCCACATCCTCCGGCCCATCGCAGAGAAATAGCGTATCTGCCGTCAGACCCAGCCCGTTTTCCGCCCGGGTCAGGTCCAGGGCCCGGCAGCATTTTCCGGGTCCGTTGAGAAAATTCTTCCTTTGGTATGCTGTGAGCTGTGTCAAGGGCTTGCCATACCGCAGCAGGCTCATTTGCTCCGCCCCATAAACTGCCTCCAGGCCCCGCAGCAACACGGCGGAGGGCTCACCCTCCGGCTCCGTGACGAAGTTCAGGCAGCAGTGCATTCCGTAGATGAGGTAGATGTAGGCGTGCCCCGGAGGTCCGAACATAGTGGCGTTCCGGGGCGTTTTATGGTAGCCATAGGCGTGGGCAGCCTTGTCGATAGCGCCCACATAGGCCTCTGTTTCCGTGATGCGCGCTACCAGAGGCTGCCCGTCCCACATCCGCACCAAGTAGCGGCCCGGCAGAGCCTGGGCAATAGAGACGGTGTCGCCGCTATAAAAATCTCGCAAAAGCTTTGACATTTTCTCACCTCAATGCTATCATACCATTATTGCGGAAATCTGTAAATACGAAAGAGTGACGGCTATGCAGGAAATCAATTACAAAAAGGGAATTCCCACGCTCTTACTGTGCTTTTTCATATGGGGCTTTCAGCCGCTGTACTGGTATATCTGCGGGGAGTGGGATACCTATTTTTTGCTGGCCTGCCGCATCATTTGGGCAGCGGTGTGCTGCCTGTGCATCCTATGGGCGCAGGGGAAGCTGCCGCAGCTTCTTGCAGTATTCCGGGATAAAAATATACTGAAGCGGGAGATTCCGGCTTCGGTATTTTTGCTGGCGGACTGGGGTGTATACCTCTGGGCGGTACAGAATGGCCGGGTGCTGGAGTGCAGCTTGGGGTATTACATCCAGCCCATTGTGGTATTCATCCTCGGTGCGGTGATCTTCCGGGAGAAGGTGAGCTGGCGGCATATTGTCATATTGGCGGTGGTTGTGGTGGGCATCGTCCTCTCCACAGACGGCTTTAACGGCATCCCCTATGTGACCATCCTTCTGGCGGTGTGCTTTGCCATTTACGCAGCTATTAAGCGGAGCCTGCGCATCGACTCGGTGGTAAGCACCTCCGCGGAGATAGTAATGATGGTGCCGCTGGCACTGCTTTTCATTCTGTTTTTCCGCATGGGAGATACAGGGATGGGATCCATCACGCCTCTGCGACAGCTGATGCTCCTGGGTGCGGGGGTAGTCACGGCCATGCCCATGGTCCTCTACTCTGTGGGAGTGAAATATTTGCCTTTGATGACGGCGGGCTTCTGTCAGTATCTAAGCCCTACTTTGGCCATCGTCTGCGGCATGGTCATGGGCGAATACTTAACAGCGGAAAAGCTCAGGAGCTTCTATTTCATCTGGGCCGGTGTACTCCTCTACTGTTTGAACACCGTGTATGAGGAGCGAAAAAAATCGCGCCTAAAGCCGTGATCGTTCCGATAAAGTGGGGGCTACCGTTCCTATCCCTACCTCTATTTCAGTAAAAAAAGGCAGACACCAGGGTGTTTTCCCTGTGTCTGCCTTTTTCTCACAGCCGGAGGCCGTGTGCTCTATTTGAGTAGTTTTATTCGCGCATCATAGTCCGGCAGAGTCCCTCGAACCAGGGCATAGAAGTCCGGCCCGTGGTTTTTGTGGCGGATATGGGCCAGCTCATGGACCACCACCGCCTCAGCAGCCTCTTCGGGGTACTCCATGAGATACAGGGAAAAGCACAGGCTGTTTTTCCCGCTGCAGCTTCCGAACCGTGACCGAGCGGCGGTGATCTTTACTCCCGTGGGGGTAACGCCCATCTGCCGAGCCCAGAAATGCACCAGGGGTGGCAGCGTCTGTCGGGCCTTTTGGCGCAGGGCCTCCTGCTCCTCCGGGGATCGGGGCGGATGCTGGGTTCGGCGCTGGGCCTGCCGGGCAAGCTGGGCTGCGATCCAGGCCTCATGCTCCGCCACAAAGCGGTCAATGTCGTCTCCAGCGGCGTAGAGGGGGGCCCGGACCACCACCCGGCAATCCTTTGTCACCTGCAGCGCCAGAGTGCGCCGCCGAGAGCGGATGACGGTGTAGCCGCTCATGGCTCCACCCAGGTGAAGCGGGGGCCGGAATAGCCGTCGCGCTCCACAGTTTCCTGCCACATGGCGGCCGGGCGCACCCAGTAGTCCTGCTCTCCGTAGAGGGCCCGGTAGACCACCATTTCCTCTCCCGTTTCGCTGTGTCGGGCGGAAAACAGAACGCGGTATAGATTTCCCTTGAAGTGGCGGTATACGCCGGGCTTAACGGTTTCCATGCAGCATCGCTCCTTTTTGGAAAAGTATACCACGGATGCTGGAAAAATGCAAAAAAATATGCTATACTGCTCTACAATATAGACTGAGGAGGAATGCTCCGTGAAAAACACCACCCTGTGCTACCTGCTGCAAGGGGATCAGGTGCTGCTGCTGCACCGCGTGAAAAAGGAAAACGATCTGAACCATGATAAGTGGATCGGTATCGGCGGAAAGTTCGAGGAGGGGGAGAGCCCCGAGGAGTGCCTGCTGCGGGAGGCTTGGGAGGAGACCGGTCTCACGCTCACCGACTATCGGTACCGGGGCATCGTGACCTTCGTGTCCAATGAATGGGAGGGGGAATATATGCACCTCTACACTGCCACCGGCTGGACCGGGGCGCTGAAGGAGTGCAACGAGGGCGTACTGGAGTGGGTCAGCCGGGAGAAGATGAAGGAGCTGCCCCAGTGGGAGGGGGATAGGATCTTCCTGCGCCTGCTGGAGGAGGAAGCACCGTTTTTCTCCCTGAAGCTGTGCTATGAGGGGGATCGGCTGACCTATGTGGCCCTGAACGGGAAGGAACAGACGCTATGAATGTGCTGGTGAGTGCGTGTCTGCTGGGACTTTCCTGCCGCTATGACGGGCAGAGTAAGGGCCATCCCCTTGCCGGAGACCTGGTGGCCAGGCACACGGCCATCCCCGTCTGTCCGGAGATTTTCGGAGGCCTGTCTACCCCGCGTCCGCCCTCGGAGCGGCGCTGCGGCGGCGTATTTACCCGAGAGGGGACGGATGTCACCGCCGCCTATGACCGGGGCGCCCAAGAGGTGCTACGCCTGGCCCGGCTCTATGGCTGCACCGTGGCGATTTTGAAGGAGCGGAGCCCAGCCTGCGGTTCTGGAAAAATCTATGACGGCACCTTTACAAAAACGCTGGCAGACGGCTACGGTGTGGCGGCGGAGCTGTTAGAGAAAAACGGTGTCCGGGTCCTGGGCGAGAGCCAGCTGGAAGTATTTTTGCAAGAGTGTAGGGAGGACAGCCTATGAATCGCAGAGCAAGCGGTGTTTTGCTGCCCGTCTACGCCCTGCCCTCACCCCACGGCATCGGTACCTTGGGCCGGGCCGCCTACGACTTTGCCGACTTTCTCCACGCCGCCGGCCAGCGGTGCTGGCAGATGTTGCCCCTGGGCCAAACGGGCTTCGGCGACTCCCCCTACCAGAGCTTTTCCTCCTTTGCTGGGAATCCCTATTTCATTGATTTGGACCTCTTAGCGGAGGACGGCCTGCTGACAGGGGACGAGGCGGACGCCTGCTGCGCCGGGATAGATCCCCGGTATGTAGAGTACGGGCGGCTCTATACGGAGCGCTTCGCCGTGCTGGAAAAGGCCTTTCACCGGGGCTGGCTGCGGGATAGGGAGCAGGTAGAGTGCTTCCAAAGGGAAAACGCCGCCTGGCTTTCGGATTATGCGGACTTTATGGCCCTGAAGGACCGCTTCGGCTCTCAGCCCTGGACAGCCTGGCCGGAGCCCTTTCGCCGCCGCACCGGGCCGGGCTATGCCGCCGCCGCAGCCGCCTGCGGAGAGGATTTTGCGCAGCGTCGGTCATTTTATATCTATCTGCAGTATCTGTTTTTTAAGCAGTGGAGCGCCCTGCGGGCGTATCTGCGGGAGAAGAATATCACCGTCATAGGCGATCTGCCTATCTATGTGGCTCCGGATTCCTGCGATGTGTGGGCTGCGCCGGAGTTTTTCTCTCTGGATGACCGGTGCCGCCCCACGGCGGTGGCCGGGGTGCCGCCGGACTATTTCAGCCCCACGGGCCAGCTTTGGGGGAATCCTCTCTACCGCTGGGATGCGATGGAAAAAGACGGCTTCGGCTGGTGGCTGCGTCGCATTGACGGGGCGGGAAAGCTCTTCGATGTGATCCGCTTCGACCATTTCCGGGGTCTGGATGAATACTGGGCCGTGCCCGTGGGGGAGGAGACGGCGGAGAAGGGGCAGTGGCTTCCCGGCCCGGGGCGCAGGCTGGTGGATGTGCTGAATAGCTGGTTTCCGAACCTGCGGTTCATCGCCGAGGACCTGGGCACACCTACACCGGGGGTGGAGAAGCTGCTGCAGGCATCCGGCTGGCCGGGGATGAAGGTGCTGGAGTTCGCCTTTGACGACCCGAAGAGTGCGGCCTATCTGCCCCACACCTACACGGAAAATTGCGTCTGCTATACCGGCACCCATGACAATAGCCCCTTGGCCCGCTGGCTCACCGAGACTCCGGAGGAAACGGTGAGGTACGCCGCCGAGTATATGGGCAGCCCGGCGGATCCGGCGGAGGCCATGCTTCGGCTGGGAATGTCCAGCACGGCCGGGCTTTTTGTGGCGCAGATGCAGGACTGGCTGGGTCGGAGTGACCGCACCAACCGTCCCGGCACCCGGGAGAGAAACTGGCGCTGGCGGATGCTGCCCGGAGAGACTACCCCCGAATTGGCAAAAAAAATGCACCGCTTTGCGGAGCTTTACGGGAGAATATAAGGTTTTAATTGCCCCTGCCCTACAAAACGCTCTGTAGGGCGGGACCCATGTGTCCCGCCGCAGCGTGTTAAAAAAGCCTCGCAGAGTTTGCCGCCCGCAGGCGGCAAAGAAATAAAATCATTTTCTCTCGCGACATGTGCGTGAGAGAAAATACAGCTCGGGCTGCCAGTGTGGAATTTGTCCGTCACAGACGGACAAATTATGCGCGCAGCAGACCGCAAGCCTTTTGTCGGAAAAACCCGGAGGTTTTTTCGACAATCGCCGAAACCCGGACAGGCATTAAGTCTGTCCGGGTTTCTATATGAGAAAGGTAAATCGTATATCGAAAGGAAGTATCGCTCAGGAGAGAAGGAGCTTATCGTCATTTGCCTCCGTACCGCTGGCCTTGCTAAACAGGGTCAGCAGGTCGGAAACGGTGAGCTTTTTCTTTTCTTCGCCGGAGATATCCAGCACCACATGGCCCGCATCCATCATAATGAGGCGGTTGCCGTGGGCGATGGCATCGCGCATATTGTGGGTGATCATCATGGTGGTCAGGTGGTTTTCCTCCACGATCTTGTCACTGAGCTCCAGCACCTTAGCGGCGGTGCGGGGGTCCAGGGCGGCGGTATGCTCGTCCAGAAGCAGCAGCTTGGGCTTTTGCAGTGCCGCCATCAGCAGTGTCAGCGCCTGGCGCTGGCCGCCGGAGAGCAGGCCCACTTTAGCCTTCATGCGGTCCTCCAGACCCAGATCCAGGTCCTTGAGCTTCTGATAGTATTCCTGCTCCTCCTGGGGGGTGATGCCCCACTTCAGGCCCCGGTGCTTGCCGCGTCGGGCGGCCAGAGCCAGGTTTTCCTGAATTTGCATGGTAGGGGCAGTACCCATCATGGGGTCCTGGAACACCCGGCCCAGGAGCGCCGCCCGTTTGAATTCGGGCAGACGGGTAACATCCTTGCCGTCAATAAGAATGGAGCCGCTGTCCACGGAGAAGGTACCGGCAATGGCGTTGAGCATAGTGGATTTTCCCGCACCGTTACCGCCGATTACGGTGACGAAATCGCCCTCGTGGAGGGTCAGACTCAGATTGTCCAGTGCCGTTTTTTCGTGGACGGTGCCGGGGAAGAAGGTTTTGGAAATGTTTTTCAGCTCAAGCATGGCGTGCGCCTCCTTTCTTATGGGCTACTTTTCCCTTCCAGTAAGGGACGGACAGGAATACGGCCACGATCAGGGCGGAAACCAGCTTCAGATCGTTGGTGTTCAGGCCCAGCTGCAGGACTATCTGCAGCACGAAGTAGTAGATCACGGCACCCAGGGATACGGCGAACATCTTCAAACCGAAGTTTTGGAAGATCTTGCCGAAGGTCACTTCACTGATGATAACGGCGGCCAGGCCGATAACAATGGCACCGCGCCCCATGCCCACATCGGCAGAGCCCTGGAACTGAGCCAGCAGGCCGCCGGAAAGGGCCACCAGGCCGTTGGAGAGCATGAGACCCAGAACGATATTAGCGCCGGTGTTGATGCCCTGGGCCCGGGCCATGTTGGCATTGGCGCCGGTAGCGCGAACGGAGCAGCCCCGCTCAGTGCCGAAGAACCAGTACAGAGCGACAACCGTCACGACGGTGATGACCAGCAGCAGCGGCAGGGGATTGCTGATAGACAGATCCCGCACATACCGCTGGGAAACAACCAGATCGTACTTGTCCACGCCTACGGGCTGGTTGGCCTTGCCGCCCATGATCCGCAGATTCACGGAGTACAGGGCAAGCTGTGTGAGAATACCAGCCAGGATGGCGGGAATACCGCACTTGGTATGAAACAGGCCCGTAACCAGGCCCGCCAGCAGGCCGGAAGCAAAGGCGCACAGCAGAGCCAGCCAGCAGTTCATGCCCCCTCGAATCAGCATCACAGCCACGGCGCCGCCGGTGGCAATGGAGCCGTCCACGGTCAGGTCGGCCACATCCAGCACCCGGAAGGTGATGTACACACCGATGGCCATGATGCCCCATACAAGGCCTTGTGCCGCCGCGCCGGGCAGCGAATTCAAAAGTGAAGTCAGGAATGCCATTTTCTTTTCTCCTCAATCTGCCGCCCTTAGGCGGCTTCGTGTAACGGGGGAGGGGACGAACGCCCCCTCCCGGCGGTTTATGTTATGGGGAATTACTCGGTAGCCAGAGCGGTGTAGTCAGCGGGAATGGTGATGCCCAGCTTCTCACAGTTGGCCATGTTGGCCTGCTTGGTTGCAGTGGGAGCGAATTCCACAGGCATGGTGGAGATGTCGGCCTCACCGGTGAGGATCTTAGCAGCCATCTGACCGGTGATCTTGCCCAGCTCGTAGTAGTCGATGGAGAGCGTCGCCACGCCGCAGCCCTTGCAGATGCCGGCCTCGCCTGCAATGACGGGGGTTCCGGCGGCCAGGACCACATTGGCAATGGCCTCGGTGTTGGAGGCAGCGGTGTTATCGGTGGGGATGTAGAGCACATCGGAATCGTCGCAGGCCTTCTGGGTGACGGAGGAAACATCGTTGCTGTCGGTGAAGGTGTACTCGGTGCAGGTGATGCCGGCGGCGGAGAGCAGCTTGGTCACCTCATCAACCTGGTATTTGCTGTTGGGCTCGCTGGAGCAGAAGAGCATACCCACCTTCTTGGCGTTGGGGAACAGCTCCTGGAGCATGGCGGCCTGCTTGTCCAGGGGAGCCAGGTCGGAGGTGCCGGAGATGTTGCTGCCCACGGTGCCGGTCCAGTCGGCGATCTCCAAAGCAGTGGCGTAGTCGGTAACGGAGGTGCCCAGGATGGGAATGGTGCTGGTGGCGGAGGCGGCAGCCTGGAGGGCCGGGGTGGCGTTGGCCATGATCAGGTCAACCTTGTCGGAAATGAATCCGTTAACGATGGTGCTGCAGTTGTTAGAATCGCCGGAGGCATTCTTTTCAACTACCTCCACCTTGTCGCCCAGGGCTTCCTTCAGGGCATCGGTGAAGCCCTTGGTGGCGGCGTCCAGAGCCTCGTGCTGCACCAGCTGCACCACGCCTACCTTATAGGTCTTGTCGCCGGTGTCTTTGTCTTTGTTGCCGGAGCCGCAGGCCACCAGGGAAAGGGCCATTACCGCGGCAAGGACGAGAGAGATAAGCTTTTTCATGATTTTTCTCCTTTGCGTTTGATTTTGTTTGGTTGTGTTTTTATAAAAAAGAGGCCGCTCTGTCCGAACCAGAGCGGCCTTTTCTTTATCTGCGGAAAAGAACGAAAACTCTATTTTGATACGGACGGCTTTATGAATTTGTCGCAGCAAAAGAAACCCGCAAAATAGCGAGCCATAAAGCCGTAATAGTAGCCCCGACGGGAGGCGCTGGTGGAAGAAGAAATGTTACACATATCGGGGCTCCTTTCTGCCGCGTGGCGGCGTTGTTTCGTTGTGAAAAATATAGAACTTTAAAGGCTTAAAGTCAACAGTGAAAATGCACAAAAAGATCGGGATATTTTAGATGTTTTTTATAAGCGCGAGACTTTTTTCTCAAATCTGGGGAGAAAATACGAAAAAGGGGGGCTGTGGCCCGGCGCATAAGGCGTAATTATTCGTCGCAGCTTAACTCGTCAGCGCTGAAAAGCTGGGTAAACTGAGTCTGGCCGTATGCCTGCATCCGGCGGCAGAATTCGTCGTACTGCTCCAAAAGCTTTTCCCCCTGGGGGGTGAGTACGGCCCCGCCGCCGTTTTTGCCGCCAGCGGAGGAATAGAGCAGCTTATAGCCCAGGGCATTCTCCGCGGTGCGCAGCACGGTCCAGGCCTTGGAGTAGGCCATGTTCATGGAGTTGGCTGCCGCCCGGAGAGAGTGGAGCTCCCGGACCCGGTGCAGCAGCTGTGCGATCCCCGGCCCGAATACCTTATTCTCGTCCTGATAAATACGGACGCTCATTTTGAAAATCATCGAATCCTTCATAATCAAAAAACCTGTCATTGCGAGACCGGCGCACACGCCGGTCGTGGCAATCCGCATCCCCCGTCCCCAAGGCCCCCTTACCTAAAGGACACGAAGCACCGAAGGGTTGCGCCCAGCACTCCTTGTAAGCTATTTTTTATTTTATCAATTCTCCCGAAAAAGTCAATGGAAGGGGTCTTAAAATCCAAAATAGTTTTGCCCCCGGAGGGACGATTATGCAGAAGTCATAATTTTTGTTAGGTTATCTAAATTTTTTTGTAAAAATAGTGGAGATAAACAGTGGATTCTTTTATTTTTCTATGTTATAATACAAATATTAAAATGGTGGGACAATGCTTATTCCGGCGGAATCCTATATTATTTTATATATGAAAAGGAGACATTATTATGGCCATTGATCTGAGCAAATACGGCATTCTCGGTACCACTGAGATCGTCTACAACCCTTCCTACGACACTCTGTTCGCAGAGGAGACCAAGGCAGAGCTGACAGGTTATGAGGTCGGCCAGGTCACGGAGCTGGGCGCGGTAAATGTGATGACCGGCATTTACACCGGTCGCTCTCCCAAGGACAAGTATATTGTCATGGATAAAAACTCCAAGGACACCGTTTGGTGGACCAGCGAGGGCTATAAAAACGATAACCATCCCATGAGCGAGGATGTATGGGCTCAGGTGAAGAAGCTGGCCGTCAGCGAGCTGTGCAACAAGCGCCTGTTCGTGGTGGATGCCTTCTGCGGCGCCAACAAGGACACCCGCATGGCCGTGCGCTTCATCGTAGAGGTGGCCTGGCAGGCACACTTCATTAAGAATATGTTCATCCAGCCCTCCCAGGAGGAGCTGGAGAGCTTCGAGCCTGACTTCGTGGTGTATAACGCCTCTAAGGCCAAGGTAGAAAACTTTAAGGAGCTGGGCCTCAACTCCGAGACCTGCGTGGCCTTCAACATCACCTCCCGGGAGCAGGTCATCATCAATACCTGGTACGGCGGCGAAATGAAGAAGGGCATGTTCTCCATGATGAACTATTACCTGCCTCTCAAGGGTATTGCCGCCATGCACTGCTCTGCCAACACCGACATGAACGGTGAAAATACCGCCGTTTTCTTCGGCCTGTCCGGTACCGGCAAGACCACCCTGTCCACCGACCCCAAGCGTCTGCTTATCGGTGACGATGAGCACGGCTGGGACGATAACGGCGTCTTTAACTTCGAGGGCGGCTGCTATGCCAAGGTCATCAACCTGGACAAGGAATCCGAGCCCGACATCTATAACGCCATCCGCCGGGACGCTCTGCTGGAGAATGTCACCGTGGACAAGGACGGCAAGATCGACTTCAGCGACAAGTCTGTCACCGAGAATACCCGTGTCAGCTATCCCATTGATCATATTGATAAAATCGTGCGCCCGGTCTCTGCGGCGCCCGCTGCCAAGAATGTGATCTTCCTGTCCGCCGATGCCTTCGGTGTGCTGCCTCCCGTTTCCATCCTGACTCCGGAGCAGACCCAGTATTACTTCCTCTCCGGCTTCACCGCCAAGCTGGCCGGCACCGAGCGGGGCATCACCGAGCCCACCCCCACTTTCTCCGCCTGCTTCGGTCAGGCCTTCCTGGAGCTGCATCCCACCAAGTACGCCGAGGAGCTGGTCAAGCGCATGAAGATGAGCGGTGCCAAGGCCTATCTGGTGAATACCGGCTGGAACGGTACCGGCAAGCGTATTTCCATCAAGGATACCCGCGGCATCATTGACGCCATCCTCAGCGGCGCCATCAACGAGGCCCCCACCAAGACCATTCCCCACTTCCATTTCCAGGTGCCCACGGCTCTGCCCGGTGTGGACCCTGCCATTCTGGATCCCCGCGACACCTATGCCGATGCCTCCCAGTGGGAGGAGAAGGCCAAGGATCTGGCCGGCCGCTTCGTGAAGAACTTCGCCAAGTACGAGTCCAACGAGCACGGCAAGGCCCTGGTGGCCGCCGGCCCCAAGGCGTAACCCCATTAAACCTAAAAGCGCCGGAATACCACATTCCGGCGCTTTTACCGTATCAAAAAACCCATGTCACTGGCTGTGGCAATCCGTACTCCAAGGTTTCCCTTGCCTAAAGGATGAGATATAAAAGTACCCGTGATTTCAATAAAGGAGACCCTATGATCGAACTGAAAGTCCTTATCGACGATCTGGATTATGACTCCATTGCCGAGTACCTGATCCCGGCCCTGGCCGAAAGCATGGCCCGGGACCAAAAAGGCGGCATTTTAGGCGGCGTCCTGGCCAATAACCCGGATATGCTCACCTCCATGGCCCGCACCCTCCTGGGCACCCTGAGTCAGGAAAAGCGGGACGAGCTGCTGGTGCAGCTACTAAACAAAAATAGAGAAAAGCTCCTGCAAAAAGCCACCCAAGCCGCCACCGATAAAGGCATCCAAGTCAAACTCTGCGACCTGACCGCCAGGAAATTTTGACCCCCCAAAAGTCAAATCCATCCGCCCGGACTTGTGCCGCAAATCTTGTTGCCATCCGTAGGAGCGGACACCCCTGTCCGCCCGTTGTAAAATCTCTCAAATATGCGTAGGGGCGGGGTTCTACCCCGCCCGATAACGGACGAATTTCCGCTTCCCCTCCGTAGGGGCCGATGCCTACATCGGCCCGCCTTACCGAACCTCTTGCGATACTCCGTAGGGCGGGCTGCCCTCACCCTGCCGCCTGTCAACCATCGCACCCCCGAAAAACCGTCGCCTCCCTTGCCTAAAGGGAGGGGGACCAGCTGCAGGCTGGTGGAGGGATTCTTGCGGGGTACAAGGTGATTTGGTTGCTGTGAGTCCGTGAATGGAAGAATCCCTTGTGCAAAAATTGCCTCCGGCGGGGTACTTTCTGTCACCAGCGACAGAAAGTACCCAAAGAACGCTGCCAAAACCAATGGTTTTGGATTCCTTGCGCGGGCGCGGTGCGGGAAGTGTCGAGACCTTTCACCCCCGCGAATAAAACGGTACAACCTCGCCCCGTGCTTTCGCACTGTCTTGGTGTCTATTCACCGCGACGCGCTCCGCGCTTGTGCTGCCCGTCCAAACGGGCTGACCCCCTATGTCTACCGTGCGGCGCTGGGCATCGCACCCTACGAAATACTATCGGTAAACGGTGCGTAGGGGACGATGCCCACATCGTCCCGCCCTACCACACTACTTGCAACCCACCCGTAGGAGCGGACACCCCTGTCCGCCCACCGTACCGGCGCTCATCCATCCGTAGGGGCGGGGTTCTACCCCGCCCGTTCTGCCGATACGCACGGCACTGTCGCAGTACGCACAGCTTCCATCCTTGCTTCGTAGGGTGGGCTGCCCTCACCCCGCCGCCCTTTAACCCACCGCACTCCATGTAAAAAACCATGTCATTGCGAGACCGGCACACACGCGGGTCTCGCAATCCGCATCCTTTATCAAAAAAAATCCGGCCCCACCGGGCCGGATTTTTTAGAGGCTGTCGGAAAAACCCTCCGGGTTTTTCGACAGTCTTAGTTACTTCTTCAGCGCCTCCACGCCCTTGCGCAGGGCGGCCACATTTTCCTCCGTGGTGGCCCAGCTGGCGGCGAAGCGGATAGCGGAGTGGGTCTCGTCCACCCGCTCCCAATACTCATAGCCGAACTCTTTCCCCAAGACGGCCAGCTCCGCATCGCTCATAATGGGGTACTGCTGGTTGGTGGGGGAGTTGAAGAAGAAGGGGTAGCCGTTGTCCTCGAAGATGGCGTGTATTTTCTTGGCCATTTCGTTGGCGTGGCGGGAAATCTTGAAGTACAGGTCGTCGGTAAACAGGGTGTCGAATTGCAGACCCAGCAGCCGGCCCTTGGCCAGCATACCGCCCCGCTGCTTCATCATGAAGCGGAAGTCCTTTTTCAGCGCCGGGTTCATCACCACCACGGCCTCGCCGAACAGGGCGCCCACCTTGTTGCCGCCGATGTAGAAGATGTCGCACAGACGCGCTACCTCCGGCAGTGTCAGGTCGCAGTCGTCGCAGGTGAGTCCGTAGCCCAGCCGTGCCCCGTCGATAAACAGCGGCAGAGAGCACTTCTTGCACACCTCGTACAGCTCCGTCAGCTCCGCCTTGGAGTACAGGGTGCCGCCCTCGGTGGGCAGGGAGATATAGACCATACCGGGCATGACCATGTGCTCATAGTCGGGGCTGAAGTGGTGCCAGTTGTAATAGTCCTCTACCTGCTTCGCGGTAATTTTACCGTTGTCCGTGGGAAGGGTCAGAACCTTGTGCCCGGAGGACTCGATGGCGCCGGTTTCGTGGCAGTTTATGTGGCCGCTGGTGGCGGAGAGCACACCCTGATAGGGGCGCAGAACAGAGGCGATCACCGTGGTGTTGGTGAGGGTGCCGCCCACCAGGAAATGCACATCGGCATCCGGGGCCTGGCATGCGGCCTTGATCTTCTCCCGGGCGGCGGCGCAGTATTCATCCTCGCCGTAGCCCACGGTCTGTTCCATATTGGTCTGCATCAGGCGCTCCATAATGGCGGGATGTGCGCCCTCCAGGTAGTCGCTGTTGAAATAGATCATCTGTGATTTCTCCTTTCAGTTCCTCTGACGGTATTTTACCGCAAAAAGCAGGCACTGTAAATGGGGAATTTCAGTTTGCCGAAAATCCAATTTCCCTATGAGAAAAACCGCCGCTTGCCAAATCTGCGAAAATCGTTTATACTATGAATTATCAGAGCCGGAAAGGAGGCTGCGCCATGAAGAAGAAAACAGTGAAAAATGTACTTTATTATGTTGTGCTGGCCGTGTTGGTGGCCGTTTTCTGCTTCTCTGCCTATAAGATATACAGCTATTACGCGGAAAAAAGGGAAAGCACCCGCCTCAATGAGTCTGTGGCCCGGGAGTATACCATTCGCAAAACCGGCCAGGCTAAGGAGGAAGAGGAGTATTTCCAGGTAGATTTCGACCAGCTCTGCCAGCAGAATTCCGATGCTGTGGCCTGGCTCTATCTCAAGGGCACCCCCATCAACTATCCGGTGCTTCAGCACGATGACAATGTTTATTATCTGGATCATCAAATCGACGGCTCCGTAAACTCCAACGGCAGCATTTTCATGGACTATCGCAACGCCCCGGACTTTTCCGACCGCAACACCTTGATCTACGGTCACCATATGCGCACGGGCAATATGTTCGGCAAGCTGGTGAATTTTAAGAGCAACAGCTACTATCAGCAAAACGACCATATGTACCTCATGACCCCTCAGGGCACCTATCGCCTGGACCTGCTGTGCGGCGCAGTGGTGGACCCCACCGACCCCATCTACTCCGTGGACCCCACTCCGGAGGCTCTCAGCGCCTGCATGCGTAAGTCCACCTTTCAGACCAAGCTGGACCTGCCCTCGGAGGACGCCAGACTTGTGACCCTGTCCACCTGCAGCTACGAGTTCGAGGATGCCCGCTACATCGTCATCGGTGTCCTGACCCCTGTGCCCGATGCGCAGACCTGACACAAAGCGAAAAAATCCACACTGTCCGATGAAAGACAGTGTGGATTTTTCATATGCAGACTGGCTCAGACCATGATCCCCGTGCGGTTCTTGCTCTGGGCAATGAGGCGGTTCAGCCCCTTGGCCGGGCGGTACAGCGCTAGCCCCAGCACCGTGAACACGACCAGGAAAATGAGCAGGATCCCCAGATCCTTCCAGTAGTTGGTGCCGTAGCTCCCGGCCACGCACTCCCGCATGGCGTCCATAGCATAGCGGAAGGGCATGTAGGGGTTCAGCTTCTGGAAAATCTCCGGCAGGACCTCCACCGGATAGGTGCCGCCGGCACCGGCCACCTGCACCACCAGCAATATCACATCCAGGGCCATGCCGATGTTGTCCAGGGCAAAGACCATGGCGTAATTGATAAGGGAGAATACCAGGCCGTTTACACAGGCGGCCAGCAGGAATTTCCACGGATACAGGCATTGGATCTGCACATACAGCAGATCTCCTGCGGCCACAATTACAGCCTGGGCCAGGCCCACCAGCAGGAAGATACCGTAGCGGCCAAAGAAATGGGCAGCCAGAGAGGGACGCTCCAGCTCAGGCCGGGGCTTGTAGCCCACCTTCAGGAAGGTGGCGCACAGCAGGGTGCCCACCCACTGGGCCAGCACCGTATAAAACGGAGCCATAGCTGAGCCATAGGTGGCGATGGGATAGGTGTCCACCGTCTCCATGGCCACAGGGGAGGCCAGGTATTCTGCCAGGCTCTTGCCGTTTCCCTGAAGCAGATCCGTAAGTTCCTGCGCCTCCTTGTCTCCGGAGAGACGCTCCAGGAGCTTGTCGGCGGTGTCCAGAGCGCTGCTGACGGAGCCCAGGCCCGACCGAGCCTGCAAAAGCCCCGTCTCCAGAGACGAAAGCTGGGTGTTGAAGTCGGTGATGGCCTGTCGGATGGACACACTCACCGAGTCGGTCCCGGCCAGAAGCTGGGCCGCTCCGTCCAGGGTCTGCTGCAGGCCCTGAAGCTTCTGCTGCACCTGCTGGGTGGTCTCCTGGCTCACCAGCTCGGAGAGACTGCCTACAGCCTCCTGGGCCTGGGCTGTCACCTGGGAGGCAGTCGCCAGCAGGGCGGCGGCCTCATCCAGCTTGGCATCTGCCACGCTCTGTACCGTCTCCAGGGCCCGGCGCACGCCGTCAAGCTGCCCGGCCAGGGCTTCCAGGGCCTGTGCTGCCTGGGTGGCGCCCAAGGCCTGCAGCTGCTGGGACATAGCCCGGCACTGCTGCGATAGAGCTGCTACGGACTGGATCTGCCCCGTCAGCTTTTCCCGGGTATAGGAATGGAAGTCGTCCAGGGATTGGCTGGCCTTGTTCAGGTGTGTCTGAATGTCTCCCAGGACAGTGGAGACGGCCTCCAAAGCATCCCGGGTGGCGGCGTTGGTCTTGTCGATAAGGCTGCCGGTGCCGCTGAGGACGGTATTGGCGTCGCCCAGAAGGACTCCGGCGGAGGTAGCCGCGTCGGCGGCGTCACCGGTAAACTGGTAGGCGCAGGTGAGGATGGTCTGGGCGGTGTTATTAAGCCCCGACAGGGCATCCAGCGCCGTGGCCGCCGTACCCAGCTGCCCCCGGATGGATTGACTGGCCGATTGCAGCTTGGCAATCAGCGTAGGCCCGTCCACGCCCATAGAGCTGAGGAAGTGAGCAAAGTCCGCCAGGTAGCCGGTGATGGTCTCTATAAAGGTGGTGTTCACCTGCTGCTGCACGGCGGTTTTCGCCTTGCCGGTTATTTTGGGGGCAATGGCGTTTTTCTTGTCGTTTTCGTAGTAGTGCAGCTTAGGGCTTACACTGCCGCCGGAGAGGGAGTCAAAAACATCCTGGGTGAAGTCGTCGGACACCACCAAAACCGCATAGCAGTCACTCTTTTCCAGGAGCGTCATGGCCTCGTCCTTGCTCTCGGGAAACACCCAGCCGATGGTGTCGTTGGCCTCCAGGGCCTCCAGGATCTTATCGCCGATGTTCATTTCCAGGCCCAGGAGACTTCCGCCCTTGTCCTCGGACACCACCGCCACGGGGATACGGGAGGTGGCGTCGGGGCCGTAGGGATCCCAGTTGGAAAAAATATTAAACCAGGCGTACAGGCACGGCACCACGCACAGGCCCAGCAGGATCACAATGGACACGATGCTGGCGGTGACCCGGCGCAGGTCGCTCCGGAAAATAGCTCGAATGGCTCTCATTTTTCCCCCTCCTTTTCCTCTGCCGCCGTAAAGGAGCGTATGTACAGGTCCAGGTGCTGGGCATTGGCGCGGATGGTCTCCATCCACTCAGGGTGGGCGGTGTGTGCGTAGGAGCACAGGGCAAAGTAGCTGTGGCAGCCGCAGCGGGGGATGTAGTCCTCCACCTGAGACAGCAGGGAAACGCTGCTCTCCGCCGCCGGACGGGCCGCCGGGGCGGGCTTGTCCTTCGCCGGGGCCTGAACGGGAGCCGCAGGAGCCTCCGCCTGGATCACAGACGCTTTATCATCCGATACATGGGGCAGGGGAGAGGGCTTTTGCGCGGTCTCCTCGGGGCCGCCCGGCTCCTCCGGACTCACCCGCTCAATGCGGCTGCCGTACTTGGCGTCCAGCCGCTCGTAAGCCTCCAGCAGCCGACGGGGCGGCTCCAGGGAGAGCAGGTCGTCGAATTGCTTCTCCGTCTCCAGGGCCTCCCGCATCTTTTTCTGAATGGAGTCGTCTATGTATGCGATCCAAATGAGGTACCCCGCCAGGACGAACATACAGAATATCCAGATCAGCAGGAACGCCACCCGATTGCTGTCCGTGAGCCGCCGGGCCAGCAGCAGCACCACCGGCAGCACCAGCATGCACCACAGCCCTCCGCGAATACGCTTTTTGTTGCTGCTGTGCAGCTCCTGAACGAAGGACAGAAGCTGGTCATAGAGCCTTTTATACTGCTGATTATTTTCACTCATGCAAACTGTCCTCCTTTCACATCAGTTCCGTTTCTTCCAGCTTTTCGCTGACGAAGTGGTTGGTGCCGATAAAGGGCTTGCGCACCAGCAGACCGATGCAGAATGCCAGCACCGCGAAGATCAGCAGCTCCAGCAGATACACCGCATAGTCCATCTCATAGGTGCCGCAGATAGCCTCGCGCATAGCGTTGATGGCATAGGGGAAGGGGAAGAAGCGGTAGATCTTCTCAAATATCTCCGGCAGGATCTCAATGGGATAGGAGCCGGAGGACCCGGCGATCTGCACCACCATCACCACCACCACAATAGCCTTGCCGATGTCCCCGAAGGAGACGGTAAGGGAGTAGATCAGTGTCACAAAGGTGAACGAGGCCAGCCCCGCCGCCAAAAACAGCATCCCCGGGTGCAGACACTGGCACTTCAGCAGGTAAATGTCCCCCAGCACAATAACCGCAGCCTGGAGCTGCCCTATGAGCAAAAACAGCAGCAGACGGCCAAAATAGCACTGGTTGTCCGTGGCCGTGGGGAACTTTTTCCGATCCGGATGGACCTGTATCAAGGCCACCAGGATAACGCCGCCCACCCAAATGGCCAGCACCGAGTAAAAGGGCGTCATGGCGGTACCGTAGTTTTTCACCGGGTACACCGTCTCCGACTCCACCTCCACCGGGGAGGCCAGGAAAGCACCGAAGCGGCTGGCATCGCCACTGAGGGCGGTGTCAAGCTGATGCAGAAGGTCGGAGCTGGAGCAGGCGGCAGCCAGCTTACTCAGCTCGTCCATGCGGTCGGCCAGGCCACCCAGCACCACCTGCAGGCAGCCCAGGGCGGCCACTGCATCGTCCTTGCTGCCCTGCACCGCGTCAATGGCCGGAACGATGTCCTGCTTCATGGTCTCCATGGCCTTTAGAAGCGGCTGCACATCCGTGGCGGCGTTCTTCACGCCTCCGGCAATTTGCTCCAGGTCGGCGCGTATTTCGCCTGCTGCCAGCTTTTCAAGACTCGGCATAGCCTCCAGGCAGGTCTGTATCTGCTCATTGGTGACGGCTTTGTCCTCTATTACCGTGCGAATTTGCTGCAGGTGCAGCTCCGCTGTGTCCAGCAGCGTCAAGGTTTGGCTCACCCCGTCCAGGCGGCTCAGATGGGCCAGGACGGAGCGAATGTTCTGCACTTTCGTCTGGGCATCCTTGGCTGCCTGGGCCGCGTCGGTGAGGGCCGCTTGGTCGCCCTTGGCCGCCTGCTGCAAGGCGCTCTCCAGATCCTCGAGAGAGCCCGTCAGAGCGCTGGCGGCCTGCCCGGACTGCTCCTGCACCTGACTTAGGAGGGCGGTGCTGTTTTCGATTTGCTGCTGCCAGGTGTCGGCCCCCTCAAAGGTCAGCCCGCCCCCCTGGGTGAGCTGGTCCAGGGCCACGCTGTCACCCAGGATGTTCCCGATGACATTGCTGTATGTCCGCAGCTTAGCCCCCAGTGCCGCAATGTGCTGGGATACCTGCTCGGCGGCCTGAGCGATGTTGGCCGAGCCCGTCAGCTCGGTGGTATCGCTGTAAAGCTGGGAGAACAGGTTCCCCAGGTACTTGGCCCGCACATCCTGCTGCAGGGAGGTCACGGCGGTCTGGGTGATCTTACTGGCCACGGCGTTTTTCTTGCCGTTTTCGTAGTAAGTCATACCGGCCCCGCCGCTGGAGACGGCGGTGGAGAGATCCGTCATTCTTGCCGTGAAGTCCTCGCTGAGGATCACAGCGGCATAAGTGTCCCCGGCATATACGCCGTCAATGGCCTCCTGCACAGAGTCCGTCACGATCCAGTGAATGGTGGTTTTGGCGGCTAAGTCGTCCATGACCTCCTGCGCCATGTTCACATAGGAGCCGTCGTCCAGGGTCACGCCCGGGTCGTCCGAGGCCACGGCAATGGCAATGTTTTTGGTGCTGCCGTAGGGGTCGGTATTGGCATAGATGTTGAACCAGGCGTATAGCGCCGGGAGGATGCAGATGGCCAGCATGATAACAATGGCGAAAAACTGCCGTCCCACGGCGCGAAGGTCGTTTATGAAGATGTTAAGAATCTGCCTCATAATAGCCTCCTTGGTTGTCATAACACCTATTTTACCATATTTTTTTCTCCCGTCAATCCTTATTCTATGGAGGCAGACCGGTTGTATATTTGTGCAGAATATGATATAGTAGACCCGAAAAAATTCATTGTGCGGCAGAGGTACGATATGGAACGCATACAATTGCAGGATAATAAGAGAGACCTGGCGGTGCTGGTGGGCCTGCGCTCCCCGGTGCTCCGGGAGGACAGCACCGACGAGGAGAGCCTGGAGGAGCTCTCCGCCCTGGTGGAGACCGCCGGTGGTCAGGTGGTAGGGAGCATCCTCCAGAGCCGGGATAAGCCCGACCCCCACAGCTTCATCGGCGAGGGCAAGGTGGAGGAGGTCAAGACCATGGTGACCCTGGAGGGCGCCACCCTGGTCATCTTCGATAACGAGCTGTCGCCCTCTCAGATCCGTGTGCTCACGGAGCTTTTAGGCGTGCAGGTCATTGACCGCAGCGGACTGATTCTGGACATTTTCGCCCAGCGGGCCAAGACCAAGGAGGGGTGCTTGCAGGTGGAGCTGGCCCAGTATCAGTACCTGCTGCCCCGGCTTATCGGTATGTGGACGCACCTGGAGCGTCAGGCGGGCACCAGCGGCAAGGGTCCCATCGGCTCCAAGGGCCCGGGCGAGACGCAGCTGGAGACGGACCGCCGCCACATCCACCGTAAGATCGACAAGCTCAAGGAGGAGCTGGAGGAGGTGCGCCGGGTCCGCAGCACCCAGCGTCAGCGCCGGATGAAAAACGAGATTCCCGTGGTGGCCATCGTGGGCTATACCAACGCCGGAAAATCCACCCTTCTGAATGCCATCACCGGCGCGGACATCCCCGCCAATAACCGCCTTTTCGACACCCTGGATACCACCACCCGGCTGCTCACCGTCAGCGATACGCTGGATGTGGTTATTTCCGACACGGTGGGCTTTATCCGCAAGCTGCCTCACCAGCTGGTGGAGGCGTTCAAGGCCACCCTGGAGGAGCTGGAATATGCGGATCTTCTGCTCCATGTCATCGACCTCTCCAACCCCCAGTGGGCCCAGCAGGCCCAGGTGGTAGACAGCCTCATCCGGGAGCTGAAGGCGGATCACATCCCCTGCCTGCGGGTGTATAACAAGTGCGACCTGGCCTTCCCCGGCGCCCTGCCCCGGGAGGAGGGCAGCGTGTATATCTCCGCCAAGACCGGCGAGGGCATTGACCGCCTCCTTGGGGCCGTGGACCAAAAGCTGGATAAGGGCACCCGTCGGGTGACGCTGCACCTGCCCTATGATAAGGCGGGGCTTTTGGACGGTCTGTATCGGGAGGCCAAGGTGGAGTCTGTGGAATATGAGCAGACCATCACCGTGGTGGCCGTCTGTCCGCCCAAGGTCCTGGGCCAGATAAAGCCCTATGTGGAGGGGTGGCAGGAGGAAAAGGAGGACTGGGAGTAATGCAGAAAATTCCCTTTTCCGCCGCCCAGAGCGAGTTCACCGAAAAGCGCTCCCGGTTCATCGGCCAGGTCTGGCCCGTCTCCTCCGAGGAGGAGGCCCAGGAGCGCATCCGCTCCGCTAAAAAGAAATACCACGATGCCCGGCACAACTGCTGGTGCTACATCCTGGGCGATACCGTCCTGCGCTATAGTGACGACGGGGAGCCCCAGGGTACGGCGGGCCAGCCTATGCTCAATGTCTTTCAGCGAGAGGGCGTTGGCAATGTGTGCTGCGTGGTCACTCGGTATTTCGGCGGCATCCTGCTGGGAGCCGGCGGCCTGACCCGTGCCTATGGCAAGGCCGCCCGAGACGCCCTTTCTGCCGCCGGAGTCTCCACCCTGCATCTGTGGAGCCGGGGGCAGCTTCACTGCGATTATAGCCTCCTGGAGCGGATAAAGCTGGACATCGCCGCCCTTGACGGCCTGGTGGACGGCATGGACTACGGCGCAGATGTGACGATCACCGTCTCTCTGCCGCAGGGGGCCTTCCAGGTATTGCAGCAGCGTCTCACGGAGCTCTCCGCCGGGTCTGTCACCTTGCAGCCTCTGGGCGAGAGCCTCCGCCCGGGTCCGAGAGAAGAAATATAATAGTGTATTGACCCCACCGGGTCTGCTCCGCCGTCAGGCAGCCGTTATTTCCCATATGGCTGCCCCTTTTTTCCTTGACAGATGGGAAATACCTGCTATAATAATGTTGGCTTATAAAAAATAAAAAACCATAAGCATTTTTTATAGGAAATATTGCGCGGTATAATAACGCCGATTACAGAGCGGGAATGCTGCGACAATGAAAAGAAAAAGCATCCGCAGGCGTCCGGAAAAAGACCTCTGCGGTGCTGAAATCCAAGGCTTTCGGAGCTTTTTTCAAGGCTTCAAAAGCACGAGCGGCGGGGCAAAGAGACTCATTTTGCACGCTGCCTATCGCACACCGGGAGGAACGGATATGAAGTATGATGTCATTATAATCGGCGCAGGCCCCGGCGGCATTTTTGCGGCCTACGAGCTGACGGAGCGGGATGCTTCCTTGCGCATTGCCGTCATTGAGGCAGGCCACAGCCTGGAAAAGCGCCACTGCCCCATCGACGGTGACAAGGTCAAGACCTGTATCAAGTGTAAGAGCTGCTCCATTATGAGCGGCTTCGGCGGCGCAGGCGCCTTTTCCGACGGTAAGTATAACATCACCAATGATTTCGGCGGCACGCTCCACCAGCACATCGGCAAGGATAAGGCTCTGGAGCTGATGCGCTATGTGGACAGCATCAATATGCGCTACGGCGGCCAGGGTACAAAGCTCTATTCCACCGCCGGGACGCAGTTTAAGAAGCTCTGCATCCAGCATAAGCTGAACCTGCTGGACGCCTCTGTCCGTCATCTGGGCACCGACATCAATTTTGTGGTCCTGCAAAATCTCTATGGCCACCTGAAAGACAAGGTGACCTTTTACTTTGATACCCCTGTGGAGCATCTTTCGGCTCTGCCGGAGGGAGGCTATCGGGTGACCTCCGCCGCCGGGGAGATGGACTGCGACCGGTGCATCGTCTCCGTGGGCCGCAGCGGCAGCAAGTGGATGCAGGCCGTTTGCAAGAAAATGCACATCCCCACCAAGAGCAACCGTGTGGACCTGGGCGTTCGGGTGGAGCTTCCGGCCGTTGTGTTCTCCGACCTCACCGACGAGCTCTATGAGAGCAAGATCGTCTACCGCACGGAGAAGTTTGAGGACAATGTCCGCACCTTCTGCATGAACCCCAACGGCATCGTGGTCAATGAAAATACCAACGGCATCGTAACCGTAAACGGCCACAGCTATGAAGACAGCGCCATGAAAACCGAGAATACCAACTTCGCCCTGCTGGTGGCGAAGCATTTCTCTGAGCCCTTTGAAGACAGCAATGGCTACGGCGAGAGCATCGCCCGCCTGTCGAATATGCTGGGCGGCGGCGTAATCGTCCAGCGCTTCGGTGACCTGGTCCGGGGCCGCCGCAGCAACCAAAAGCGCATTGACGAGGGCTTGGTGACCCCCACCCTCAAGGCGACCCCGGGGGATTTGAGCCTGGTGCTGCCTAAGCGCCTGCTGGACGGCATCATTGAGATGGTTTACGCCTTGGATAAGATCGCCCCCGGCACCGCCAACGATGATACCCTTCTCTACGGCGTCGAGGTGAAGTTCTATAATATGGAGGTGGCCGTAGACGAGAATCTGGAGAGCTGCTGCAAGGGCCTGTATGTCATCGGCGACGGCAGCGGCATCACCCACTCCCTGTCCCATGCCTCTGCCAGCGGCGTATATGTGGCCCGCCACCTGACGGAAAACCGGTAAAGATCGGTAAAGAAGGAAAAACAATACTTGCAAAAATATAAAAGAAAAGAGGAAAAGTTATGGCAGTATTGGAAGGCTTGGAGCCTCGTGGGGTACTTCATTGGTTTGAGGAGCTGTGCCGTATTCCCCACGGCAGTGGCAACACACAGGCCCTCAGCGATTATCTGGTGCAGTTTGGCCGCGAGCGGGGCCTTGCGGTGCAGCAGGACGCGCTGGGGAATGTGATTCTCTGCAAGCCCGGCACCCCGGGCTATGAGAACGCCCCCGCCGTGATGCTCCAGGGACACATGGACATGGTCTGCGAAATGGCTCCGGGCTGCACCAAGGACATGGCTCGTGAGGGTCTGGATCTGGTGGTGGACGGGGATGCGATCTACGCCGAAGGCACCACCCTGGGCGCAGACGACGGCATCGCCGTGGCTATGGGCCTGGCCCTGCTGGATAGCCACGATATTCCCCACCCGCCCCTGGAGGTCGTGCTTACGGTGGACGAGGAGGTCGGGATGAAGGGTGCCACCGGCATCGACCTGTCGGGCCTTAAGAGCCGCCTGCTTTTGAACCTGGACTCCGAGACGGAGGGTGAGATCACCGCCGGATGCGCCGGTGCTGCCAGGGTTGATATTGCAGTGCCTGTAAAGCGGGATGCCTTCCCGGGAGAAACGGTGGAAATCACTGTCTCCGGCCTTTTGGGCGGCCATTCCGGCGCTGCCATCGACCGGGGCCGGGCCAACGCCATGGTGCTGCTGGGCCGGATCTTGTACGCATTTTTGCAGGAGAACAGCGGCCGTCTGGTCACGCTCTCCGGCGGCGGTAAGGATAACGCCATTCCCGTCGCTGCCAGCGCTGTTTTGACCGTGGCGGATGCGGAAAAGACAACGCTTATCTGCCAAAAGATGGAGAAGATCTTCCGCAGAGAGTTTGCTGTGGCCGACAGTGATATTACCGTCGCCGTGGCACCCTGCCGGAGTGATGTCCTGCCCATGGACGCTGACTCCACCCACCGGGTCCTGGCCCTGCTGCAGTGCGCTCCCAACGGTGTGCTGGAGCGGAGCAGGGAGGTAGAGGGCCTGGTCCAGACCTCTCTGAACCTGGGCATTCTCGCCACGGAGGCGGATTCCGTGGTGGCCACCTTCTGCGTGCGCAGCAATATGAACACGCAGAAGGAGATGCTTCTGCAGAAGCTGGAGCTGCTGTGTGACCTGCTGGGCGGCAAGATGTCTGTCAGCGGCAGCTACCCGGCCTGGGAGTTCCGGGAGGATTCTCCTCTGCGCTCTCTGATCGTAGAGGTGTTCACAGAGCAGTATGGCCACGCCCCCAAGATAGAGGTACTGCACGGCGGTGTGGAGTGCGGCATGCTGGCCGATAAGCTCCCCGGCCTGGACGCTGTGTCCATGGGCCCGGAGGTGAACCAGATCCATACGCCTCGGGAGCGGATGTATATTTCCTCCGTCCAGCGCACCTGGAACCTGGTCCTTGAGACCCTCCGCCGTCTGCACTGAAAACACATCCGGAGCCAAAGACGCCGGTAAATACGAATAAATAAAGAAACGCGGCATTTCAAATGCCGCGTTTCTTTCAGCGTATTAAAAAGCCTCGCAGAGTTTGCCGCCCGCAGGCGGCAAAGAAATAAAATCATTTTCTCTCGCGACATGTGCGTGAGAGAAAATACCGCTCAGGCTGCCAGTGTGGAATTTGTCCGTTATAGACGGACAAATTATGCGCGCAGCAGACTGTGGGCCTTTTGTCGGAAAAACCCGGAGGGTTTTTCGACAGTCTCAGAGAAACGCGGCACTTCAAAATGCCGCGTTTCTTTTCTTTGTGATTTATCCTCTTCCGAAGAAGTAGTCATACAGGGAGCCAAAGCTGTTGCCGCCGTTCTGCTGATCCTGCTGATTCTGCTGACCCTGCTGATTCTGCTGGCCTTGCTGGCTGTCCTGCACCGTATCGTCGGCCTTTACATCAAAGGTCAGGCTGGTGGTGTGGCTGCTTCCGTCACGGAAGTAGGTCACCGTCACGGTGTCCCCGGCCTTGTGCCCCTTCTTGGCGGCGGTAAGGTCCTCCATGGAGGCAATGTCGGTGCTGTCCACCTTGGTGATCACATCCCCCATCCGCAGTCCGGCCTTTTCACCGGCTCCGCCCTTGTTTACGCTGTAAACGAAGGCACCGCTCTTTTGCTCAATTTGATAATGAGCCGCCATCTGCTCGGTCATAGTCCCGGCGGTAATGCCGAAGGAGGGCTTATCCGTCACCTGGCCGTTTTCCATAATGTCCGTGATAATGGCCTGCACATCCCCGATGGGAATGGCGAAGCCCAGACCCTCCACAGTGGTGTCGGAATAGCTGGAATACTTGGCGGACACAATGCCCACCACCTCGCCATACAGGTTCATCAGCGGGCCGCCGGAGTTGCCGGGGTTGATGGAGGCGTCCACCTGGATCATGTTAAAGGGTGTGCCGTCCACATTGATGGCCCGGTCGCAGCAGGATACGATGCCCTGGCTCATGGAGAAGGTCAGCTCCCCCAGGGGATTGCCGATGGCCAGCACCGAGTCGCCTACATTCACGTTGCTGCTGTTGCCCAGAGTCACCGGCTGTAGGTCTGTGGCGTTGATTTTCAGCACCGCCACATCGTAGTCACTGTCGCTGCCCACCACCGTGGCCGGGTACTCCCTGCCGTCATGCAGCGTCACCGTAACCGAGGACGCGCCACTGACGACATGGTGGTTGGTCACGATATAGCCGTCCTGTGTGATAATGAATCCGCTGCCGGAGGAGGCAGACTGCACGGACTGACCGAAAATGTTGGTGGACACGGAGGAGCAGTTGATGCTCACCACGCTGTTTACCGTGGAGGCGTATACCTCCGCCGGAGACATGAGGGTTTGGCCGCTGACCTGCTTCACGGTGATCTCCGACGCCGTGCGATTGCTCTGCCGGATCGTGGTCTTGCCGCTGCTGGAGAGAGCTGCGCCGCCGTAGCCTGCCGCGCCGCCTACCACCGCGCAGGCCAGGAGCAAGGCTGTGACCTTTACACCGGCCTTTTGCCAGAAGGAGGGCTTTTTCGCCGCCGCCGGCACCTCCGCCCAGCCCGGGTCGAGCGGTGTATTGTGCTGCTCGTTGTAATTAAAATGGTACAGGTTTTCAGGGTTGTTGTACCCCTGCTCCTCGTGACGGAAATCGTTATTTTCGCTCATAGTATTGGCCTCCTGTCGTTTCTGTTATTTGAGGATATTTTTCCGCGCCGGGTGCTTGTGGTCAGCGGAAAAATGTTGTATACTGTGTTAAACTTTCCCGGGACGCCTGCTTTCGTCCTATGCTCCTTATCATAACCCTTTATCTTAATTGAAGCTTTAAGAATATATGAATTTTTTTAAGAAGGGAGGAATTTTTCCTTGCTGAAACTGGAACAGGTCAAGCGCCGCCCGGAGGAATCGGAGGATTGCCTGCGGGAAAAGGCGGCCGCTCTCCTGCGCATTCCCCCGGAGGAAATTCTCTCCCTGACCGTTCTGCGCAGGGCGGTGGATGCCAGGCCCCCTATCTGCCTGGTCTACACCCTGGCTGTGGAGGTGAAAAATGAAAGGGCGGTGCTGCGGCGCAGCCGGTGCAGGCAGGTGTCCCCGTATTTTCCCCAAAGATACACTTTTATCGGCACCGAATCGGCACCGAATTGGCACCAAACGGCACCAAATGTCCTGCCTCCCGTGGTGGTGGGGGCAGGCCCGGCGGGGCTGTTTGCGACCCTGCTATTGGCCCGGGCTGGGCTTCGGCCCATCCTCTTAGAGCGGGGCCAGCCCGTGGAGCAGAGGCAAAAGGATGTGGAAAATTTTTGGTCCGGCGGGCCCCTTCTTCCCAACTCCAATGTGCAGTTTGGCGAGGGCGGCGCCGGGGCTTTTTCCGACGGAAAGCTAAACACCGGCACCAAGGATCCGCGCCATCGCTTCATCCTGGAGGAGCTGGTTTCCTGCGGCGCGCCGGAGAGCATTCTCGTGGATGCCAAGCCCCATGTGGGTACGGATATGCTCCATATTACCCTGAAAAATATGAAGAAAAAAGCTCCTCTCTCTGGGGGCGGACATCCGCTTCGGCCATCGGCTGGAGGGGATAGAGACCCGGCAGGGACAACTGACGGGTATCACCGTCGCCCATGGGGAAGAAATTTACGCCTTGCCTGTCCGCAATCTGATTTTAGCGTTGGGCCACAGCGCCCGGGACACGGTGGAAAGGCTCTATGGTCAGGGCCTTTTTATGGAGGCCAAGCCCTTTGCCGTGGGGGTGCGTATCGAGCATCTGCAAAGCCGCATGGATGCCGTGCAGTATAAGGAATATGCCGGGCATCCGGCCCTGCCTGTGAGCAGCTACAAGCTCTCCTGCCACCTGCCCGACGGACGGGGCGTGTTCTCCTTCTGTGTCTGTCCAGGGGGACAGGTGGTGGCGGCGGCCTCGGAGCCCCGGCGTACCGTTACCAACGGTATGAGTGAGTATGCCCGCAGCGGCGAGAACATCAACGGCGGCCTGCTGGTGGGCGTGAGCCCAAGGGATTTTGGCAGCGACCATCCCCTGGCGGGCATCGCTTTTCAGCGGCGGCTGGAGGAGGCGGCCTACCGCCTGGGCGGCGGCTTTACGGCGCCCTGTCAGCGGGTGGAGGATTTTCTGCATCACCGTCCCTCCACGGGCTGCGCAAGCGTGAGGCCCAGCTATCGGCCCGGCGTGCGCTACGCCGACCTTCACGACTGTCTGCCCGATTTCATCGCCGGAGCTCTGGAGCAGGCTCTGCCCCTTTTGGATAAAAAGCTTCCGGGCTTTGCCGACGGTGACGCCCTGCTTACAGCGGTGGAGAGCCGTTCTTCTGCCCCGGTACGCATACCCCGGAACGAGGACTACGAGAGCAATATCACCGGACTTTACCCCTGCGGCGAGGGGGCCGGGTACGCAGGGGGGATCTTGTCGGCGGCGGCGGACGGGATGCGCTGTGCGGAAAAAATTTTGGCGAAAAATCTGTGATTTTATGCCGGTTTATGAATAAGGAGGACTATATAAAATGAAAAAAATTGCGGCGGCGGATGTGTTTTTTACCCCGGAGCATCGGGAGCAAATTGAGAAAACCGCAGCAGAGTGCGGCTATACCGTGGACTTTTACCCGGACGGACATCTGCCTCCGGAGAGAGCGGCGGAGTATGAGATTGTTTATGGGTGCTGCCTGCCCGGAGAGCTGAAGGCGGCGGCCAATTTGAAATGGTTTTGCTGCAGCTTCGCCGGGGTAGATATCTATATGGACGAAAGCATTTATCCCCATCCGGGGGTGCTGCTGAGCAATTCCTCCGGGGCCTACGGCATTACCATTGCTGAGCATATCATCATGGTGACGCTGATGCTCTTGCGGCGGATGCCGGAATTTGAAAAGGTGGTTCGGGAGAGAGGATGGCTGCGCACGCTGCCCATGCGCTCCATTTGCGGCAGCAGCATTACCATCCTGGGCACCGGGGACATCGGCACCAATTTCGCCGTCCGGGCCAGGGCCCTGGGAGCCAAGGCGGTGCGGGGTGTGCGCCGGACCCAAAAGGCCGGGGACCCCGCTTACGATGCGATGTATACCTTTGCGGAGCTTGACAGCGTCCTGCCCAAGACGGAAATCCTTGTTATGGCCCTGCCGGGTACCCCGGAAACCCATCACATCCTCTCCCGGGAGCGCATTGCCCTGCTGCCGGAGGGGGCGTATGTGGTGAATGTGGGCCGGGGCAGCGCCATTGACCAGGAGGCTCTGATGGAGGCCCTGAACGGCGGACACCTGGCCGGGGCGGCTTTGGATGTGATGGTCCCGGAGCCTCTGCCCAAGGATCACCCTCTGTGGGATACCAAGAATCTGCTCCTCACCCCCCACATCAGCGGCAATATGTCCCTGGGCATTACCTGCGACCGGGATGTGGCCCTGTTCTGCGAGGACCTAAAAAATTTCGCCTCCGGGAAGAAGTTAAAGCGCTTCGTGGATCGCTCCCTGGGTTACTAAGCCCCTGAAAATGCCCTGCGGGAGCGCAGGAAAAAAATTGCGCTAAAAAAAGAACCGCCCCCGGGCGGTTCTTTTTTATAGGTGATAGAATTACCGGTCCAGCTCTTTATCCAGCTCGTCCAAAGCAGTGAGCATTTCGCCAAAGCCGGACAGGTCCGACTCCTGGACCACATTTTTGGCCGTCTCCAGCTTCTCGGCAAAGCGCTGCAAAAGCTCCTCATAGCGTACCCGGTTTTCATTGCACCAGCTTCGCTGCTGGGCGACCAGGGTGTGGATGCGCTGGATGGCCTGGGCCCGGAACTCCTCCGTCCGCCGGTGGGCGCTGATCTCGATTTCCGCAATGTGGTCACGGATTTTTGCGTACTCGTCGGCCTGCTCCTGCAAAAGCCCGCACCGCTCCTCCATTTCCCGCATAGCGTCCTGCAGGTCACGGTTTTCCTGGGCTAAGCGCTGGTTTTGCTGGGAAAGCTCGTCCTTTTCCCGAGAGGAAGATTCATAGCTGTCCAAACGGCTGCGCAGGGCGGCAACCTCCTGGCGGAGTCCGTCGTTTTCCTGGGAAAGGGCCTGATTTTGCTGGGTCAGCTTCTCCAGCTGGGCCTGATTTTCCTGGGTGATCTTCTTGATATAGGCGACCACATCCTCCCGGTCGAAGCCGCCGAACATACGAGTTCTGAAATTTGTACTCATAGATGTCCTCCATTTTCCCTGCCTATTTCCCAAAAACCGCAGGAAATCATTGTTTTCATACCTTACCATAGCACAAAATTAACCATATGACAAGCAGGAAAATGGACAGAGTAAAGGATATTGGTGCAGATTCTGCATATTTATCTGTGTTCACGGCTGTGTTCATGGAGCGCACCATCGTCGGATTGGGACGAATATTTCATGGAAAAAAGTAATAAAAATCCCTGAAATCGCTGCATTCTCAGCAATTTCAGGGATTTTTTGTGGTCGGAGCGGAGGGATTCGAACCCTCGGCCTCATGGACCCGAACCATGCGCGATACCAAGCTTCGCCACGCCCCGTTTTTTCATAGCTTTCTTATTATAGGGATTTTTGCCCCCAATGTCAAGGGGTTTTACACCGGATAGGACAGGAAAAATATACGAACAGATGTTTGCAGTTGGCCTTGCGCTATGGTATAATCGAAAATAAGAAAAAACAGGGAGGTATAAGCGTATGCTGCAGCTTTGGATCGGCCGGGCAGGCACGGGAAAATCCGAGCGGATTCTGGAGACGATGAAGCGTGACTGCCGCACCCGGGGACAGGTGCTTATTGTTCCGGAGCATGTGTCCCACGAGGCGGAGGTGGCGCTGTGCCGGGCTTTGGGCGACACAGCCAGCCGGTATGCAGAGGTGCTGAGTTTGCGTAACCTTTCCGGGCGCGTGCTGGGAGAGGTGGGTGGCTTGTCTGATTTCACCCTGGACGGGGGCGGCAAGCTGCTGACCATGCGCATGGCACTGCAAGAGGTGGCCGGAAGCCTCCATGTGTTCAATAATCCCTCCCGGCGGGCGGCGTTTTTGGAGCAGCTTGTGGCCCTGATGGACGAGCTGTACGCCTACGAAATCGCCCCGGAGGAGATGTATGTCCGGGTGCAGGAGGCCCCGGGACAGCGAGGGGACAAGCTGCGGGATGTGGCCCTGCTCTACGCTGCCTACGACGCTCGGCTCCGGGAAGGGGGGCGGGATGCCCGATCCCGGGTGCAGAAGCTTCGGGATGCCCTGCCGCAGTCAGACTATCTGCGGGATAAAGATGTGTTTTTTGACGGCTTCTCCTATTTTAATAAAGTGGAAGAGGGAATTTTGGAGACGGTCTTGCAGCAGGCACACAGCGTTACTGTGACCCTTTTGGGGGACCGCTCTGCTTCCGACATATTCCAAAACGCCTTCCGACAGCGCCAGAGGCTCGTGCGCATGGCCCGGCAGATGGGGCAGCGGTGCGAGATGGAGTTTATGGAGCGTCAGGAAAATTCGGCCTTGGGACATCTGGAACGGTACTTTTTCGGGGCGGCGGCCCCGGAGCGGTCCGGCGGAGAGGACCAGGTGAAGCTGTACGAGGCTACCACCGCCTACGCGGAGGTGGAGTATGCGGCGGCACAAATCCGGCAGATGCTTTCCCGGGGCTATCGCTGCCGGGACATCGCCGTGACAGCCCGGAACCTGGAGGAGTACGGCCCGCTGCTGGAGCATATTTTTGCCCGGGACGGCATTCCGGTCTATATGAGCCGCCGCAGCGATATCCTGCAAAAGCCGCCGCTGCTGCTGATTCTGGGCGCACTGGACGCCGTGACCGGCGGCTTTGAATACGAGGATATGTTCCGATACCTGAAAACCGGCCTGGCGGGCATCGACCGGGCGGAGTGCGACGCACTGGAAAACTATGTGGTCCTGTGGGGGATTCGGGGAAAAATGTGGCTGCGGGATGTGGCCTGGACGGCAAATCCCGATGGATACGGCGCGGATATGACCCCGGAGCGCCAGGCACGGCTGGACGAAATCAACACCATTCGGGAAAAGGTACGGCTGCCGCTGCTGGCCCTGTACGAGAGCATGGGTGCGCCCTCGGCGGCGGTGAAAAAAGCGGAGGCTGTGTACCGCTTTGCCCAGCAGGCAGGGGTGCCGGAGCTTTTGCAGCAGCAGGTGCAGCACCTTCTGGAGACCGGACGGGTGCAGACGGCAGAGGAGTACCGCCAGCTATGGGAAATTTTCTGCGGCGTGCTGGACCAGTTTGCGGAGATCCTGGGCGATACGCCTCTGAGCGGGGAGGAATTTTGCCGGATGCTACGGCTGGTGCTGACCCAGTACAGCGTGGCCACCATTCCGGCCACCCTGGACCAGGTGAAGGTCAGCGAGATGACCCGGGCCGACCGCAGAAGGGTGCGGTCACTTTTCCTGCTGGGGTGCAACGACCATGTGCTGCCCCAGGTGAACCAGAGCGGCGGCATATTGGACCGCAAGGACAGAAGCTTTTTGCAGGAGCATGACCTGCCATTGGCGGATGCATCCTTTGACGAATTGGACAATGAATTGCAAAATATTTACTCGGCCCTGACCCAGCCCACGGAGCGGCTGTGCGTGAGCTATCCCACGGTGTCACTGGAGGGGAGCGCCCTGCGCCCTGCCTTCGTGGTGGAGCGTATCCGGCGGCTTTTGCCCCAGGTGCCGGTGCAAAAGGAGGATGGCGCATACCGTCTCGGTGTGCCTGCCACGGCTTTGGAAATCGCGGGACGCTATCCGGGCAGCGCTCTGGCGGACTATTTCCGGCGGGACGGAGAAAACGGTCGGGTGCTGGAGGCCATCGCCCGGGCGGAGCAGATGGAGCGGGGACGGCTGTCACCGGAGGCGGTGCGTGCCCTGTACGGAACCCAGGTGCAGATGTCCGCGTCCCGGATGGATCGCATGAAAAGCTGTCATTTCGGCTACTTCATGGAGTACGGTCTGCGGGCTAAGGAGCGAAAAACCGCCGGATTCCAGGCACCGGAAATCGGAACCTTCCTCCACTATCTGCTGGAAAATGTGCTGCGCACGGTTCGGGACCGGGGCGGCTTTGCCTGCGTGGAGACGGAGGAGCTGGACGCACTGGTGGAGCAGTTCACCGGAGAATTCGCCCGGACGAAAATCGATCGGTACAGCGAGAAAAGCGCGCGGTTCCGCTATCTGTTTGAGCGGCTGCAAAGGACCGCCTGCGCAGTGGTGCGGAGCATTGCCGATGAAATGCGGCAGTCGGACTTTAAGCTGCTGGAGTTCGAGATGAATTTCGGCGGGAAGGATGCGGATCTGCCGGCAGTCTGCGTGGAGCGGGAGGGGATCTCCCTGCGGGTCGTGGGCAAGGTGGACCGAGTGGACGGCTGGGTAAAGGACGGGAGGCTCTACCTGCGGGTGGTGGACTATAAGACCGGGAAAAAATCCTTTGACCTCAGCGAGGTGCAGTACGGCTTGGGCATACAGATGCTGCTGTACCTCTTTGCCCTGGAAAAGGAGGGGCAGGCACACTTCGGAATGCCGGTGGTGCCGGCGGGGCTGCTGTATCTCCCGGCAAAGGATGTGATCGTGCGAGAGAAGCGGGGAGCATCGGAGGAGAAAATCCGCAGTGATGTGCAGGCGGAGCTGCGGCGCAGCGGTCTGCTTTTGCAGGATGCGGAGGTTTTGCAGGCTATGGAGCACAGCGCCCTGGAAAAGCCGGTATATCTTCCGATTACCCTTAAAAAGGACGGGACCATCACCGACGGAGTGGCCACCGCTTACCAGCTGGGGCAGCTGGGAAAGTACACGGAGCATCTGCTGGAACAGATCGCCGGAGAGCTGGCCCGGGGCAATGTGGACGCGGACCCGGTGCAGCGATCCCAGCAGGACAGTGCCTGCCGCTACTGCGCCTATGCCTCGGCCTGCTATTTCCGGCCCGGTGTGGGCAGGGATCGGCGGCGGTACATACGAAACACCCCGACGGCGCAGGTGTGGGAGAATATGGAGAAGGAATTAGGAGAGGAGGCGCACCATGGGTGAGATCAGACTGACGGACGAGCAGCGGATGGCTGTGACGGACCGGGGCGGGAGTCTGCTGGTGTCGGCGGCGGCCGGCTCCGGCAAGACCAAGGTGCTGGTGGAGCGGCTGTTTCGCAGGATCGAGGAGGAGCAGTGCAGTGTGGACGACTTCCTCATTATCACCTATACCCGGGCCGCCGCCGCAGAGCTTCGGGGAAAGATTGCAAACGAGCTTTCCAAACGGGTGGCGGAGCAGCCTGAGAGCGACCATCTGCGCCGCCAGCTTTTTCGGGTATATCAGGCGGAAATCAAAACGGTGGACGCCTTTTGCGGGAGCCTGTTGCGGCAAAACATACATCTGCTTACACCTGTAAAGGGGAGAAGCCTTACACCTGATTACCGGCTTTTGGACGAGCAGGAGGGGGCCGTGCTGCGCCAGCGGGTGCTGGACCGGGTGATGGACCGCTTCTATGAGGCTCTGGAGCAGGGGGACGGCAACGCCGAGCTTTTGGCCCAGACTCTGGGCGCAGGCCGGGATGACAGCCGCCTTACGGAGCTGGTGCTGGAGCTGTATGATAAATTACAGAGCCAGGCACATCCTCTTGCATGGCTCCGGGAGACAAGGAAGTTTTGGCAGGCGGTGCCGGAGCATTTGGAGCAGACGCCTTTCGGCGAGATTTTGCTGAACGACCTGAAGCAGTGGTCGAACTTCTGGAACGGGCGGCTGCAACGGGCGGTGGAGGAAATGGCCGCCTGTCCGGCGGTGGAAACAGCCTACGGGGCGGGCTTTTTGGCTATGTCCCGGACGATGGAAGCACTGAGGGAGGCCACGGACAGGGGCTGGGACGCCGTGGCAGCGGTGGACCTGGCGTTTCCCAGGCTGAAGCCCGTTCGAGGCCAGGAGAACGAGTACTGGAAAACCCGGATGCAGAAGCTGAAGGAACGATTCCAAAAGGAGCTGAAGGAGGTCATGGAGCCCTTTGCCGTGACCCAGGCAGAGCATTTGGAGGATCTGCGGGCCATGGCTCCGGCCATGCTGGCCCTGGTGGACCTGACGGCGGATTTTACCGAGAGCTTTCAGCAGGAAAAGGTGCGGCGGAATGTGGCGGATTTTTCCGACCAGGAGCGTTACGCCGTGGAGCTGCTGACAGACGCGGCGGGAGCGCCTACGGAGCTGGCAAAGCAGATTTCCCGGGAATATGTGGAGATCATGGTGGATGAATACCAGGATACCAACCAGGTGCAAAACTGTATTTTTGACGCCATTTCCCGTAAAGGGGAAAACCTTTTCACCGTTGGAGATGTCAAGCAAAGCATCTATCGGTTCCGCCTGGCTCAGCCGGAGATATTCCTGGAGAAATATGAGAGCTATCGCCACGCCAGCGCCGCCCTGCCCGGGCAGGCGAGAAAGATTTTGCTCACCTGTAATTTCCGCTCCCGGCCCGAAGTGCTGGAGGCTACTAACTTTATTTTCCGCAATATTCTGTCCCGGGAGATGGGCGAGATGGAGTACGGCGAGGCGGAGAAGCTGAATGCCGGGGCTACCTACTATGCCCCCGCGCCGGACCGAGAGACGGAGCTGCACCTGGTGAGCGTAGAGGACACGGAGGACGAGGAATTTGACCGGGTACGGGTGGAGGCGGACTTTGTAGCGGGGCGGATACGGAAGCTGCTGGAGGAGAAATTCCCCGTGCAGGGGGAGGACGGCACCCTGCGGCCCGTACAGCCGGAGGACATCGTGATTCTGATGCGCTCACCGGGCAGCCGCATGGCGGAGCTGGGGGCAGCCCTGAGCCGCTGCGGTATCCCCTATTCCGGAGGCGAGCGGGAGGCATTTTTTGAGACCGTTGAAATCTCTACGGTGTATTCGCTTTTGCAGATCATTGACAATCCCCGGCAGGATGTGCCGCTGATCGCTGTGCTGCGATCGCCCCTGTACGGCTTTACCCCGGATCTGCTCTCCCGCATTCGCAGCTGCGCCAAGGGGGACTTTTACGAGGCCTGCTGTGCCTGCGGCGAGGAGCCGGTGCAGGCATTTTTGCAGCAGCTTTCCCAGCTTCGGGACCTGGCGGCGGAGCTGCCGGCGGATCAGCTTTTATGGCAGATGTATGACAGGCTGCACATTCCGGGCATTTTCGGAGCTATGGAAAACGGGGAGCTGCGCCGGAGCCGACTGCTGAATTTGTGCCGCTATGCGGAGGATCTGGCGGGCATGGGAAAAATCACTGTGTTTGAGCTGACGGACTATCTGCGCAGTCTCATGGCCCGGGGCAAGGAACCGCAGATCGCATCAGAGCAGAGCACCGGGGGCGTGCGCATTATGAGCATCCACCGCTCCAAGGGACTGGAGTTTCCGGTGGTCATATTGTGCGACCTGAATCGAAAATTCAACAAGGACGACATGAAGCGGCCTGTTTTGGTCCACTCCCGGCTGGGACTGGGGGCAGAGCGGGTGGATCCGGCCCGGCGGGTGCGGTATTCCACGGTGTCTAAAACCGCTCTGGCCCTGGAGATGGAAAAGGAAATGCTGTCGGAGGAAATGCGGCTTTTATATGTGGCCATGACCCGGGCTCAGGAGAAGCTGATATTGGTAGACTGCATGAAAAAGGCGAGGAGTCAGGTGGAGAGCCTGGCGGCGCTGACGGACCTGCCCGTGCCGCCGCAAGTGGTCCGAGGGGCGGCGAACATGGGGCAATGGGTACTGCAGACGCTGCTGTGTACCACTCAGGCAGGGGTGCTGCACACCTGGGCCGGGGTGCAGCCGGAGCTGCGGCAGGACGCGCCGGGCTGGCGGGTGTATCTCCATGAAAACCCGAAGAATACTTCCTGTGCAGAGGAAGAAAAGAAACAGAAAGAACCGGAGCCGCCTCTTTTTCCGGAGCTGCTGGAGCAGCGGTACGGGCACATGGATGCATCCCGGGTGCCGTCTAAGGTTACGGCCACCCAGCTCAAGGGCCGGGAGGTGGATCAGCAGATCGCCGAAGGAACCGGCCAGCACATGGCCCCCCGGAGCGACTTTCCCGCACCGAAATTCCTGCAGCAGCGGCAGGGGCTGACCCCGGCGGAGCGGGGTACAGCCACGCACCTGGTGATGCAGTACCTGCCCTTTGACACCCCGGCCCGGGCTGATGCGGTGGAGGAATTCGTGCGCGGACTGGTAGAACGCCGACTTTTGACGCCGGAGCAGGGGGCAAGCGTTAATACTTTACAGATCGCAAAATTCCTGGCATCTGACCTGTGCGCACAGATGCGCTCGGCGGAGCAGGTTTGGCGGGAGTTCCGCTTTGCCCTGCTGGTACCTGCGGAGGTGTACGATCCACGGGTCCGGGGAGAGGAGATGATGCTCCAGGGTGTGGCGGATGTGTGCTTCCGCACGGAGAAGGGCATCGCCGTGGCGGACTTCAAGACAGACTACCTGCACCCCGGGGAGGAAAAGGCTCGGGCGGAGCGCTACCGGGCCCAGCTGGAGGCATACAGCCTGGCCTTGAGCCGGGTGCTGGAGGCGCCGGTTTGCCGGAGAATTCTCTATTTCTTTTCCACGGGAGCGGAAGTGGAGATCTGATGCAGTTTTTAATGGATTTTGTGAAAAAAAGCTTGCATTTTTCAAGGCGGTGTGCTATTATGTGATTTGCCTTTGGGATTTCAAGGGACTTGTGTACCGGAAAGGGGTGAACCAGAGCAATGAAGGAAGGAATCCATCCCAATTATCAGCAGACTACTATTAAATGCGCCTGCGGTAATGTAATTGAGACAGGTTCTACGAAGAAGGATATTCGCGTAGAAGTCTGCTCTAAGTGTCACCCGTTCTTTACGGGTAAGCAGAAGCTGGTGGACACCGGCGGCCGCGTGGCCAAGTTCAACAAGCGCTTCGGCCTGGACAAGTAATCTGTCAAATGAGAAAGACCTGTATCTGTTGGATGCAGGTCTTTTTTTGTGGCCGGAGGGGGATTTTTTGTCATATTTTGCCGCTGCGAATAGGGGCGTTTTAAGCGGGAAATACTGTCTACATCGAAGGATGGAGGCGGTGTTTATGCGGGGGCGAGTGGAAATATGCGGCATCAATACGGCGAAGCTGCCGGTTTTGAGGCATGAGGAAAACATGGCCCTGCTGCGCCGGGTGAAGCAGGGAGACCAGCAGGCTCGGCAGGAGCTGATCTGCGGGAATCTGCGGCTGGTGCTGGCGGCGGTGAAGCGGTTTGCCGGGCGGTGCGAGAATGCGGATGACCTGTTTCAGGTGGGCTGCATCGGGCTGATGAAATCCATCGACGCCTTTGATCTATCTTACGATGTGCGGCTGAGCAGCTATTCACTGCCCATGATCATCGGGGAGATTCGGCGGTATCTGCGGGATAACAGCCCCATTCGGGTGAGCCGCAGCGTTCGGGACACGGCCTATCGGGTCCTTCAGGCGCGGGAAAAGCTTCTGGCCCAGCAGCAGCGGGAGCCCACGGTGGAGCAGATCGCCGGGCAGCTGGGCATTCCGCGGGAGGAAGTGGTATTTGCCATGGACGCTATGGCCGATCCAGTTTCCCTCTATGAACCGCTGTATGACAGCGGGGGCGATGCCCTGTGCGTTATGGACCAGATCGGCGATGACAGCAGCAGCGACACCTGCTGGCTGCAGCAGCTGGCCCTGAAGGACGCTATCGCCCGGCTGACACCCCGGCAGCGTGATATTCTGACCTTGCGGTACAGCGAGGGAAAGACACAGATGGAGGTTTCCCGGGAAATCGGCATTTCCCAGGCACAGGTGAGTCGCCTGGAAAAGGGAGCCATTGGGGAAATTAAGAAAAATTTGTAAGGTATTATAGAAATAAAGAATAATTCTACGAAGGCAGCGAGAAAAGCGGCTTTACTTGCCCTGCCGGATTTGCTATACTTTATTGAAAGCAAGCAGATGGGGGGGACAAAGGATGATTTACTTGGACAACGCCGCTACCACACTGCACAAGCCACCCCAGGTGGCCCGGGCGGTGGTGCAGGCTATGGATACTATGGGCAACGCCGCCCGAGGGGCACACGGCGGAGCGCTGGAGGCATCCCGGACGGTGTATGGCACCCGGGAAAAGCTGGCAAGGCTTTTTGCTTGTCAGCGGGCGGATCATGTGGTTTTTACAGCCAATTCCACGGAAGCGCTGAACATCGCCATCAACGGAATACTTCATGAGGGCGACCACGCCATCTCCACCGACTGCGAGCATAACTCCGTGCTGCGGCCCCTGTATCGGCTGGAGGAGGAGCGGGGTGTTGGACTGGATTTTGTGGCGGCGGACCGGCAGGGCCGGATAGATTATGGGGACTTTGAGCGGCTTATTCGCTGCAACACCAAGGCCATCGTATGCACCCACTGCTCCAACCTGACGGGAAATGTTCTGGACATTGCCAGAATCGGAGAGATTGCCCACCGGCACGGGGCGCTGCTTATTGTGGACGCCTCCCAGACGGCGGGGACGATTCCCATTGACATGGAGAAAATGGGGGTGGATGTGCTATGCTTTACCGGGCACAAAGGCCTTATGGGGCCTCAGGGCACCGGGGGGCTGTGTATTCACTCCGGGGTGGAGATAGCCCCCTGGAAGGTGGGCGGCTCCGGGGTGCATTCCTATGACCGCCACCAGCCTATGGAATATCCCACCCGCCTGGAGGCCGGGACCTTGAACGGCCATGGCATCGCCGGGCTTTCGGCGGCGCTGGATGTGATCCTGGAGCGGGGCGTGGAGGACATTCAGCAGATGGAGCACGGCCTGATGCGGAAATTTTATGAGGGCGTGAAGGACATAGACGGGGTGACGGTATACGGCGACTTTGCAGCGCCTGTCCGGGGAGCCATCGTGACACTGAACATACGGGACTACGATTCCTCCGCTGTGTCTGACGCGCTGTCGGAGAACTACGGCATTGCCACCCGGCCGGGAGCCCACTGTGCGCCTCGGATGCACCGGGCACTGGGCACCACCGAGCAAGGGGCGGTGCGCTTTAGCTTCTCCTGCTACAACACGGAGCAGGAGGTAGAGGAGGCTATCCGGGCGGTGCGGGAGATCGCCGCGGAATAAAAGAGATGAAGATTGAAAAGATGAGGACTGCGGGGGCAGTCCTCATCTTTTTGGGGTTGTCATTTTTACAATATCAGCAGCAGGCCCAGGGCTATAAGGAGCTCTTCATCGGCTTTTTCCCGGAAGAGCAGGAACAGCAGCAATAGCACCAGCAGGTCGCCGGAGTCCAGGTCCCCTAAGTGGAGCTTTTCCAGGAGCCGATTCAGAATATCTCGCTCAGGGCGATGGGGCGGCCCGGAGGGTGGCTTTGGCTCAGGGGGTGGCTGAGGTCCCGGCGGCGGACCACCGGGCTTGGGGCCTCCGCCGGGCGGAGGGGTATCATTTTGGGAGATGCGGGTGTAGACGCCGGTGTCGTTACGCGTGTAACGGTTATACATCCCTCACCCCTCCCATTCCGTCAAAAATCGCTTACCTACGGTGATGAGCCTGGCCAGACGGGCGGCGCGCTCAACCTTGCCCTGCTTCTCCTCCTTCAAATAAGGGCGCAGGGCATTGAGCAGCTGCATGGAATGACTTTGATCCGATGAAAGGGCCTGGAGCACGGGTAAAAACCGGGAGACGGTGCCCAGGTCGATGCCGCCCGGCAGCGCAGTGGAGGGCGGGGGATTGGGACTCGGCGGGGGAGAGGACGGGCCCGGATGGGGCACGCCGCCCTGCGGCGTGGGTGCGGCAGACGGCTCCATGGTGGAGGAGAGCTGCTGGGCAAGCTGCACCACCTGGGCCATCCCGGCAGGGTCGGACAGGAGGGAATTGAGCTTGTCTTGCAGCTCCGACATGACGATCCCTCCCCTTACCGCTGCAGCTGACTGCTCAGGCGGTCCAAAAGTGCGGCTCCCTCGGGGGTCTGCATGACTTTTTTCAGCATGGAGACCATTTGGGCGGTGTTGCCGCTGCCGGCACTGGCGGCGGCATGGCCGAGGCCTGCGCCGTTATCGGAGGAGGTGAGCAGCTGCATCAGCTTCTGCCCGTCCGGGGACTGCATGACGCGCTGCACTATTTGGGGATCGTTTTTCACCTGCTGCATGAGCTGCTGCATATCCAATTCGCATCATCCTTTCCGCTCTTTTCAAGGCAGTATATGATGCAAAACGGGAAATAGTACCGGCACTCAGAACAGCGGGACCAAAATATCTACGCACTTGTCGATGCCCAGGGCACCGCTGTCGAGCGTGATGTGGTAGTTCTGGGCGTGGCCCCACTTCATGTCGGTGTAGAAGCGGTGGTAGGCGGCCCGGCGCTTATCCTTGTCCTTCAGGCGCTCCTCCGGGGACTGGTCACGCTCACCGTACTCCTTCACGATGCGCTCGGCCCGGAACTTCATATCCGCATGGATGAAAACCTTCAGACAGTCGGCCTTGTCCTGCAAAATATAGTCGGCGCAGCGGCCCACGATGACACAGGGGCCCTTCTCGGCCAGGGCAGTGATGACCTTATACTGATGGGACCAGAGAATATCCTCGTTGGTGGGGCCGAACATCCGGGTGGAGAGGGCAGAGGAGAAGAAGCCGCCGGGGGCATACTCGCCGGCCTCCTTCACATAGTCCGCGGCAAAGCCGGTCTGCTTCTCCATCTCCTGAATCAGCTCGGAATCATAGCAGGGGATACCCAGCCTTTCGGCTACCTTACGGCCGATGGTACGGCCGCCGCTGCCAAACTCGCGGCTGATGGTGATGACTCTGTTTTTCATATTTCATGCACTCCTTCCACGCTTAGTTCGCGATATGTTTTTACAATAATATACGCTGGGGCGGCAAAAGTCAAGACATCGAAGAGGGTCGGGATTTACGGCTCGGAGCGTCCCGTGTCACACAGGGGCCGGAGGGTGCATTCGGCGCAGTGGGGGCTGCGAGCGGTGCAAACGGCCCGGCCATGGAGGACCATACGGTGGCAGAAGTCACTGGACTTTTCCGGAGGGAGGCAGGCACGGAGCTGCTTTTCCACCCGGAGGGGGTCCTTACTGCCGTCGGTGAGGCCCAAGCGGCCGGTGATGCGGATGCAGTGGGTATCGCAGACATAGCCCTCCCGGCCGTAGATGTCACCTAAAATCAGGTTAGCGGTCTTACGGCCTACACCGGGCAGGCGCAGAAGATCTTCCATAGTATCCGGAACCTTGCCGCCAAAGTCGCGCAGAAGCATCTGCGCGGAGGCCACCAGGTCGTGGGCCTTGGCGCGCCAAAAGCCGCAGGAGTGGACATATTCGCCCACCTCCTCCTCGCTGGCCCGGGCAAAGGACTCCAGAGTGGGAAACCGGGCAAAAAGGGCGGGGGTGACCTGATTCACCCGGGCATCGGTACACTGGGCGGACAGGCGCACGGCAAAGAGCAGCTCGTAGTCCTTTTTATATTGCAGGGAGCAAAGGGCGTCCGGGTACAGCCGCTCCAGCTCCTGAATAATGGCGTTTACTTCGGCAGGATTCTTCAAAAAACATCACCTCTTAAGAGGTATTATAAACGCTGCGAAAGAAAATTGCAATTCCGGGATCACTGTGTTATAATGATAAAATCCTATGAAAAGGGGGGATCGTATGCAGATGCAGCCTTTGGCCGACGCCATTCGGCCCCAGACGCTGGACGAGGTGGCGGGACAGAAGCATCTTTTGGGGCAAGGCGCTATGCTTCGCCGAATTATTGAAAGCGGCACCGCTACGAACCTCATCTTTTACGGACCCTCCGGCACGGGCAAGACCACGGTGGCGGGTATCATCGCAAAGCGGACCAACAAGACCCTCTACCATCTCAACGCCACCACCGCCTCCCTGCAGGATGTGAAAAATATCATGGCGGATGTGGGGACCATGGTGGCGCCCAACGGGGCTCTGCTGTACCTGGACGAGATACAGTATTTTAACAAAAAGCAGCAGCAGAGCCTGCTGGAGTATATGGAAAACGGCAAGATCACCCTGGTGGCCTCCACCACGGAAAACCCGTATTTTTATGTGTACAATGCCCTGCTCTCCCGGAGCACGGTATTTGAGTTTAAACCCTTGACGGCGGAGGAGGCCGTGCCTGCGGTGGTGCGGGCCCTGGGCATTGTGCAGCAGCAGAGCGCGCTGCCCCTTTCCTGGGAGGAGGAGGTGCCTCTGACCATCGCCACCGGCTGCGGCGGAGATGTGCGCAAGGCCGTGAACGCCGTGGAGCTGCTGAGCCGGGCGGCAAAGCCCGTGGATGGAAAGCTTCTACTGACAAGGGAAGATGCTTTACAGGTTGCGCAGCACAGCGCTATGCGCTACGACCGGGCGGGGGACGACCACTATGATCTGCTCTCGGCCCTGCAAAAGTCCATCCGCGGCTCTGACCCGGATGCGGCGGTGTATTATCTGGGGCGGCTGCTGGTGGCGGGAGACCTTTTATCCCCGTGCAGGCGGCTGCTGGTCATCGCCTCCGAGGACATCGGCCTGGCCTATCCCCAGGCTATGGCCATTACCAAGGCCTGCGTGGACGCTGCGGTGCAGCTGGGACTGCCTGAGGCGCGGCTTCCTCTAGCAGAGGCGGCGGTGCTGCTGGCCACGGCGCCCAAATCCAATTCGTCCCACAACGCCATCATTGCCGCCATGCAGGACATTGAAAAGGGGAGGGTGGGGGATATCCCTCGGCACCTGAAAAATGTTCATGCCGACAGCGCCGGCAGCGAGAGGCCCCAGGCGTACAAGTACCCGCATGTATATCCCAAGCACTATGTAAAGCAAAGATACTTGCCGGAGAGCCTGGGGGACACCACCTATTATGAATACGCCGACAACAAGACCGAGCAGGCGGCTAAGCACTACTGGGATCTTATAAAGGGCGGGGGAGAATGAGATGGATCTGAAGATAAACGATAAGGTGGAGCTGAAAAAGACCCACCCCTGCGGCAGCAAGGAGTGGCTGGTGCTGCGCATCGGCATGGACATCAAGCTCCGCTGCCTGGGCTGCGGCCATGAGATCATGGCTCCCCGGCGGAAGGTGGAGAAGAGTATTCGCAAAATTATTACGGAGGAGGAAAACGCATGAGACCCAAGTGGACGAGATATGTGGCCATGGGCATTGCCCTGCTGCTGGCGGTGGTGATGCTGCTGGCACTGGTGGTTCCGTATATCGGGCTATAAAGAGACTGTCGAAAAACCCTTTGGGTTTTTCCGACAAAAGGCTCGCAGTCTGCTGCGCGCATAATTTGTGCGCCGTAGGCGCACAAATTCCACACTTGCAGCCTGAGGAGTATTTTCTCTCACGCACATGTCGCGAGAGAAAATGATTTGAATTCTTTGCCGCCTGCGGGCGGCAAACTCTGCGAGGCTTTTTTGACACGCTGTATAAGTTTAGTTGCGGAGGCAACGAAATTGTGGTATACTGACAAATATATTCAGCGAATATGGACCGAAAGGAGAGCTATTTGCATATGAACGACACGGTTAAGGACATTCTCCGGCGGGTGGACCACACCCTTTTGAGCCAGGGGGCTACCTGGGAGGAGATCCGCGCCATCTGCGACGATGGCATGAAGTACGGCTGCGCCAGCGTGTGCATCCCGGCCAGCTATGTGCGCAGGGCGGCGGAGTATGTGGACGGAAAGATCGCCATTTGCACCGTTATCGGCTTCCCCAATGGGTACAGTACTACCGCTACCAAGTGCTTTGAGACGGAGGACGCGGTGAAAAACGGCGCCTCGGAAATTGACATGGTCATCAACATCGGCTGGGTGAAGGACAGGCTGTATGACAAGGTCCTGGAGGAAATCAAGGCGGTGAAGGCGGCCTGCGGCGGAAAGCTGCTGAAGGTCATCATTGAGACCTGTCTGCTTACGGATGAGGAAAAGAAAGAAATGTGCCGGGTGGTTTCCGACTCTGGAGCGGAGTATATCAAGACCTCCACCGGCTTCGGCGGGGGTGGTGCTACCCGGGAGGATGTGGCGCTGTTTAAGGCCAATGTGGCACCCCATGTGAAAATCAAGGCCGCCGGCGGCATTGCCAATCTGCAGGACGCCGAGGACTTCGTGGCCCTGGGCGCCGACCGCCTGGGCACCAGCCGCATCGTGAAGGCCGTGAAGGCTATGGAAAAATAACAGGAGGATATTACTATGTCTACCCCCCACAATAATGCCAACAAGGGCGATTTCGCAAAAACCGTTCTCATGCCCGGTGATCCCCTGCGGGCGAAGTTTATTGCCGAGACCTTTCTGACGGAGCCGAAGCTGGTGAACAATGTTCGCGGCGTGCAGGGCTACACCGGCACCTACAAGGGCGTGCCTGTGTCCGTGATGGCCAGCGGCATGGGTATGCCGTCCATCGGTATTTATGCCTATGAGCTGTATACCCAGTACGATGTGGAGAACATCATTCGTGTGGGCTCCGCCGGGGCCATGCGCGCGGACCTGGAGCTGGGCAGCGTGGTGGCCGGTCAGGGCGCCTGCACCAATTCCAATTTTGCCGACCAATATGAGCTGGGCGGCACCTACGCCCCCATCTGCGACTTTGGCCTGCTGACGGCTGCCGTGGAGTCGGCTAAGGAGCTGGGCGTGAAGATGCCCGTGGGCAATCTCTACTCCTCCGACACCTTCTACGACGCCGCCGGGCGCAATATGCGCTTTAGCAAGATGGGCGTTATGGCCGTGGAGATGGAGGCCGCCGCCCTGTACTGCACCGCCGCCTACACCGGCAAGCGCGCTCTGGCGATCTGCTCCATTTCCGACAACCTGGTCAACGGCACCGAGCTCTCCGCCGACGAGCGTCAGACCAATTTCACCAATATGATGAAAATTGCTCTTGAGGTTGCGGTCAAGATGGAAAATAAATAACCCAAAAAGCGAAAAAAGCAGCCCTTTGTGCAGTCTGCACACAGAAAGGGTTGCTTTTTTGCGCCGAAATTGTAAATTGGGTCTTGCATTTCAGGGGATTAACTGATAGAATAGGCACAAGCATGGTAGAAATACCATGCAAATCTATCCGCTCTCACAGGCGGAAAAAATGAAGAAAGGTAGATTTGACATGAAAAAGTTTCTTGCTCTGCTTCTTGCTCTTGTCATGACCCTGTCTCTGGTTGCCTGCGGCAACAAGGACGACAATGGCGGCAAAACCGGTGACTACAAAGTCGCCATGATTACTGACTACGGTGATATCACGGACCAGTCCTTCAACCAGACCACCTATGAGGCCTGCAAGGCTTTCGCTGAGAAGAACAAAGTTCCCTTTGAGTACTTCAAGCCCAACGGCGACAACACCGCTGACCGTGTGGCTATGATTGAGAATGCTATCGAAAAGGGCTACAATGTTATCGTGATGCCCGGCTATGCCTTCGGCGGCGCCATTGTTGAGGCGGCTCCTCAATTCCCCGATGTAAAGTTCATCGCGCTGGATGTGGCTAAGGGCGACCTGCTGGAGGCCGGTGTGGCTGCCAAGGGTGAGAAGTATGACTACACCCCCGACAACTGGGATCTGAGTAAGTATGTGGACATGAGCAATGTTTACTGCGCCATCTACTCTGAGGAGCTGTGCGGTTACATGGCCGGTTACGCTGCTGTGAAGCTGGGCTACAAGAACCTGGGCTTCCTGGGCGGTATGGCTGTTCCTGCGGTGGTTCGTTATGGCTATGGCTTCGTACAGGGTGTGAATGCTGCTGCTGCTGACATGAGCCTGACCGATGTCAAGGTCAACTATGTCTATGGTGGTAAGTTCTCCGGTGATGCCGACATCACCGCTGTGATGGACACTTGGTATAATAATGGCACTGAGGTCGTATTTGCCTGCGGCGGCGGTATCTTCACTTCCGCTGTTGATGCTGCCAAGAAGGTCAACGGCGCTAAGGTCATTGGCGTCGATGTGGACCAGGCTGGGGTCATTGCCAGCTATGCTGCCGGTGAGGGCGCTGATCAGGCTACCATCGATGGTTATAAGGCTCTGACTGTTACCTCCGCTATGAAGGGTCTGTATCCCGCTACCTTCGACACCCTGACTGATGTCATCGTGAACGGCAAGTGGGATAACTACAAGGGCAAGATCGTGACTCTGGGCCTGGTGTCCGCGGACGATCCCACTCTGAACTATGTCCAGATCCCCATGGAGAGCACCCAGTGGAAAGACGGTGCTTTCACGAAGGACGATTACAAGACCATGGTGAAGGCTATGTTCGACGGAACTGTGAAGGTCAGTAATGACACCAGCAAGGCTGCCAAAGACTTTGCTACCGTTATTACTGTGGACGACCAGGGTCAAATCAAGTAAGGGATTGCTTTCAATACAAGATACTTAAAAGAAAGGCCGCCGAAGCGGTCTTTCTTTTTGTACGCAGAGCAAATAGTATAGGGAGGTCGTGCGCGGGGTAAATGCAAGGACACCTTACGGAGTGAATCGAAGATACTTGAGAGATGGGGATCTATCATGCGAGGTGGCTCTCTTGGGTGGCTTCAGTGGAAAAGAATATAATTCATAGAAAGACTGCAAATTTCAATAAATAGTCTTTGCTTTATGAAGAAAAGTATAGTATACTAATAATATCTATTGTGGTTTCCGTCCCCGTACTATGAAAAAACGGCGGGCCATAAAAACGGAAGGGAGGGCGAAAACTTGGACAGACCGTATGCAATCGAGATGGTGCACATCACAAAGCGGTTTCCTGGTATCATCGCTAACGACGATATCACGCTTCAATTAAAGAAGGGTGAGATCCACGCCCTGCTGGGCGAGAACGGCGCAGGTAAATCTACGCTAATGAGTGTGCTTTTCGGCCTGTATCAGGCGGAGGAGGGTATCATCAAAAAAGACGGCGTGGAGGTATCCATCAAGGATCCCAACGACGCCAACGCCCTGGGCATTGGCATGGTACACCAGCACTTTAAGCTAGTGGAGTGTTTCACGGTGCTGGACAACATCATTATGGGCGTGGAGCCCACGAAAATGGGCTTTTTGCAGAAGAAAGAGGCTCGGGCAAGGGTCATGGAGCTCAGCGAGCGCTATGGCCTGAAAATCGACCCCGATGCGCTGATCGAGGACATCACTGTGGGTATGCAGCAGCGCACCGAGATCCTGAAAATGCTATACCGGGATAACGAGATCCTTATTTTCGATGAGCCTACCGCCGTGCTGACGCCCCAGGAGATTGATGAGCTTATGGAGATTATGCGGAATCTGGCGGCAGAGGGTAAGTCCATCCTCTTCATTTCCCACAAGCTCAACGAGATTATGGCTGTGTCTGACCGTTGTACCGTGCTGCGCAAGGGTAAGTATATCGGCACCGTGGAGACCAAGGACACCAGCGTGGAGCAGCTCAGTGCCATGATGGTGGGCCACGATGTGAATTTCCATGTGCAGAAAAAGCCTGCCCAGCCCGGCGAAGTGGTGCTGAATGTGGAGCACATGACTGTGGCCAGCAAGATGCACAAGAAAAACGCCGTGCGCGATGTGAGCTTCAAGGTGCGCAAGGGCGAGATCGTGTGCATTGCCGGTATAGACGGTAATGGCCAGACGGAGTTGGTGTACGGTCTCACGGGTCTGGAGCCTGTGGCAGGTGGCAAGGTGACCATGTGTGGCACCGACATCACGAAAATGCCTATTCGCAAGCGGAATATCCTGGGTATGTCCCACATTCCCGAGGATCGTCACAAGCATGGCCTGGTGCTGGATTATTCCCTGGAGGACAACCTGGTGCTGGAGCGGTACTTTGAGCCGGAATTCACCAGCAGGGCGGGCTTCCTGCGGCGGGATAACATCCGTAAATACGCAGAGAACCTCATTGACGAATACGATATCCGCAGCGGCCAGGGGCCCATTACCATGGCCCGGAGTATGTCCGGCGGCAACCAGCAGAAGGCCATCGTGGCCCGGGAGATTGACAAGGATCCCGAGCTGCTGGTAGCTGTGCAGCCCACCCGCGGCCTGGATGTGGGCGCTATCGAAAATGTTCACAAGGAGCTGGTGGCCCAGCGCGACGCCGGAAAGGCCGTGCTGCTGGTGTCTCTGGAGCTGGACGAGGTGATGGATGTGCCTGACCGTATCCTGGTGATGTACGAGGGCGAGATTGTGGGCGAGCTGGATCCTAAGGCTACCACCCAGGAGGAGTTGGGCCTGTACATGGCCGGCGCCAAGAGAGACGAGGTGAAGGAATGAAAAAGAACATTCTGAAAAACGACGGCGTACAGTCTCTGCTGGCGTCGCTGATCTGCATACTCTTGGGCCTGCTTATCGGCTTTATCGTGCTGCTGTTCATCAATCCCAGCGGCGCGGGTGAGGCGATCACGGCCGTTATCAAAAACTTCCTCAACTACAGCAAGGCCGCGACTCAAGCCAAGTACCTGGGCAACACCCTGGTGAAGACCGCACCGTTGCTGATGTGCGCACTGTCCATCCTGTTTGCCTACAAGGTGGGCCTGTTCAACATCGGCGCGGCGGGCCAGTACTGCGCGGGCGTGGCGCTGAGCCTGTACGCCGCCCTGGCCTGGGGGTGGGGCTGGCTGCCGTGTATGCTGCTGGCGATGCTGGGCGGCATGGTGCTGGGCGCCATCTCCGGTTTGCTGAAGTCCTACTGCAATGTGAACGAGGTCATATCAGGCATCATGCTCAACTGGATCGTTTTGTATCTGACAAACATGCTGCTGACCAATGTGAAGGAGGCCACCAGCCCGTATACCTTTGTGCTGGCGCACAAGAACCCCTCGGCCATCCTGCCTTCTCTGGGCATAGGCAGCCTGTTTAACAATAATGGCTATGTGGGTTTGGCCCTGCCACTGTCCGTGCTGGCGGCGGTGGCGGTGTGGGTCGTGCTGGAAAAGACCCGCTTTGGCTACGAGCTGCGGGCCACCGGCAACAACAAGAACGCCGCCAAATACTGCGGTATGGCCGAGAAGAGAAACATCATCCTCACCCTGGTCATCTCCGGCGCACTGGCCGGTCTGGGTGCGGCTATGCTGTACCTCACCGGTTACGAACAGTGGCAGTGTTCTACCTCCTCCGTGCCTGGCATGGGATTTAACGGTATCGCGGCGGCTTTCCTGGGCGGACTGAATCCCTTCGGGACCATTTTGGCCTCCTTCTTCATCCAGCATATCACCGCCGGCGGCGCGTATGTGGACAAGAGTATGTACTGTGTACAGATTTCCGACCTGATCTCCTCGCTGATCATTTATCTGTGCGGCTTTGTGCTGTTTATTAAGTACGCCATGAATGTGGGCATCCGCAAGCGGGAGGAAAAGGCTACGCTGAAGGAAAAGGAGCAGAGCGAAACGCCGCCTGCTGATGCAAACACCGGGAAAGGAGGCGATCAGTAATGGTGCTGCTGCTGCAATATACACTGACTTTCGCTTCCGTGCTGATCCTGGTGGCACTGGGCGGCTGCTTCTCGGAACATTCGGGCGTTATCAACCTGGGCCTGGAGGGCGTGATGATTATGGGTGCCCTGGGCGGCGCACTGGCTATGCGCTATATGCCCACAAACTCCACGCCCATTGCAATGCTGCTGGTGGTGCTGCTGGCGGCGGCCCTAGTGGGCTTGATTTACTCTAGCCTGCTGGCCGTGGCCTGCATCAACTTTAAGGCAGACCAAACCATTGTGGGTACGGCGTTGAATATGCTGGGCCTTGCTGGGGCTACCGTCATCGTGAAGGCCATCAATACGGCGGCCAATCCTGATGATGTGTCCTCTACCATCCAGTTCGCCGGTGCTAAGAGATCGTTTTTGGTGAACATCGGCTCGTTCGAATTTAGCTGGTTTATGCTGGTGACGCTGATTCTGCTGATTGTGTCCTATGTCCTGCTGTATAAGACCCGGTTTGGTCTGCGGCTCATGGCTTGCGGCGAGCACCCTCAGGCGGCTAACTCCGTGGGCATTAGCGTGTACAAGATGCGCTGGGCCGGTGTGCTCATTTCGGGCGTGCTGGGCGGTCTGGGCGGTATCGTGTTTATCACCGCGGGCGTGTCCGAGTGGCGGTTTGAGTACGGCGTGGCAGGCTTCGGGTTCCTGTCTTTGGCCGTTATGATCTTCGGCCAGTGGAAGCCTACACGCATTGCCCTAGCAGCGCTGCTGTTCGGCATGTTCCGGGCACTGTCCAATGTGTACACGGGCTTTGACTTCCTCAGAGTGCTGAACATCCCCAGCCAGGTGTACAACATGATGCCCTACATCATCTCCCTGGTGGTGCTGGCCTTCACATCCAAGAAGTCCCGGGCACCGAAGGCAGAGGGTATTCCTTACGACAAGGGTCAGCGGTAAGTCTAAGCCCATTCTCGCATAAAATCCAAGGCTGGCAGGTTATTGACCCGTCAGCCTTGGATTATTTATGGAATTTATGGAATAAAGCGTTTATTATGGGCCGGGAGCCCCATAGCTTCGGCGCAAATGGGAAGCGGGACGCTCTATCAGAGTGCGGTTCCTTTTTGGGGCACGAAAAAACGGCTCATATCTGCGCCCTCCAGACGGAGAAGCTGCATCTTGCGGTCTATGCCGCCGGCATACCCGGTGAGGCTGCCGCCGGTGCCCACCACTCGATGGCAGGGAATGAGCAGGGAAATGGGGTTGTGCCCCACCGCGCCGCCCACGGCTTGGGCGGATACCTTTTCCCGACCTTGCTGCCGGGCCAGCTCCCGGGCAATCTGCCCGTAGGTCATGGTCCGGCCGTAGGGAATGGTAAGCATGATGTCGCACACAGCCTTGCGAAAGGGTGTGGAATCATAGCGCAGGGGCGGGAGAAAGCCGGGGCCTTTACCGGAAAAATAAATATCCAGCCAGCGCCGTGCATCCTGCAGCAGAGGATGCGACTTCGCCTCTGTGTGCATCGGGAGGGTGCTGCCGAAATACTTTTGACCGCTAAACCACAGACCGATGATGGCATTGTCATCGCAGGCCAGGATGATGCCCCCCAGCGGAGAAGCATATTCCACGGTATAGACCATAAAAATATCCCCCTTGTGATTATATGATGTATTTTAACATGAGGGCTGCGGAAAAACAATCCAAATTGTTTATGGAATATTTGAAATTAGGACTTTACAAACGGCGTTTGAATTGGTATAATTCATTTGTTGACAAGATGTATATGCGCCCGTAGCTCAGTTGGATAGAGCGTTAGACTCCGACATGTAAGGCGTGTCCTCTTGAGATGTGGTGCAAACCCTTGCGGCGACTGCGTTTGTGGGAAGCGCAGAGAAAGAAAGTGTAGTCGTTGACTACTATTTGACTACTATTCCCGTAGAGTACAATCAAATATGTGCCCGTAGCTCAGTTGGATAGAGCGTTGGACTCCGACTCCAAAGGCCGCTGGTTCGAATCCAGTCGGGCATACCAAATGAATTAACTCCGTTTTTCGAACATTTTTTTCGAAAAACGGAGTTCTTCTTATCCGCAAAGCCTTGATCTATCAGGGCTTTTTTTGATGATTGGAGGCATGCACAGCAAAAATCCTTAAAATGCGGAATGATTATGTTTACGCAAGGGCGCTATTTGAATACGGTTTTCGTTCGTCATTTTGCCAAGGCCAGCGCATTCATGGCGCTGCGCAGGTGGATGCGCATGGCAGCTTCCGCGCCGAAAGCATCTCTCTTGCCGAGAAAATCCATCAGCAGCGCGTGGTCCCGCAGGGTGATGTCCGACAGCAACTCCTGGTGCTCATTGAGCATGATGGTCTCAGACACAGCGCTGTGGATGATGGGCAAAAGTTGAAGCATAAAGCGGTTGTGGGAGGCCACAGCAATGCGCTGATGGAATTCTTGGTCGGCAGAAGTGCGGTCGGCGTGGAGCCGTATTTGCTCCTCTACCAGCTTTCCTGCTTCCATGATGGCGCCCAGTTCCTCGTCCGTGGCGCGCTGGCAGGCCATAGCTGCCAACTGTGGCTCAAACAGGAGACGGGCCTCGAATAGATCCTTCACACGGCTGCGGTTCAGATCCAATTCGTCCAAGCCGAAGCTGATAAAGCTCTCCATGCTTTCGGATACGAAGGTGCCCTTGCCACGATAGACCTCCAACACGCCCTGCGAGCAAAGCACCTTGATAGCCTCCCGCAGGGTGGAACGGCTGATACCCAGCCTATCCGAGAGGGTGTTTTCTCCTGGCAGCTTGTCACCGGGGCGGAACTCCTGTGTGTCCGCGATCATCTTATATAAGCTGTCCGCCACTTGATGGGGCAGGTCTTTTCTCATCATAGTGCGATCCTCCTATAGTTTCTCATGCTCCAGTATACGGATTTTCACTGCAAAAAGCAAGTCAAACTTGTGTGAATAGTATACAAGTTTGCGGCTAATATTTCAGCGGATGCGACAAACTTCTGGAAAGGGGGCAGATCACCGTTGACAAATGGTGCAGAAGTTATTATAGTTTACTTGTCCAACAAGCAAACAAATAAATATACATCGAGAGGTGAAAACCACAATGATAAGTGATCAAATCAAGACGGGCGTTGACCGCGCGCCCCATCGGTCGCTGCTGTACGCGCTGGGGCTGACGGAGGAGGAGCTATCCCGCCCACTGATTGCGGTGGTGTCCGCCCAGAGCGACATCATCCCGGGACATGTTCATTTGGACAAGATCGCAGAGGCGGTGAAGGCCGGTGTCTACGCGGCTGGCGGTACGCCGGTGGTGGTGCCCGCTATCGGCGTGTGCGACGGTATCGTCATGGGCCACAAGGGCATGCACTACTCCTTGGCCTCCCGTGAACTTATCGCAGATTCAGTGGAGACACTGCTGACCGCCCATTGCTTCGACGGCGCGGTGCTGATCCCCAACTGCGACAAGATCGTGCCCGGTATGCTGATGGGAGCCATCCGCGTGAACATCCCTGCGCTGGTATGCTCCGGAGGCCCCATGCTGGCGGGTCATGTCGGCGGAAAGAAGACCAGCTTGTCCCAGATGTTCGAGGCAGTGGGCGCCTATCAGGCGGGCAAGCTGGACGATGCGGGCCTTCGGAAGTGTGAGCAGTCCTCCTGCCCCTCCTGCGGTTCCTGTTCCGGCATGTTCACGGCCAACTCCATGAACTGTCTGTGCGAAGCGCTGGGCATGGCGCTGCCGGGCAACGGCAGTATCCCCGCTCCCGTCTCCGCCCGCATCCAGTTCGCCAAGCACTCCGGCATGAAGGTCATGGAGCTGGTGGAGAAAAACATCCGTCCCCGGGACATCGTAACGGCAGAAGCGTTTCATAATGCCATCACCGTAGATATGGCGCTGGGCTGTTCCACCAACACATCCCTGCATATCCCTGCCATCGCCCACGAGGCGGGGCTGACTATCGATCTGAAGCAGTTCAATGAAATCAGCGAGAAAACTCCCAACCTGTGCCATTTGGCACCGGCGGGCGAACACTTCATGGAGGAACTGGACGAGGCCGGCGGCGTGTCCGCCGTCATGAAGGAGCTGGCGGACGCGGGGCTGTTGCACACGGAGCTGCCTACCGTCACCGGCTATACCGTGGGGGAAAATATCGCCCACGCGGACAACCGCGATCCCGAGGTCATCCGCCCGCTGGACAAGCCCTATTCCGCCACCGGCGGCCTGGCGTTCCTGTTTGGTAATATCGCCCGCAATGGCTGTGTTGTAAAGCGCAGTGCCGTGGCGCCGGAGATGCGGGTACATAGCTGCACCGCCCGTGTGTTCGAGGGCGAGGAAGCAGCGGTGAAGGCCATCTTCGGCGGCGAGATCCGGAAGGGCGACATTGTGGTCATCCTGTACGAGGGTCCCAAGGGCGGTCCGGGCATGCGTGAGATGCTGGTGCCCACCTCGGCTTTGGCCGGTATGGGACTGGACAAGGACGTGGCGCTTATCACGGATGGCCGATTTTCCGGTGCGTCCCGGGGCGCGTCTATCGGCCATGTGTCCCCCGAAGCGGCAGCCGGTGGCGAGATCGGATTGCTGCGGGACGGCGACATTATCGACATCGACATGGACAAGTACACCATCAACGCCCGCGTCACCGATGAGGAGTTCGCCTGCCGCAGAGCGGAGCAGAAGCCCCACGAGAGCTGGGTAAAAAATGGCTGGCTGGCCCGTTATCAGAGAATGGTATCTTCCGCCGACGAAGGCGCTGTGTTAAAATAAGGAAAAGAGAGAGGCGATACGTATGAAAAAACATATCCCTACCATAGCAGCTCTGCTGATGATGTTCGTATTTGGTTACGTTTGCCCTACATGGTCCACGGTGACGCCGGTCGGCCTGAAGGTGCTGGGTGCGTTTATTGGCTGGCTGATCCTGGTCATAGCCGGAAAGGGTATGGTCATCGCGTCCTGCCTGGCGTTTTTTGCATTCGCGCTCAGCGGGTATCAGACTCCGGCGGAGCTGCTGGCGGCAGGCTTTGGCAGCACAGGTCTTCTGCAGTTCCTCTATGCCTTCCTGCTGACGGGCGCTTTTACCCGCAGCGGCGCAGGCGAGGTCATTGTGAGGTGGGCGCTGTCCCGCAAGGCTTTGAACGGAAGGCCGATGCTGTTCATGCTGGTATGGTGGACGGCCATGACCATTCTGGGTGCGCTGACCACCAATGTGGTGGCCTGCATGATGCTGGGCTTCTCCCTGATCGCCAGCATCGCCAAGGTAGTGGGCTATGATATCAAGGACAGCTGGTGCCGCTTCATGATCGCGGGTACGGTGCTGGTAGGCGGAACGGCCGGTGTGCTGATCCCGTTTCAGGGTGTGCCTACCATGTCCCTTACTGTTTTTGATAAGTATGCCGAGCAGACGGGGCTGCTGGTGGATCGCGGTGCCTATGTAACAGCCGTTGTCATGAGCAGTGTACTGTTGATCCTGTGCTTTACTTTCCTGGCCCGGAAGGTTCTGCGGTTGGATGTAACACCGTTGAAGCGGCTGAATGTAGCTGATATTGTGGAGGGCCATACGGTCAAGCTCAGCCGCAAGCAGGTGATCATCACTGTGATTATGCTGGTATCCTATCTGTACCCTGTGTTCCTGATGCCGCTGGATAAGGCTTCCGCCGCCTATACGCTGCTGAATGACCGCATTGGCCAGACCATGTTCATGGGTCTGGCGGTGGCAGCTCTGGCGCTGATCGGCGAAAAGGGTGAGCCTTACTACGATCTGGAGAAAAACATCGGCAGCGACGTTATGTGGGGTGCTATCGCCGCCTATGCGCTGGTGACGGTGGCCGCTGGTGCGGTGGCCTCCGACGCAGCAGGTATCAAGGACTGGCTGCTGTTGATCCTGACGGACGCAGTATCCAGCATGCCCTTGGCGCTGGTGATTCTGTTCTTCGCACTGGTCTCCACATTCCTGACACAGGTCTTTTCCAATATGGCAACCATTATTATCGTCAGCTCCATCATCGCACCTATGATGACCATCTTCGCAGCCAAGGGCTTCAATGTGTCCGTGATCCCGGCTTTCATCCTACAGGGCGGTATGAGCGCGATTGCCACCGCCGGCGGTTCCGGCTTTGCTGCTATGATGTTGGCGCAGCCCTCCTTTAAGGGTGACGGCGCCGCGTGGGCGCTGAAGAAAGGATCTATTATGCTGCTGATGCTGGTGGCCTGTACATTCGTGACCACCATGGTGCTGGGATATATCTTTTGAGTAACGGAGGTATGGTATGGCTACTGATATTCGCGCCATCAAAGCGCTGAACGACTTTCCCGAGACGCCCTATGAGAAGGCTGCGTCTCAAAATGTGTTGGAGTTCCGCTGGATCCACGGACAGTGCTTCCAGTTCCGTCTGCCTGACGGAAAGGTCCTGATGACGGATCCGTTTCTGCCCCAGAACCCGAAAGCGTGGCGGCGGGAGGATACGCCGGTACTGGATTTGAACGAACTGGGGCCGGTAGACTATGTGACCATCAACCATTCCCACTTTGACCACACCTCTGACTTGCCCGCGGTGTTCAAAGAGAACAGTCCTATCGTGATCTGCGACCGTATTTTTGCCCGCGAGCTGTCTGCCGCTTATCAAGTGCCGGAGTATAACATCTGGCCCATCGTACCGGGAATGACCTACCAGTTCGACAGCTTCCGCCTGGACACCGTGGCCGGAAAGCACAACGATATCGGCGGCCCCTGTGATCTGGAGGGCGCACGGTTCATTGATCCGGAAAATGCCATGGTGGGCCCACTCAACAGCTACGGATGTCTGTTCAACACCAGCTTCCTGTTCACCCTGACCAACCACTACCGTATCGGCTTTGCCGCCGGTGTGGATGTAAAGGGTATGGCGGAGGCTTGGAAAGGCATCGGAATCGACCTGCTGCTGCGCCAGCGCCTGGTGTACGCCAAACCGGAGGAGTACGCCGAGGACTGTAAACTGCTGGGCGGTCAGTTGATCGTACCCATGCACCATGACGCGGCCTTCGACTGGAACGCGGATATGAACGCCTATGCGCTGGATGTGAACGGTCTCTTGCGGCAGGATGGCGTTCCCATGGCCATGTTCAATCCCCAGCGCCTGAAGTGGTATAAAGTGCAGACCAGTATTTGCGCTGAAGCAATGCTATAGCCGTACATGGCGTCTCCTCCTATTGCAATAAATTTGGACAGAAAAGCCGGACAGCCAGTCCGGCTTTCTTTCCACCTTTGGCAGCCAACACACATGCTACAACTCGGCGCACAAAGCTGCTGTTATTATTTCGATGCTGATTATATTCATATCTCCAGCATCCCCTGCAAGCCCGCGCTGGCGGCCTTTTTGTTCTTGTCGAAGGCGTGGGTGTAGATGTCCAGCGTGGTGGAGGGCTGGCTGTGGCCGAGGATGCCTGCCACCGTGGCCACATCCGTGCCGCCCGCGATCATCAGACTGGCGGCGGTGTGCCGGAGGGAATGGACGTTCAGCTCCTGCGGCAGGCCGTTCTTCTTGAGGATCAGCTTGAAGCGGTAGGTGAAGGTGGTGGGCGTCATGGGCAGCTGCGATCCCTGCCGCCGAAACAGGAAGTCATCGGCGGTCAGCTCCCGCTGGTCATAGGTTTCGGTGACGTATGCACATTCCTGCCGGTACTCCCGCAGGAGACTTTCCATCTCGGCGGAGAAGTACACATAGCGGTTGCCTGCGCGGGTCTTGGGTTCTTTGACAAAGATTTCTTCGTCCGTCACCTTGACCGCGTTGCGGCAGATGTGGATGGAACGCTGCTCCCAATCAATGTCGCACCACTTCAATCCGCAGCACTCGCCCCGCCGCATACCCGTGGCGATGATGAGCTTGAAGTAGGTTTCGTACTTGATGCTCTCGCCCTCCAGCGCGGCAATGATCTTCTGCGCCGTTTCCTCGTCCGCAATCTTCTTTTCGCACTTTCGCCCAGCGTAGCGGTAGGTGCGCCAAGCCGGATTATGCGAAAGAAAGCCACCCTCCACGGCATCAGAGAGGATGCTGCACAGCGTTGCGTGCACGCCCTCAATGGTGTACTCGGAGAGTGGCTTTTTTGTGTCGGGACGGATGACTTTTCGCAGTTCGGCGTAGAAATTCCGGAAGTGCTCCGGCCGTAGCTCGGTGAGCTTGTAGTGACCCAGCGCCGGGAGGATACGCTCGATGTCCTGCCGGTCGCGGCGGATGGTGGACTTCGCCAGCTTGCCGGGCGCGATGTCTGTCAGCCACAGGTCGATGTATTTTGCCAGCGTGAGCTGCTGGACGGGCTGCGGCGTGTGGCGGCATTCCCGCTCAAAGAGGACTGCCTGCTCGTTGAGCCACTTTTCTACCTGCCTGGGTGTCAGTTCCTCCGGCGGGTGGACGGTTTTCTGCCGGGGGTTGATGCGCTTGCCGTTGTAGTCATAGCCCATGGAGACCACGATGAGATAGCTGCTGCCGCGCTTGCGTATGCTTGCCATAAAAATGACCTCTCTTTCATTTATCCTCAGTACAGTTGAGGCTTATTTTGCAAGCACAACATACCGCAAGCGCGGCGGTAAAGCTATCACAATTTTCTTGGAAAAATGTATTTCTACGAAAGCAACAATCATGCGCTGTGCTGCTTCGGAGAACAGGCGGCGGCGAGATTGAAGATCTGCTCGCCGTCCGGACGGAGCATGGTGCGCATGGAGTCAGCCGCCTGCTCCTTCTGCGCCTGCTGGGGGTGGCAGTAGGTACGCTCCAGAAAGCCGGTGTCCGCATGACCTACGAGGTCTGCCACCGTCTGCTTGTCCACGCCGCAGTGCAGAAGCGAGGTCACGAAATAGTGCCGTAGGGTGTGGAGGTGGTACTCCCGCGGAAAGCCGATGGCGGCATAGATCTTCCGCAGCCGCTTGGTGAAGGTGTCCGGGTGGATGAGCTGCCCCTGCTCGTCGGTGAAGAGGTAGGGACTGAGCCTGCGGCGCTGCTTGTCCGCCTCCATCTGCTTGCGGCGCTTGTAGGCGAGGAGGATGCCCCGCAGGTCAGAGGAGAGGTAGACTTCGCGGCTCTTGCCGTTTTTGGTGCTGCCCTCCACGATGCCCTTGCCGGGAACGCTGCTGCGGGAGCGGCTGACGGTGAGCAGCAGACCATTTTGCGTGCCGGTGAAGTCCGACCATTGCAGAGCGCTCAGCTCGCCCCGGCGGCAGCCGGTGTACATGGAGAGCAGATAAAACAGACGGTAGTGTCGCGGCTCCTTTGCCAGCGCGTCCAGCAGCTTTTCCACCTCGCCTCGCGTGGGAATGCGCTGCACCGTGCGCTGCGGTGTGGGCAGGTCTAACATCCGCGCGGGATTCTTTTCGATAATCTCATTGCGCTTGGCGTCGCTGAGTACGGCGGAGACCACAGAGAGGTATCGCTGCGCGGTGGATTCGTTGATGCGCTTTCCGTGGTGCTTGCGCTTGCGCAGCTCGGAGAGCATATTTTCCAGTGCCATCGGTCGGAGCTTATTGAGGCGGATGCCGCCGATCATGGGATACACCACCTCCAGCATCTGCCGGTATGTAGCGATGGTGCTGGGGGCATATTTCGTCTGCCGCTTCAGCCAGCGGGAGGCGAATTCCTCAAAGGTCATCTCGCCATCCTCGGCGTAGCCGGTCTTGAAGCTGCGCTCCAGTTCCTCGGCGGCGTGGGCGACATACTGCCCGATGCCGCGCTTGGGAACGCTGGGCGGGACTTGGATGGTCTTCGCCTTGCTGATTTTTTTGCCGTCAGGCCGGTAGCCGTTGCTGACGGTGATCTTATACCGTCGCTCGTCCAATTTTTTGATGCTTGCCATTTTTAGAACCCTCCCATGGTTTGCTGCTGTTTTTCTTGCACAGCCTGCTCATCCAATTTTTCTTTTACCGCCAGAGCCGCGCCTGCGGCGAAGCCGACCACAGCGCCGAAGTTCTCGGCGGCGATCTTCGCCTCCATGCGCCGCAGTTTTTCCTCGGCGTCCTCATCCTCGTCCATCAATGTCCCCACGGCAGCCAGTCCGGCCACGGCAGGGATCAGAGGAACAGGCCGCGGATCGCCGCCGCGCCATACCAGCCCGCCAGTGCCGCCGTACCGAGGATCAGCACCAGCATGATCCACTTGAGAGCCACCAGCAGGCTGAAGTCCGGCAGCCACCGAATCCATTTGCAGGAATACTTCTCGCTCAGGTTCCCAACCCGTTCCAGCAGCTTGCTCATCTCCGTCAGCGATCTCTGCATCTCTGCCAGAGACTTCTGCACCGGCGTCAGGTCGATGCGCGTTTTCAGCTCCGGCAGGATATTCCGAATTTCCTCCAGCTCCCAGTTTATTCCGTCCGCCTGCTTTGCCAGCTTGTTTATCGTCTGCGGCAGATTGCACTGGATCACAATAGGTTGGATCGTCTGCGGCGGTGTATTTGTCGATGCGCTGTTCGGCTGATTCATCCGTTTCAATTCCTCCATCGGTTTCCTCTGCTCGTAATTCTCTCTTGATGAGTTCTGCGCGTATTCTGAATTCATGCTCCATGGCCTCCTTGCAATACTTTTCCTCGTGTAGTTTGCCGTCGCGGCACCTCATGCCGTCCGGCGTGGTGTAGGTGATGTACTTGCGGGTGTCCTCCCAGCGCACCGCGTAGCCCTCGGACGCCATCAGGGAAACGAAGGTATCCTTGTCGGCGGCGTATTTCATGCACTCATCAATGGTGTTCATGAGCCGCAGTTTCCAGCTTTGGCCTTTCAGCGCCGTGTGATATTCCGCGCCGCCCATGCCGCGGGCCTGCTGCGTTGGTGCGTCAAAGACCGGCAGACCCATCTCCTGGCAGATCGCATCATTACGCCGCATCAACTCTTGCAGTTGTTCCTTCGCCATGTGCAGCTTCTTGCCGGTCTCGAAGTTAACGGAGTTGATGATGCAGTGGGAGTGGATGTGCTCCCGGTCTACATGGGTGCAGACCAGCACCTCGCAGCCGTCGAAGTATTCCGCCATCCGCCGCGCGGCTTCGTGGGCCTGCTGTGGATCGACAGCCGCGCCTTTTGGGAAGCTCTGCACCATGTGATAGAACATCACGCCGCCGTCCTTGTGGTAGAGCAGTTTCGTGTTCAGGAAATCGTCGTAGACGCTTTGCGCTTGGCAGTTGATGCCGCTGACGAGCGGCGCGCCCTCCCATGTGGTTTTCATCTCCTGCATGACGTAGAGCATCACGCCGCGCATGGCGGCGCGGGACTGTGTGCCCCGCTTGTAGTTCACGAAATGTACGATGGCCATACGGCTCACCGCCCTTCCATGACTGACCGCAGCGCGGCGCTGACCTCGGACAACTCACCGGCAGTTTTTTCCAGACCGATGACCTGCACCTTGCCCATGTTGGCGAGGACGGTGAGGCGGTTGATGTTGCTGCCGATGCCCTTGAGCTGGCGGAGCAGTTCCTTCTGCTCATCGATGACGATGATCCGCTTGCCGAGACAGCAGGCGGTGACATAATCGCTCATGGACATGTGAGCTTTCGCCGCCAACGCCCTGATCTTCTCACGGTCAGCGGACGCCATGCGCGTGCTGAATTTGATATCTTTTTTCATGTTTTTCTCCAATCGTAGCTAAAAGTGGGTCCGGGCTTCTGCCCGGAATTTGGGTGCAGGGCTTTGCCCGCCCTGAGTGTTTGGCAGGGCAGCGGCTTCGCCGCAGACCAGACAAATGCGATGCTGGCCGTCGCCGCCACCTGAGTGGGCGACGATTCTTGCGTCCCGCGCCGTGTGCGGTAAACAGCTCTCAGCGGGTACACACGCCACCCCATCCCCTAACCGCGCACACAGCGGCTCACACGCCGAAACACGGCGGGTTATCAGGGTCGATGGTGACGATGTTTCCGGTAGCGGGATCATCGACACCATCGACCCTTTTCAGGCAGATCAGACGGTCGCCGTTGCTCTTGCGGAAGGACACCGTAATGCCGTTTCTCCTTAGAGCGTCAACGCTTTTACGGATTCGGTGGGAGAAGCTGTTGGGGGTCAGTCCCTCCGTACCGGCAGGGTCGATCTTTTCCAACAGCGTCTTGGCAGGGGCGCTGATCTCCGGCTGCTGGCACAGCAATTCAGAGAGAAGAAAAAGAATCCGCTCGTTGGGTTGCTCCGCCTGTTCACAGTTATCTGACAGCAGTTTCCAGACATGATCCTCGCCATCGAACTCCAGTGCCAGTTCCCGGTAGGGGATGTCCCGCCCGGTGCAGTAGAGCGTGGCGGTGTTCTCTCTGCGCTTGCTCTTGCGGAGGACGAAGTTGCTGTCGGTGGCACCGCTGAGTCCGGTGGTGCCGGAGATCATGTTCATGGGATCATCGTCATTCATCTTCCGCAGATGATGCACCAGCAGGATGGCGATGCGGTGCTTGTCCGCCAGCGCTTTCAGAACGCCGATGTCCCGGTAGTCGCTGGCATACGGGTTTGCGTCATTGCCCGCGGTGCGGATGCGCTGGAGCGTGTCGATGACGATGAGCCTGGTCTTCGGATGCTCCTTCAAAAATTGCTCGATCTGTTCCACCAGCCCGTTGTGGAGCCGCTGGGACATGACGGCGAAGTGCAGCGTGGGCGGAGCGTCCTCCGTGAGATCGAAGAGGCGGCTCTGGATACGCTGAAAGCTGTCCTCCAGACAGAGGTACAGCACTTCGCATGGGCGCGTGGCGAACGTCCAGAGCGGCTTGCCCTGCGCGGCGCAGAGACACAGCCACAGCGCCAGCCACGATTTGCCGATCTTCGGCGCGCCTGCCAGCAGGTGCAGTCCTTGCGGAAGCAGATCGTCGACCACGAAGGAGACCGGTTCGTAAGCGGTGCTTTGCAGCGTGTCCGCGTCAATGGTTTGCAGTCGTTTGATTTGTGACATAAAAAAACCTCCGGATAAAAAGATAAGGGCAGAGACCTCGCTGCAGTCGAGGCTCTAACCCTTTCACTTGATTATTCTGTATTTTTTGATAGAATGAGAATAACGCGGGACAGTTGCAAAACGGATATGGGACAGGGGGGCAATGCTATGCCGCTGGGAATACAGCAGAACAACGATTTCACGCAGTTCACAATGGATGTCTGGAATGACAAGATCTTTTATCAGGAGAAGGAGTTCCCGGCGGGATTTATGGCTGCGTCCGTTTTGAACATTTCCGAAGAAAAACTGCCGGAGCTGATACAGGCCGGCGGCGCACCAACCTTCCTGTTCCCGGTGGTGGTACAGGGCAGCGATGAGGAAGCCGCGGCGGTATTCCCGCAGCTGCGGGAACGGATATTGTACCTGACTGAGCTTCTTTGGAAGTATCCGCCCTTTTGCTATAATGACTATGAGAAGGAAATGCGCCGGATCAATATCCTGTTTGATGAGAGCGCACTCCCCCAAATACGGACGCCCGATTCGGAGTTCCAGACAGAGTTCCTGAGATTCTGCATTGGGATCATACGCATCCCGATCGCCATGTACCACTTCTATGCAGCGGGGCGGTTCTTTGAGCTGGATTATCTGCGCCGTCTGAAAAAACGGAACGAAACACATTTCGCCGTGGCCGCGCATGACTGCTTCAACAGTGAGCAGTTTTGGGATGAGATGCGAAGTTTACAGAGCTTGGATATGGAGCCATTCACGGTTTATCCGGAGCTGTCCTCCACCTATGTGTTTGCCCGCAGTCCTAAAAACGAAAAAGAAATGGTGTTTGTAGAACGGGTGATTTTTCCACGCCTGACCGATTTCTACACCTATGACCTGATGAACGGATTGCACCACGGCCACGCGCCCAGCCAGTGCCAAGGCTGCGGAAGATACTTTCTGACCACCAACGGTCATATTCCAAAGTACTGCGATGGCGTCGCACCGCAGGACAATCGCTATACCTGCCGGCAGTACGGCGCGATGATGCACCAGAAGGAGCAGAACAAGCAGCACCCGGCCTACCGCCTGTTCACCACCCGCACCGACACCATCCGCAAGCATCACCAGAGAGGGAAGATCTCCGATGACCTGCGGCGGGAGGCACTGTATCTGGCGGGGAGCTACCGGGACAAGGCACTGATGGACAACGACTATGCCGCTGACGGATACGCGCGGGACATGGAATTGGAACACATTTACGCGGAGGCAGAGAATCGGCTGAAATGAGGAAGGGGGCGTTCCTGTGACGAAAAATATGTACACCGTTGCCGGGGACGGCCCCTGCAATGAAGAGCTGGCTTTGCGAATACAAGCCGGAGACAAAAACGCCGCGGAGCGGCTTATCTCACAAAACGAGGGATACCTCACCGGACTGGCACGGGCGTACACGCCGTGGTGTGAGACGGAGGACTTGAAGCAGGAGGCGGCGCTGGCGCTGCTGGACGCGGCAGGGCGCTTTGATCCCGCCTACGGAACAAAGCTGCTGACCTATGCGACACCCGCGATAGAAGCGGCGCTGTCCGACTACGCCGCACAGCATTTTTCCTCTCTGTCCATTCCCATCAGCCGGTGCAACCAACTGCGCAGGGTGGCATACCTCTGCGCCGAGGGATGGGACTCATCTGATGCTGAGTTGGTCAAGGTGGTGTGCGGAGAACTGAATGTATCTGCCAAGGTAGCTGGGGCATTGATAAAAGAATACCGGACGCTGTGCGGCGCGCGGCAGTTGGGCGACGATGTGTTCTCCATCAGCTGCGGCGGCGATCCTGCCGTTGCCTATGACCGCCTCATGCGCCGGACGCTGCTGATGCAGCGGATGGAGCAAGTGTTGACGCCCAGGGAGTTGAATCTGGTGCGGAGTTATCTGGGCATCGGTCAGCCGGACGAGGTTGGCATGACCTTTCAGGAGCTGGCGATCTATCTCAACTACAACGGCCCCAGCGGAGCGGAGAAGGCATACAAGGCCGCGCTGCGGAAGTTGAAAAAGGACTTGTACGGTGGGGCTTACGGCCGGTGGCTCTCCGTTCAGAAGGCTATCCGCACTGCCAAAGCGGAGGCGGAACAGGCCGCGGGGCATGGCGCAACGCCGCAGAGAACATGGTGGGGCGAAAAAGAGCTGATGGCGCGGTTTATCTGCGAGGTCGTTTCGCTGATCCGTGTTCATGAGATTTTCAGTGACGCATTGGAGCATATTGCTGCAAAAATTTTTGAGGAGTCTTGAAAATTGTACGTTTTCAAGACTCCTCAAGATCATTCCAGCTCAAATGCGCCGGTATAAAGCTGATAATACCGATATCTTTTGTGGGGGTTGCAAAGCGCACCCAAGTTGAGCGAGATGGACACAACATGGGAGGAACACCTCGCGCCGTCCACGCACTGGATAAATGCGGGATGTCAAAAGATTAAAGAGAGCTGGCTCGTGCCAGCTCTCTTATACTGTGCGCTGTCAGGTTCTACGGTTACTATCAAAGTGCATTGACGGTTCCTGATTTCTCAAATATTCTGTTTCAGGCAGGTCTTAATGTCATCCTCAGCATTGGTAATAAGCCGCAAGTCGAATGTGTCCACTAAATACTGAAGCACATTCGGGCTCAAAAATGCCGGCAGGGTAGGGCCTAAATATATGCCTTTAATTCCCAGACTCAATAATGCCAGCAAATCAGCAACAGCCTTTTGTTCGTACCATGATACGATCAACGACAAAGGCAATCCGTTTACATCGGTACCAAAAGCATCTGCTAAACCTGTTGCGATCCGTATGGCAGAATATACATCATTGCATTGCCCGACATCCAAAAGTCTCGGCAGTCCCGCTACTTCACCGAAATCCAGTTTGTTAAATCTGTATTTTCCGCATGCGAGCGTTAATATCACGCAGTCTTTCGGGACCATCTTAGCAAACTCTGTATAATAGTTTCGACCGGGTCTTGCTCCGTCACAGCCGCCAATAAGAAAGAAATGTCTGATTTTTCCTGCTTTTACTGCCGCTACGATTTTGTCAGAATCGCTTAATACCGAATGATGCCCGAATCCGACAAGTATCTCGTGGGGCTCCTGATCCTCCGGATAGCCGCCCAATTCTATTGCCTGCTGAATGATTTCACTGAAATCCTTTTCACCGTTTTCTCTTTTCCCAATGTGTTTTACCCCTTCCCAGCCCACTACATTCGTGCTGTAGATTCGGCCTTTATAGCTCTCTCTCGGCCGCATAAGGCAATTCGTCGTCATTAGAATACATCCCGGAAGATCATCAAATTGTTTTTGTTGATCTTGCCACGCACCACCGAAATTCCCGACAAGGTGGGGGTATTTTTTTAATCCCTCATATCCGTGGCACGGCAGCATTTCACCGTGTGTATACACATTGACCCCCGTTCCCTTTGTTTGTTCCAGCAGCATTTCCAAATCCTTCAAATCATGTCCCGAAACAACGATAAAGGGTCCTTTCCTCATATGGATATTGACCCTATGGGGTGCCGGATTTCCGTAAACTGCAGTATTGGCTTCATCCAATTTTTTCATAACCTCAATTGCCGCTTCTCCGGTGCGCATGGTCATTCGGATCAGTTCTTCCACTGTGAGGTTATCGTCTGTGAGAGCTTCCAATGCCTGAATATAAAATTCATCTACCTCATCACTGTAATAGCCCAGTTCTCTTGCCTGATGCCCATAGGCGCTGACACCTTTCAGTCCGTATAAAATGGTTTGCCTCAATGAGCGAATATCCGGGTCAAGGGATTTATCATACATAATTCCCGCGAATTGAGCATCCTTTAGCATTTGTGTTTTTGTTTCGGGAAGATCATAAGTGGCGTATGATGTCTGATTGTGAAGCTCTCCTGTGATTGTTCTCAAATTTTCTTTTATCCGTTGTGATTCGTTCAATAATTCCACGTGTACTTTCGAATCAAAATTAACATTCGTCAGCGTTGTGAAAAGAACATTTTCGATAAACCGTATGATATTTTTATCGATATGCTGTCCCTCATCTTGCAGAACTTTTCCGTAACAGCTGATCCCTTTGATTTGAAAGATCAGCAAATCCTGCAGATTGGCGATTTCCGGTGTCTTTCCGCAAACCCCAAGCTTTGTACAGCCCTTTCCGTTCGCTGTTTGCTCACATTGATAGCAAAACATTTCGTATCCTAAATCCATATTATTCATATGCTGACCATCCTTATCCTTCGTTTTTATAGTTAAAGTATCGGTCAGGAAACGAAAAATATACTTGGTATGAGAGACTTTACTAATTGTCTCATGTGTGTCTATGCGTCATTTGCTGTGGCGGTTACGTCGAAACAACAGATATCGTTGCAGACAGAGAAACACCACAAGTTTTCTTGTTGACAAACTATCGCCATAGCGATATAATCAATTCAAGTTAAAACTATCAGTGGAGCGATAGGCTCGTGAAAGAGGCGCCGCTATGAATAAAATAATCTGCGTTTATCATGGTTCCAGTCAAATTATCCAACAGCCTGTTATTGGCAAAGGAAACCCAAACAACGATTACGGACTGGGGTTCTACTGTACTGAGAGTGTGGAGCTTGCAAAGGAGTGGGCTTGTTCCGCTGAAGCGGATGGCTTTGCAAATCGATATGCCTTTGATTTAAACGGCCTGTCTATCCTCTCGCTTACAGGAGGTAATTATCATATTCTCAATTGGCTTTATGTACTGCTGAATAATCGGAAGTTCCGTATTGGCGGGGCAGTCGCAAGGCAAGCCAAGCAGTATATTGGCGAGCATTTTGCGGTAGAGTATAAGCAGTATGATGTCATCAAAGGATATCGGGCGGACGATTCTTATTTCTCATTCGCAAGTGCGTTTCTGAATAATACGATTTCTCTCCAACAGCTTGAAAAAGCGATGTTACTTGGGAAACTGGGCGAACAGATCGTTGCGATATCGGGAAAAGCGTTTGCTCGATTTACATTTGAGGAAGCCATTCCTGCACCGTGTGATATGTATTATCCGAAGAAGCTGGCACGAGACAGTAAAGCGCGCGAGGATTTTGCAAAAGAGAAGGATCGTGAAACGGTTTTGTCTGAAAAATATGTGCTGGACATCATTCGGGAAGAATGGGGGAATGAAGATGAACGCCTACAACGAATTATACTTGGATGATGCAATGGCCAATCTCGGAGATATGGTCGAGTACGCCGTGTGTACACTCGGCTATGCACCGGATGACTTCTTTGGCTGGTTCATTTCCTCCGGAATTGCCTCAAAATTCGAGAATGGAAATCCGAAGTATGTTGCAGGAATGTCGGGGGTCGAACTGGCAGACGCTGTGCTTGCTGCCGTGAATATGCAGAGTGAGCGTCATCATCAGCCCCATCTATCCTCAAAGGGGAGAGAGTACTGGGCCGGATGGATCCTTGCCTATTACCAGTGGGAAACAAACCGACGCTTCAGCGATATGGTAGAATACGGATTGACACTATCGGTAGTGATGTCTCTATATATCCTGCACGAAGCGGATGTAAGCAAATTCGTGGAGAGTGCAGATGAGATCATTCAAAGGAACAAGGGTAGCCGTAAGTCTAAGCTACAGCTTACACGGAAGGCGAGAGGGCTGACACAGCAGCAGCTCAGTGAAGCATCCGGAGTCTCCTTGCGAATGATCCAGCTCTACGAGCAGAAGCAGTACGAACTTGCAAAAGCGCAGGCCGGTATTGTGCTTGACCTTGCCAAAGTACTTGGATGCGATGCCGCTGATCTGATCCAGGGATAGAGGGTAAAGATATTCAGCTGAACTGGGCTGCTGAACCCGCATTTTATCCAGACTACTATTTGACTACTATGCAGCCGCCGAAACAGATCCCGCTGACCGACGACGAGGACGAGGACATCGGCGTAAAGCTGTTCAGTGAGAGCGACTTCGGTCGGCATCTGCTCCTTACGCTGAACGAGAAAAACTCCATCGCGGATGCCAATGCGGACTATGTGAAGGAGAACCCGTATATCTACCTCTCGGTGAAAGGCGATGATATGGTCTTCCAGATCACGGCCTGCTTCATCACGGATATTGACTTTGATTACAGCGTTCCCAACCCCACAGGTGAGGAACTGACAAACTTCTTTGAGCAGGTGGCAAAGAAGAACTGGCTGGAATTTGACGGTGTATCCTTCAGTGAGGAGGACACCGTGCGCCTTACTCCAGAACCGGAGATGCCTTAAAAAGACCAAAACGGAATACGATAGCCCCTGAAAAAGATCCGGCAGGCGTTCGACTGCAGGCGGTGCGGCGGTCATAAGGGCCGACACACCCCCTGTCCAAGCTAACGGAACAACCATCATGTCGAAAGCGGGAGAGATTGCTGTATCGCAATCTCTCCTTTTTTCTGCCGTGATCTCCCGGCTTATCCGCAGATTGAAACGAACACCCATCGGTCGGCTACCGGGTGGGTGTTCATTGTATAACACAGGCGCTGTGACGAATTTGTGACACTTTCCCTGCACTTTCGCGGGAGAATTTCAATGCAGCTTCTGGTATGCTACAGACAAGGTTAATACACAACCACAAATACTTCAAAAAAGGAGCGTAACATACCATGAAAAAGAAAACGATTTGGAGCCTTGTATTGGCACTGGCGTTGGTGGTAACAGCCATCGGCACAGCAACCTCCGCCTTTGCCGCCACATCCGCACCAATGGAGCCTGTTACTAAAATTGCAACCGAGAACGAGGACGCCATCTGGGAGCAGATCGAGGCGGTGGAAGAGAAGAGCGACGCCATCTTCCAAAGAAACGCAGTACTGTGGGAAAAGCTGGACGAAATCTGCAACGCCCTGCCTGACGACTACGACTTCACAAACTTTGACGAGGCGGCATTTATCCGCAGCAGCAACGCCCTGACGGAAGCGGAGAAGGAAACGCTTCTGGCAGATATCAAGGAGCTGAACGAGCTGGACGCCCAAATGGAGGCGCTGTATGAGAAGCTGCCCGACTGCGACAATATGCCGCTTTACGAGAAGGCACTGGAAAAGGCCGACCCCAAGGTGCTGGATGAGATCGACACCCTGGAGCAGGAGTATGACCGCGTCTGCGAAAAGCACGCCGACCTGTGGGACAAGGTAGATGAAGCGTACTTTGATCTGCCGGACGACTATGACTACGACAACTACGATGAAGCAGCCTTCATCCGCAGCCTGGGCTTCCTGACCGACGCGGAAAAGGACGCGCTGATCGCCGACTACAACCGTCTGGTAGAGCTTGATAACCAGCTGTGCAAGCTGTACGACACCATTTGGGGCAACGCCGGCTGCGAAAGCGGCATCTGCCCCCTTTGACGGAAAGGCGGTTTTCTGATATGATTAACTAAATACGACGCCGATGCTGCGCCTGTGCGCAGCATTTGGCGCTGCTTTCTAGGGGGTCACCATGGGACATTCCATCTATTTGGCGGACGATGAAAAGAGCATCCGGGAACTGCTCCATAGCTTCCTCGCAAGCGACGGATATACCGTGCGCTCCTTTGAAAGCGGTGACGCGCTGCTGGAGGCATTCCGTCAGGAGCCTGCGGAGCTGGTCATACTGGACATTATGATGCCCGGCACGGACGGCCTTGCCGTGTGCCGGGAGCTACGCTCTGTTTCCGATATCCCCATTATCCTGCTTACGGCCAAGGACAGCGAGCTGGACTATGTCATGGGCATCAGTCAGGGCAGTGACGATTACCTCACCAAGCCCTTTCGCCCCACCATACTGCTCATGAAGGTGAGAGCCCTGCTGCGCCGGGTGGAGATGGACAGGGGGAAAACAGCGGCGGCAGTAGATGAATTGCGCTATGGGGATCTCCGCTATTCCGCTACGGAAAATGCTGTCTTTTGCGGAAGCACGATCGTGGCACTGACCCAGACCGAGCTGCGGCTGCTCAGCTATATGCTGAAGCAGCCGGAAAAGGCCTATTCCCGCGAGGAACTGCTCAGCGCGGTGTGGGGCTTCGACTCGGAGGTGGAGACCCGCGTGACCGACGAAACCCTGCGCCGTATCCGAAAAAAGCTGCTGCAAGCGGGCAGCACCGTCAGCGTAAGCACCATATGGGGCTTTGGCTATAAGCTGAAGGGAGCGGAGCACACATGAAAAACATCAAGCTGCGGATCGTGTATCTGATCCTCGGTGCGGCACTGCTGCTCTTTGCACTGTTCATGCTGGCGGTGAACCTCATCATACCTGCCCACTTTGTGAGTGAGGCAAAAAAGGCGCTCATCAGCGAGGCACAGTACCAGAACCGCACCATCCCCTATACCGACGAAGAACCGATCTATGACGAGGGCGAGGAGGAGGGGAATTTCTTTACCCCCAGCATCGTCTTTTTGGAACTGGATGACGGATACCGACCTAACACATGGAACCGGGATACCTATCGCCTGGAGAAAAAATTGCTGGAATATTGTGCCGGACGGGATATTGCACTCAATCAATGCTATACCTTCAAAACGGACAGGCATCACCTGATATTCATGTCCGTGCAGGAGGATTACGGCGATGGGGAGGAACCCTACTCCTATATCATGTACATAGACATCGGCCCCATCACCCGCTATATCGTGACGCTGAACTGGGCGTTCTTTGGGGTGCTGCTGGCGATCTCCTCCGTCATGTGCCTGCTGGGGTTCCGGTTTGGCAGGGATATTGAGAAGGAAGCGGAGCGGCAGCAGACCTTCTTCCAGAATGCCTCCCACGAGCTGAAAACACCGCTGATGGCGATACAGGGCTATGCGGAGGGCATACAGGCGGGCGTAATGGATGCGGGTGGCGCTGCGGAGGTGATCCTGGAGGAAAGCGACCGCATGACGGAGCTGGTGGAAGAGCTCCTGGACATCTCGAAAATCGATATGGGGCGGCAGCAGCTTGTCTTTTCAGAGATGGATATTCGGGAGCTGCTATACGACAGCATACGCGCCGTGGAGCCGGCAGCCGCCGGCGGCATCGCAATCGTGCCGGATTTCCCCGAGGAGCCCGTTATGGTCAGCTGCGATGATACCCAGCTGCGCAGAGCCGTTACCAATATCCTGTCCAACGGCGTGCGCTATGCCCGCAGCCAGCTGCGCCTGACCTGCCGCACGGACAAGCGGCATGTGACGATACGGATACAGGACGACGGGAACGGCATCGCCGAGGAAGATATTCCCCACATCTTCGACCGCTTTTACATGGGCAAAAGCGGAAAATCCGGCATCGGCCTTGCCCTGACCCGGGAGATCATCCACCTGCATAAAGGGACGATCCGCGCTTACAACGGAGACACCGGCGCTGTTTTCGAGATCTCCATTCCGGTGAGCAGATAATTCGATGGAGAGCCTTTTGTGCTTGATGTCAGAATGTTGATTTCCCTGCTGGTAGAGGTGATGCTGCTGTCCGTTCTGCTGTTCCAGGACCGATTCAATGGCATGATCGCCCGCAAAAACACGCTGGCGGGCACAAAGGAATATCATGTCGCATTCGGCGAGGATTCTTATACCGTCGTTACGGCGGCCACCACCTCCACGTTCCGCTATGAACTGATCGACGCACTGGCTGAGTCGCAGGACTACATCATCCTTCTGATGAAGAAACGCTATGTGCAGCCTCTGGACAAGCGCACTCTTACCGGCGGGACGGTGGAGGAATTCAAACGATTTCTTAAGGAGAAGACCGGAAAGATGTTCCGGCGTGTGAAATGAACGAATTTACTATAACGCCCTTTCGCGGGCTGCATTTGCTTCTGCTTTTGCTTACGGCAGCGGCGGTGCTGCTCATATTCTTGCTGCTGCGCGGAAAACCGGAGGCACGTCGCTCCCGGTTTCTGATCGGCGTGTGCCTTTTTAATCTTGCGCTGTTTACCGTCTACAAGCTCTCGCTGTCCATGGACGCAGCGTATGTCCGTGCCTACTATCCCAATGGCTTCAACATTTTCAATGAGCTGCCGCTGCACCTATGCAACATCAATCTGTTCCTGATCCCGCTGGGAGTGTGGAAGAGGAACCGCTCGATCATGGGGTTTTCCTTCTTTGTAGCGCCCCTTGGCGCACTGATGGCGCTGCTCTTCCCGGAGCCGCTGTTCTCCGGCTTTTCGCTGTTCCTGCCGAGAATTTTTGGCTACTATGTGACACACGCTCTCCTTGTTGTCTGCGGCCTGAGTCTGGCGACGCTGGGCTTTTACCGCCCCGACCCCAAGGATATCCCGCGGATCCTCAAGACCTTTGGCCTGCTTGCCGTAGGCGCTCATCTTATCAATCTCCTGTTACGCCTCACGCTCTGCCCGGAGGCGAACTACTTCTTTACCTACGGCGCGGAGATCGGTGTGCTCAAGCTGTTTTGGCGTATCATCCCGGCGCCGCTGCTTTACGGACTGCCGGCACCGCTGATTCTTGCAGGCTATATGTACGCGGTCTGTGCGTTGTCCCGCCTGACGCAAAGGGCGGAAGAAGTGCCTTTTTCATAGATTGGATAAGTTCCGCAGCAAAAAACAGGAGGATAAGACATTGCTGGATAGAAATGTAAGAGGAATCGGCATCGCTCTGTGCTTATTGACTCTCTTTCCTCATAGTTGGTGACATGCTGAATTTGGCATTAGGCTCCTTGCGTTCTGCAAAGCTTTTGAAGTTCAAACAGAAAATGCCCACAGCCAAAGCGGCTGTGGGTATTATCAAATCAGATTGTACGAGCTGACGCTACCTTGTCAATCTCTGCAGGTTCGTAGTTGCGCTCTCCTTCTGTAAAAGCCCAATATTCTGCCCGGTGTATCCGCACTTGCCAATACGCCCAAAGGGGGCTTGAAGGGGAAATTCTTAACGCGCAGAAGGAGGAAGACCGTCCGTCTCTGGCGCCTTGAGAAGAAAGTGGCTTTTATGAAAGTCGAGCAAGCCCTCATCCCGCATTTTTCCAAGCTCCAGCGACAGTCCGCTGCGCTCCACACCGAGGTAATCCGCAAGCTGCTGGCGGGAGAACGGAATGTCGAACTCGTAGTCGCCCCGGCGCTGCGCCTCGGCGGAAAAATAGGACATCAGCTTTGCCCGCGTGGTGCGCTGGCCCATATGGGTGAGCTTTTCATTGAGCCGCAGGTTCTTCTCCGCCAGCTCGCCCAGCAGGTTGCGGATGATCCGGCTATGGTGGGAGCAGGCGGAGGGGCACACGCTCAAAACGCGCCTTATGTGCAGAAACATCACCGTCACCGCGCTCTCCGCCTCCACGCTCACATTCAGCACCGCTCCCGGCGCGCAGGCGAACACCTCCGCGAAGGTCTGCCCCGGCCCGGCCTTGGAGAGGATGTTGCGGTTTCCCCAGATGTCCTCCTGCACGATGAGGGCACTGCCCGCCAGCACAAGGCCCACATCTTCCACCGCGTCTCCGGCGCGGAGCAGGCGGGAGCCTTTTGGAAAGGTGTCGATCCTCGCCCCAAGGCAGGAGAGCATGACGGCAAGCTCCTCGTCGGAAATGCCGGAGAAAAGCGCCGCCATATGGAGCACCGGAAAAAATTCTTTCATAAAAAGCCCTCTTTCGTTGAAAATTCAACCGACTTGTTGCTTTTAGTATAGTACAATGAGCGCACAAAAGCAACAGGAGGACCGAACATGAAACGACGGATCATCGAGATCGACGAGAATAAGTGCAACGGCTGCGGTGCCTGCGCCGCCGCCTGTCACGAGGGCGCCATCGCCATGGTGGACGGCAAGGCGCGGCTCATGCGGGACGATTACTGCGACGGCTTGGGCGACTGTCTGCCCACCTGCCCCACCGGGGCCATCACCTTCGTGGAGCGGGAGGCGGCGGCCTATGACGAGCAGGCCGTCATGGAAAATAAGCAGCGGAAAATGCGGAAGGAGGGCATGACCCTGCCCTGCGGCTGCCCCGGCAGCCAGTCCCGGAATATTCAGCGCCAGGACGCGCCCGCCGTGGAAGTGCCGCAAACCCAGCAGGTGAGCAGACTCTCCCAGTGGCCGGTGCAGATCAAGCTGGTACCGGTGAACGCCCCATATTTTGACGGCGCGCGGCTCCTGATCGCCGCCGACTGCACCGCCTACGCCTACGCCGCCTTTCACGAGCGGTTCATCAAGGGGCACATCACCCTCGTGGGCTGCCCCAAACTGGACAGCGTGGACTATTCCGAAAAGCTGACGGAGATCATCCGGGAGAACGATATCAAGAGCGTCACCGTCGTCCGCATGGAGGTACCCTGCTGCGGCGGGCTGGAGATGGCGGCGAAAAAGGCACTCCGGCAGAGCGGGAAGTTCATTCCGTGGCAGGTCGTCACCGTGACGGTAGACGGCCGGCTGAAGGAGGACTGAAAAACAGGAGAACACGAAAGGAGACGCATTATGAAATACGTTTGCACCGTTTGCGGTTGGGAATACGACGAGAGCGCAGGTTACCCGGAGGGTGGCATCGCCCCCGGTACGCCATGGAGCGAGGTACCGGAGGATTTTGAATGCCCCCTGTGCGGCGTGGGTAAGGACAGCTTCGAGGAGGCGTGAGCTTTCTGCAAAAGGAGTAAAGACGATGAGTTATGAAAACTGGAAGGGCAAAGCACAGTGGTTTCAGACCATGGATGTGCGCCATATACAGGGTAGCTTTTTTGAAGGGCTGAAGAAAAGAGCCGAGGCGTTGGAAGTGGGCGAAGGATTACACATCATCCAGACCTTTGAGCCGCATCCACTGTACGCTGTCATGGAGGGCTTGGGCTACGAGCACCACACCGAGCAGCGGGGTGAGGCGGAGTTCCATGTCTGGTTCTGCCGTGTGGAGAAGAAGGAAGGCGACAGCTCCGCTCCCTTCAAGCCGCTGGCTCTTTTGAACTATCCCATGATCAAAGTATCTGCATCCGTCCGATGATTATGTTTCATTAACGGAAATAGCAAAAAAATATGATGCAGCCAATCCGAGTTACTTAATACAAAGCTGGCTGAGAAGCCGTAACACGGTTGAGTTTCTGGCAACATGGGAAAGAAAGCATAATTCGAATTTTAATGAAGATGCTTTTCAAAGAATAACAGTCGATGCCAAAACTCCACAGTTCACCTTGACGCCAAAGAAATGGATTGACCTGACAAATGCTATTGGAATAATATCCAAGCAAGGTAAAAGCGGCGGGACAATGGCACATCCGTTTATTGCTTGCGATTTTGAGATGTGGAATGATGCAGAGTTCAGATTCGAAGTGGTGAGGGCTTTTATCAACTCAAGAACGGAAATTCAAAATGAAATTGAGTAACCGGAGAATAACGATGGACAATTCAGAATGATTTCTTAAGTTAAGATTAAGGGGGATTAATCGTGGATAGTATGCCACCAGATAATTGATATCTTCTACCCCTTTCGAGTGTTCAAATCAAGACAGCGAAAACGCAAAAACATCTCTATTGTCTTGTCTTCACATCAAGAGGCTATAAAAAAGATATGGCCCGTGAAAACCCCGATTTTATCGGGGGTTTCTTCGTTTCCGGTATTCGCTTTAGAGAGCCGAAAATGTTTTTTGACAAGAGAAAGCGGCTGCCGACGCATTTATGCGCCGGCAGCCGCTCTTGGATTTTCCGTTATTTAAGTTAGTCGATGAGTCCGCTTTCCTTCAGCAGAATCTCAATATCGGTGCCCTTGACCTTCTTCAGGACGATCTTAAGCAGTTCCTTCTCCTTGAAGGACAGAGGTGCCTCACGGATAGGCTTCTTGTCGATGGCGTAATAGCAGGCACGCAGCAGCTCCCGCACATCGTACTTGCTGCCCCACACCTCCGGCACGCCGCGGTCAATGTCCAGCAGGGTGTAGACTGACTCCATGCCGGTTCGCATGGAATACTCGGTGGTGAAGATGGTGTCCCGGGGCGTCTCGGCAAACTGACCGATGAAGGCGAAGTTCACGGCGCCGTCGGGCACGACCTTGGGCCGATCGGATTCCTTACGGGGCTGGAAGAAGGCATTGATATAGGGCATGAAGCAGGTGGTGGTGTTGCAGGCATCGTGTGCCAGTGCATGGATCTTTTCGGTGGGCACACCGATGTGGTACAGCCACTCGCGGCAGACCTCCTCACCGGTACAGTTGCGCATAGCCTTCTTCACGAAGTTGCCTTCCTTGTTGGTATTCAGTGAATACAGCCACACAAGCACCATGTTCTTGTCCTGGGACTTGAACTGAGGCTGGCGGTTGATGGTCCAGGAGAGATACCAGTTATCGGTGCTGTCCTTTACCGTGACGATGCCGCCGGTGGTCACCTTACCGGAACGGGGGTCGCGCTTACAGATATTCATGATGTGCTGAATGATCTCCTCGTTGGAGGTAGCCACCGTGGCGCTCATCCAGTTGGTGGCGTCTACATCGGAGCAGAATTTGTCCGGATTGCCGTATTCACCGTGCTCAGCCTGGGCAGCAATAGCCTTCCACATATCCCAGGACTCACCATATCCGTTTTTCACGCCGGACAGGTCCGGTGCATGGGTCTGATCGCCATAGCAGGAGGTATCGGTGCAGCAGCCGTTGGTGATGAACACCAGGTCGTCCTCGATGAGGTCAATGGTTTGCTCCTGACCGTCCTTGACATAGACGATCTGACGGGCGATCTTCTTGTCACCCACGGTTTCGATGATGACATTCTTCACATCCATGCCGTATTCAATGCGTACACCATGAGACTCCAAATATTTCACCAGCGGCAGGATCATGCTCTCATACTGGTTGTATTTGGTAAAGCGCAGGGCGCTGAAATCGGGCAGGCCGTCGATGTGGTGGACATAGCGGCACAGGTACCGCTTCATCTCCAGAGCACTGGACCAGCGCTGGAAGGCGAACATGGTCTGCCAGTACAGCCAGAAGTTGGTGCTCCAGAAGGAATCCGGCAGTACATCGGAGATCTTTTTGTCCTCCAGATCCTTTTCCGGGGTCATAAACAGCTTGGACAGCGCCATGGCAGAGTCCTTATCCAGCTTGAACTGCTTGTCGGTATGGGCATCCTCGCCGCAGTTTATGCTGGCACGGCACAGAGAGTAGTTGGGGTCGTGCTTATTGAGCCAATAATACTCATCCAGCACGGAAACACCCGGCGTCTCGATGGAGGGTACATCCCGGAAGGTGTCCCACATGACCTCAAAATGGTTATCCATCTCGCGGCCACCGCGCATGAAGAAGCCCTTGGTAATGTCCTTGCGGCCGTCGCAGCTGCCGCCGGCCAGGTCCAGCTTTTCAAATACATGGATATGTTCGCCCTTCATCTGCCCGTCGCGCACCAGATAAAAGGCGGCGGTCAGGCCGGCCAAGCCGGTGCCGATGATGTAGGCCGACTTTTTATCTACATCCTTGGGCTTTTCGGGATGGGCAAAGGCTTCATAAGTTCCTGCAGAGTAATACATAACAAATACCTCCTGTGTTTTTCCTTTTTATGCCCTTATTATACCCTTTGCCTTCGGGTTTACCATAAACAGAAAAAGCTCCGCGATAAAAGTTTTATCACGGAGCCGAAATGTGTAAAAAGTTTTATCAAATTCATCAAAATGATAAAATGGGACTGCCCAGCAAGGGGCGATAGGCAGGGCGGGGGCGTCCTGCGCCGTTAGAATCAGAGCTTAAATCGAGACAGGCCTTCTGCCATGGAGCCTTTGATCAGCTTGGCGAGCCGGTCCACGAGCTGCTGCGGGTCCTCCCGCATATCATCCTTGATCCAGTCCAGCATGAGCCCTATAAATATATAGGAATAGACCTGGGCAATAAACTGCCTGTCCTCCGCCCGGACGGTCATTTCGCCTGCTTCCTCATCGACCACATCCAGCAAAAGCCGGTCTACAAGGGGCTGCAGGTATTTTTCAACCTGTTCTCTGTGGACGCAGCGGTAAACATTCAGGATAAACGGCTTGTTCGCCTGAACCGCCTCAAAAATCTGCAGCAGACCCTGCTGCCATGTTTCGTAAGTCTTATTCTCGTCCAGAGCCCGCTTGGCATCCTCCAGGCAAGACCATTCCACCAGGTCATAAATATCTTTAAAATGATAATAGAAGGTCATGCGGTTGATGCCGCAATCGTCGGCTATGTCGCCCACCGTGATTTTGGTCAGCGGCTTTTTCAGCAGCAGATTTTTCAGCGACTGCTCCAAGGCCCGCTTTGTAACCTGTGACATAGGGCTTTCCACCTCCGGAAGATTACTTGTAATATGGAAAATACTTTCCATGCCCAATTGTACCATAATCGTATCTAAAATTGTAAACGAAAACAAAATTTTTGAAAATCTTTTTTACGGGATGGAGGGCAAGAAAGCACTGCGCCGAGATCGTAAAACCTCGATTATAGAAAAAACAAGTGGAAATTATTCCCGAAATACGCTACAATGATTGTGCCGCCGGTTGACAGGGATGGGCATGGTTTATGGGCAGAAGCGCCCCTCACCCGCCAGACACGGTATTGCTATGAAACACGAGGTGACCTCATGAAAAAGACCCAGCAGGAAAAGCTCCAGGCCCGGCAGATAAATCCGCCCAACGGCCTTCTTTACAGCGGCCTTATGCAGATCGTGAAGCTGCTGAACCGTCAGATCCACACCACCTTTCACTTTAAGGCTGACCCCCGGCAGGACAGCGGCCCCTATGTCATTATCAGCAATCATGCCAGCCGCGTGGACTATCAGTTTACCGGTCCGGCCTGCTATCCCCGGAAGCTGAATTTTGTGGTGGGATACAATGAGTTCATGCGTTTTCCCATCTGCCTGATCCTCAAGTGGGCCCAGGCCATTCCTAAGAAAAATTTCACCCCGGACCTGTACTGTATGCGCCAGATGCGCCGGGTCATCCAGCAGGGGGGATGCCTGTGCCTTATGCCCGAGGGCATGAGCTCTATTACGGGTATGGCTCAGCCGGTGATGATCGGTACGGGTAAGTTTCTGAAAATGCTGGGGGTGCCGGTGTACTATACCAAGGTTTCCGGCGGCTATCTGACCTATACCAAGCACTGCCTGGACCGACGGGTGGGACGGGTCGAGGTGACGGTGGACCGTATGTTCACCGCAGAGGAGCTGAAGGACTTGCCCGCCCAAGCGGTGGAGGATACCATGAACCGTCTCCTGGCCCACGACGACTATATCTGGAACCGGGAGGCCCAGGTGACTTTTGGCGGCAAGGGACAGATGGCCAAAAACCTGGACACGCTGCTGTACCTGTGCCCCAAGTGCGGCGCCCTGCATCGGATGGAGTGCTGCGGCAATCAAATGCGCTGCACTGCCTGCGGTAATACCGTGGAGGTGGATGAAAAGTACAACCTGCGTCCCGTGGGTTCGGAGAGCCAATGCCCGGAGCTTATCAGTGACTGGGTGCTGCTGGAGCGGGAAAAAGCGGAGGAGGATGTAAAGGATCCTACCTTTACATATAGCGGCCATGTTCGGGTAGGGATGCTTCCGGCCTATAAGACCCTCCGGGGGGAGCACACCTCTGAAATTTGCGGGGAGGGCCAGCTCAGTTTGGATCGCTCGGGCTTACACTTTGACGGCACCGTGAAGGGCCGGCCCTATGCCTTTCACCTGACCACGGACCAGGTGCCTACCTTCGGAATGTGTACGGATATCTCTCGGTTTTATACCTTCGTAGACGGGGAGTTTATCGAGTTTTATCCGGAGGGCCGGGATGTGCTTCGCTGGGACCATCTTACAGAGGAGATGCACCGCATAAACGGCGGCAAATGGCAAAATACTCCCTATCGGCATTGCAAGTAATTGCAAGTAAAAGAAGGCACACAGGCGATAACCCTGTGTGCCTTTACAAAATGCTGGAAAAGCTTATCCGACAGGCTCGTGAGCCTTGCCCAGAGCCATGATGGGGATGGTGACCAAAATCAGGAAGAAGCCCAGCAGATCCAGCCAGGAAAAGGTGGTATTGAGAAACAGCACGGAGATAATCACAGAGCCTATGGGCTCTACGGAGGAGAGTACGCTGCCCACCAGGCTGCCCACGATGCTGCACCCGGACTGGAAGAGGCTGAAGGAGAGCACCGTACCCAGGATGATGACGCAGGTCATGAGCAGAATGAGCTTGCCGCTGAACTGCACGCCCTGGATGTGCCAGGGACGGAAAAAAAGCAGCATCACCACACCGCCGATGGTCATGCCCCAGCCGGTGATGGTAAGCACATGGTACTTCTGCATCAGCTTTCGGGGGGAAACGGTATAAAAGGCGAAGCACACCGCACTGATAAGGCCCCAAACCGCACCCTTGACCGGTACGGCCAGGGTGGTGAGGTCGAAATGCGTTACGCAGGTAAAGGCACCCAGCACCACCAGCGCTACGCTGCACAGCTCATAAGGGCGTGGCTTCTTGCGGGTGGCAATGGCGGTCCAGAGCAAAATAACCACGGGGCTGCAATAGGAGATGACCGTGGCAAAGGCTACATTGGCGTACTGCACAGAGCTGTAATAGCTATACTGGCACAGAGCGGAGCCCAGCAGGGAGAACACCAGCAGGGAGGGCCAGGCCTCCTTGTGCCGCAGGACCTCCAGGGGCTTATTTCCCGCAATAGCGGCTACGGCGAGAGTGATCAGTCCGCCGATGAAAAGGCGGATGGGCACCAGCCAGTTGGAGGTGACACCGCAGCTGCGGAACATCACCTGACCGCAGGCACCGCCCACGGACCAGAGCAGGCCGCCCAGCAGGGTCATGCAGTAGCCCTTGACCAGGAGAGAGTGATCGGGTTGAGTCATAAAATGCCTTCCTTTATCCATTAAAAATCCGGATTCAATATAGCATGACCGGGGGCGGCTGTCCATGAGCTTTTCAGACAAATTCAGCGGAGGAAACCGAGATTTTCCTGGTGATAATAAGGCTTTCCGGCGAAAAAAGGCGAATTGCAAAGGGTCGGAAGATGTGGTAGGATGGAGAAAAGAAGGAGGCGGCGGCATGGAGATTCGGATTGAGCGGAGAGAGGAATACTCATCCCGGAAGCTGGCGGCAGAAATGCTTGCGGCAGCGGCAAAAACGGACCCGGAGAATATCCGGTTTTATCGGGGCAAAAACGGAAAGCCCCTAAGCGATCTGCCCTATTTTTTTAATTGCAGCCATAGCGGGGAGTATGTGGCTTGCGTGGTAAGTCGCCGGGAGATCGGGGTGGATCTGGAGAGGGTGCGGCCGGTTCATGCACGGCTGATGCGGACGCTGACGGACCGGGAAAAGGCCTGGCTGGAGAGCCTGCCCCGGGAGGAATGGGATCGGGCATTTCTACGCCTTTGGACCATGAAGGAGAGCTGGATAAAGTGCAGAAGCGGTGTAGTTTGGGAATATAAACAGTGCAATTTCGTGGAAGAAAACGGTGTGCTTTCGGTGAAGCCGAAGGGATATAATTTCACCTTTCCCGCAACGCCCGAGGGCTATGTACTGACGGTGTGCGAAAAGGAGTAAAAAATCAGTCCCGGGAGGTGCCTCCCGGGACTTAAAATTATTGCAGAGAATATTTGATTTTATATTCGTCGTAGTATTTGGCGAAGGAGTCGTCTTTCACCTGCTTGAGACTGCGGACATACTCATGGGTATCGAAGGAGTCGGATTGCAGCTCGATGAGGGCCAGGGCGATGTTAGAGCAGTGATCGGCTACACGCTCAAAGTTGGTGAGCAGGTCATTGAAAACGAAGCCCTGATTCAGGGTACACACACCTCGCTGAAGGCGGTCGATGTGGTGGCTTTTCATTTCGTCGCACAGGGTGTCCACGATCTCCTCCAGAGGCTCGACTCGGCGGGCATCCTCGGTATTATTTTCGATGAAGGTGTTTACGGCCAGGCTGAGAATATCCCGGATAGCGGTTTCCAGAACCTTCAGCTCGTGGCTGGCCTCGCCGGAAAAAACGATGCTCTTTTCATGGATTTCCTTGGCGCACTCGGCGATATTCAAGGCGTGGTCGCTGATACGCTCGAAATCGGAGATGGTATGGAGATACTTGGAGACCTCCTCGCTCTGACGGGTATTCAGGGACTTGACGGTAATTTTCATCAGGTAGGTGCCCAGCTTGTCCTCAAAGCGGTCTACAGTGGTCTCCAGCTCCTGTATCAGCTGGAAGCCCTTTTCACTGTAGGTGGTGATCAGGTCTAGGGAATCCATCAAATTGCGGCAGGCGGTGTTGGCCATGGCGGAGGTGACCTCCCGGCTCTGCTCAATGGCCAGGGCCGGGTGCTGCAGGAAGCGCTCCTCCAAACGGTCCATCTCCAGCTTGGCAGGGTCAGCCCCGTTTTTATCCGGGATCAGGAAGCAGACAAATCGCTCCATAAGGCCGATAAAGGGAACGAGAACGATGACCGTGGCCAGGCGGAAGAGGGTGTTCAAAAAGGCGATGGAAACGGTGGTCATGGTGGCGGCCATAAAGGGGAAGTGGAAAATGGCATTGGCGGTGTAGAAAACCGTGGCCCAGATTACCACGCCCAAAACATCAATAAGAAGATACACAAAGGCGGTGCGGCGGCCATGGATATTGGCGCCCAGAGCGCTGAGCAGCACGGGAACGGCGGCACCGATGGCGATACCCATGATGATGGGGAAGGCCACCTCATAGGTGACGGCTCCGGTGATGGCTAAGGCCTGAAGAATACCCACAGCGGCAGAGGCACTCTGAATAACACTGGTGAAAACAATGCCCACTAAAATACCCAGGAAGGGATTGGAGAAGCTGGTGAGGATGCCGGTGAAAGCCTCGCTCTCCTTCAGCGGCGCCACAGCTCCGCTCATAGAGGACATACCGAACATCAGCACCGCAAAGCCCATGAGGATATTTCCCACAGACAGGGTGGACTGCTTCTTTCCGGCCATACGAAGGACGATACCCACCACCGCTACGATACCCGTAAGGGTGGCGGTGCTGAGCAGGTCTACCCATCCGCTGCCCCCGGAGATGTCCGACAGGCAGAGGATCCATCCGGTGATGCTGGTGCCCAAAATGGCGCCCATGACCACGCCGATGGCCTGCTTGACCTGCATCATGCCGGAGTTGACAAAGCCCACCACCATGACAGAGGTGGCGGAGGACGACTGAATTACGGCGGTGACGCCGGTGCCCAGCAAAACACCCCTGAGGGGGGTGCTGCTGAGGCGATAGAGCACCAGCTCCAGCTTGTTGCCGGCGACCTTTTTCAGGCCGTCTCCCATCAGGCTCATGCCAAACAGGAACAGCGCCACACCGCCCAGCAGGGTTATGACATCGGATATGCTCATCCGCTTATCCCTCCCATTATTTTTCCTTATTTAACAGTATACAGAATTTGTTTGCTATTGTCGATAGGTTTTTGCCGGGCAAAAGGAAAAAAGCAAAGGGAAATGTTAAAAAAATTTAGAGGAAATACCATGATTTAATATGGATTTAACATAAAATGGATTTTCATTTTTACAAGAGTGCGGTATAATGGCGTCGAAAGAAGGTGAAAGCGGTGGTCTATCTGCTGGAGGATGACGACAGCATCCGTAAATTGGTGATCTATGCCTTGCAGAGCCAGGGCTATGAGGCGGCGGGGTTCGAGCGGCCGTCGGAGTTTTGGCACGCGGTGAACCGGAAGCTGCCGGAGCTGGTGCTGCTGGATGTGATGCTGCCGGAGGAGGACGGGCTCTCCGTGCTGAAAAAGCTGCGGGGAGCTTCGGCTACGAACGGGATTCCCGTGATTATGCTGACGGCTAAAAATACAGAGTTTGACCGGGTGACGGGTTTGGACTGCGGGGCGGATGACTTTGTTTCCAAGCCCTTTGGCATGATGGAGCTGCTGGCCCGGGTTCGGGCGGTGCTGCGGCGGACGGAAAAGACGCCCCAGGAGCAGCAATGGCAGGTGGGGCCGCTCTATGTATGCCCCCAGCGCAGGCAGGTGCAGGTGAACGGACAGGATGTGCTGCTGACTTACAAGGAGTTTGAGATTTTATCGCTTCTCCTGCAGCAGCAGGGCCGGGTGATGACCCGGGAGATGCTCATGGACCGGGTATGGGGCTTGGAAGCGGATCGGGAAAACCGGACGCTGGATGTACACATCCGGACCCTGCGGCAGAAGCTGGGCGAGGCGGGACACCTGATTGAGACCGTCCGGGGCGTGGGCTATAAGATCGGGGGCCGGGCATGACCGGGAAAATCGTGCGGAGCCTGTTCTTCCTGGCAATGCTGGTATTGGCAGCGGGGGCGTGCCTGTTTTCGGGTATTTTATACGGGTACTACGAAAAGCAGTCCTTTGCGTCCCTGTCCCAGGAGGCGGAGCAGCTGAGTCAAAGCATGGCGTATATCGCACCGGATAAGCTGCGCTCGGCGGACCGCATCACGCTCATTGACACCGACGGAACCGTGCTTTACGACAGTGTGGCCAACGCATCGGATATGGACAACCATCTGGATCGCCAGGAGGTGGCTCAGGCCATAAAGTCCGGCACGGGACAGAGCAGCCACTATTCCAGCACCGTGCTGCAAAAGAATCTATATTACGCTCTGCGGCTGGAGAACGGGACGGTGCTGCGGCTGAGCCGGGTGCAAAGCAGCCTGGGGGCTATGCTGCTGAACATGGCGGGGCCCATTATCGCTACGGTGGCGGGACTTTTGCTGCTGGCGGCGGGGCTGTCGGTACGCCTGGCCCAGCAAATCACAAAGCCCATTAATGCGATCTCTACGGACGATCCCCAGGACATTTATCCGGAGCTGCAGCCACTGACCCAGCGTCTGCGACAGCAGAAGGCGACCATCGGCAAACAGATGGACGAGCTGAGCCGCCGGATGCGGGAGTTTTCCGCCATGACGGAGAATATGAGCGAGGGTTTTTTATTGGTGGATATGCGGGGGCACATTCTCACCGAAAACCGCAGCGCGGCTACGCTGATGCCGGTGGAGGCGGACAACATCGCCCGTTGTCCGGAGCAGCAGCTTCGTCAGGCAGCCCAGCAGGCCCTGTCCGGTCAGCGTTGTGAACGACTTTTGCAGCGGGGGGAGCGGACTCTATCCATCATGGCCAGCCCCGTACTGGCCTCGGGTCAGGTCACCGGCGCGGTGGTACTGACTATGGATGTAACGGAGCGGGAGCAGCGGGAAAAGCTGCGCAGAGAATTTTCTGCCAATGTGTCTCACGAGCTGAAAACGCCCTTAACATCCATCTCCGGCTTTGCGGAGCTGATGAGTCAGGGATTGGTACCGCCGGAAAAGGTGAAGGAGTTTAGCAGCGATATCTGCCGGGAGTGCGCAAGGCTGACAAGCCTGGTGGAGGACATCATTGACCTGTCGCGCCTGGACGAGGGCGGAGAGGGCATGGAGTGGGAAGAGGTAGAGCTTTACAGCCTATGCACTTCCGTGCTGCAGAGCCTGGAACAGGTGGCCCGGAAACAGAAGGTGATGCTGCACCTGGAGGGTGTGGAGAAAACGGTCCACGGTGTGCGCCAGGTGCTGCATGAGATGGTCTATAACCTCTGCGACAATGCCATTAAATACAATCGAACCGGCGGGAGCGTAAGCGTGCGGGTGGAGGGCTGCGGCCGAGGATGCCGCATTTGTGTGGCGGACACGGGCATCGGCATTCCGTACGATCACCAGAGCCGGGTGTTTGAACGGTTTTACCGGGTGGATAAGAGCCACAGCCGGGCCATTGGCGGCACGGGGCTGGGGCTGTCCATCGTGAAGCACGCAGCGGCCCTTCACGGAGCGCAGATCGACCTGCAAAGTCAACCGGGAGCGGGAACCACTATTACGGTGACTTTCCCCGAACAATAAAACAATTTAAACGGTGGGGGACACCCTTCCTTACCGTTATTGCAAATCCGGCTACTTTATCGACAGTCTTAATTTAATGGATTTTTAAGGAGACCTTCCGGTTGGGAGGTCTCTATTTTAATGTTTTTTCACAGTTTAATATGGATTTAACATTTCTGCGGTTTCGGATTTAAGATTCGTCGGATACGATAAAAATGGACAAAGATATTACATTATAATAGCAAGAGGAGAGAAAGTGATGACATTTTTTGATGTGTTGACCCTCATCGGTGGGCTGAGCCTGTTTTTGTTCGGCATGAATCTGATGGGGGATGCTCTGGAAAAGCGGGCAGGCAGCGGGCTGAAGACCCTGCTGGGAAAGCTCACAGGCAGCAGGCTGGGCGGATTCTTGACGGGCCTGGGCATTACGGCGGTGATTCAGTCGTCGTCGGCCACTACGGTGATGGTGGTGGGCTTCGTGAACTCGGGGCTTATGACTCTGCACCAGGCTATCCATGTCATTATGGGCGCGAATGTGGGTACCACCGTGACGGCGTGGATCTTGAGCCTGACGGGCATCCAGAGCGACAATTTCTTTATGAAACTGCTCATGCCCAGCTCCTTTACGCCGATTATGGCCCTGGTCGGCGTGGCCTTTTACATGATGAGCAAAAACGGCAAAAAGAAGGACACGGGCCTTATCCTTTTAGGCTTTGCTACGCTGATGTTTGGCATGGACACCATGAGCGGAGCGGTGGCTGGCCTGAAGGACATGGAGGGATTCCGGGAGCTGCTGCTGGTGTTCACCAATCCGGTTCTGGGCGTGGTGGCCGGCGCGGTGCTTACGGCCATTATCCAGTCCTCCTCGGCGTCTGTGGGTATCTTGCAGGCGGTATCGTCTACGGGACAGATTACCTTCGGCGCGGCAATCCCCATCATCATGGGGCAGAACATCGGCACCTGCGTTACGGCTATGCTCTCGTCCATCGGCACCAACCGCAATGCGCGGCGGGCGGCGGTGGTACATCTGAGCTTCAACATCATCGGTACGGTTGTGTGGCTGACGGTTTTTGAGGTAGTGCGGGCACTGGTAAATATTCCTATGCTGAACGGAAATATCGACCAGGTGGGTATTGCCGTTGTTCACTCGGTGTTTAACGTTCTCTGCACGGCGCTGATGCTGCCTATGACGGGGCTGCTGGAGAAGCTGGCCTGCCGCATTATCCCCAACAAGGAGGGAGGAGACAGCGTGCCGGCTCTGGACGAGCGGCTCATGGCTACCCCGGCTGTGGCTATGGAGCGGTGCCATGAGGTGACCATGAACATGGGGCGCATTGCCGTGAAGGCCACCCGCAACGCCATGCGGGAGCTGGACGGTCATGACGAGAAGCGGGCCGAGAGCATCCGGGAGGATGAACAGAGCGCCGACAAATACGAGGACGAGCTGGGGACCTATCTTGTGAAGCTGTCCGGCTGCCCCCTCAGCGATCAGGACCGGGTGGAGGCGGCAGAGCTGCTGCATATGATCGGAGACTTTGAGCGCATCAGCGACCACGCAGTGAATGTACTGGAGGCAACGGAGGAGCTGCGTGGGAAGGGGATCACCTTTTCCGATGCGGCTATGGACGAGATGCACAAGCTCTTTGGCGCGGTGAGTGAAATTATGGATCTGGCGCTGACGGCGTTTATCCACGGAGACCTCTCCTCGGCCAAAGAGGTGGAGCCTCTGGAGCAGGTGGTGGACACCCTGAAGGAGCAGCTTCGGTCCCGGCACATCCTGCGCTTGCAGGAGGGAAAATGCAGCATGGAGGCCGGGTTCGTGTGGGCTGACCTGCTGACGGATCTGGAACGGGTGGCGGACCACTGCTCCAATATTGCCGGGTGTGTGGTGCAGATGCAGAAGAGCCGAATGGATATCCACGGATATCTGGACGGCGTGCGCAGCGGCAGCGATGAGTACCGCCAGCGGTACGACTATTATGCTCGAAAATATGCCTTGGCTTAAACTCTTGCCAAAACGGAAATAATATGTATAATAGAAAAAGACTCTACGGATAGACCGCACGGAGGATTTTCATGCTGAAGCATTGTTTGATCGTTTTTGGCGTATCCATGGTACCACTTATCGAGCTGCGGGGCGCTATTCCCTACGGAGTGGCCTTCGGTCTGCCTCTTTGGCAGACCTACTGCATCGCCATTGTGGGGAATATGCTGCCGGTGCCCATTATCTATTTCTTTGCACGGAAGGTACTGGTGTGGGGCTGCGACAAAAAATATATCGGCAAGTTCTTTACCTGGTGCCTGCAAAAGGGGGAAAAGGGCGGACAAAAGCTCCAGCAAAAAGCGGGACGGGGTCTGTTTTGGGCACTGCTGCTGTTTGTGGGCATTCCGCTGCCCGGTACCGGTGCATGGACGGGTACCCTGGCGGCCAGCATCCTGGACATGGGATTTAAGAAAAGCGTGCTGGCCTGCATGGGCGGCGTGTTGCTGGCGGGCCTTATTATGGGAGGCCTGTCCCTGCTGGGCGTAGGTATTTTTACGGCGGGGGCGTAAAAACCGGCGAAAAATCTGCTGATTTTTTGGCGCCTGCGGGCGGCCAAGGCTGCGAGACTTTTCGGCTGGGTGCTGACATATATTTTTTGTGAAACGGGAGGACAGAACTATGACCTATACCTATCAGCCTCGGGGCGTATGCTCCCAGAGAATGACCGTGGAGCTGGATCACGGCATCATCCGTGATGTGAGGGTTGAGGGCGGCTGCAACGGGAACCTGCAGGGTATTTCTCGGCTGGTCATTGGGATGCCCGCCACGGAAGCCATCGAAAAAATGAAGGGGATTCGCTGCGGCGGCAAGCCCAGCTCCTGCCCGGATCAGCTGTCGATTGCCTTGGAACAGGCACTGGCCCGGGAGAATCAATAATTGCAAAGCAAAGCACTAAGAGTCACAGGATTTTGTCCTGTGACTTTTTTGCGCCCGCTTCACCCTTTATATTCCGGAGGCATAGAATGGAGGGCGATGGGAGCGTGACAGCAATGGCCTATGATGAGCGAGAGCTTCTGGCCCGTCTGATCCAGTGTGAGGCGGGAGGCGAGGGAGAAATCGGAATGAAGGCAGTGGCCGGGGTGGTGATGAATCGGGTGAATGTCCTGGGTGGCGAATACCAGCGTGTGGGGCAGGGGAGCCTGCAAAACATCGTGTTCCAGCCGGGGCAGTTCACCTGCCTGGCGGAGACGGTGGGGGGTGTGTACAATCCGCAGAACATTTACAATATGCGCCCTACCCAGGAAAACTATGATATTGCCGACTGGGCTATGGCCGGAAATCGCCTGCCGGTGGTGGGGGATGCGCTGTGGTTTTACAGCCCTTACGACAGACCCTGCCGAAGCTATTTTCCCTCCCGGGTGGGGCAGTTCGTGGAGCAGATCGGCGGACACTGCTTTTATGTTCCCACGGACGCATATTATGAAACTTGAGTGAGGTGTGACGGATGCTGCAAATACATACGGAGCCACAGGCAGAAGATATGGGCGGACTGTCCGGCGGCATGGCGGGTATGAGTCCCGACTCGCCCGACGGGAGCGGGATGATGGGCCCACGCACCGGGCAAAATGAGGGTGCAGAGACCGGGATGCCCACAGGGACTGGCAGCGGAAGCGTCTCCCTGATCCCCCAGCGCCCCGACCACATAATGCTGCGGCAGGGAGACACGGAGACCATTGAGGGACCGGCCGGCAGCCGGGCGGTGACCAACAGCTCCGTGCGGGGGCTGCTGGCGCGGAATTTGGGCTACTATGTGGTGGCCAGCTTCCTCATGGGTACCCAGCAGGCTGTCCAATGTGAGGGGATTTTGGCCAGCGTGGGGAATGACTATTTGGTCATCTATCAGCCGGACCAGAATCGGTTTGTCAGCGGAGACATTTATTCGCTGAAGTTTGTGGAGTTTCACGAGGACCAGTCTCCCTGCAGGCCGGGCTATCGGCGCAGGGATGCATTTCAGGGGTGGTAAGACCGGTATAAAAACCGACGAAATGTTTGTGCGGATTTTGAAAAAGCACTTCCCCGGGCAGCCGCCTGGGGAAGTGCTTTTTTAGCTGCAGGAAGTGCGAGCGTTATTAGGCAGAGGAAGATCAGTTTTCCAATTCGGGGGCGGTGAAGAGGGTCCAGGGGTATTGATGGGGAGGGGGCTGGGTAATATCGATTTCTTTATGGGTGAGGGGATGGGTCAGGGCCAGACGATAGGACCAGAGGGCGGCGGTGCAATGGGGGTCCTTGCTGCCGTAGCGGATGTCGCCCAGCAGGGGCAGACCCCGGGAGGAAAACTGCACCCGTATCTGGTGGGTACGACCGGTGTGGAGGCGGATGCGGACCAGTGACAAGTCCTCCGTTTCGGCTAAGACCCGGTAGGAGAGCTTCGCTTCCCGGACACCCTTGCGCATCCGCTTTACCACATAGCTTTTATTTTTGGCGGCGTCCCGGAACAGCAGATCCGTCAGCTCTCCCCGGGGGGCATCCGGATGCCCCCGGAGAACGGCCAGGTATTCCTTTTCCACCCGGTGCTCCGCCACGGCGGCGATGAGCTTACCGGTGGCGGCCTTGCTGCGGGAGAAGAGCATGAGACCGCCGGTGATCTTATCCAGGCGGTGGACGGTGGCGATATAGTCCGGCTGATGGAGGGACCGATAATGCGCCCGCAGAAGGGCGGGCATGGAGGCGGCGCTGTCGCTGTCCTCGGACAAGACGCCAACGGGCTTTACACACAGGACCAGGGAGCGGTCCTCATAAAGTACAGTTAAATCATTGTGGGGCATGGGATATCCTTTCTCTTACCGAAAAAAGGCAGACGCTTCGGCGCCTGCCTTGGGGAATTGTTATCTGCGTCTGCCGCGATAATTGCGGGTGCCGCGATTGCGTCTGCCGCGGGAACCGTAACGGCTCTTGGGGCGCAGCATACGCACCCAGACCACCACGGCCAGCACCAGCAGGATCACCACCACGGTGAGGATCTTCACCAGGGGCTTGGAGAAGAACTGAGAGAGGAGGTATTTGCCCTGGAGAAAACGGTTGACACTGACGCTGTCGGCGGCCAGGAGCTTGACGGTGGCATAATCATAGCCGTCGTAGGACAGGGTCATTTCCCCCAGCTCTTGGCCCGCTTCAATGGGGGCAAAGGCTGTGTCACCGTACACCGTGACCTTGCGCTCCAGCATATCCGTTGTAACATCGTTGGGCAGCAGAATATTCACATCCTCGGCGGTGTGGACCAGGACGGCATTGGTCTCCTTGCTCAAAAGCACGGGAATTTCCTGAATAAGGTCATCCTTGGTGAAAACGGTCTGGACGGTGAAATTGTTATAGCCCCAGTCCAGCAGGGTGGCGGAGTCTACAAAGTTCATAAGCCGGGTCTCGCCGTTTACTTCCTTGGTAGTGCAGCCCAAAACCACGGAGATGAGGCGGCGGCCGTCCTTGATGGCACTGGCCAGGAGGCAGCGGCCCGCTTCATCGGTATAGCCGGTCTTGAGGCCGTCGGCATAATCGTAGATATAGCCCAGGGTGCGCCAGTTGGAAATAAGGGCGTTGGTGGAGTGCAGCTCCCGGACATCGGACATATTGGTGGCGGGGACATCATAGGACTTGCTGCCGCAGATAGTCATAAACAGGTCGTGCTTCATGGCCTCCCGGGCGATAAGATAAATGTCCCAGGCGGTGGTGTAGTGCTGGGGGTCGTGGAGACCGTTGGTATTGGCAAAGTGGGTTCCCTCGCAGCCCAGCTCACCGGCGCGCTGGTTCATCAGCGCCACAAAGTCGGCAATAGAGCCGGACACGGCCTCGGCCAGAACATTGGCGGCCTCGTTGGCGGAGACGATCAGCAGGCAGTTGAGCAGCTGCTCTACCGTGAGCACCTCGCCGGCCTCAATGCCGGCGGTGCTGCTGTCCTCGTCGATACTGGTGACAGCCAGGTGGGAGGCGGTGATGGGCTGGGAGAGGGACAGATCACCCCGGTCTACGGCCTCCAGGGTCAGCAGGGCCGTCATGACCTTGGTGATGCTGGCAGGATAGGCCTTTTCCTTTTCATTATGACCATAGAGCATACGCCCGGCGGTCTCATCCATCAGCAGGGCGCACTTGGCATCCAAAACGGGACTGTCCAGTGCGGCTGCCTGGGGCACTAAAAAAAGCGCCGTCAGTAAGACGGAAAGCAAAAAAACAGATAAAAATCGGCGAATTTTCATGGTCGTTCCTCTCCAGTTATGCTATAATACAAAGTAGAACACAAAATAATTATGTGAACCGAATCAATTATAAGCAAAAATAAGGGTGTAGTCAACAGTGAAACACGGAATTCATCTGACAAAAACGGAAATAGCCGTTCTGGCACTGGCGGTGCTTTTTGCGGTGGGGATGCTCCTTTACCGGGCCGGACGCACCGGGGACGGGGCCTGGCAGGTCACCACGCAGAAAAATGCCGGGCAGGAGGAGACCATCACAGCGGTGAATGTGAACACCGCTACGGTGGAGGAGCTTATCGGAGTAGAGGGCATTGGCCCTACTCTGGCGGAGCGAATCGTGGAATACCGGGAGGAGCATGGGCCGTTTCAGTCTGTTGAGGAGCTGGACAATGTGAAGGGCATCGGGCCCAGCCTGATAGAGAACATTCGATTTTTGGTTTGCGTGGAGGACGAGCAATGAAGATACTGGTGGTTGACGACGAGAAGCTGCTTGTAAAGGGCATTACCTTTAACCTGCAGAACGAGGGCTATGAGGTGGAGGCGGCCTATGACGGTGCGACGGCGGTGGAGCTGGCGCGGCGGGGGGACTTTGACCTCATTATCCTTGACTGGATGATGCCCGAGAAGTCCGGCAGCGAGGCGTGCATGGAGATACGCACCTTTTCCGATGTGCCCATTATCATGCTTACCGCAAAAAGCGAGGACAGCGACAAGATCATGGGCTTTGCCTGCGGGGCGGACGACTATGTAACCAAGCCCTTTAACATTCTGGAGCTGAAGGCACGGATCCGGGCCCTACTGCGCCGGGCCTCCGGCAGCCGACGGCAGCAGAAGGAAAGCAGTCTCTTGGAGTGTCGGGGATTTACCCTGGATATGAGCCAGCGGGTGGCGCTGCGGGAAGGACGGGTCGTAGACCTGACGGCCAAGGAATATGAGCTTTTGGAGGTGCTGATGAAGAATCCTCGGCATGTATTCAGCCGGGAAAAGCTCATGGACCGGGTGTGGGGCTACACCTACGCAGGAGATTACCGCACCGTGGATGTACACATCCGGCGGCTGCGGGAAAAGCTGGAGCCGGACCCGGCTCAGCCTAAGTACATTCTGACCAAGTGGGGAGTGGGGTACTATTTTCAAGATGAAGAGCAGTCTGCAGTTTAAGATCGGCCTGAGCTATCTCTCCATTATTGTTATCGTGCTGGCGATTTTGAACACTTATCCGCTTATCGAGTCGCAGAACCTGGTATTTCGGTCCAAGGAATCCACGGTGAGCAGCTGCGTGAAGGTTATGGAGTCTGCCCTGTCGGGGCTCTCCGGCCTGACGGAGGGAAATGTGGAAAAGGCTCTGTCCGGCCTGGAGGAGACCGGCGTCAGCCGGGTGATGGTCACGGACACCGCCGGGCGGGTGCTTTATGACACCCGGCAGCAGGAGAACGCCCGGGGGCAGTATGCCTTTTACACGGAGATCGCCCAGGCACTGGAGGGGAACGATGCCTTTTACTGTACCTTTGACGGAGAGGCTTTTTTGAGCCGGGGAGCGGCTCCGGTAGTGTATCGGAGTCAGATCATCGGGGTGGTATACGCCTATCAGTATGACGCGCAGCAGGGGACGCTGCTGAAGGACCTGCAGAAGAATATTATGACCATTTCCGCGGTAGTGGCGGTGGCGGTTATCGGCATCAGTGTACTGCTGTCGCGGATGTTTACCCGGCGTATCAGCCAGCTTTTGCAGGCCATCGCCAAGGTGCGGGAGGGCTCGTACAGCCACCGGGCGGTGATGAAGGGCTCGGACGAGATTGCTCAGATCGCGGCGGAATTCAACAGCCTGACCGGACGGCTCCAGACAACGGAGGAGGCCCGGCGGCGCTTTGTGTCCGATGCCTCCCACGAGATGAAAACGCCCCTGGCGGGCATCAAGCTGCTGACGGATTCCATCCTACAGACGGAGAACATCGATCTCGAGACAACCCGGGAATTCGTGGCGGATATCGGAGACGAGGCGGCCCGCTTAGAGCGCATTACCGAGGACCTGCTGCGCCTGACGAGGCTGGACAGCGGCGCTATGGAGCCAGCGGTGAAGGTAGCTGTGGGCCCGGTGCTGGAGCGGGCTGTGCGGATGCTGCGGCCTGTGGCCCAGGAGCGGAACATCGACCTCTCCTGGCAGGCGGATCCGGCGGCCATCGTCCTGGCAACGGAGGGGGAGATCCATCAAATTCTCTACAATCTTATGGAAAACGCCGTAAAATATACGGCTCCGGGGGGCTTTGTCCACACGGAGGTGTGCGTGGACGGTGGACAGGTGGTGATGACCGTGGCGGATAACGGCATGGGCATTCCGGAAGAGGATATGAGCCATATTTTCGAGCGGTTTTACCGGGTGGACAAGGCCCGGTCCCGGGAGGTCGGCGGTACGGGCCTGGGCCTTAGTATTGTGGGAGACACCGTACACAGACGGGACGGCCAAATTACCGTTGCGGCCCGGGAGGGCGGCGGCACGGTCTTTACGGTGCGCTTTAAGAAGGTAAGCGGGGTGACGGCATGAGAAAAAAAGGACTGCTTTGCGCCTGCATTCTGCTGGCACTGCTGCTGACGGGGTGCGCCAAGGAAGGGCAGGAGACATTTCAGCTTCGGCTGTTTTATCCGGCGTCGGAGTTCGAGGCCGGCGGGGATGTGCTGCATTCCCAGGCGGTGGACTGGTCAAAGGAGGACAGCAAGGACACGGCGGAGCAGGTGGAAAAGGTGATAGAGCTGCTGCTGAATAATGACAAGGTGTTAGACTTTACATCGCCTATTCCACAAGGGACAAAGCTGTTAAACTGCAAGGTCTCCGGCGGGGAGGCAGTGGTGAATTTTTCGTCGAATTACGGGCGGCTGTCGGGCTTTGACCTGACGGTGGCCAACTACTGTATCACACTCTCGGCCTCCCAGATCCCCGGGGTGCGACGGATTCACATTTTGATAGATGGGGAGAGCCTCTCTGGACAGGATGACGCTCTGAGCACGGGAGATGTGCTGCTCACCAGCTCGGAGGATGTGGTGAAGGCGGTGCCGGTGGTACTGTATTTTCCGGACAGCACGGGCGAATTGCAGCCAGAGAAACGAGAGCTGCTCATTTATGAGGGCGAGAACCACTGCCAGCGGGTGCTGGAGGCACTGACGGAGGGGCCCAACACGGAGGGCCTGTACGCCCTGGTGCCGGAGGGTATCCACATCGCCGGAGTATGGATGGATGGGGACATTTGCTGCCTGAATTTTTCCCTTACGGATTACCGGGCCCTATGTGAAAGCACCGTGGACCAGGGTATGCTGGTGGAAGGACTGGTGAAGTCTCTGTGCAGCCTGAAGGGTGTGGAACGGGTGCAATTCATGGTGAATGGCGCGTACCGAACGAGGCTGGGTGTGGTGGATATTGAGAATCCGATTCGGCCTTGAGGGAAATAGAAGAAAAAGGGAGAGGGGCGCGGGCCTCTCTCCCTTGGTATATTGAGATTTTCGAAAAAACGGCGGGGTTTTCCGGCAAAAGTATTATGGGTTACTGCCTGCGGGCGGTACGGTAGTCATCACCGGGACGCCAATAGGGACAGGCATCGGCACGGGCGGAGAGAAAGCGAACCATTTCGTCCTCATCCAGGTCCATTTCGCAAATATAATCGTCGTATTCCTCGTCATAGGAATAGTACACGCAGGTTTCGCATTTGGTGCTCATGGGAGACCTCCTTTCCGGGCAGAAGCTGTCTGTGGGATCATTATACCCCGCGGCACAGTTGCCGTCAACGGGGGAGGTTTTTCGCAGACGGGAAAAAATTCAAAGAAAAGTAATGACTTTTGTCCGACATTCGGCTACAATAAGGTGAAAATGAAAATAGGAGGACTTCCTTTTGAAGAAAATGTATGATGCGGTGGAGCGATTTTGTGCGCGACATCCCCGGTTTGGCATCCCGAATTTGATGCGGTACATTGTTATCGGCAATGTGGTGGTGTATTTCCTGTCTATGCTCAGCCGCAATACCGATGCGGCGGCGCTGGACTTTTTGGCCTTTAATCTAAACGGTCTGCTTCACGGCGAGATCTGGCGGATCGCGACCTACATCTTTGTTCCGGGATACAGCAGCCCCTTTGCCCTGCTCATCGCTCTGTATTTTTACTACTGGATCGGCTCGACCCTGGAGCGGGAGTGGGGAACGCCTAAGTTTACCTTGTACTATTTGGGCGGTGCGGCCCTGACGGTGGTGGGCGTGATCCTCACCAGCCTTATCAGCGGCAACCACTATCTGACCCTGGCGGGGACGGGGTATGTGAACCTGTCTATGTTTTTGGCTTTTGCGGTGCTGTTTCCGGATATGACGGTGCTGCTGTTCTTCATCATTCCCATCAAAATCAAGTGGCTGGCCATTATCGACGGGGCGTTCTTTGCCATTGAGATCGTGGGAGCTATCCTGTCCGGAAATCTGGTGGGGGCCATCACCCCGGTGCTGGCCCTGCTGAACTTCGCCCTGTTTGCCACGCCCTATATTCACTATATACGCCGAAAGACCCAGTACCGCCACTCGGCGGGAGCCGTGAATTTCCGGCGGACGGTACACCAGGCGCAAAAGCAGCAGCAGAATGCGCCCTACCACCACAAATGCGCCGTGTGTGGTCGCACGGACACAGATTATCCCGATCTGCAGTTCCGCTATTGCAGCAAATGCGCCGGGTACCACTGCTTCTGTCAGGATCATATTTTCTCTCATGTGCATTTCACAGAGGAGCCTTGACGGATATGGCTTTTTTCGATAGAATAGGGTAAATTGTTCTGAGAGGTAGAGCTATGGCTAACGGATTTATTGACAAGGCACGCATCACCGTTCGGGCCGGAAACGGCGGCAACGGGGCGGTGGCCTTTCACAGAGAAAAATACATTGCGGCGGGAGGACCCGACGGCGGAGACGGCGGCAACGGGGGAAGCATCATCGTGCAGGTGGACGACAATATGTCCACCCTGATGGACTTCCGCTATAAGCGCAAATATGTGGCCGGAAACGGTGTGGACGGGCAGGGCGGCCGCAAGAGCGGCAAGGACGGTGAGAGTTTGACCATCCGGGTGCCTCGGGGAACCCTGATCCGGGACGCGGAGACCGGCGAAATTATCAAGGATATGTCGGACAAGGAGCCCTTTATCCTTTGCAAGGGCGGTCGGGGCGGCTGGGGTAACCAGCACTTTGCCACCCCTACCCGGCAGGTGCCGCGGTTTGCCAAGGCGGGACTCCCCGGTGAGAGCCATGATGTGATATTGGAGCTGAAGCTGCTGGCGGATGTGGGCCTGGTGGGCTTTCCCAATGTGGGGAAATCCACGCTACTCAGCGTTGTGAGCAAGGCACATCCGAAAATCGCCAACTACCACTTTACGACCCTTTATCCTAATCTGGGTGTGGTATATGTGGATGACGGGGTCAGCTTCGTCATGGCGGACATTCCTGGCATCATCGAGGGAGCCAGCGAAGGCGCGGGCCTGGGCCACGATTTTCTGCGGCACATTGATCGGTGTCGGCTGCTGGTCCACCTGGTGGATGTGTCCGGCAGCGAGGGTCGGGACCCGGTGGCAGACTTTGATGCTATCAATGACGAGCTGAAAAACTATTCTCCGGAGCTTGCCCGGCGGCCTCAGATCGTGGTGGGCAACAAGACGGACCTTTTGCAGGACCCGGAGCAGCTGGATGCGCTAAAAAAGCATGTGGAGGAGGCGGGCTACACCTTCCTGGAGATGTCCGCAGCTACCCACCAGGGGACCCGGGAGCTGGTACAGACCATTGGCCGGATGCTCTCGCAGCTGCCGCCGGTGGTGGTGTATGAGCCGGAGTATGTGCCCCGGCCTCCGGAGGTGGACACCTCCCAGCCGCTTACCATCCATGTGGAGGACAACACCTGGCTGGTGGAGGGGCCGTGGCTGCAGCGGCTCATGGCCAACATCAATTTCTCCGACTATGAAAGCCGGATGTATTTTGACAAGATGCTGCGCCAGAGCGGGCTGTTTGACCGGCTGGAGCAGATGGGCATTCAGGACGGGGACATTGTGTCCATGTACAATCTGGAATTTGAATATCAGCATTGATACCGTGAAAAAAGATGCGCAGGAGACAAAGCCCTACGCATCTTTTTTTTGCTATTCCGGAGGAAAATCCTCACGGTTTGCCATGTGCATGACAGAGACCTCATAGGCGGTGCGCTGCTGGGTTTCGCCGTCTACTACCTTTAAGTACACCCGGCTCTGGACCCGGCCCTCAGCGCAGAAGCTGTCGCCGGTGGTAAGCTCCGCCGCCTGCCGGGCCAGCAGGCCCCAGCAGATGACGGGCAGGTAATCGGAGCGACCGCAGCGGCGATTTACAGCCAGCAGCAGGTCACAAATCTCCCGGCCCAGAGGGGTGCTGCGCAGAACTGGGGGCTTACACACGGCGCCGCACAGACGAATGTGATTTTTTATCTCTGCGCCGGGGGATTTGACAAGACTGCGGGCAAAGACGGAGAGGACCAGACGCTGCCCGATACCGCTGCGGTTGTTGAAGGAGCGGAGCTGGCCCAGGAGCGTCACGGTGTCGCCGGGGGAGAGATCCGCGGGCAGGAGGCTCTCCCGTACCAGCACCGGCAGCTCGTCATTGAGGCCGGAAAGCCGGGGCACGGACAGCAGGAAGCGATAAAAGGATTCTCCGTGATTGGTGTGAGACGGCTCCGGGGCCGTGAGTACCCCGCCGCATAATTCGACATGATTATAGCAATCCTCCATGGCTTGACCATTCCTTTCGCTTTGACGGTAGATTTCCATGGGACACTATATGCGGCAAAAGAGAGAATATGCTCTTTTCAAGGGGCGCAGAATATTGTATAATAAACGCACTACCAAAACGAAAGGAACGAAAACCGTGCGATATAAAGGAAAGGTATACAGGCCGCCCAGTGAGGCGTACAGCCTTATTGTGCAGGTGACCTACGGGTGCAGCCACAACCGCTGCGCTTTTTGCGACATGTATGACGACAAGAACTTTGCCATGCGTCCTATGGAGGAGATTCGGGAGGATTTCGAGACGGCCCGGCGGCTCTATCGGCACGTGGAGCGGGTGTTTTTAGCAGACGGTGATGCGCTGATGCGCAGGACCGGAGATCTGGTGGAGATCCTGGGGCTGGTGTATGGTCTGTTTCCTGAGTGTGAGCGGGTGACCTGCTATGCTTCGCCCACCAGCATCCAAATTAAGTCCGAGGAGGAGCTGCGGCTGCTGCGGGAAAAGGGCCTGAAAATGGTATACATGGGCCTGGAATCCGGCTGTGATGCCGTGCTGGAGCGTATGGACAAGGGGCACACAGCGGCCCAAATCATCGAGGCCGGGCAGAAGGCCCGACGGTGCGGACTGCAGCTTTCCGTGACGGCTATCTCAGGGCTGGGAAGCCGGGAACTGTGGCGGGAGCATGCGGTGGAGACAGCCCGAGCCTTTAACGCAATGAACCCGGAATATATCGGACTGCTGACGCTGATGGTGGAGCCGGGGACACCGTTGGAAAAGTGGGTGCGGGAGGGCAGCTTCCATGTGCTGAGCCCGGTGGAGGTGATGCAGGAGATGGAGCTGTTTTTGCAGCACATTGACAGCCCCGGCAGCGTTTTTCGTATGAATCATGCGTCCAATTATTTGACGCTGAAGGGAACGCTGAACCAGGACCGGGAGAGACTTTTGCAGCAGGTGCGGCAAGGGCTGGCAGGTCAGGGACTGAAGGACGAATTTATGCGCGCGCTGTGAGGGCGCGTGTGCGGGACAAGAAGTGCCAGGGGCGGGGTAAAACCCCGCCCCTGCACAATTTACAGCGGGCGACCGCAAGGGTCGCCCCTACGAAATGCTGAGACAAATAGGATAAACCGCCGCAGGTGAGACTGCGACGGTTTTTATACTTTTTTATTGCTTTTCTTATGCGGCGGTGTGTTTTTGACCGAAGTAGAGGAGGCCGTAGGCCAGGCACAGGATCAGCACCAGAGCTGCCAGAGCCACAGTACCGATGGCGCACACCGTTCCCACACCGTGAGGCAGGAAGAAGGCAACGACAGCCAGGGCGAAGCAGATCGCCGTCAACAATACGATCAGGTTACGGATGGTTTTCATCTGTTTCATGCTACATTCCTCCTATTTTTATTTTAAAATTTATCAAGGATTAATGGTTTACAAGCGGGTAGGGAGAGCCTCTAAGGCCCGGGCAATTCGTATGAGGGAGTCATTCATTTCCTTGAGGGTACGCAGCAGGGCATCCAGCTCGGCCTGTGACATAGAGGACACTTCCTTTCATGCTTTTTTGATGATTCCATTATAGCAGAGAGAAGGACGGTTTTCCTTACAAGGCCGCAACAAATTGACACAATTTCGGAAACAAAAGTGTTACATTTTTCAAATTTTACTACGGAATTGTAACGAATGGGAAGGGTGACGGATTGCGCTTGAAATGGTGAGCGTTTTTTGCTATAATAAGCTTCTATATGAAGATGGGGGAGTGTTGGCTTGCACTATTTGAATAATTTGTGGGCGGCATTGGATTTCGGCTCACTGTGGGATATGCTGCTGCGGTTGGCGGCGGTGCTTCTGTGCCTGACGGTGCATGAGACCTGCCACGGCCTGGCGGCCTATGCTCTGGGCGACCCCACCGCCAGGCAGGCGCACAGGCTGAGCCTGAATCCCCTGCGGCATATTGACTGGTTCGGCCTGCTGATGATGTTTTTAGCGGGCTTTGGCTGGGCCAAGCCTGTGCCGGTGAACCCCAACTACTTCAAAAAGCCTAAGCAGGGCATGGCCCTGACGGCCCTGGCGGGGCCGATGAGCAACTTTCTATTGGCGCTTATCATGCTGCTGGGGGCCCGCATTTTTTGCGATGTAGCCTCGTATTCGGAGGCAAACCAGCGGATCTTGGATTTCATTTTGATGGTGGCTATCCTTTCCATCGGCTTGGGGCTTTTCAACCTGGTGCCCATCCCGCCGCTGGACGGGTCCAAGGTACTGTTTGCGGTACTGCCGGACCGGGCCTATGATCAGCTTATGCGCTATGAGCGGTATGGGATGCTGGTACTTTTTGCACTGGTGTTTTTCGATGTGGGCAGCAACGCTCTTTCTCAGGCTATTAGTTGGGTTTTTGATCTATTTTGCCGTGTGGTCGGCTTATAAGGGAGAAAAAAGTTTTGGACAATCCGATTTTCAAATTGGAAAAAGTGGTGCAGAGCAAGGCGGCAGAGCCTCTGGAGGATTTTGAGGGGCCCCTTGACCTGATCCTGTTCCTGCTGAGTAAAAATAAAATCGAGATTCAGGACATTCCCATTGCGCTGATCCTGGACCAGTACCTGGCGTACCTGGAAAAGCGGCAGCAGATGGACCTGGAGGTAGCCAGCGAATTTGTGACTATGGCGGCGCACCTGATGTACATTAAGACCCGTATGCTCCTCTCGATTGAGGACGAGGAGGCCCAGAGTGAGATGGACGCCCTGATCCAGTCCCTCCAGGAGCGGCAGCGAGGCGAGTGCTACCAGAAAATTCGCAGGCTTACGGAAAAGTTGGGGCCCATGGGCGAGTTCGGCCGGAATATTTTCACCAAAAATCCGGAGCCTGTGAAGCGGGGCAAGGTTTTTGAGTATGACCATGAGCCCGGGGAGTTGGCCATTGCCATGCAGGAAATGCTGGATCGCCGGGACATGGCCCGGCAGCCGCAGCTGACGGTATTTGAGGACATCGTGAAGCGAGAGCCGTACTCGGTGGAGGAGAAATCCGCTGAAATCGTGCGGCGTGTAAAGCTGGCAGGCATTACACGGTTTTTGCTTTTATTCAAGGGCAGCCGCAGCCGCAGTGAGCTGGTGGCCACCTTTATGGCGGTGCTGGAGCTATGCAGAAAGCATGTTCTGCGTCTGGCCGGTGGGCCGGAGGACTGCATGGTGTCTTGCGAGAAGGACAGCGAGGTGTAAGGGAGCGACTTTATGGAAATACTGGAAATGAATGAAATAGAGGCGGCGCTGGAGGGGATATTATTTGCCTCCGGCGAGCCGGTGCATATTGACCGCATCTGCCTGGCTCTGGACCTGGACCGGACCACGGCGGAGCTGGTGCTGCAAAAGCTGGCGGATTACTACAGCTTTGAGCGCCGGGGAATACGGCTTATCCGCATGGCGGACACCTGGCAGCTCTGCTCGGCGCCGGAGTATGCCGACTGCATACGCCGCGCCTTTGAGATACGCAAGCCTGCCAAGCTCTCCCAGCCGGCGCTGGAGGTGCTGACCATTGTGGCCTATTATCAGCCTACCACTCGCGCCTATATTGACCAAATTCGCGGGGTGGACAGCTCCTATACCGTGGGACTGCTGCTGGAGCGGCATATGATCGAGGAATGCGGCACCTTGCAGGTGCCGGGGCGGCCCCGTCTGTATCGCACAACGAAGGAATTTCTTCGGGCGTTCCATTTGAGCTCTCTGGAGGACCTGCCGGAGATGCCGGGTCTGGAAAACGACGGACAGCTGCGGCTGGAAAACGACGGAACCATCAGCGACGAGACCAACACCTGAGAGAGGGGGCGAGGCCATTGACGGCGCTGTGGATAGTGGGAATCGTGCTTTTCCTCTTGCTGGTCATCTTTTTGAGCCGGGTGGGCGCAGAGATGGTTTTCGGCGAGGAGACCGGGGTGACCCTTCGGCTGGGGCCTGTGCGGGTGCAGGTGTTGCCGAGGAAAGAAAAGGCGAAAAAGCCGAAAAAAGAAAAGCCTCCCAAGAAGAGAAAAGAGGAAAAGTCCAAAAAGAAGATGCCGAAGATCACGGGTCGGGCGATCCTGAGGGGGCTGCCGGAGCTATGGGGCATTGCGAAAAAGGGGCTAAGGATGACCTTTCGGCGCATCCGTATCTCACCTATGGAGATTTCGGCGGTCATCGGCGGGGAGGACCCGGCGGACACGGCCATTCTCTACGGAAAGCTCAACGCCGCCATGTGGACGGTGATGCCGGTACTTACGGAGCTGGTGCAGATGCCGGATGCGCACATACACCTGGAGCCGGACCTGCAGGGCGGCGAGACGAGGGTGCGGGGCAAAGTGGGCATTACAGCCCGGATATGGGACCTGACAGTCATGGGCTTTGCCTGCGGTATACCGCTTATTAAATGGTTTTTACGCTTGAGAAAACAGCCGCAGCCTGCGGCGAAGGGTACAGACAGCCTGCCAAGAAAGGATGAAAAAAATGGAAAACAAGAAAACCAACCTCAGCGAAATGATGGAGACCGCCATGAGCAAGGTGCGGGAGATGGTGAGCAGTGACACGGTCATCGGGCAGCCCATTACCACGCCGGACGGGGTGACCTTGGTACCTGTTTCCCGGCTGAGCTTTGGCTTTAGCTGCGGCGGCAGCGATTTCGGTAAGGTGACCGACGGGAAGAATTTTGCCGGCGGTACGGCGGCAGGCGTGAAGGTGGACCCGGTGGCGTTTTTGGTGGTGAAGGACGGTGTGACCCGGGTGATGCCGGTGGCTATTCCTGCCATGGGTACGGCGGACCGGGTCATTGAGATGATCCCTCAGGTTATGGACCGGGTGGAGAGCTTTATTGACAAAAAGAAGGAAACTACCGAATTTTAACAGCGTATACTGGCACCATCCACAATAAAAAGGGGGAGGGTGCATGAAGGGCAGGCGCGTGGCGGCGGCTGTGCTGGCGATGCTTTTTTTGCTGGCGCAGCGGGCCTGGGCTGTGGACATTTCGGCCACGGCGGCGGTACTGATGGACGCGGACACGGGGCGCATCCTGTACGAAAAGAATCCCGACAGGCGGATGCTGGTGGCCAGCACCACCAAGATCCTTACGGCATTGGTGGTGCTGGAGAGCTGCGAGCTGCGCAGTACGGTCAAGGTGACCCAAGAGCACATGGCAGAGGGGTCGTCTATGTACCTGAAGCCGGGGGAAGAGGTGACGGTGGAGTGCCTGCTCTACGGATTGCTCCTTGCCTCCGGCAATGATGCAGCCCTGGCACTGGCAGAGGCCTGCGGCGGGGTGGAGCCATGCGTTAGGGCCATGAATCGTCTGGCCGGACGCATTGGAATGACGGACAGTCATTTTGAAAATCCCAACGGGTTGGATGGGGAGGCGCACTACTCCACGGCCCGGGACATGGCAAAGCTGGCGTCCTATGCTTCGAAGCAGCCCACTTTTCTGCGCATTTGCTCTACGACGACGGCCCATGTGGGAGGCCGTACCATGACCAACCACAACCGGCTTCTCCGGGAAGTGGAGGGGTGTATGGGCATGAAAACCGGCTACACCAAGGCTGCCGGACGGACGCTGGTATCCTGCGTGGAGCGGGAGGGGCGGACGCTGGTGGCGGTGACCCTGCAGGACGGCAACGACTGGGCCGACCACAGGGCACTGTATGAATTCGGCTTTTCCCGGGCCGACGCGGCAGAGACGGCGGCGGCCTGTGGGAGAAAAGAACGATTTTGGATTTGAAAGCAGGTGACGCGGTGCGCCAGCGGGTGCAAAAGTTAATGGCCCAGGCAGGGCTTTGCTCTCGGCGCACGGCTGAGCAGTGGATGCTGGACGGGCGTGTGACGGTGAATGGTCTGCCGGCCCGGCCGGGAGAGCAGGCGGACCCGGAATGTGACTGCATTGAGGTGGACGGAAAGCCCCTGACAGGTGATGGAGAGAAAGTCTACCTGATGCTGAACAAGCCCCGGGGCTATGTGACTACCCTGAAAGATGAGCTTGGCCGCCGGACTGTCGCCGACCTGGTAGCGGACTGCGGGAAGCGGGTGTTTCCCGTGGGGCGGCTGGATAAGGACTCGGAGGGCCTGCTGCTTTTTACCAATGACGGAGATTTAATGCAGCGGCTCATCCACCCGAAATTTGAGGTGAGCAAGCTGTACCGGGTGACGGTGCAGGGAGACTGGCGGCGGGGCATTCCGCAGCTTCAGACCATGGATACCCTGGAGGGAGAGCCCATCGCCCCGGCGCAGGTGGAGCTGGACCGGGAGATGGGGGAGAGCGCCGTGCTGCTTATCACCATTCACCAGGGAAAAAACCGACAGATACGGCGGATGTGCCGCCAGGCAGGCCTTACGGTCACACGGCTGGAGCGCATCGCGGAGCATGGAATATATTTAGCAGACTTGCCCTGTGGCAAGTGGAGAGCCTTGACAGAGGAAGAACGAATGAGGCTAAAGGAGAGCGAGAAAAAATGAACGACAATGTGCTGCACAGGATCCGTAACGGTATGGATGGATTCTCCAAGGGGCAGAAGCGGATCGCAAACTACATACTCACAGACTGTGACAAGGCCTCCAATATGACGGCCTGCCGACTGGGGCAGATTACCCAGGTCAGCGAGTCCACGGTGGTGCGCTTTGCCTCCCAGCTGGGCTACGACGGGTATCCCGCTATGCAGAAGGCCTTGCAGGAGCTGGTGCGAGGAAAGCTCACCAGCCTCCAGCGCATTGAGGCCTCCGGCGATCAAATCAATAGCGGGGACATTGCCGGAAGCGTCATGCAGCAGGATATGGACACCCTCCGCAGCACCATCGACGGCATCGATCGGACGGAATTTGACCGGGTCGTGGGGAAGCTGGTGCGGGCTAAGCGCATTTATATCCTGGGTGTGCGGTCGTCCTCCTTTTTGGCCGGGTATTTAAATTTTTATTTCCATTTGATTTTTGAAAATGTGACGCTGGTGCAGAGCGCTGCGGGAGAGATCTTTGACCAAATGCTGCGCATCGGGCCCGGGGATGTGCTGCTGGCTATCGGCTTTCCCCGGTACTCTAAGCTGACCATGAGCGCAGTACATTTTGCCAGGGACAGAGGCGCAGAAGTCATAGCTATCACGGACAGTAAAATGTCTCCCCTTTACACCCTTTCAGTGGCCTCACTGCTGGTTCACTGCGAGATGATCTCCTTTGTGGACTCCATGGCGGCACCGGTGAGCCTGCTCAATGCGCTTATAGTTGCGGTGGGCAAGCAGAAGAGCGCGGAGACGGCGGAGACCTTTGCGGAGATGGAACGCGTGTGGTCCCGGTATGAGATTTTCGGGTATGAGGACGATGAGTAAGGATATTGCGGTCATAGGCGGCGGAGCAGCCGGCATGATGGCGGCTATCGCCGCGGCGGAGCAGGGGGCAAGGGTCTGCCTGCTGGAGCCCAACCAGCGGCTGGGCAAGAAGCTGAATATCACCGGGAAGGGACGGTGTAATGTGACCAATAACTGCTCTATGGAGGAGCTGATGGCCCACATTCCCCGAAACGGACGATTTCTATACAGTGCCTTTTCCCATTTCGGAAGCGGGGAGACCATGGCCTTTTTTGAAGGGCTGGGTGTGCCGCTGAAAACGGAGCGGGGAAACCGGGTGTTTCCCGTGTCAGACTGTGCCTTTGATGTGTCCGGGGCCCTGAAGCGGCGGCTGGAAAGGCTGGGCGTGCGCTGGGTGCATGACCGGGCGGTTTCGGTGCTGACGGCCGACGGTGCGGTGCAGGCCGTGGCGGGGGAAAAAGGCGAATATCCGTGCCGGGCGGCGGTCTTAGCCACTGGGGGCGTGTCCTATCCGGGGACAGGCTCCACCGGGGACGGCTACCGCATAGCCGGGGAGCTGGGACATACCATTGTTGCACCCCACGGGTCTCTGGTACCGCTGGTGAGTGATGATACCTGCTGCGGAATAATGCAGGGGTTGGCGCTGAAAAATGTGCAGCTCACGGCGGTGAATGAGAAGAAAAAGACGGTATTCAGTGAGTTCGGTGAAATGCTGTTTACCCATTTCGGTGTGTCGGGGCCGCTGGTGCTGTCGGCCAGCGCCCATTTGCGGGACTGGGACAAGCATACCTATTCGCTGTCTATTGACCTAAAACCGGCTCTTTCGGAGGAAAAGCTGGAGGAGCGGCTTTTGCGGGAGCTGCGGGAGCAGAGCAACCGCAACATGGAGAATGTTCTTTTGTCGCTGGTACCTACCAGCATGGTGCCGGTGCTTTGCACGCGGCTGCATATTGACCCGGAGCTAAAGGCAAACTCCTTTAAAAAGGAGCAGAGACGGGCTCTTTTACAGGAGCTGAAGCATTTCACCCTGTCCGTTTCGGGTCCCAGACCGGTGGCGGAGGCTATTGTTACCTCCGGCGGCGTGAAGGTGGGGGAGGTGAACCCCGGCACCATGGAGTCGAAGCTGATAACAGGGCTGTATTTTGCCGGAGAAATTCTGGATGTGGATGCATATACGGGCGGATTTAATTTGCAGATCGCCTGGTCTACAGGACGGGCGGCAGGATTGGCCGCCGCAGAGGAAGAAGGAGAGAGATGACCGTGAGCAATATTTATTCCGTGGCCGTGGACGGCCCCTCGGGTGCGGGAAAAAGCACCCTGAGCAAGGAGGTGGCCAAGGAGCTGGGCATCGTGTATGTGGATACCGGCGCCATCTACCGCACCATCGGATACTATATTTTTACCCAGGGTATCGACCCTAAGGACGAGAGGGCTGTGGCAGCGGTGCTGCCGGAGGTACAGGTGGATATGCGCTATGGAGCGGACGGCCTGCAAAGAATGTTTCTGGGCGGGACGGATGTGACGGAGAAGATCCGCCTGCCGGAGATTTCCATGTATGCCTCGGCAGTGTCGGCTATCCCGGCAGTGCGGGCTTTCCTGCTGGAGATGCAGCGGGACATGGCCCGGCGCAGCAGCGTTATCATGGATGGCCGGGACATCGGCACCGTGGTGCTGCCGAATGCCCAGGTAAAAATTTTCCTCTGTGCGGATGTACAGGTTCGGGCAAGACGGCGGACTCTGGAGCTGGAGCAGCGAGGAACGCCCAAGCCCTATGAGCAGGTTCTCGAGGAAATGGAGCAGCGGGATTGGGCGGACAGCCATCGCTCTGCCGCCCCTTTGCGTCCGGCCGAGGACGCGGTGGTGGTGGACACCACAAACATGGACTTTGCCCAGAGCAAGGATGCGATTTTGCAGGTTATCAGGAGGCGGACGCAGCCATGAGCAGCAAATTTTACGCCAAAGCTTATGATATTTTGGCCCCTATGGCCACCTTCCTGCACCCCATTGCGGTGGAGGGACTGGAGAATGTGCCTAAGGACGAGCCGGTGGTGCTGTGCCCCAACCACAGCAGCAACTGGGACCCTATTTTGCTTATTTGCGCCCTGGGGCGGGAGGTCAATTTGCGCATTATGGGGAAGAATCAGCTTTTTAAAATTCCCATTCTTCGTTCTTTCCTGCGGAAAATGGGCGTGTTCCCGGTGGACCGGGGCCACTCGGATATCGGTGCGGTGAAAAACTCCATTCAGACCCTAAAGGACGGGGCGATGCTTATGGTGTTTCCAGAGGGGACCCGGGTACGGGGAAAGAAGAATACCGTTCGCCCCAAGGGCGGCATCGCTATGATTGCCATTCGGTCCGGAGCTAAGCTGCTGCCGGTGTATATTGGCGTGAAAAAGCGGCTCTTTGCCAAGGTGCCTATTATTTTCGGCAAGCCCTTTGCCCCGGAGTATACCGGGAGAAAGGGTACGGCGGAGGAATACCAGGCCAACGCGGACGAGGTTATGCGCCGGGCCTATGCTCTGGGAGGTGCGCCATGCAGGTGATGATGGCTGAGAGCGCCGGATTTTGCTACGGCGTGAAGCGGGCCGTGGACATGGCCCGGGAGACGGCGAAAAAATGCCGGCACAGCGTAATGCTGGGAAGCATTATCCATAACGCCAATGTGGTGGCGGAGCTGGAGGCCCTGGGAATGCGCAAGGTGGATTCTTGGGATCAGGTGCGCCCCGGCGAGACGGTGGTTATCCGCTCCCACGGGGAGAGAAAAGAGGTTTTTGAGAGGCTGGCGGCTATAGGCGCGACGTGCGTCAACGCCACCTGCCCCAATGTACTGCGCATTCAGCAGCTGGTGGCGCAGGCCCAGGAGGAGGGGAGAACGCCCCTGATTATCGGGGAGATGCACCATCCGGAGGTGCTGGGGGCGGCCAGCTGGTCGGAGCGGTCGGTGATTCTGCCGGGGCCCCGGGAGCTGGAAAATTGGCTCAACGAGGAGCCTTCCCGCCGGAATATGCCCCTTACGGCGACGGCTCAAACCACCTGTGTACAGGGAATTTGGGAAAGTTCCAAAGAAATTTTAAAAAAACAGTGTACAAATGCAAAAATATTTGATACAATATGTAATGCTACGCATAGGCGTCAAACTGAGGCGGCCGAATTGGCGGCTCAGGTGGATGTCATGGTCGTTGTTGGAGACCGTAAAAGTGCCAATACCAAGCATTTAGCAGAGATTTGCAGGGAGAAATGCGGACGGGTCGTTCAAATTGAGCGGGCCGGTGAGCTCTCGTCAGAACTTTTTGAGGGATGTCTTGTGGCAGGTCTTACGGCCGGCGCGTCTACGCCAGCGGGCATCATTAAGGAGGTATATACAACGATGAGCGAAGAAATCAAGAACATGGAATCCAACGAGGAAAGCTTCGAGGAACTGCTGGAAAAATCTTTTAAGACTTTAAATACAGGAGAGAAGGTAACCGGTATCGTGACGGCTGTCGGCCCCACCGAGGTACAGGTGGATCTGGGCTGCAAGCAGGCGGGCTACATTTCCGTGGATGAGCTGAGTGCTGATCCCAATGTGAAGCCCGAGGATGTGGTGAAGGTAGGCGACGAGATCGAGACCTACATCATCCGCGTGAACGATGTGGAAGGCTACGCTATGCTCTCCAAGAAGCGTCTGGACGCTGTGAAGGTCTGGGAGGACATCGAGGTTGCCCGGGAGAACAAGACCACCCTGGAGGGCAAGGTCACCGAGGAGAACAAGGGCGGCATCGTCGTCAATGTGAAGGGCGTGCGCGTGTTCGTGCCCGCTTCCCAGAGCGGCCAGCCCCGGGGCGCTGACCTCAGCGAGATGATCGGTCAGACCGTTTCCCTGCGTATTACCGAGGTCAACCGTGCCCGCCGCCGCGTGGTTGGCTCCATCCGTGCCGTGCAGTTCGAGGCCCGTCAGGCTGCCCAGGCTGCTATTTGGGAGAGCATCGAGGTGGGTAAGCACTACACCGGCACCGTGAAGTCCATGACCAGCTATGGCGTGTTCGTGGATATCGGCGGTGTGGACGGCATGGTACATATCTCTGAGCTGTCCTGGTCCCGCATCAAGAACCCCGCTGAGGTGGTTTCTGTGGGCGACACCCTGGATGTGTATGTCATTTCCTTCGACCCCGAGAAGCACAAGATCTCTCTGGGTGTGAAGGATCGCTCCTGCAATCCCTGGGATAAGTTCATGGAGACTTATCATGTGGGTGATGTGGCCAATGTGCGCATCGTGAAGCTGATGACCTTCGGCGCTTTCGCTGAGGTAGTTCCCGGTGTGGATGGTCTGATCCACATTTCCCAGATCGCCGACCGCCGCATTGAGAAGCCCGGTGATGTTCTGTCCGAGGGCCAGATGGTGGATGCCAAGATCACCGCTATCGACGAGGAGAAGCAGAAGATTTCCCTGTCTATCCGCGCTCTGCTGGGCAGCCACGAGGACGAGGCCGACGAGGCTGAGGTCGAGGAGTAATTCCTGCATTTATAACGGATCCGGTACCTGATTACGGGTGCCGGATCTTTTGCGCTTTCCGGGGTGTCACCGTAAGCCTGGGATACATAAAATATGGCATGAGGAGGAATGGCACCATGGAATATGTGATCATCATAGCACGCTCTGTCACCCAGGCGCAGCGGATGATGCATCTGCTGGAAAACTGCGGCATTTGGGCGAAAATATTCCGCTCTCCCGTGGGACTGACGGAGTACGGATGCAGCTATGCGGTAAAAATAAGGCGCGAGAAGCTATGGCAGGCGATGGACTGCCTGCATCGGGGAGGTCTGACACCCCTTTCGGTCCACGAAAAACAGGGGGATGGCTACCGCGAGGTGAGGGTATGATCTATCTGGATAGCGGAGCCACAACCTTGGAAAAGCCTCCGGAGGTGGCCAGGGCTATGGCCCGGGCGGTGGGGACTATGTCGTCTCCGGGACGCGGGAATTATCCGGCCTCCCGGCGAGCGGAACAGACGGCCTTTGCCTGCCGGGAGGCGGCAGCGGGGCTGTTTCAGGTTCCGACACCGGACCAGGTGGTCTTTACCTCCAATGCTACCCACGGGCTGAACATTGCCATTCGAAGCCTGGTGCGGCCCGGCGGACGGGTGGCCATCAGCGGATATGAGCATAACGCCGTGACAAGGGTGCTGCACAGCATTCCGGGGGTGGAAATGATTGTGGCGGACGCGCCGCTATTTGCGCCGGAGAAGATACTGGATGGATTTCACAGAGCCCTGCGCCGGGGCGTGGATGCGGTGGTGTGCAACCATGTATCCAATGTGTTCGGGTGCGTGCAGCCGGTGGAGGCGATTGCGCAGCTGTGCAGGCGGTACAATACGCCGCTGATCGTGGATGCGTCCCAGTCCGCGGGGATACTCCCGGTGACGCTTTCGGACTGGGGAGCGGCCTTCGTGGCAATGCCGGGGCACAAAGGCCTTTACGGCCCCCAGGGAATGGGACTGCTGCTGTGCGGCGGGGAGGCAAGCCCCCTGCTTTTCGGCGGAACAGGGAGCGCCTCGAGAATGCAGACCATGCCCTCGGATCTGCCGGATCGGCTAGAGGCGGGGACCCACAATATGCCGGGAATTGCGGGGCTTTTAGAGGGACTTAGGTTCGTGACCCGGATGGGAACGGAGAACATCGCGGACCATGAAATCCGCCTGACCCGCCGGGCAGCCCGGGGTCTTGCGGCACTGCCGGGGGTGGAGGTTTTTACCGATGGGAAGGGGCGGTCACAGACAGGGGTGCTGTCGTTCCGGGTCCGGGGAATGGACAGCGAGCAGATTGGCGAGGAACTGGCACGAAGGCAGATCGCCGTGCGCTCGGGGCTGCACTGTGCGCCCTTGGCCCACCGAACTGCCGGGACCCTGGAAACGGGGACCGTGCGTCTGAGCCCTTCGATTTTCAACACGCCCCGGCACATCGACACTTTCCTGCGGGAGCTTACCGCTATTCTTCGAGAAAACGAAAGCAGTGGGAGCCGGTCCTGATCTTGGATGGTTTTTGGGATGTTTATTTCGATATAACAAAGAAAATCGGATAGTTTTTATTGCTTTTTTCCCGGGATTCTTATATAATAAGTATTACCTATGGAATTCTATTGTACAGGAAAGGAGCAGACTGTGGATTCTATCATTTCTGTGCTGGAAAATATATGGCGATACCTGACGCTGATCCGCATTACGGATGTGCTGGATATTTCCATTATGTCCTTTGCCATCTATAAGCTGCTGAGCCTGGTGCGCAGCACCCGGGCCGAGAATATCCTCAAGGGGATCGTGATTTTCATTTTGGCGCTGTGGCTGTCCTCTTTGCTGAATCTGCGGGGGATCAACTACATCCTCAGCTATGTAGTAGAGTGGGGCGTTTTGGCCCTGTTTGTGGTGTTTCAGCCGGAGCTGCGCAGGGGCCTGGAGCAGCTTGGCAGCAAGAATATCCGACTGCTGCGTTTCCTGACACCGGAGCAGCGGAGCACCGAGCTGGAAAAGGCCATCGACCAGACTGTGGTGGCCTGCACGGAGATGTCCCAGTCCCGTACGGGCGTGCTTATTGTGTTTGAGCGCAGCTTGGTGCTTAACGACATGCTTCGCAGCGGTACGGAGCTGGATGCAAGGGTGTCCAGTGAGCTGCTGAAAAATATTTTCTTCGTGAAGGCGCCTATGCACGACGGCGCGGTTATCATTCGCAACGGGCGTATTTTGGGCGCAGGCTGTATGCTGCCGCTGTCGAAAAATGTGAATTTGAGCCGGGATCTGGGTATGCGCCACCGGGCCGGTATCGGCATGAGCGAGAACTCCGATGCGGTGGTGGTGATCGTTTCCGAGGAGACGGGTTCCATTTCCGTGGCCATCGGCGGGATGCTCAAGCGGCACTTAATGCCCGAGACCCTGTCTAAGCTGCTGAAAAACGAGCTGATGCCCGCTCCGGAGCAGGAGACGGAAGCCCGAAAAGATCCGCCCTGGTTCTTGCGGCGTATCCGTCAGCAGAAGGGAGGCGACGAGGATGAGTAAGAAACGCAAAGTGGTGCGCATCGCTATATCCATTTTGGCCGCCATCGCCATTTGGCTGTATGTGGACCTCGTGCGCCAGCCCAGCGTGCCTATGAAGGTGAAGGACATCCCTGTGGAATTCTCCGGGGAGAGCACCACCTTGGCGGACAAGGGCCTGATGCTGCTGTCGGGCTATGACACCACCATCGACCTGACTCTCAAGGGTCCCCGCCGCCAGCTCTGGCAAATCGACAAGGATGACATTCGCATCGTGGTGGACACCAGTTCCATTACGGAGGTGGGCTCCCAAAGCCTGACCTATCAGGTGATTTATCCCGACGGGGTATCGAAAAACTCTATCACCGTAGACTGGGCCAGCGCATACCGAGTGACGGTGACGGTAGGGGAGCTGTACTCCACGGAGGTGCCGCTGGTGTGCGAGGTCACCGGCACGCCTAAGAAGGATTTTTACGCTGAGGATCCTATTTTGGATACGAATAAGATCCTGCTCCACGGTCAGCGGGATGACCTGATAAATATCAGCTATGCCAAGGTCACCGTAGATGTCACCGGCAGCGATAAGTCCTATGAGAATGCATTGGCCTTTAAGCTCTATGACTATAATAACATCGAGGTGGACAATGCCGCCATTCGGCCCACGGTGAAGCTGGTGCAGGTGCGTGTACCCATTAAGACCACCAAGGAGGTGCCGCTGGAGATGATCGTGCGGGAGTCGGCTGGCTCTACGCGGGATCAGGTGAGCTTCTCTATAGACCCCAAGTCCGTGACACTGGCGGGAGAAAAGGATGTGCTGGACGCCATTCAGAGTATTGCCCTGGATACGGTGTATTTGCAGGATATTTCCGAGACTCAGACCATGTATTATGAGATCCTGGCGCCGGAAAAAACGGAGATCGTGGGCGATAATCACAGCGCGACCGTTACCTTCACCGTGACCGGTGTGACGGAGAAAACCGTTACCGTCAGCCACTTCCAGGTGGAGCGGGTGCCTGATGGCTTTACGGGGATTTGCACCACAGAGAGCATCCAGGTGACCATTCGGGGCCTGGCGGCGGAAATAGAGGCTGTGACCGAGGACAATATCATTGCGGTCATCGACTTCTCCAGCCTTACCGCCGAGGGAGAGTACACCCTGCCGGTGAACATTGTGGTGAACGGATATAAAAATATAAGTGCAAAGGGCACCTATCAGGTGAATGTGAAGCTGGAGAGCGGCACATCCACGACTTATTAGCGAAAGGAACGGAACATGACGCAGATCGCAACAGTGGAAAAAAAATTGGAGCCGGGCTTTGTGGAGATTTCCGTACCCCGGAAGTCTGCCTGCGGACACGACTGTGAGGAGTGCGCCGGCTGTGGCATGACCGGGGCGGCCATCCACGCAAGGGCCAGCGACCCGGTGGGTGTGAATCCCGGGGACAAGGTGGTGGTCCAGAGTGAGACGAAGAAGCTCTTGGGCGTGGTGGCACTGGTGTATTTGCTGCCGGTGATTGCCTTCTTGCTGGGATACTTTCTGTCGGAGGGGCTGGCGGAGTCCACCCGCTATATCATCGCCATTGCTGCAGCCGCCGTGGCCTTTCTCCCCAGTATTTTCTATGACCGCTATGCCAAGCGCCACGAGATACTGACCTATACCGTTGTGCGCCTGTTCTGATGTTCGGATATGTTCATATTTCCCCGGACAAACTGACGGAGGAGGAATCGGCGCGGTACAGGGCCTGCTACTGCGGCCTGTGTCACACCTTGGGCCGGCGCTACGGCCTGGCGGCAAGGATGATTCTAAACTATGATCTGGTGTTTTTGGCTATGCTTCTGTCAGAGGGGAATGTACCCCGATGCGACGAGAAGCGATGCCTGGTTCACCCGATACGCCGTCGATGCTTCTGCCGGGAGACGGCGGCCCTGGATGCGGCGGCGGATGTGAGCGTCCTGCTCACCTGGTGGCAGCTTCGGGACGGCGTGGAGGATCATGGGCTCTTTCGGGGACTTAAATACAGGCTTTCGGCTCTGCTTCTGCGGCCGGCTTACCGAAAGGCACGGCAATTTCGCCCGGATTTGGACAAGCGGATGCAGGAGAGACTGCAATATTTATCCGCACTGGAAAGGGAAAAATGCCCTGTGCCGGACCGGGCGGCGGACGCTTTTGCCCTGCTGCTGCGAGATTTGGCAGACCTGGAGAGTAGTGCCGACAGGCGCCGGGTGCTGGAGGAGCTGCTGTATCATCTGGGGCGGTGGATCTATTTGGTCGATGCCCTGGACGACCTGAAGAAGGATAGCAGGAGCGGAAATTATAATCCTCTTCTGCTGCGCTACGGATCGGCGGACGGGCAGCTATCGGAGCAGGACAAGCAGCGTGTAGCCCAAACCCTGGATGCTTCCGTCCGAGCCATGGCCGCAGCCTTTGAGCTGGCGGACTTCGGCTGCTGGAGGGGCATAATAGAAAGCGTCCTATACGAGGGACTGTATGCGGTGGGAAGTGCCGTACTCAACGGAACCTATCGTAAAAAAGCAAAAAAGACAGAGAACGCAAAAGGAAAGGCAGGACCCGATGATGCGTGACCCCTATGAGGTGCTGGGTGTACCCCGTACCGCTACCGACGAAGAGATAAAGAAAGCTTACCGCAATTTGGCGCGAAAATATCACCCGGATAACTATCACGATTCGCCCCTGGCCGATGTGGCCCAGGAGAAGATGAAGGAGATCAACGAGGCCTACGAGCAGGTGCAGACCATGCGCAAAAACGGCACCGCCGGCGGCTCTTACAGTGGCACCTATGCAGGCAGAGGATACGCAAACCCTTACGGCAATCCCTATGGTAACGCCTATGGTGGCGCCTATGGTGGCGCCTATGGCGGCGACCCGGCTTTTTCCCGGGTACGCATGACCATTCAGCAGGGAAATCTGAACCTGGCCGAGGAGCTGCTCAATGCTATGAGTGACCACAACGCCGAGTGGAATTTCCTCAAGGGTGTCATCTGCTACCGTAAGGGATGGATGGATGAGGCTAAGCGCTACTATGAGACGGCGGTGCAGATGGCACCGAACAACCCGGAGTATCGCCGGGCGCTGGACATTATGGAGGGCCGGGGCAACACTTACCGCCCCCAGGGCTATGGCAACCGTACCACTGGCACATTCGGAAGCGACGAATGCACCAAGATCTGCGGTACACTGATTTGCGTAAACTGTTTGTGCGGAGGCGGAAGAGTGTTCTTCTGCTGACGGGATAGAGGAGGAATGGAAAATGGTCAAAAGCATGACCGGTTATGGACGCGCTCGTCAGGAGCGCAACGGAAGAAACATCACTGTGGAGGTCCGGTCGGTGAACAACCGGTATCTGGACTGCACCGTGAAAATGCCCCGGGCCTATATTTTCGCCGAGGACGCCATGAAGGCCTTGGTGCAAAAGTACATCTCCCGAGGTAAGGTGGATGTATTCGTCACCGTGGATGCCGTGACCGCCGACCAAACGGTGGTACAGGTGAATGAGCCACTGGCCCGGAGCTACTATCAGGCGCTGAGCCGTCTGCGGGAGATGTTCTCCCTGGAGGACGAGCTGAGCGCGGCTACCCTGGCCAGGTTCCCCGATGTGCTGGCTGTGACCAAGGCGGAGGAGGACCTGGAGATGATCTCCGCCGACATCTGCGCCGTGCTGGAGGAGGCCCTGACTGCCCACCGGCAGATGCGCAGTGTGGAAGGGGAGAAGCTGTTTAGCGATATTGCAGGCCGGGCCGACACCATTGAGAGTGTTGTGGCCAAGGTGGAAGAGCGTTCGCCCCAGACGGTCAGTGAATACCGGGCGCGACTGGAGGCGAAGATGCGGGAGGTGCTGCAATCCACAACCATCGACGAGAGTCGCATTTTGACCGAAGCCGCTATTTTTGCCGACAAGATCGCCGTGGATGAGGAGACCGTGCGCCTGCGCAGCCACCTGTCCCAGCTTCGCACCATGCTCTCCGGCGACGAGCCTGTGGGCCGGAAGCTGGATTTCCTCATTCAGGAGGTAAACCGGGAGTGCAACACCATCGGCTCTAAGTGCAATGACCTGACCATCGCTCGGGATGTGGTAAATATGAAGGCCGAGGTAGAAAAGATCCGCGAGCAGGTACAGAATATAGAGTGAGGTGGGAAAAGTGGATCTTATCAACATCGGATTCGGAAACCTTATCTCCGCTCAGCGGCTCATTGCCATCGTCAGCCCCGACTCCGCACCGGTGAAGCGGCTTATTCAGGAGTCCCGGGACAGCGGTATGCTCATTGATGCCACCTACGGCCGAAAAACCGCAGCGGTGCTGATTATGGATAGCGACCATGTGGTGCTGTCGGCCCTCTCTACGGAGAAAATGGCCCCCCGCTTGGGGATGAAGGTAGAAGACTTTACACGGGAGGAATTGCTTTGATTAAGGGTAAGACATTTATTATTTCCGGCCCTTCCGGCGTGGGCAAGAGCACGGTGCTTAACGCTCTGCTTCGGGAGTACCCGGATCTGTATTTTTCCGTATCCGCTACCACCCGGGCTCCCCGGGAAAACGAGCTGGACGGCGTACATTATCACTTCATCGCTCCGGAGGATTTTCATAAGATGATCGAGGAGGAGGCGTTTTTGGAGTACGCCGAGTATGTGGGCAATTTCTACGGAACACCCAAAAAATATGTGGATGCCGCCATGGATGAGGGCCGGGATGTGATACTGGACATTGAGATTCAGGGGGCCCAGCAGGTGTGCGCCAAGCGCCCGGAAACGGTGCGCATCTTCATTGCGCCGCCCTCCTGGTCGGAGCTGGAGCGCCGTCTCACCGAGCGCGGGACCGACGATGCAGATAAGGTGCAAAAGCGGCTCCTGCGTGCCAAGGTGGAGCTGAAAATGGCGGATGCCTACGACTATTTCGTTATCAACGACACGGTGGACAGCGCCGTGGAGCAGCTCAAGGCCATTCTCTTGGCGGAGCACTGTAAGTCCCCTCAGCGTATTGCAAAGCTGCTGGTGGAGTAAATCATTTGTTTGTAAGAAAATTCTAAAAGAATTTTTAACAGTATTTTTCGCCGAAAGGCAGATAGGAAGTTGATTATTATGATGCTGTATCCCGCAATGACGAAGCTCACGGAGCACATTCCCAATCGCTACATGATGGTGAATGTGGTGGCGCGCCGCGCCCGCCAGATCGCCCAGGAGGCCGAGGTAAACGGGGAGCCCCTGGAGGAAAAGCCCGTTACCTTGGCCATCGATGAGGTGGCGGAGGGCCTGTTCGATGCGTCCTCCATTGACACGGGTATCGACACGGACAATAAGAAATAAACCCAAACCCAATGCAGGAGGCGCCCATGGCACAGATCGCTAAAATTGCAATAGAGAATGCCGTCTATGCCATTGACAAGCCCTATGACTACCTGGTCCCTGAGGATATGACCGTATGCGCCGGAATGCGGGTGACCGTTCCCTTTGGCCGGGGTAACCGCCGGTCGGAGGGCATGGTGCTGTCTGTGCAGGAGGGGGCCATGGATCGGCCGCTGAAGGCGGTGGAGACGGTGCTGGACCGGGAGGCACAGCTATCGGCGGAGCAAATCCGTCTGGCGCTGTGGATGTGCCAGCGGTACTTCTGCACCTTTTACGATGCACTTCATGCAATACTGCCCATCGGACTTTGGTATCAGCATAAGGAGCTCTGGCACCTGAAACGGGAGCCGGAGGGTGAGCTGCCGGAAAAGGAGCAGGTCCTGGTGTCCCTTTTGCGGGAGAAGGATAGAGAGCTTTCCCAGCTTCTGGAGGCGCAGCCTAAGGCGAAGGCCATGCTGCAAAAGCTGGAACAGCAGGGAATCGTATCCTGCGCGCGCGCCTCTAACCGGCGCGTTTCAGACAAAACCGACTGGCGTGTGGCCTTTGCCATCACCTCCCAGGAGGCGGAGGAGCTGACCCGAGATAAGATGCGCAGAGCGCCCCGGCAGGGGGCGGCCCTAAGCTTTTTGCTGAAAAACGGAGAGACCTCGCTCCACGACCTCATTTATTACACCGGCGTACAGCGCAAGTGGGTAATGAAAATGGGGGAGGAGGGCGTTTTTTCCCTGTGTGAGCAGGAGATTTTTCGGGTACCCTTGCGCCCGGCGCAGGAAAAAGCGCCGCAGATTCAGCTCAATGATGAGCAGCAGGCTGCCTACAATGATATTTTGGCGCAGATCCACAGCGGAAAGCCCGGGGTAACGCTTTTGCAGGGGGTTACCGGCAGCGGCAAGACGGAGGTGTACATCACTCTGGCGCAAAAGCTGCTGCAAGAGGGCAGAACGGCTATGATCCTGGTGCCGGAAATTGCCCTGACACCCCAAATGATGCAGCGTTTTTCCCTGTATTTCGGCGAGGATGTGGCGCTGCTGCACAGCGGCCTGGGTATTGCCCAGCGGTATGACCAATATAAGCGCATCCGACAGGGGCTGGTGAAGATCGTTCTGGGTACCCGGTCGGCGGTGTTTGCTCCTATAGACAATCTGGGTATGATTGTGCTGGATGAGGAGCAGGAGGGGTCTTACGAGTCGGAGAAGTCGCCCTGCTATCATGCCCGGGATATAGCCAAATACCGCTGTGCCAAGGAGGGCGCCTGGCTGGTGCTGGGCTCTGCTACCCCGACGGTGGAAACGGCTTACCATGCCCGGGAGGGAAATTACCGGCTGACGCTGCTGCGCCGGCGGTTCAATCAAAATGCCCTGCCCGGGGTCTCCCTGGTGGATATGCGCCAGGAGCTGCGGCAGGGGAACTATACCTCTATCAGCCATCCGCTGTATGAGGAGATTCAAAAGAACCTGGAACTGGGTCAGCAGACGATCCTGTTTCTCAACCGTCGCGGAAACAGCCGTCAGGTCATTTGTCCCGGGTGTGGATATGTACCTCAGTGTCCCCGGTGCAGCGTCTCACTGACCTATCACTCAGCCAACAGGCGGATGATGTGCCACTACTGCGGCTATTCAGAGCGGTTTGAGGCGGACTGCCCTCAGTGCGGCGAGGCATTTCGCCCTGTGGGGTCCGGTACGCAGAGGGTGGAGCAGGAACTGCAGGAGCTGTTTCCCGGTGTGCCCATTTTACGGATGGACGCAGACTCTGTGGGCGTGCAGCATGAAAAAATGCTGCAAAAATTTGATAAGGAAAAAATTCCTATCCTTTTGGGGACGCAAATGGTGGCCAAGGGATTGGATTTTGATAATGTGACGCTGGTGGGGGTCCTGGCGGCGGATCAGTCGCTGTATGTGGACAACTACCGCGCCGCCGAACGCACCTTTGTACTTCTGACCCAGGTTGTGGGCCGAGCGGGCCGGGGTGACAAGCCCGGCCGGGCGCTGATACAGACCTACACCCCGGAAAATGAGGTGCTGCGGGATGCGGCCCGGCAGGACTACGAGAGCTTTTACCGACGGGAGATCGGGCTGCGGCATATGCGCCGGGAACCTCCCTTCACGGATGTGACGGTGCTTACCGTCAGCGGCAGCAACGAGGAATTCGTGCGCCGAAGCTGTATGCAGCTGCGGGACGGACTCTGTGCTGCCATGATGCAGCCGGAGTATCGGGATATGGGCTTGGAGGTGCTGGGCCCGGCTCCGGCTCCGGTGGTGAAGGTCAATGGCCGCTTCCGCTATCGCATTACGGTGGTGGGGCGGTGCAGCGGGCCTGTGCGTCGGCTGCTGGCGGCCTTTATGAAGGATTTCGCCCAGCGGAGCGAGAATCGGAATATGAGTATTTTTGCGGAGTATAACCGAATGAACTAAGGAGCAGGAGGAGAATAAAATGGCTCTGAGACGGATTGTTTTGCAGGGAGAGGATTGCCTGACCAAGGTGTGCCGTCCTGTGACGGATTTTGATAATCGCCTGCATATTTTGCTGAATGATATGGCGGACACACTTCTGGATTCCGGCGGCGTGGGCCTGGCGGCGCCCCAGGTGGGGATTTTGCGCCGGGTTTGCGTAGTGCAGAACGAGAACGATGAAATTATTGAGCTCATCAATCCGGAGATTGTCTACACCCAGGGGGAGCAGACGGGCCTGGAGGGCTGTTTGAGCGTGCCGGGAAAGTTCGGCGTGGTCACGCGGCCGGAGGTAGTGCGGGTCCGGGCCCAGGATCGGGACGGCAACTTCTTCGAAGTGGAGGACAGTGACCTTACGGCTCGGTGCTTTTGCCACGAGATCGAGCATCTGGACGGGCACCTGTTTGTAGAGCACACGGATCATCTGCTGACGGAGGAGGAGCTGCAGGAGTACATACGCCGGCAAGAGGAGGACGAGGCGTAATGCGGATTTTGTTTATGGGAACGCCGGAGTTTGCTGTAGAGCAGCTTCGGAGGCTGGTAGAGGACGGACACGATATCTGCGGCGTATTTACCCAGCCGGATAAGCCTAAAAACCGGGGCATGAAAATGACCTTCTCTCCTGTAAAGGAGTATGCCTTGTCACAGGGCCTGTCGGTTTATCAGCCCACGAAAATGCGCGACGGAACAGCCCTGACCCTGGTGCGGGAGCTGAAGCCGGAGCTGATCGTGGTGGCGGCCTACGGACGCATACTGCCGGAGGACATTCTGGCGGTGCCGGATAAGGGCTGCATCAATGTGCATTCCTCGATCTTGCCTAAATATCGCGGTGCGGCGCCTATCAACTGGGCTATTTTGGATGGCCTGAAGGAGACGGGCGTGACCATCATGTACATGGCTAAGGAGCTGGATGCGGGAGACATCATCTGCATCAAAAAGACGGAAATTTTGCCGGAGGAAAATGCCCGGGAGCTGACTGAGCGGCTGGCCCGTTTGGGTGCGGAGGCCTTAGCCGAGGCTGTGGAGCAGATTGGCCGCGGTACGGCGGCGCATATCCCCCAGGAGCATGGAGCATCCACCTATGCGCCCATGCTCAGTAAGGAGCTTTCCCCGATGGATTGGACCCGCCCGGCCCAGGCGCTGCATGACCAGGTTCGGGGCCTTATCCCCTGGCCCTGCGCCAGCACAGAGCTGGCAGGTAAGCGGGTGAAGGTGTTCAAGACGAAGCTGGGACATAAGACGGATGCCCGGCCCGGAGCTGTGCTTACTGCCGGGAAGCAGGGACTTGAGATTGCCTGCGGCGACGGACAGAGCCTGTGGATCCTGGAGCTGCAGGCCGAGGGAGGCAAACGAATGATGGCAGCGGATTATCTCCGGGGCCATCCTATGGATACGGAAAAATGATCGAGAACAGAAAATTTACCGCCCGGGACACGGCGCTGGAGGTTCTGATGCAGATTGAGCGGGCTAACGCCTGGTCCGACAGCAGCCTCAAGCGTACCATTGCCAAAAACGGGCTGGAGGGCCGTGAGGCGGCCTTGGCTACAAGGCTGGCCTACGGCGTGGTGCAAAACCGCACCCTTCTGGACTACTATATTACCTGCTACTGCGTGCAGAAGGCACATAGATTGGAGCCGGTGATCCGCAATATTCTGCGCATCGGCGGCTATCAAATTCTGTTTATGGATAAAATACCCCATCGGGCCGCCGTGAACGAGGCGGTGGAGATGTGCCGCCGAAACGGTCGTCCCAGGGCGGCGGGCATGGTCAATGCCGTGCTGCGGAAATTCGTTGCCAACTGGATGAATATGCCGCCCATTCCTCAGGGAAGTACGGCGGAATACCTCTCCGTTCGTTATAGTCACCCTCGGTGGCTGGTGGAGCGCCTGCTGGAGCTGCTTCCGGCGGAGGAGGCAGAGCAGTTTTTGCAGGGGGATAACGACATTGTTCCCACAACCATCCAAACGAATCTCCTGAAAACCGATGATGAGTCCCTGCTGCAGGAGCTTCGGCAGGCGGGTGTGGATATAGCGCGCCATGGGTGGCTGCCCCACTGCTTCACGGTGTCCGGTACCGGGAGCCTGGAGCGCTTGCCTGCCTTTGCGGAGGGGCGGTTTATGGTCCAGGATGCCGCCGCTCATTTGGTGACGGTGGTGGCCGGGCCCCAAAAAGGCGACCGGGTGCAGGATGTGTGCGCTGCCCCCGGCGGAAAATCCTTTGCCGCCGCCATTGCCATGGAGGGGGAGGGGCAGATCCTCTCCTGTGACATCCATCCCCACAAGCTGAAATTGATTGACTCCGGGGCCAAACGCCTGGGAATCTCCTGCCTGCGTACCATGCTGGCTGACGCACGGGAGCACCATGCAACCTGGGATAGAGCGGCGGATGTGGTCATAGCCGATGTACCCTGCTCGGGTCTGGGTATCATTCGTAAAAAGCCGGATATCCGATATAAGAACCCTGAGGAGCTGGCACAGCTTCCGATTATTCAGAGGGAAATTTTGGAAAATGTTTGCCGATATGTGCGCTCCGGCGGCGTGCTGGTTTACTCCACCTGCACCATCCTTCCGGAGGAAAACGAGCAGGTGACGGAGGCATTTTTGCAGGCGCACCCGGAGTTTGAGCGGACAGCCTTTACCCTGCCACTGCCCATAGGCTCCTGCGACGGGCAGCTGACGCTCTGGCCTCAGCGCCATGGAACAGACGGGTTTTATATCTGCCGTATGCGCAGAAAAGACTGAAAAATACGGAAGGAGGGACAGGCGCTCTTGCTTGACATTAAATCCATGACTATGGTGGAAATGGGAGACTATTTCCGCCAGTTGGGAGAGCCGGCCTTTCGGGCCAAGCAGGTGTTCACCTGGCTGCACCGGGGCGTAAAGAGCTTTGATGAAATGAGCAATCTCTCCAAGAGCCTGCGGCAAAAGCTGGCCCAAAGCTGTCATATTACCGTGCCCCGGGTGGCCAAAAAGCAGGAGTCCCGGCTGGATGGAACCGTTAAATACCTCTGGGAGCTGGAGGACGGCAACTGCATCGAGACCGTTCTTATGCAATATCATCACGGCAATACCGTGTGCATCTCCTCTCAGGTGGGCTGCCGCATGGGCTGCGCCTTCTGCGCGTCTACCGTTGCCGGGCGGGTCCGGGACCTGACGCCCTCGGAGCTGCTGGATCAGGTGCTTTTCACCCAGTTGGATTCCGGCCGGGAGATTTCCAATATCGTGCTTATGGGTATCGGAGAGCCTTTGGATAACCGAGGAAATGTCCTGAAATTCCTGGATCTGGTGAATCATCCCGACGGACTGAACATTGGGATGCGGCACATCAGCCTATCCACCTGCGGCATAGTGCCGGGCATTGATTATCTGGCGGGGCTGCATCTGCAGCTCACCCTCTCGGTGTCCCTCCATGCGCCGGACAGCGAGACACGATCGCGCATTATGCCCGTGAACAAAAAATATGATGTAGAGGAGCTTTTCGCTGCCTGTCATCGCTACTTTAAGACCACCGGGCGGCGCATATCCTTTGAATACGCCATGATTGACGGGGTGAACGACCACGACTGGCAGGCAGACCTTATTGCCAGGAAGCTTGCCGGTATGCCGGGACATGTGAACCTGATCCCCCTGAACGATGTGGTGGAGAGTCCCTTTAAGCCCAGTCATCGGTTATCCGCCTTTCAAAAAAGGCTGGAGTCTCACGGCGTCACCGCCACGGTGCGCCGGAGCCTGGGCGGAGATATAGATGCGTCTTGCGGTCAGCTTCGGCGCAAGGCTATGGAAGAAAAGGAGGATGTCAGCGGAAAATGAGGATATGGAGTATATCGGACATTGGCCTTGTGCGGCATGAGAACCAGGATGCCTGCGGGACTATGCTGATAGAAGACTACACCGCCGCCGTTGTGTGCGACGGGATGGGCGGCACGGCGGGCGGCGCGGTGGCCAGCAGGCTGGCTGTGCAGACCTACCGTCAGCAGCTGGAGAAAAATCTCCGGCGCCATATGACCGCGCAGCAGCTTAGGGAGGTATCCGGCTATGCCATTGCCGCTGCCAACCGGGCTATTCGCCAGAAGGCTCTGGAGGAGCCCTCCGTTCACAGCATGGGCACGACGCTGGTGGCGGCTATCGTCTCCGGAGAGAATGTGCTCATCAGCAATGTGGGCGACAGCCGTGCCTATCTGTTGGGCAGCGGCGGCATTCAGCAGATATCCAAGGACCATTCCCTGGTGGGGTCCATGGTGGAGCAAGGCAACATGACCGAGCAGGAGGCCCGGCGGCACCCTAACCGCAACCTGATCACAAGGGCGCTGGGGCCGGAGGAAAATGTCCTGGATGACGAATTTTCCTGCAAATGGAAACAGGGCGATTACCTGCTTCTGTGTACGGACGGACTGGTGAATACCGTCAGCGATCAGGAATTGCTTTTTGAGATCGTTCACACGGAGGACCCGGAACACTGTTTGAGGCGGCTGGTAGATATTTCCGTGAGCCGCGGCGCGCCGGATAATATAACGGCGATCCTGATGCAGAACATTTAAAGGAGATTTTGGAATATGGATAAATACATAGGAAAAATGCTGGATGGCCGTTACGAGATTATAGAGCTTATCGGCTCCGGCGGCATGGCCAATGTGTATAAGGCCAAGTGCCATCGCCTCAACCGCATGGTGGCCGTTAAGATCCTCAAGTCCGACATGGCGGAAAATGAAGAGATTCGCCGCCGCTTCCGGGACGAGAGCCGGGCCGTGGCACAGCTTTCTCACGCCAATATCGTGTCTGTGTACGATGTATCCAGCAGCGGCGATACGGAGTATATCGTCATGGAGCTTATTGACGGCATCACCCTCAAGCAGTATATGGAGCGGCGGGGACAGATGGATTGGCGGGAGTCCCTGCACTTCATCATTCAGATTATGCGTGCTTTGGAGCACGCCCACAGCCGCGGCATTATCCACCGGGACATTAAGCCGCAGAATATCATGGTCCTGCGGGATGGCAGCGTAAAGGTGGCCGATTTCGGCATTGCCTGCCTGCAGAATAACGCCCAGACCCTGACCCAGGATGCCCTGGGCTCCGTACATTATATTTCTCCCGAGCAGGCCCGGGGCGAGCATATCGACGCCCGGTCCGACATCTATTCCGCCGGTGTGGTGCTCTATGAGATGCTCACGGGTCGTCTGCCCTTTGAGGGTGACACCGCCGTGTCCGTGGCTATCCAGCACCTGAGCTCTGTTCCCTTGGCTCCCAGCGAGATCCGGGAGGATGTGCCGAAGGGCTTGGAGCTTATCTGCATGAAGGCTATGTGTGCCGACATTAATAAGCGCTATGCCTCCGCTACCGCCATGCTGGAGGATCTGGAGAGCTTCCGCAAGAATCCGGATATAGATATGGAGTATATCCGGGAGGAGCTGAAGGAAAAGGAGAACACCGAGGCCACCCGCTACATCAGCAAAAAGGAGCTGAGCGAGGCCGTCCGCAATAAGAAGGAAAAGGAAAAGGACGAGCTGGCTGCCGAAAAGCAGGAGAAAACCGGCATTGCCGGAACCAAGGACGAGAAAAAACGCATGGCCATCATCATCGGCGCCTTTGCCGGAGCCCTGCTGCTGATTTTCCTGATTTTCACGCTGATCTTCAACGGCTTTGGAGGCGGCGGTGACAGCAGCGGCCACAAGGTGCCGGATATTCGCGGTATGACCGTGGAGGAGGCTGAGAAGCTGGAGGGCATCAAGGGCATTTTCACCATTGAAGTGGTAGGCACCAAGGAAAACAGCAAGTATAATGATGGGGAGATCATTTCCCAGGATCCCAGCGAAGGAACTCTGCGCAAAAATAACCTGACCATTCAGGTGTATGTCTGCGCCAAGGTGGAGAAATCCTATATGCCCACGGTGCTGAATATGTCCGAGAGCGATGCAAAGTCCATTTTGAATAATATGAGCCTGGGCCTGAATATCCAGGTGCAGGATAAACCCTCTGACACCGTGGCCAAGGGCCTTGTCGTCGCCACCAGCCCGGCGGCCGGCGCAGAGATCCGTCAGGGCAACACCGTAATTATTTATATCAGCTCCGGTCGGGAGATCAAGCCCGTTACCGTGCCTAATTTCGTAGGTATGACCGAGGAAAAGGCCAATTTGGAGGCTCAGAAGCTGGGCCTGGTAGTGGGAGCAAGCTCCAGCGAGTACAGTGATAAGCCTGCGGGTACCGTCATCCGTCAGAGCATTTCCGCTACTACGGAGGCTAAGACCGGCGACAATATCTACTTTACCATCAGTCTGGGGCCCAACAACACGATGGTGGATGTGCCGGATGTGATCGGTAAATCTCTGAATGCCGCCAAGAGCGAGCTGGAGGCTGCCGGATTTACTGTGGCAGTGCAGTGGCAGGGTCAGGAAGGCGCCAATGAAATCGTTATCGGCTGCAATCCCGACGGCTCTGCGGAAAAGGGCAGCACAATTACCATTACCGTGACCTCAAAGGATGCACAGACTGAGCCCGATCAGCCCGGTCACACGAACGGATGAGAGGACGCATTGAAAAGGCTCTGAGCGGGTTCTACTATGTAAATGTAGGCGGGCAGGTCCTGCAGTGCCGGGCTCGCGGCAAGTTCCGCCGGGAGGGCACCAGTCCCCTGGTAGGGGACTGGGTGCAGGTTCGGGAGCTGGGCGGCGGCGAAGGTTTTGTGGAGGAGATAGAGCCTCGCAAAAGCTGCTTTGCCCGCCCCTCGGCGGCTAACATCGATCAGCTTGTGATCATCGCATCGGGGGCCATTCCGGTGACGGACCCGTATCTTATTGATCGCATCGCCTCCATTGCCGCCCTGAAGGGCTGCGGAGTTCTGGTTTGCCTGAATAAAAGCGACCTGGATCCGGCGGAGGAGCTGTATGCAATTTACGCCCATTCTGCCATTCCCGTGCTGCGCGTCAGTGCCAAAACCGGTGAAGGTATGGAGCAGCTTCGGTGTCATATTCGGGGAAAGCTCAGTGCATTTACGGGGAACTCCGGTGTTGGTAAATCCAGTATTCTCAACTGCCTGTGCCCGGACCTCTCCTTACAGGTAGGAGAGGTGAGCCAGGCCCTGGGCCGGGGCAGGCACACCACTCGACATGTGGAGATGTTTCCGGTGGAGGAGGATACCTGGGTCATTGATACACCGGGCTTTTCCTCCTTTGACACGGAAGAACTGAACCTGGAATTGCAGGCACATCTGCCGGAGACATTCCCGGAGTTTTTGCCTTACCTGGGTCAGTGCCGATTCGTGGGGTGCAAGCACATAAGGGAAAAGGGCTGTGCCGTACTGGAGGCTGTGCGGCGGGGCGATATTCCCTCCAGCCGGCACAGGAGCTATGTACGGCTGTGGGAGGAAGTGAAGGATCTGCGGCCCTGGGATAAAAAGTAGAATTAGCATCGATATGCTCCCTCCGTGACAGGCAGTGAGAAAGCAAGCTGCCTGTTATGGAGGGGGCATTGCTATGTCGGAAAAAAGCAGGCCTTGTACCCTTACAAAAATCCCGGCCGACAGCGTGTGGCTGTCGGCCGGAAAAATAACTATACAGGGGTGTATATTCTGCCATTAAATCCATTGCTTACGGTTGGAGGGTAAAGGTCATGGTGACCGGGTTATGGTCAGAGTAGGCAAAGCCGGTATCAATGACAGTGGCAGAGTTTACGGTCACATTGTCAGACACCAGGAAGCCGTCTACCGTTACCACATACTGGCCCTCGTGGTAAGGCGCATCGGCGTTGCGGCAGCTGGGTACGGGGTTCTCCGGATCCAGAGGCGGCACCAGTGTAATGTTTTTGTCACGGAACAGCTCCTCCGGCAGGGGCTGGGCCCAGGTGTAGTCCCCGGCACTGATGCCAAACACTTCCTCGGAATTACCCAGCAGGTCCTTGTTAAAGTCCCCGCCGCAGATGCAGTAGTTGCCCTTTTCGTACTCGCTCTGCATATCGCTCAGCAGCATTTCCGCCTGCTCATTGGCGATGACCCCGTCAGAGGTGTAGGCGGACAGATGCACAGCGTAGAGCACCAGCTCCTTGCCGTTTTCCATGGGCACCCGGCTGACGGTGTAGCAGCGGTCCAGGTCCACCAGCTTCATGACCCCCGTTTCAATGGGCAAACTCCGGCGCAGGGAGGAGGCGATAGGTGCCGAGGAGAAGGTCATCAGCCCCGACTCCGAGGCCCCGTGGGGCTGGGTCAGCGGCCAAAACAGGAACGGGGAGTCATAGTTCTGCCCCCACACGGAGCTGTACCCCGTGAGAGCCCCGCGCAGGATGTCCGCCTCATTTCTATGGTAGCTGCGGGTGGCATCGGTGTCCACCTCCTCCACGAAGTAAAAGGCCGCGTTCTGCTCCTTCAGAAGTTCCGCGATATTCTTGAGGTTTGTGTCCAGCCGCTCCTTGGACCAGGCCCAAGACTCGGTGCCGCCGTCCATAAAGAAGCTGTAATCCGACTCATAGGCCCCGAAGCCCATGTTGTAGGATACCACAGTGTAGGCAGTGCCGGCCTTGACCTCTCCGGCGGCAGCCCCCTCTGCCGTCAGGGGCAGATTATCCTCGATGCGGTGGTAGTCCAAAAACACATAGGCTACATAGCCTAAAACCAAAATCAGCAGGGCCAGCAGCACGATACCGGCGATCTTCAACGCTTTTTTCATACGGTTCTCCTTATTGGTTTACTTTTTCCTGATTCTATATTATAATTCATTTATACGCATTTGAAAAGAGGAATTTATTTTGAGAAAACTGGTGATTCGATTTAACGCCCCGGCTACGCTGACTTTTGCTCTGCTGGCCTTGGGTGCCCTGCTGCTGGGGCAGACTCTGGGCAGCGGCGTGACCATGAAATATTTCTGCGTGTACCGCTCGTCACTGGCGGACCCGCTGACCTATCTGCGCTTTTTCACCCATGTGCTGGGCCATGCGGACTATTCTCACTATATGGGCAATATGCTGCTGCTTTTGCTGGTGGGCCCGCCTCTGGAGGAGAAGTATGGCTGGAAGAAAATGGCGTGGTTTATGGCCGTTACTGCCCTGGTTACGGGGCTGGTACAGTTTATCTTCTTCCCGCATACCGCCCTTTTGGGGGCCAGCGGGATTGTATTTATGATGATCGTTTTGTCCTCCTTCACCGAGAGCCGGGGCGGCGGTATCCCCGTTACGCTGATTCTGGTGGTGATATTCTATCTGGGCGGGGAGATCGTCGACGGACTCAAGGGCGCGGACAGTGTTTCCCAGCTGACTCATGTGGTGGGCGGCGTGCTGGGTATGATCTTCGGATTTTTGTACCGGGGCAAGCGCCACAGATAGGGGAGAAGGACAGACAATGACAGACTATTTTTCCATAGCCTTGCCGGAGGACAATATCCGCGCCATCAGCAGCATCGGCCTGGCCCACATTGGCGACGGGGTGTATGAGCTGCTGGTGCGTACCTATCTCTGCGCCCACGGCAAGGCCACCGGCAAAGGACTCCACCGGGCCACGGTGGACCTGGTGCGGGCCCCGGAGCAGGCACGCCGGGCACAGAGGATCCTTCCCTTGCTCACGGAGGCGGAGCAGGAGGTTTTTCGCCGGGGCCGAAACGCCCATGTCCACTCCATTCCCCAGCATGCCAGCCGGGCAGAATACCAGCAGGCCACTGCCCTGGAGGCGCTGTTTGGCTGGCTGTATCTGCGGGGACAGCGGGCACGGATCAACGAGCTATTTGTGTGCATGATGGAGGAGTGAGCTATGGCACTGGACGCAATTTGCCTGCAAGCGGTGGTGGCAGAGGTCGCCCCGCAGGTGCAGGGCCTGAAAATTGAAAAAATCCAGCAGCCTACCCGGGATCAGGTGATTCTTCTGCTTCGGGGCAACCGGAGACTGCTTCTGTGCGCCAGCCCCAGCCAGCCCAGGCTGAATCTTACGGCCCTGCTGCGGGATAATCCCAGCCAGCCGCCCATGTTCTGTATGCTGCTGCGCAAGCACCTATCCGGCGGACGGATACTGTCCATGGAGCAGGCCCCCCTGGAGCGGGTGGTGACGCTGCGTATAGAGGCTGTAAACGAGATGGGGGAGATGGGAACATTTTCCCTGATTTTGGAGGCCGTAGGCCGCCATTCCAATTTAATATTGTGCGACAGCGAGGGCCGCATCCTCGACTGCCTGCGCCGGGTAGATTTTGAAATGAGCCGACAGCGACAGGTGCTGCCGGGCCTTTTCTACCACCTGCCGCCCAGGCAGGAAAAGCAGTCGCCCGTGGATATGGAAGAGACGATGTTCCGTGCCCTTATGCAGAAGGCCGGTCCGGAGGTACAGGCGGATAAGTTCCTGCTGGATACCTTCACGGCCCTGTCCCCCCTGTGGGCAAGGGAGCTTGCCTACCGGGCCGGAGGCAGCACCGATTGCCGCCTGGGTCGGGCACAGCGCCTGTGGGAGGTGTTTTCCGCCTGGCAGGCCCGGGTGCGGCAGGGAGAATTCCGCCCCACTGTCATAGAGCGGGGCGGTAAGCCCGCTGACTTTACATTTGACTCGGTGCTGCAATATGAAAATGCCGGGAAGATGCGCGTCTGTGAGAGCTTTTCGGCCATGCTGGACGATTTTTTCCGGGAGCGGGAGCAGGCGGACCGGGTGCGGCAAAAAGGGCAGGATCTGCTGAAAACGGCTACCAACGCGCGAGACCGCCTGTGCCGGAAGCTGGCTATGCAGGGCCGGGAGTACGAAAAAACCCAGGATCGGGACCACCTGCGCATCTGCGGCGAGCTGATTACCGCCAACCTCTACCGCATGGGCCGGGGTATGCGTACCCTGGAGGCGGAGAACTACTATGAGGAGGGCTGCCCCCGGGTGACCATCCCCTTGGATGTGCGCCTGTCGCCTCAGGAGAATGCGGCGAAGTATTTTAAGCAGTATAATAAGGCCAAAACGGCGGAGAAGATGCTCTCCCGGCTCATGGCTCAGGGCCGGGAGGAGCTTACCTATTTGGAGAGCGTGGTCCAGGAGATCGGTCAGGCGGAGTCGGAGCAAGATTTTGCGGACATCCGATTGGAGCTGACCGAGGGCGGCTATATCCGGGGCCGGGGCAAAAAGCAACCGGGCTTTCAGCGCAAGTCAGAGCCCCGTCGCTTCCGCACGGACAGCGGTCTGCTGGTCCTGGTGGGTCGCAGCAACCGGCAAAATGACAAGCTTACCGCTAAAACGGCAGAAAAAACCGACCTCTGGCTGCACACGCAGAAAATACACGGCAGCCATGTGATCCTCTGTACCCGGGGGGCAGAGCCGGATGAGCAGAGCATTCTCCAGGCGGCGAAGCTGGCGGCCTACTTCTCCCAGGGCCGGGGCAGCGGTAAAGTAGCCGTGGATTATACGCCGGTGAAATATGTGAAAAAGCCTGCCGGTTCCCGGCCCGGCATGGTAGTCTACACCACCTATCGCACCGTCCTGGTGGAGCCGGAGGAAGACCTCCCCCGCCGCCTGGCAATAAAATAAGCTAAAAAACTTGTCATTGCGAGACCGGCTCGCAAACTGGTCGTGGTAATCCGTTTTCCCAAAAGGGAGAACGCGGATTCCCACGGTCGCAGCGTTCCCTCGGAATGACAGAAGTGTTCTCAAACTTAAAGCGGGCATCCTATTGGACGCCCGCTTTTCTTCAGCATATTTAATTACTCTCCGAAGATTCACGGAACAGCATTGTGATACACCACAGACCGGCGATGCCTACCAGCGCATAGATGATGCGGCTGAGGGCGGCCAGCTGACCGCCGCAAATAAACGCAACGCAGTCAAAGGCAAACAGCCCTACGCCGCCCCAGTTCAGCGCGCCGATGATGACCAGAATCAGAGCGATGCGGTCAACGATCTTCACGATGGACCTCCTCCTTTTCCTAAAAAATACGCCGATATGTAGTCTGTCCCCGGCGGGCAGAATTATTCCGAAACAAAAAAATTGAGAGAGGCAGAAATATTTTCAGACTTTTGGCGGAAAGTGATTGAAATGGGCGGTGGACTTATGTATAATGCAGAATAGAAGCAAAACTGCTTGATGCAATGTATTTTGAATAGGAGGAAAAACATGAACAAGAAGTTTGAAAAGCTTGGCTTCTATCCTGCCGACATTCTTATGCCGAAGGATTGCGACATGACCAAGTGGGCTGTGGTGGCCTGCGACCAATTCACTTCCGAGCCGGAGTACTGGGAAGCGGTGGAAAAGCAGGTGGGTGACGCCCCTTCCACCCTGCGCCTGATCCTGCCTGAGGCAAATTTGAAGGCTCCCAATGTAGACGAGCTCATCGAGGATATCAACGCCTCTATGAAGAAGTATCTCGCTGACGGCGTGTTCAAGACCCTGTCCGACTCCCTGATCTATGTTGAGCGCGAGCAGTCCGACGGCAAGATCCGCCACGGCCTGGTGGGCATGGTAGACTTGGACGCTTACGACTTCACCCCCGGCTCCGGCGCCCTGATCCGCGCCACTGAGGCCACCGTTCAGGACCGTATTCCTCCCCGGGCCCGCGTGCGCCGCAACGCTCCCATTGAGTTGCCCCATGTGATGCTGCTCATCGACAACCCCGAAAAGACCGTCATTGAGCCTCTTACCGCTGCTGCTGACAGCATGGAGGTGGTCTATGACTTCGATCTGATGCAAAACGGCGGACATATCAAGGGCTATAAGCTCTCCGATGCGCAGATCAGCGCCGTGGCCGACGCCCTCACCGGTCTGTGCTCTGACGAGGCCCAGATGGCCAAGTACAACCTCTCCGGTGCGGCACCTTTGCTGTTCGCCGTGGGCGATGGCAACCATTCTCTGGCTACCGCTAAGGCCTGCTATGAGGAGCAGAAGAAGGGCAAGACCCCCGAGGAGTACCTGGCTCTGCCCGCTCGCTACGCTCTGGTGGAGGTGGTGAACAACCATGATGACGCCCTGCAGTTTGAGCCCATCCACCGGGTGCTTTTTGGTGTGAAGCCCGAGCATCTTATGGCCGAGCTGAAGAAGTTCTATCCTGACTGCTATGAGGGACAGGGCGAGGGCCATGTGTTTGCCTACAACTATGCGGACAAGTCCGGCTTTATCACCATTCCCCATCCCGAAAAGCAGCTGTGTGTTGCCTCTGTGCAGACTTTCCTGGACAAGTATCTCAAGGAGTTTGGCGGCGAGGTGGACTATATCCACGGCGACGAGGTGGTGGATGAGCTGGGCAGCAAGCCCGGCAACTTCGGTATCAAGCTGCCTGCCATGGGTAAGGAACAGCTCTTTAAGACCGTTATGGCCGACGGTGTGCTGCCCCGCAAGACCTTCTCTATGGGGCACGCCCAGGATAAGCGCTACTATATCGAGGCTCGCAAAATCGTAAAATAATCGTGGCATTTGCGCATAAACTGTGCTAAAATAGAGCCGCTGGGAGAGAAGTCCTCCCGGCGGCTTTACTCGATGGGAGGGAGAAGGAGTGCTTTGGATCTGGTGGCCGGGCTTTGTAGTCCCGGCATGTATGGTGCTGGGCGGCCTGGGCTGGAGGTGCATTCGGCAGCTGCCCTACCGCCGAAAAGAGGCGCTGAACCCGGAGCAGCTTCTCTATGCTCGGGAGACTTTTTGCCGCACCCTGTGGCAGTTGGGCCTGGCCCTTGGAGCGCTGATTTTCATGGTTATGCGCTCGGTGCGGCTGCTGGGTATTTTGCCTCAGGAGATTATGACAGGTGTGGCCATAGCGCTGGAGATTTTGTCCGCAAAACTGGTAGAGCCTGCGGTGCAGCGGGCTATGTGCGAAAAATTCGGCGATACATTGTTAAACGGAAAAGAGGATGAAAAATGAAACTGACGGAATTGGCCCCTGCCAAGCTGAATCTTACGCTGGAGGTAGGCGAAAAGCGCAGCGACGGATACCATGAGGTGCAGTCGGTGATGTCCTGCGCAGCCCTGTATGATGAGGTGACCCTGGAGAGCGGCACAAGCGGCGAGATCTCCATGACCTGCGATTGCCCGGGCCTGCCCTTGGACGACACAAATCTTTGTCTCCGGGCGGCAAAGCTGTTCTTCAAAAAGACAGGTATACCCTGCGATGGTCTGCATATTGAGCTTTCCAAGCGTATTCCCATGCAGTCGGGTCTGGGCGGCGGCAGTGCCGATGCGGCGGCAGTTCTGCGAGGCCTGCGCAAGCTCTATCGCCCGGAGATGATGATAAAGGACCTAGAGCGTATGGCCGCGGAGCTGGGCAGCGATGTGCCCTTCTGTGTGCGCAGCGTAACGGCTATGGTCCGGGGTAGGGGGGAGCAGCTTCTGAAGCTGCCTAAGCTGCCCTTATGCTGGTTCGTTATCTGCAAGCCGGAGTTTTCCTTCTCCACGGCGGAGATGTATGCCAAGCTGGATGAAAAAGAGCTGGTTTCTTCCATTGACACCCTGGGCCTGATTAAGGCACTGGAGTATCAGGATATGCAGGAAATCAGCGATCGTCTGGGTAACTGCTTTGAAGGGGTTTTAGAGGCGAGCAGCGAGATTTTTGCTATCAAAAATAGGCTGCTGGCGCTGGGCGCCCGAAATGCCTGCATGAGCGGCTCCGGCTCGGCGGTCTACGGCTTGTTCACCCGGGAGGACAAAGCCAAGGCTGCGGCGGCAGAGCTGCAAAAGATCTATCCCCAAACCTGGTTTGCCGAAAGCGTTTAAAAATCAGAAACACCGTCCATACTGTAAGAAATTCTACATAGGACGGTGTTTTTCTATGGGTAAAAAACAAAACAAAAGCAAGTGGAACGCACTGGAGTGCGCCCTGCTTATCATGCTGGCAGTATGCCTGCTGATGGGCGCAGCGGCTTTGGGTAGACAGGACCGACTTCAGCAAAAAATGATTCGCCTTCATGTGGTGGCAAACTCAGACAGCCAACGAGACCAGGCGCTGAAGCTGCAAGTGCGCGACAAGGTACTTGCCTTTACAGAGAATACCATGCGCACTGCTGCGGACAGACAGGAGGCCAACCGCACCCTTCGAGCGGCCCTGCCCACTATTCAGGCCATGGCGGAGGAGACCCTGCGGGAAAATGGCTGCGCTGACAGAGTGGAGACCCGCCTGGAGCCGGTTGAGTTCCCACTGAAAACCTACAGCGGTTTCCGCTTACCGGCAGGGGAATACCTGGCGCTGCGCGTACTGATCGGTGAGGCAGAGGGGCAGAACTGGTGGTGCGTAGTCTATCCGCCCCTGTGTATGACAGCAGCCGCGAATGTCCGGGAGACGGGTATAGCCTGCGGTATGGAGAGGGAGGATCTTGATTTCATGCAAGAGGAGGGGGAGGAATACCAGGTGAAGTTCCGCTGCGTGGAGCTGTGGGAGCAATTGCGCCAGTGGCTGCATAAGTAATTACCACCTTCATCGAAAATTTGGGAAAGAAATAGTGACAAGCCATACCTTTTGTGTTATAATTATAAAACTTGCAGCGGAAACACTGCATTTTCAAGAGGGTAAATTCCTCTGGCAATACAAAGGATTGGATCTGTCATGAAATTAAGTAAACGGAAAATTGAGCTGATGCTGGTAGACATTGCCATCATCATCTGTGTGTACTATATGACTGCGTTGGTCGGCATTTTGCGCCTGCATTCCATCGTCCTTAACGGGGAGCTGAACCTCATCCGTTTGACTGCCCTGGTGATTATGCTGATGACCGGGCGAATCCTCTGCGGTGTGTACCGAAATGTTTGGCGCTACGCCAATATCGAGACTTATTTGACCATTATGGTTTCGGATTTTATATCCAATTTGATTCTGATGCTCATCGGTCGGGTGTGGTTTGCGGTGAATCTAGGCATTGGCGTGCACATGATCGTGGCCATGGCTATTTTACTGGTGACACTGCTGTCCAGGTACTGCTATCAGCTCCTCTACGCCTACCGCTGCAAAAACGCAGATAAGACCATCGAGGGTAACTCCATAAACCAAATTTATAAAGCGGAAGTGGCCATCGTAGGCGCAGGGAATGTAGGCGCCACCCTGGCAGATGAATTTTTCCGCAACCCCCGATCTCGCTATGTGCCGGTGTGCTTCATTGATACAGACCCGGAGAAAATCGGTCAGACGGTCAACGGTGTGCCCATTTATTCCGAGGACGACAGCACAGCCAACCTTTTAAAGCGCATGAAGGTGCAGGAGATCATTATTGCTCTGCCGGACCTGACTGTGGAGCGCAAGCAGCGGCTATATGAGCGTTATCGCCGCACCGGGTGCTCCGTGAAAATATACGACTATCCCTCCGGAACGGAGGAAAAGTCTACGGCCAAGCGTACCCTGCGCGATTTTCGCATCGAGGACCTGCTGTTCCGGGATCCCATCGAGGTGGAGAATCCTGAGACGAAGGCTTTTTATGCCGGAAAAACCGTGCTGGTTACCGGCGGCGGTGGTTCTATCGGTTCGGAGCTTTGCCGTCAAATTGCGGCCCTGCAACCGAAGAAGCTGGTTATTTTAGATATTTATGAGAATAATGCCTACGATGTGCAGCAGGAGCTGATCCGTAAATACGGGGATAAGCTCAATCTGGAGGTCATCATCGCCTCTGTCCGGGATGTAGAGCGCTTGGAGCACATCTTCCGTGATCTGCGGCCCGAGATTGTGTTCCACGCCGCCGCTCACAAGCATGTGCCGCTGATGGAGCACTCCGGTGTGGAAGCACTGAAGAACAATGTGCTGGGTACATACAATGTGGCGGAGATGTCCGAAAAGTACGGCGTGGAAAAATTCCTGCTCATTTCCACCGACAAGGCTGTGAATCCCACCAATGTCATGGGTGCCAGTAAGCGTCTGTGTGAAATGGTCATCCAGTGCCGGGAAAACAGCAAAACGGAGTTTACGGCGGTGCGTTTTGGCAATGTATTGGGCAGTAACGGCTCGGTAATCCCCCTGTTTAAGCGCCAAATCGAAGCCGGCGGCCCGGTCACTCTTACGGATAAGCGTATCATCCGCTATTTTATGACCATTCCCGAGGCGGTGCAGTTGGTAATGGTCACCTGTGCCATGGCCCACAATGGGGAGCTGTTTGTGCTTGACATGGGTAAGCCTGTAAAAATTCTGGATCTGGCGGAAAATATGATCCGCCTGTCCGGCTTTACGCCCTATAAGGATATCGACATTGTGGAGATAGGCCTGCGTCCGGGCGAAAAGCTCTATGAGGAGCTGCTGATGAAGACAGAGGAGCTGGATAAGACCAGCAATGACATGATCTTCATTGAGCGGGATAAGGGCTTGCCCCGGGAGGAAGTAGAGCGCAAGCTGGACTTGGTGCGCCAGGCCATCGAGACGGAGGAGCAGTCCGCCGTGTTAGAGGTCATCCGCAAGACCGTGCCCACCTACCACGACCCGGCAGAAATTAACGGCAAGGCCGATCAGGCTCGGGAGACCGCTGCGGCTAACGAGTAAGTGTCCCTTTAGAAGCTCCTGCCCTCTGCACAGAAGGCAGGAGCTTCTTAAAAAAGAAGAGCTGAAACAATGAGTTTGTGGTTGACAAAGCAGCGACCCTATGATAAAATAAATCTTGCGTTTGGGTTGAGCGCACTTTCACACACGGAGAGATGGCTGAGTGGTCGAAAGCACCGGTCTTGAAAACCGGCGATGTGAAAGCATCCGTGGGTTCGAATCCCACTCTCTCCGCCAAACCGTTTATAAGGAATGCAGAAGTACCCAAGTGGCCGAAGGGGCTCCCCTGCTAAGGGAGTAGGCGGCTTAAAAACCCGCGCGAGGGTTCAAATCCCTCCTTCTGCGCCATCAAGAGACTACAAAAAAGTTGTAGCCTGCAAAAACCCCGATTTTATCGGGGTTTTTACTTTTTTCCGATTCCGTCGATGCCAAATAGACTTGACTTCCGTCGGAAGATACAGTAAAATAATCTCATATTGAAAAAACAGTGATGAAGAGTAGTACTTCCGGACGCTATGCAAAGAGAGGGAGCGGTAGGTGTGAGCTTCCGTGAGGGCCGGGAGGAAGTCGCTTCGGAGTTCTGCCGCCCAGCGTAAGTAAGCGGCAGCGGCCGCCGCCGTTATCGGCTTTTGAGTGCGAGGGCTTGACCCTCGAACACAGGTGGTACCACGGACTGTATTTATGGTTCGCCCTGTTTTGCTTTTGTGGCAAAACGGAGCGGGCCTTTTGTTTTGCCAAATACCGTGAAGGAGATTTTTACCATGCGAAAAGAATTGCCCAAGGTCTATGATCCCCGGGATGTGGAGCCGCGGATCTATAAAATGTGGATGGACGGTGGATGCTTCAAGGCCGAGCCCAATCCTGATAAAAAACCGTTTTCCATCGTAATGCCCCCTCCCAATGTTACGGGACAGCTTCACATGGGTCACGCGCTTGACTCCACGCTTCAGGACATCCTCACCCGCTTTAAGCGGATGCAGGGCTACGAGGCCCTGTGGCTTCCAGGCACCGACCATGCCGGCATTGCCACCCAAATCAAGGTGGAGGAGGCCCTGCGCAAGGAGGAAGGACTTACTCGCCACGATCTGGGCCGCGAAAAATTCCTGGAGCGGGTCTGGGACTGGAAGGAGAAATATGGCAATCGCATCGTGCAGCAGCAGATGAAAATGGGCGCCTCCTGCGACTGGGATCGCAGTCGCTTTACCATGGACGAGGGCTGTTCTCGGGCGGTGCGGGAGACCTTCTGCGAGTTGTATGATAAGGGCCTCATTTACAAGGGCAGCCGCATCATCAATTGGTGTCCTCACTGCTTGACGGCTCTGTCCGACGCCGAGGTGGAATACACCGATAAGCCCGGCAACCTCTGGTATGTGCGTTATCCCCTTACCGACGGCAGCGGTGACATCGTCATTGCCACCACCCGTCCCGAGACCATGATGGGTGACACGGGTGTGGCTGTAAACCCGGAGGACGAGAAGTTTAAGCACCTTATCGGCAAGACCTGTATCCTGCCCATTATGAACCGAGAAATACCCATCATTGGCGACGAATACTGTGAGATCGGCTTCGGTACCGGCGCCGTAAAGATGACGCCTGCTCACGATCCCAATGACTTCGAGGTGGGCCTGCGCCACAATCTGGAAGTCATCCGCGTTATCGCCGATGACGGCACCATCAACGAAAACGGCGGCCCCTACAACGGTATGGACCGGTACGAGTGCCGCAAGGCCATCGTGAAGGATCTGGAGGAGCAGGGTTACCTCATTAAGGCTGAGCCCTATTCGCACAATGTTGGCACCTGCTACCGCTGCCACAACGATGTGGAGCCCTTGATTTCCGCCCAGTGGTTCGTGAAGATGGCACCTCTGGCCAAGGAAGCCATTCGTGTGGTGGAGGACGGTACGATCAAGTTTGTGCCCGAGCGCTTCACCAAGACCTATATTAATTGGATGGAAAATGTCCATGACTGGTGCATTTCCCGTCAGCTTTGGTGGGGCCATCAGATCCCTGCCTGGTACTGTGATGACTGCGGTCACATCAATGTGAGCCGCCAGGATCCCACAAAGTGCGAGAAGTGCGGCAGCACACACCTGACCCGGGATGAGGATGTGCTGGACACCTGGTTCTCCTCGGCACTGTGGCCGTTTTCCACTTTAGGCTGGCCCGATACGGAGTCCGCTGACCTGAAATACTGGTATCCCACCTCCGTCATGGTTACCGGCTACGACATTATTTTCTTCTGGGTGGCCCGAATGATCTTCTCCGGCATGGAGCAGATGAAGAAAGAACCCTTCAAGACTGTGTTTATCCACGGCCTTGTTCGGGATGAAAAGGGCCGAAAGATGTCTAAGTCCCTGGGTAATGGCATCGATCCCCTGGATATGGCGGAGCAGTACGGTGCCGATGCTCTGCGCTTTAACCTGATTACCGGTAACAGCCCCGGCAACGATATGCGCTTCTTTGTGGAAAAATGCGAAGCTATGCGTAACTTTGCCAATAAGATCTGGAACGCGTCCCGCTTTGTGATGATGAATCTGACCATCGAAAAGGTAGAGCTGCCCGATAAGCTGGAGCTGGAGGACAAGTGGATCCTCAGTAAGCTCAACACCCTTATCCGTGAGATCACGGACAATATGGACGCCTACGAGTTGGGTGTGGCTTCCGCCAAGATTTACGACTTCATTTGGGATACCTACTGTGACTGGTATATCGAGCTGACCAAGACCCGTATGAATGGCGACGACCCGGCTGCCAAGCTGGCAGCCGAGAATGTACTGTGCTATGTGTTGCTGCGTATTCTTGAGCTGCTGCACCCCTTCATGCCGTTTATTACGGAGGAAATCTGGCAGGCTCTGCCCCACGAGGGTAAATATCTCATTTCCGCGCCTTGGCCCGTGTACCGCCCGGAGTTTGACTTCCGAGCGGAGGAGCAGGCCATGGAAGCGGTGAAGGATGCTATTTCCGCTGTTCGTGCCCGTCGGGCTGAGATGAATGTGCCTCCCAGCAAGAAGGCCCAAATGATCATTGCCTCGGACCACGCAGAGGATTACCGCATGGGGGAGCATTTCATTAAACGCATGGCTTACGCCAGTGACATCACCGTGACGGATACGGCGCCCACCGACCTGACGGGGCTTGTCACCGTGGTGACCCATGGGGCCAATGTCTATCTGCCCTTGGCGGAGCTGGTGGATTTCGAGAAAGAACTGGAGCGCATTGCCAAGGAGAGGGAGAAGGCTGCTGAAAATCTGGCCCGTATCGAGCAGAAGCTCAGCAATGAAAAGTTTGTCTCCAAGGCTCCGGAGGCTATTGTAAATGCCGAGCGAGAGAAGGCGGAGAAGGCCCGGGCACTCATTGCCAAGCTGGATGAGTCTGCCGCAGCCATGAGAGGTTAATCAAACAAAGGCTGAAAATAAAAACAGAGAGCGGTACGAAATCGTGCCGCTCTCTGTTTTGCGCAGGGATAGGGGAAAGGGAAAGAGGTCGACACGAACCGTGCCGACCTCTTTCCTGTATTGAATCTTGAGGAGAAAAAGAATGAAATCAAAATCAGACTGCGTGGTGTGCGGAGCGCTTCACACGATGCTCTTCGTAATCCAACTCCAGCAGACCGGCTTTAGTGGCAGCCCAGGTGCCGATAGCACCGAAGAACAGGGGCAGATACATGCCGGCCTGACGGATGGGTTCGTCAGGGGCGGTCATCAAGAAAGCGGTAGCTATGAGCAAAATCAGGGATACGATTGCGGTTGCAATATAAAAATTCATGTTTCTCATGCGGTATTCCTCCTAATTCATGGATGAATATGAAATCATTTCCTTGTTGTGATTGCATAGTAGTATAATTAACAAGAAAAGTAAAGCGATGGAACATTACAGTAAATATTAGAATCACTTACAGCGAGTTGGAGAAATAAGAATATTGAAAATTCGGATTTTTTAACAGAAGGAACGAAATTCGACAAAATATTACTACATAAAAAAGTATAATCACCGTAGAAGACAAGTCTGCGGTGATTTTTAACAGGAAGTGGTGAAAAAATGCAGGTCAAAGCAGAGAGTATCGATCGAAAACTGATCCTACACCTGCGGGGCGAGTTGGATCATCATGCGGCCAGACAACTTATGCAGCACATTGCCCGGGAGCTGGAGTACGCACTGCCGTTGGAGACAGAGCTGGATTTCTCCGGTGTAACATTTATGGACAGTTCCGGCATTGCCGTAGCATTGCACACGATGCAGCAGATGAAGCAACTAGGCGGAAAAATGCGCATAGGGTATCCATCGGCACAGGTGAAAAAAGTATTTACAGCCGCCGGATTGCAGCAACTCATTGAATTGGAGGAAGGACATGAAAAGTGAAAATCAGGTCGTACTGGAGTTCCCCAGCCGCAGCAGCAATGAATCCTTTGCGCGGGTGGCGGCGGCGGGGTTCGCTATGCAGCTGGACCCAACGCTGGAAGAACTGGGTGACATCAAGACCGCTGTCAGTGAAGCAGTAACCAACGCTATTATTCACGGTTATCCCGATTGTATCGGGCGCATCGTCATGAAGCTGCGCATTCGAGAGGGAAATGTGATGGAAATCATTGTAAAGGATTGGGGCGTGGGCATTGCCGATGTAGAGCAAGCACGAAAACCTATGTTTACCACCGGCAACGATGAGCGCAGCGGTATGGGCTTTACCATTATGGAAAGCTTCATGGACACCATAAGGGTGAAATCAGCTCCTCAAAAGGGCACTACGGTTACACTGAAAAAACGAATTTCTACCCGCATGGGTGAGCGAAAATGAGTGAAAACAGGCTGGCGCTGCTGGATAAAGCACAGTCGGGAGACAGCGATGCCTGCGGAAAAATGGTGGAGGAGAACAGCGGCCTGATCTGGGCCGTAGTGAGGCGCTACTATGGCTGCGGAGCGGACCCGGAGGATCTATATCAGCTCGGATGTATTGGATTCATAAAAGCTGTAAAGGGATTTGACATTACATATGGAACACAATTTTCCACCTATGCTGTGCCAAAAATTGCCGGAGAAATACGCCGGTTTCTGCGAGATGACGGGCCTGTGAAAGTGGGACGAACTCTACGAGAGAAGGGACAAAGCGTCTGGTCGGCCCGACAAAGATTGCGCGCTGCATTGGGAAGGGAGCCGAAGCTGTCAGAGCTGGCCGCAGAGACCGGCTGGAGCGCCGAGGAAATTGCCACGGCGGAGCTGGCCACCGCTGCACCGGAGTCGTTGCAGCAGGAGACGGCAGAGGGGCTGACACTGGAATCCACCTTGGGTACAGATGCGCCGGAGGAGTCGCTGGTGGAAAAAATTGCGCTGCGGGAGGCCATCCGGGACTTACCGGAGCGGGAGAGGGAAACCATCTATCTGCGTTTTTTTAAGTGCATGACCCAGGAGCAGGCGGCACGAGTATTGGGGGTGTCGCAGGTGCAGGTATCGCGTCTGGAGCGAAAGGGGGTAGCGCATCTGCGGGAGATGCTTCGGGAGTGACAACTGTCTCGGATTGGAACTCCGTCATGGTGCTGCGATAGCGCTTAGGTAAAAAGGTGTTTTGGCAGCGCTCATTGTGCCGCTCCCGGATTGCAATGGTATCAAAAAAGGTTTTCCACAGCTTTCGGTATTCTGCTTCCCGGGGGCTGGGCGGTGCCAAGGTCAGGGAATCCACGAAGATGATGCGAGAGCGGCCGTCCTTGTAGAGAAGCAGCTCACCATGAGTGCGGTCATAAAGGAAGAAAGCCTCCCCGGCGTATCGGCTGCAAAAATACTGCCGTAGAAAGGGAAGCACTCGATTCTTGGGCGTAATCTCGGCACCCATGATGCCGTCGTAGTCTGAAAAACGGACAAAACCCCGCAGCTTCTCCAACTCACCGGAGAGATGACGCACAGCCTTGTACAGAGGATAGCAGGCACTGTCCGATCGGCAGAGAAGAAACTGAGGGCCGTCGGCGTAGAGCTTTTTCACAAAAGCGTACAGGTATGCTTCTTTATTATCCATGCAGGTATAAAAAGCTCTGTAGAGCAGATGCGCAGCCTTAACGGAAAGGGACGATAGGCTGCGCTGAATACGGTCGCTGTGGTTCAAGTTCGTCTCCACGGCGCGAATAGAATAGAGGGAGAGAACAGGGAATTCCTCGTTGCTTACAAAGGCAATGGGGAATTCTTTGTTTACATAACTCTCGAATATACAGCAGAGAAAGCCCTCGTAGGTGCCGTCGTATTCATAAATCATATCGTTCCAAGACATTCTGTTACTCCGTTGCGTCAAAAAGGGATAGCTGAGGGGCGGCAGAGACAGGCAGAGCATTTTGTTCTACGGCCTGTAATTGTCGAGTTAGCGTTTCGGCAGTGAAGTGCAGACCCGGGCGCATCTGCCCGCCGCATAGGATAAAAAACTGCGCCCGCTTGAGCACAACGCCCATTTTTTGCAGGTCCTCAGAGTGAAGACATCCCGTACGCCGAGCTGATAGGATACGCCGAGCTCCGGTAGGACCGATGCCGGGAACACGCAGGAGGCGGTCCAGATCCGCGGACATGATCTCCACCGGAAACTGGTCCGGGTGAGTAATGGCCCAATAGCATTTAGGGTCCAGGGTAGGGTCGAAATTCGGATGTGCTTCATCCAGCAGTTCTTCGGCCCGGAAGCCATAAAAGCGCATAAGCCAATCCGCCTGATACAGTCGGTGCTCCCGTAGCAGAGGAGGCTTGGTGTGCAGGGCGGGGAGCAAAGAGTTCTCCACCACAGGCACATAGGCAGAATAGAATACACGCTTGAGTCGATAGCGCTGGTATAGGGATTGGGTCAAGTAGAGTATATGTCGATCGCTGTCTTGGGTTGCCCCCACAATTAGCTGGGTACTCTGCCCGGCAGGAGCAAAGGCGGGGGCGTGGCGATACTTCACCAGCTCTTCTTTATTTTCTCGACCTCTGTCGCGGATCAGCCGCATGGGGGAGAGAATAGCGGACTTGGTCTTATCCGGTGCCAGTGCAGCCAAACCCTCCTGAGAGGGCAGCTCAATATTTACGCTGAGACGGTCGGCCAGGTAGCCCAGCTGCTGCACCAGGGCCGGGTCCGTACCGGGAATGGCTTTGGCGTGGATATATCCGTTGAAGCCATAGTCCTGCCGCAAAAGACGCAGAGCTTCGATCATACGCTGGGTGGTGTAGTCCGGATTGCGCAGGACACCGCTGGAGAGGAAAAGCCCCTCAATATAATTGCGCCGGTAGAACTGAATCGTTAGCTCGGCCAGCTCCTTGGGCGTAAAGGCGGTGCGGCGGGTATCGTTGCTGCGGCGGTTGACGCAATACTTGCAGTCGTACACACAGCAGTTGGTCATGAGTACCTTTAGCAGCGAGATACATCGGCCGTCGGCGGAAAAGCTATGGCAGCAGCCGGCAATGGAAGAGGAAGTGTTTCCGATCTTCCCGGGTCTGGATTCACGCCGGACACCGCTGGAAGTGCAGGCGGCATCATACTTGGCCGCATCCGTGAGAACAGCCAGCTTATCCAGCAGGTCCATATCAAGCGGCTTTGCGTCTGCGTCGAGGCTGGTCGACCCGCTCTACCAAACGCATGAACTGCCCGGAAAGGGTAGCGATACCAATGAGAGTGATGATCCATCCGAAAGTAGTCATAGTTGCTTCCTCCAAGTAAAACTTTTGTTCTACTCGCATTATAAATCGAACAATCGTTCTTGTCAATAGAAAATCGAACAAATTTTCTAATTTTGCATTTCTCCGGTTGACCAACGGATGCATTTGTTATAGAATAGGAGTGAAAAACAGAGAGCGAGGATAGCATGAACGAATTAGAAAAACGATTTATAACCGCTCGGCGCGAGGCAATTGCGCTGGATTACAAACGACTCAATCCTATGCAGCGGGAGGGCGTGCTGACCACAGAGGGGCCGCTGCTGCTGCTGGCAGGGGCGGGCTCCGGCAAGACCACGGTGCTTATTAACCGGGTGGCAAACCTCCTGCGCTATGGCCGGGGCAGCGACACGGAAGAAATCACCATCCCCATTTCCGAGGACGAGGTGGCATTTCTGGAGCAATATATCCAGGATCCCCAGGAGGAGATGCGGCCTCTGATGCAGTACCTGTGTGCCGTGCAGCCGGCCCGGCCCTGGGAGGTGCTGGCTATCACCTTCACCAATAAGGCTGCCGGTGAACTGAAGGAGCGCTTGGAGCGGATGCTGGGAGAAGAGGCGCTGGATGTGTGGGCGGCCACCTTCCATGCTGCCTGCGTGCGCATTCTGCGCCGGGATATTGACAAATTGGGTTACGACCGCAACTTTACCATCTATGATACCGATGACTCCAAGCGGGTTATCAAGGACATTCTCAAGGATTTAGGCCTGGAGGAAAAGCAATTTCCCACACGGGAGCTGCTGTCAGTGATCTCCAACGCCAAGGGAGATATGCAGTCTCCGGAGGAGTTCTGCCAACTGTGGGAGCAGCGAGGAGATTGGCGGAAAATCAGGGTTGGTAAAGTATATAAACTTTACAATCAGAAACTCCGGGAGGCCAATGCCCTGGACTTTGACGACATCATTCTGCACACGGTTACGCTGCTGCAAAGCGACCGGGAGGTGCGTGCATACTATCAGAATAAGTTCCGCTACATACTCATTGACGAGTATCAGGATACCAACCACCTGCAGTTTCTCCTGGCGGGCCTGCTGACGGGCGGTCACGGGAATATCTGCGTGGTGGGTGATGATGACCAGAGCATCTATCGCTTCCGGGGAGCAGACATCACCAACATTCTCAGCTTCGAGCAGCGCTATAAGAACGCCCGGACCATCCGACTGGAGCAGAATTATCGCTCCACCCAGAATATTTTGGACGCAGCCAATGCGGTGATTCGCAACAATGAGGGACGCAAGGGCAAGACCCTGTGGACCCAAAACGGCGCCGGGGATCCGGTGACCATCAAGACCTGCTTCAATGAGAGCGATGAGGCAAACTTCGTGGTGGGCGACATTATGAACGGTTATAATCGGGGCGCCAACTGGAGGGATAATGCCATTCTTTACCGCATGAACGCCCAGTCCAACGCTCTGGAATATGCCTTCAAGCGCAACGGCGTACCTTATAAAATCGTAGGAGGCGTAAAGTTCTTCGACCGAGCGGAAGTGAAGGATATGCTGGCGTACCTATGCGTGGTGTGCAATCCGGCGGATGATCTGCGTCTGCGGCGGATCATCAATGTGCCCTCTCGGAAGATCGGCGGGACATCGGTGGAAAAGGCGCAGGCCATTGCGGCGGCAGAGGGGAAGTCTCTGTTTGAAGTCGTTTGCTCTGCCCGAAGCTACCCGGAGCTGAAGTCTGCCGCCGGGCGAATGGAAGAGTTCGGTCAGATGATCTCGGAGCTGCGCAGCCTGTGCGATGAACTGGAGCTGGTAGAATTCTACAGCCAGGTTTGTCAAAGGAGCGGCTATATGCAGATGCTCCGGGATAAGAATGACATGGAGAGCCGTGGCCGACTGGAAAATGTGCAGGAGCTGGCCTCCAGCATCAGCGCCTTTTTAGAAAATGACCCGGATGACCCGTCCCTGGCAGGATTTCTCAACGATGTGGCTCTGTATACCGATCTGGACGGCCAGTCCGACAGTGATAACTGTGTGACCCTGATGACCATGCACAGTGCCAAGGGGCTGGAATTTGACCATGTATATGTCACCGGCATGGACGAGGGTGTGTTCCCCGGAAACCGAGCTATGGGCGAGCAGGAGGAGATGGAGGAGGAGCGGCGGCTGTGCTATGTGGCCATGACCCGGGCCCGCAAGACCCTGACCATGACCAATGTTCGCCAGCGGATGCTCTTCGGTCAGACGGAGCCGAAAATGCCGTCACGATTCCTGGAGGAGATTCCGGCAGAGAATATGCGCTGGATTGGAAAGCCGGAGCCCCGAAAGGCACTTCAGTGGGACGAGGGGTGGAATGACAGCTGGTCCGGTGGCTGGGGAAGTACACCCCGCGGAACCTATAAAACACAGGAAATTAGGCAGCAGACAAGGCATGAGACTTTACAGCATTCTACCACGAACCGGCGGGCACCGTCGGCGGGGTCTACTCAGCTTATGCAATTAAAAGCCGGAGATCAGGTACGCCATAGCGCCTTTGGTCAGGGAATGGTGCTCAGCGTTCGGCCCATGGGTGGTGACGCGCTTATTGAGGTGGCCTTCGACAAGGTGGGCACCAAGAAGCTGATGCTGAAAGCCGCCGGAGTTCATTTGACCAAGCTGTAAGAGGGAGGTAGCCATGCAGATAGAAGGACTGTCCTGGTATCCGGGACACATGACGAAAACAAAGCGGATGATTGTGGCGGAAATGGGCCACATGGATGCCGTGTGCGAGATTCTGGATGCACGGATCCCCATTTCCAGCCGCAATCCTGATGTGGATGAAATGACGGCTGGAAAGCCCAGACTGGTAGTGCTGAATCGAGTGGATCAGGCTGACCCCAAGGAGACAGCCCGCTGGGCGGCGTATTTCCGGGGAAAAGGCTACGCTGTCCTGGAGTCCAATGCCAAAAACGGTGTGGGAACAGCTCAGTTTGCCGCCGCCGTGCGCGAGTTACTGAAGGACAAGCTTCAGTCCTATGCCGATAAAGGTCAGGTGGGCCGTGTGGTGCGGGTGATGGTGCTGGGCATCCCCAATGTAGGAAAATCTACCTTTATTAATAAGGTAGCCAAGCGCAAGACCGCCAAGGCCGAGGACCGCCCCGGCGTCACCCGCAGCAAGCAGTGGGTGCCGGTGGACAGCACCCTGGAGCTGCTGGACACGCCCGGTATGCTTTGGCCGAAATTCGAGGATGTGAATGTAGGGATGCATTTGGCTTACACCGGCGCCATCAAGGACGATGTGATGGACATTGAGGAGCTGGGTAGCTATCTCATGGAGTACCTGGGAAAGCACTACGCTGCGGTTATTCGGGAGCGATACAAGGTGGAGCCTCAGGAGGACGAAATGGGCTACGATTTGCTGACCCGAGCCGGGCGTAAACGGGGCTTTCTCATGCGGGGCGCCGAGGTTGACACCGAGCGTATGAGCCGAGTTCTGCTGGATGAATTCCGGGGTGGCAAGTTAGGGCGCTTTACACTGGAAACAGTGGAGGATGTGAAATAAATGACCGAAAATACAGATCTGTGGCAGATCGAGCGAGAGCTAACGGAGCAGGGGATGGGGATTATTTGCGGCTGTGATGAGGCAGGCGCCGGACCTTTGGCGGGGCCGGTGTATGCTGCCGCGGTGATTTTGCCCCTCTGCTGCCGAATCGAGGGTCTTAACGACAGTAAAAAGCTCACGGAAAAAAAGCGGGAGGCCTTGTACCAGGTCATCACCCAAAAGGCTGTCTGCTGGGCAGTTGCGCGGGTGGAGGCGTCGGAAATCGACGCCACGGACATTTTAAGCGCCCGAATGAAGGCGATGCAGCAGGCCATTGATGCCCTGGACATTCGGCCCGAGGTAGCCCTGGTTGATGGCAACCGTGATAAGGGTCGTAGTGCGGCTATCACCACGCCTCATAAGCTGGTGGTAGGGGGCGACGGTAAGAGTGCCAGCATCGCCGCAGCCTCTATTTTGGCCAAGGTGAGTCGGGACCGCTTTGTGTCTCGGGAGCTGAATGCACGCTACCCGGAGTATCGGTTTGCCATGCATAAGGGCTATGGCACTAAGCTGCACTACCAAATGCTGGACGCTTACGGCCCCTGCCCGGAGCATAGGCGCAGTTTCCTGAAGAAGTGGGAGGAAAAGCGCGCATGAGCCGCAGCGTAGGGACCTGGGGCGAGGCGCAGGTGGCAAATTACCTGCGGCAGAAAAAATTTCGCCTGGTGGCGCATAGCTACCGCTGCCGCTTTGGAGAGATCGATCTCATTGCCATGGACGGAAATACCCTCTGCTTCGTAGAGGTGAAAACCCGGAGCAATCTGTCCGTAGGTCTGCCCCGGGACTATGTTACTGCCGCCAAGCGGGAGCGCATTCGGAAAACGGCGCTGTTTTACCTCAGCGAGAAAAATCTGGACTGCCCGGTCCGCTTTGATGTGGCGGAGGTCTATCGGGGTGCTGACGGCGGCGTGGCACGCATAACCTATATGAAAAACGCATTTGAGGTGGAAGCAAATTGAAAATACCGTATTTTGACGCCCACTGTGACACCATTTATCGCTGCGAGGAGAATGGTGGAGTCGATACAGCTTTGGAGATGGATGCAGACCCGGCGAAGCAGCAGGCTTACTATGCCGCCTGCGGCTGTCTGCGGGAAAACGGTGGACACATTGACCTGGTGCGAGGACGGGATTTTGCCCGGTATGGGCAGTTTTTCGCCCTGTATTGGGATGCGAAAAACGCCCCGGCGGACGGGATGTTCGCCCAGTGCCAAAGACTGCACAAGCGCTTTCTGCGGGAAATGGATGAAAACCGGGACTGCATCACCCATTGCCGCACAGGCGCGGAGGTAGATGAAGCGGTACGCCGGGGAAAGATGGCGGCTCTTTTGAGCATTGAGGGAGCCGATCTGCTGGATTGCGAGGAGCGGAACCTGGAAACAGCCCGGTCTTGGGGTGTGCGGCTCCTGAACCCCGTTTGGAACCGGGCCAACAGCCTCTGCGGCACCAACTGTGAGGAGCCGGACCGGGGCCTGTCCCAAAAGGGAAAGCGTTTCGTGCGTCAAATGGAAGAAATGGATATTTACCCGGATATGTCCCACATCTCCGATGCCGGCTTTTGGGATGTGATAAAAACAGCCCACGGTCCTGTGGTAGCCTCTCACTCCAATGCCCGGGCCCTCTGCCCCCATCCGCGGAACCTGACCGACGACCAGTTCCGGGCTATCCGGGATAGCGGCGGTATAGTGGGGCTGAACCTCTACCGGGATTTTGTGGGCCCACAGGGGACCATGGAGGAGCTTACGGCCCATGTGGAGCATTTTTTGAATTTGGGCGGAGAAAAGACTCTGTGCCTGGGCGGTGACCTGGACGGCTGCGAGGCTCTGGCCACTGGGATGCAAGGGGTACAGGATGTGCCGAAGCTCTACGCAGCCTTGCAGGCCCGCGGCTACGGTGAGACTCTGTTGGAGGATATTTTTTGGAACAACCTGCGGCGTATATTATAATAATAAGGTATTTTTGATAATTCATTAAGGAGTAAGTATGGCGTTATATACCATAGGAGACCTGCACCTGTCGCTGGGCTCGGATAAGCCCATGGATATTTTCGGCGAGGGCTGGAGCAACTATGTAGAGCGGATCCGGGAGGGTTTTTCAGAGCTGGGCAGCGAGGATGTGACGGTACTGTGCGGAGACCTATCCTGGGGCATGAGCCTGGAGGAGTCCATGCAGGACCTGACATTCATCCACGAGCTGCCGGGGAAAAAGATTCTCATGAAGGGCAACCACGACTACTGGTGGAACACGGCGGCGAAAATGCAGCGTTTTTTTGACGAACACGGCTTGGACTCTCTGCAAATTCTCCACAACAACTGCATTTTCTACGGCGATATAGCCCTGTGCGGCACCAGGGGCTGGTTTTACGAGCTGGAGGAGCCTGGCGGCCACACGGAGAAAATGCGCAGCCGGGAAGCCGGACGGCTGGAGACCTCGCTGAAAGCAGCAGGGGAGAGGGAGAAGCTTTGCTTCTTACATTATCCGCCCCTCTACACCGGTTATCGCTGTGAAGAAATGCTGCGGCTTTTGCAGCAGTACGGGGTGAAAAAGTGCTGCTACGGACACCTGCACGGAGGCACAGCCCACGCCCGAGCGGTGCAGGGGGAGCGGGACGGAACAGACTTTTCCCTGGTTTCCGCCGACTATCTTCGGTTCAAACCGAAAAAAATTTTAGAATAGTGCAAAAAAGTGTGGAAATTGTAATTGTTTTCTGTTATCATATAAAATTGCATTGATTCAATTTATTAATGCTGAACGGAGGAAAAACAAAATGAGTGTAAAATCCTGTGAAAAACTGGAAAAAAGCAAGGTCGCATTGACCATCGAGGTCAGCGCCGAGGATTTTGAGGTTGCCATCAACAAGGCATACCTGAAGATGCGCGGCAAAATGAACATTCCCGGTTTCCGCCCCGGCAAGGCTCCCCGCAAGATCGTTGAGAGCATGTATGGCGCGGAGGTCTTTTATGAAGAGGCCGTGAATATCGTTCTGCCCGATGCCTATGAGAAGGCCGTCAGCGATGAGAAGCTGGAGGTCGTGGGCTATCCCGAGGTGGAGCTGGAGAACTGCGGCAAGGACGGCGTGACCTTTAAGGCTACCGTCGCTGTTTATCCCGAGGTGAAGCTGGGCCAGTACAAGGGCCTGGAGGCACCCAAGGCCAATGTGAAGGTCATGGCCGCCGATGTGAACGCCCGGCTGAAGGAAATGGCTGAGCGCAACAGCCGCATGGTGAGCGTGGAGCGCGCCGTAAAGAAGGGCGACATCGCCAACATTGACTTCGAGGGCTTCGACAACGGCGTGGCTTTCGACGGCGGCAAGGGTGAGAATTTTGACCTGGAGATCGGCTCCGGCAGCTTCGTACCCGGCTTTGAAGATCAGCTTATCGGCATGAAGGTAGGCCAGGAGAAGGACATCGATATCACCTTCCCCGAGGACTATACTCCGGAGCTTGCCGGCAAGCCCGTGGTGTTCCACGTGAAGGTCAACGAGGTCAAGGTGAAGGAAGTACCCGCCATTGACGACGAGTTTGCCAAGGATGTGTCCGAGTTTGACACCCTGAAGGATCTTAAGGCAGACCTGAAGAAGAAGATCACCGAGGATCGCAAGACCGCTGCCCAGCACGCCTTTGAGGATGCGCTGATGCAGAAGGTTGCCGACGGCATCGAGGCCGACATTCCCGAGGATATGGTGGTGCTGCAGTCCCAGAGAATGATGGAGAATTTCAAGCAGCAGCTGGCTGCCCAGGGCATCCCCTTCGACCAGTATGTGAAGATGACCGGCATGAGCGAGGACGCCATCCAGAAGGAGTCCATGGAGCCCGCTCTGAAGCAGGTGCGCATGGACCTGGCTGTGGCCGCCATTGTGAAGGCTGAAAACCTGGAGGCTTCCGACGAGGAAGTGGAGAATGAGATGAAGAACATCGCCGAGAAATACGGCATGGATCTGGAGTCCATTAAGAAGTATCTGCCCGCCTCCGAGGTGAAGGAGCAGGTCATCCGGGAGAAGGTCATCAAGACCGTAGCCGACAGCGCCGTGGCCGTGGAGCCCGAGGAAAAGGCTGAAGAGAAGGCCGAAGAGAAGAAAGAGGACAAAGAGTAATCAAGTCTGTTAAAATCACTTACGGGCGGGTATAATTTGTATTATGCCTTGCGATGCAGGGCCCCATTTGAACAGGAGGTATATTTTTATGAGTTTAGTCCCTTATGTTGTGGAACAGACCAATCGGGGGGAGCGTTCTTACGATATTTTTTCCCGTTTGCTCAACGACCGCATCGTCTTCCTGGGCGAAGAGGTGAACGATACAACTGCCAGCCTGGTGGTTGCCCAGCTTCTCTATCTGGAAGCGCAGGACCCCGACAAGGACATTCAGATGTACATTAATAGCCCCGGCGGCTCCGTGACGGCCGGCATGGCTATTTATGACACCATGCAGTATATCAAGTGCGATGTTTCTACCATCTGCATCGGCATGGCTGCCAGTATGGGCGCATTCCTGCTGTCCTCCGGCGCTAAGGGTAAGCGTATCGCCCTGCCCAACGCAGAGGTGATGATCCATCAGCCCTCCGCCGGCACCCAGGGCAAGGTCACCGATATGGAGATCGATGTGGAGCATTTCCTCAAGATCAAGCAGCGGATGAATCGCATCTTGGCTGAGAATACCGGCAAGACTCCCGAGCAGGTGAAGCTGGATTCTGAGCGCGACAACTGGATGATCGCCGAGGAGGCCAAGGAATACGGCCTGGTGGACAAGGTCATTTATAAGAGGTAACTATGTCGGAAAATAACAAAGAGCTGCGCTGCTCTTTCTGCGGCAAAAGCGAAAAGCAGGTACACCGCATGATTCAGGGCCCCGGTGTTCGGATCTGCGACGAGTGTATCCAGCTTTGCAACTCTATTTTAGAGGATGACTACCATGCCGCAGAGGCACAAATAGAAGCACCGGACCATCTGCCCACTCCCCGGGAGATCAAGGCGGTGCTGGACGAGTATGTCGTGGGTCAGGAGACGGCGAAAATCGCTCTGTCCGTCTCTGTTTATAACCACTATAAGCGTATCTTTTACGGTGGCGGCGAGGATGTTGAGCTACAAAAGAGCAACATCCTTATGATCGGGCCCACCGGCAGCGGCAAGACCCTGTTTGCCCAGACCCTGGCCCGGGTTCTGGAGGTGCCCTTCGCCATTGCTGATGCCACTACCCTCACCGAGGCCGGCTATGTGGGTGACGATGTAGAGAACATTCTCCTGCGTCTTTTGCAGGCGGCGGACTTCGATGTGGAGCTGGCGGAGCGGGGTATTATCTATGTGGATGAGATCGATAAAATCGCCCGCAAGAGCGAAAACACATCTATCACCCGCGATGTTTCCGGCGAGGGTGTACAGCAGGCTCTGCTGAAGATTCTGGAGGGTACCGTAGCCAATGTGCCCCCCCAGGGCGGGCGTAAGCATCCCCACCAGGAGTTCATCCAGTTGGATACGCACAATATTCTCTTTATCTGCGGAGGCGCTTTCGACGGCCTGGAGAAGATCATCGAAAAGCGAACGGACCGCAAGGGCATCGGCTTCGATGCCGTTGTGGAGAGTAAGGCTGAGCGGCAGACCGGGGCCCTTCTCAAGGAAGTGCAGCCCCACGACCTGCTGAAGTTCGGTATCATTCCCGAGCTGGTGGGTCGTCTGCCAGTCATCGCTGCGTTGGACGGTCTGACTCGGGCGGACCTGGTGCAGATCCTTACTAAGCCGAAAAACGCACTGGTCAAGCAGTATCAAAAGCTGTTCTCCTATGACAATGTGGAACTGACCTTCACAGAGGATGCCCTGGAGGCCGTGGCCGACAAGGCCATCGCCCGTAATATCGGCGCCCGGGGTCTCAGAGCTGTCATGGAGGGTATCCTGACCAATGTAATGTTCGACATTCCCTCAGACCCCACCATCGAGCGAGTGACCATCACCGCCGACTGCGTGGAGGGTAAGTCCCAGCCGCAGATACTACATGACGAGACCAATGTGCCTCGCAAGGCTAAACGAAAGACCGGCAAGGCAGACGACCTATCTGCACCGGCCTCTTAAATGAGCGATAGGGGAGAGGCGAGGAATCGTCCCTCCCCTTTTTTTCCATGCTGTCCCGTGCAGCCGAAAGGAGCGACCCCTATGGAACAAACAACTATGAATATTCCCGTCCTGGCCCTGCGCGGGCTGACGGTTTTCCCCGGCCAGAACGCCGGGTTTGATGTAGAGCGCGAGATCTCCATGCTGGCGCTGAACAACGCTATGGAGGAGGGCAAGGAGATCCTCCTGGTGACCCAGCGGGAGCTGGCTGTGACCTACCCGGATGAAGAGGATCTTTACACCCTGGGCACCATTGGCCGTGTGCTGCAAATCATAAAAACCTCCGATTCCTCCGTGCGTGTGCTGGTACACGGTCAAGACAAGGGCCGCATTCGCCGTCTTTGGCAGACCAGGCCCTTTCTCCAGGCCAATGTGGTGAAGGTGGAGGACGATTTTCCCGGCAAGATGACCCGCCGCATAGAGGCTATTATGCGCCAGACCTACGCCATTTTCGGCGAGTATCGGGAGATGGTGCCGGATCTGCCGGATGAGGTCATCGCCAAAGTGCTGGACTGTCAGGACCCCGGTGAGCTGGCTAACTACATCGGTTACAGCGTCAACCTTCGCCCCCAGGACCGCCAGCGCATTCTGGAGGAGCTGAATCCTGTGAAGCGCCTGAAGCTGGTGAATGAAATTCTTACCCACGAGCTGGATGTGATCTCCTTGGAAGTGGAGATGGAGAAAAAAGTCCGCGACCGTGTAGGCCGGGTGCAAAAGGACATGATTCTGCGGGAGCAGGTGAAGGTACTGCAGCATGAGCTGGGCGAGGACGGCGATGATGAAATTCAGGAGTATTCTGAAAAAGTTCAGAAGCTGAATGTTTCCGAGGAAATCAGAAAAAAGCTGATGAAGGAGGTTTCGCGCCTGGCAAAGCAGCCCTACGGCAGCGCTGAGGCGTCGGTGATCCGCAATTACCTGGACACCTGCCTGGAAATGCCCTGGGGCAAGGAGACCAAGGAGCGGGCGGATGTGGAAAAGGCTCGGGCCATGCTGGATAAGGACCACTACGGCCTGACCAAGGTGAAGGAGCGTATCCTGGAGTACATAGCCGTGCGCCAGATCCATCCCCAGGCCAAGGGCAAGATCATTTGTCTGGTGGGCCCTCCGGGCGTGGGCAAGACCTCCATCGCCATCTCCGTGGCTAAGGCCATGAATCGCAAGCTTTACCGCATCAGCCTGGGCGGCGTGCGGGATGAGGCGGACATCCGCGGTCACCGCAAGACTTACATAGGCGCTATGCCCGGCCGTATCATTGACGGCCTGATCCACAGCGGATCCATGAACCCCCTGCTGGTGCTGGATGAGATCGACAAGCTGGCCAGCGATATGCGTGGCGATCCTGCCTCCGCTCTGCTGGAGGTGCTGGATAGTGAGCAAAACAGCAGCTTTCGAGATCATTTCCTGGAGATTCCGGTGGATCTGAGCCGGGTCATGTTCATCACCACTGCCAATACCACCGATACCATTCCCCGCCCGCTGCTGGACCGCATGGAGGTTATCGAGCTGGGCAGCTATACCGATGAGGAAAAGGTGGAGATCGCCCGGCAGCATCTTATCCCCAAGCAGCTTAAAGAGCACGGCCTGCAAAAACGGCAGTTGAGCATTTCCGATGATGCTCTGCGCAGCATCATCAGCGGCTACACGAGGGAATCCGGTGTGCGCATTCTGGAGCGAAAAATTGCCGCTATCTGCCGCAAGGCCGCCATGAAAATTGCTACAGAGGGTGTAAAGAAGATTGCCGTTACACCTGCTGATATAAAAGAATTTTTGGGCGTTGTACAGTATACGGATTCTGAGCATATGCACCAAAACGAGGTGGGTGTGGTCAATGGCCTGGCCTGGACTCAGGTGGGTGGCGAAATTTTGGAAGTAGAGGTCAATGTCATGGACGGCACCGGCAAGCTGGAGCTTACCGGCAACCTGGGAACCGTTATGCAGGAGTCAGCCAAAACCGCCCTCAGCTGCCTGCGCAGCCGGGCCGGAGAGTTAGGCATTGAAAAGGACTTTTATAAGACCAAGGATATTCACATTCACTTCCCCGAGGGTGCTGTGCCCAAGGACGGTCCCTCTGCCGGCATTGCTATCACTACCGCCATGCTCTCGGCTCTCACCGGAAAAAAGGTGCGTAAGGATGTGGCCATGACCGGGGAAGTGACCCTCCGGGGGCGTGTGCTGCCCATCGGCGGTCTGAAGGAAAAAACCATGGCCGCCCTGCGTAACGGTATTGAAACGGTTATCATTCCCCGGGAAAATGAGAAGGACCTGGAGGAAATCGACCAGACTGTACGCCGTAAGCTGCGTTTCGTGCCCGTGAGCCGGGTAGAGGAGGTATTTTCCGAGGCCTTGGTAAGTGAGGGTAAAAAAACAGCCGCCCAGCCGGAGGAGATGCCGCTGCTGGCGGTGCAGTCCTGCACTGCCAGGCCCGATTTACGAGTATAAGGAGCGGAATTATGGGTATTAATTTCAATAAAGCGGAGTTTATTCTTTCCGCTGTGCAGCCCGGTGCATTTCTTCGGGACGGTCGTCCCCAGGTAGCTTTTGCCGGCCGCTCCAATGTAGGAAAGTCCTCTGTAATTAACCGCTTGCTGAATCGGAAAAACTTTGCCCGCGTAGGCGCTACTCCCGGCAAAACCACGCAGGTCAATTACTTTCTTATCGACGGAAGGATTTATTTCACCGACCTGCCCGGCTACGGCTATGCAAAGGTCTCTAAGGAGGAGCGGGATCGCTGGGGCCGTCTCATGGAGAATTATTTTCAAGAGCAGGGGCTTATCACCCTGGGCGTCCTCATTGTAGACGCCCGCCACAAGCCTACGGCGGATGATGTGACCATGTGTACCTGGTTCAAGGAGAGCGGCTGTCCGCTGATTGTGGTGGCCAACAAACTGGATAAGCTGAAAAAAAATGAAATTGAGCCCAATCTCCAGCGCATTTGGGACACCCTGGAGCTGCCTGATACGGCAGCGCTGATTCCCTTTTCTGCCGAAAAGGGAATCGGAAAAACGGAGCTTTTGTCCGCTATTGAGCAGCTTTGCTGAAAGATGAAAATAGGCAAAATGGTGTGAAGTGACTTCGCTTCACACCTTTTTTCGCGTATATCATAAAAAAGAAGAATGAAAAGTACTGCTTTTTCTTGCGAATATGGAAAGAATAAAGTATAATAATGATGGATAAATGGATGGACACAGACAGAATGTGTCCTTTACGAATCCTATAAACCGAAGGAGAACACAAAAATGGCTTCTTTTTTTGTCAACGGCCAGGCGGTCACAGCGGAAAAAAACCAAAAACTGCTTCGCTTTCTGCGCGATGAGCTGCGCCTCACCTCCGTAAAGGATGGCTGCAGTGAGGGCGCCTGCGGCACCTGCCATGTCTTGATCGACGGCAAGCCTACCAAGGCCTGCGTCCCTTCCACGGATAAGCTGGAGGGTCGCCATATTCTCACCATAGAGGGCCTGAGCGACACGGAAAAGGAGGTCTATACCTGGGCCTTTGCCAAGGCAGGGGCCGTGCAGTGCGGCTTTTGCATTCCGGGCATGGTCATTTCCGCCAAGGCTCTGTTGGATGTGAACCCGGACCCCACCCGGGAGGAGGCTGCTTTTGCCATCCGCAATAACATCTGCCGCTGCACGGGCTATAAGAAGATTATTGATGCCATTTTGCTGGCGGGCGAGATTTTCCGCAATGGCGGGGAGATTCCCCAGGAAAAGGATTGCGCCCGTGTGGGCCAGTCCATGCCCCGGGTGGACGCTCAGGAGAAGGTCTTGGGCACCGGCAAATATCCCGATGATATTTATCTGGACGGCATGATTTATGGCAGCGCCGTCCGCAGCAAATACCCCCGGGCCCGAGTCCTGGCCATCCACAAGGAAAAGGCTGAGGCTTTGCCGGGAGTGGTGGGTGTGTTTACCGCCGACGATATCCCCGGCAAGGTGAAGGTGGGCCACCTGATGCAGGACTGGGACACCATGATCCCCGTGGGCAAGATTACCCATTACCTGGGCGATGCCATCTGCCTGGTGGCAGCGGAGACCCCGGAAATTTTGGCAGAAGCCAAAAAGCTGGTGGAAGTGGAGTACGAGCCGCTGAAGCCGGTGTTCAGCCCCACCTACGCCGCGCAGCCCTTTGCACCCCAGGTGCATGAGTCCGGCAATCTTCTGTGCGAAAAGCATGTGTCCCGGGGTAACGCCGACCAGGCTATCCGTGATGCGGACTATGTGCTGATGTACCACTACGAAACCCCCTACACCGAGCACGCCTTTTTGGAGCCGGAGTGCGCCGTGGCCTATCGGGACGGGGACGGCGTTTCCATCCTGTCCACAGATCAGGGGACCTATGACACCGCCCGGGAAACCTCCATTATGCTGGGCATCCCCAAGGAAAAGGTCCATGTCACCAATATGCTGGTAGGCGGCGGCTTCGGCGGCAAGGAAGACATGACCGTTCAGCATCACGCAGCGCTTATTGCCTATCTTACGGGCCGTCCCGTGAAGGTGAAACTCACCCGCCAGGAGAGCATCCTCGTCCATCCCAAGCGTCACCCCATGAAGGTGACTATCACCATGGGCTGCAACCGCGATGGTCTTATCCAGGGCGTGAAAGCCGAGGTTATCGCCGACACCGGTGCCTATGCTTCCCTGGGTGGTCCGGTCTTGGAGCGGGCCTGCACCCATGCCGCCGGGCCCTATCACTATGAAAATTTCGAAATTACCGGTCGGGCATATTACACCAATAACCCACCCGCCGGTGCCTTCCGTGGCTTTGGCGTGACCCAGACCTGCTACGCTATGGAGATGACCCTGACGAAAATGGCCCATGAGCTGGGCATTTCGCCTTGGGAGATCCGCTATCGCAATGCCATTCGTCCCGGCCAGACCCTGCCCAACGGTCAAATTGCCCCGCCCTCCACAGGCCTGGTGGAGACGCTGGAGGCAGTAAAGGACATTTGTGAAAATAACAAATATGTAGGTATTGCCTGCGCTATGAAAAACGCAGGTGTGGGTGTTGGCATTCCCGACACGGGCCGCTGCATTGTGGCTGTAAAGGGGGGAAAGCTCCACATCCGCAGCGGAGCCTCCTGCATCGGCCAGGGCCTGGGCACCGTGCTGACGCAAATCGTCGGCACCATGCTCCACTGCGATAGGGAGGACATCGTCTACCAGGCGGCCAACACAGTGGATTCACCGGATTCCGGCACCACTTCCGGCTCCCGCCAAACCCTTGTTACCGGCGAAGCTTGCCGCCGCGCCTGTCAAAAGCTGCTGGCTGCTGCCGGGGCAGATGTAAAGGTATCTGACTATACAGGTATTGCTAATGCAGCAGATTTGAGAGATTTGCCCGGTGAAAATTGCGGCAATGGCCTCGTGGGTACGGAGCTGGCCGAGAATGAGCAGGTAGACTGGAAAAGGCTGGAGGGTCAGGAGTTTTACGGCGAGTATTTGGCAAAGACGGACCCTCTGGGCACCCAGGAAGTCGAGAATCCTGTCAGCCATGTTGCTTACGGCTATGCCACACAGGTCTGTGTGCTGAATGAGGATGGCACCATAAAGGAGATCGATGCCGCCCATTTCGTAGGCAAGGCCATTAACCCGCTGAATTGTGAGGGACAGATCGAGGGCGGCGTAGCCATGGCCTTGGGCTTCACCCTGACGGAACACTACCCTCTCTACGACTGTATCCCCAGTGCAAGGTTTGGCACCCTGGGCCTGTTCCGGGCGCATCAAATGCCGCAGATCAACAGCATTTTGGTGGAGAAGAGAGGCCAGGACATGGCCTGCGGCGCCATCGGTATTGGCGAGATCACCACCATTCCCACGGCTCCTGCCGTGGCCGGCGCCTATTTTGCGCTGGATGGCGAGATGCGCTGCAGCCTGCCGCTGATGAAAACCCCCTATGAGCGGCCTAAGATGCCCCGGTATTGGTGGTAAAAAAGAAGAGCGCTATGAAAAAACACATTTTGCTTCGAGGCGAACGCGGCGTAGGCAAGTCCACGCTGATCCGTCGCCTGCTGGAAGCGTCTGACCTGCAGCCGGGCGGATTTTATACAAAAATGGACAAAAACCCCGGGGAGCTTATGCATCCTATTTATATCTATCCAGCGACGCTGCCTGAAGCGGCGCGCAAGAGGGGAGAGGAGAACCTGGTGGGCCGCTGCGGTGAGCAGGGCCGCTTCAAGGAGATTTTCCCCCATGTGTTCGATACCCTGGGGAGCGCCTATCTGAAGGACACAGCCGCCTGCCGAGTGATCGTCATGGATGAGCTTGGCTTCCTGGAGTCGGAGGCCCAGGCCTTCCGGGCAGCGGTGCTGGGGGTTTTGGACGGAGAGGTGCCGGTCCTGGCTGCTGTAAAAGACCGCATGGATGTGCCCTTTCTGCACCAGGTATGCGCCCATCCCCGGGCGGAGGTGGTGCCGATCGACACGCAGAACCGCGATGCGCTGTTCCATAGGCTGCTGCCCATTGTGAAAAGCTGGAAATAAGCGGCGTAATACTCAGCAGCCATTGACGCGTGGCTATCAGGCATTTTGAAATGAAAAAAAGACCCCGCTCGCATTGAGCGGGGTCTTATGCTTGTCCTGAAATTAGATCGCTCTGGTTACTTTACCGGAACGCAGGCACCGGGTACAAACATATACATGGCGAGGCGTGCCGTTGATGATCGCCTTAACACGCTTAACATTGGGCTTCCAGGGACGATTGGAACGCCGGTGAGAGTGAGAAACCTTAATACCAAAAGTCACGCCCTTGTCGCAAAATTCGCACTTAGCCATCCGTTGCACCTCCTTGCTGTGTGTGACTTACTGCGTTGCTTTCGCAAGCATTTGATAGTTTAACAGATGTCACAGAAAAAAGCAAGTACTTTTGACAAAAAAATGAAAAAATTTCAAATCGAAGGAAACTGTTGCGAAAAAAGGGGCTTTGAGCTATAATATGTTATTAATATTAGTGAACCAGGGCAAAATTTTTGTGACCGCTGCACGACGCCGTTGCGGTCGGAAAGGATCAACCATGGAAAAGGTTAAGCGCACCCCGGCCAAGCTCCCGGAGCTGGTGGCGGAGTTTAACATGGAGGTGCTGAATAAGGCCCCTAATTTTAATATTCAAACCGTGACCATCTCCGATGTCAATCGTCCGGCGCTGCAGTTGGTGGGGTTTTATGAGTACTTCGAGCCCATCCGCCTGCAAATTTTGGGCAAGGCTGAGATGGTGTTCCTCCAGGGTATGACCACCGAGCGTCGCCGAAAAGTGCTGGAGGATCTGCTGCGCTGCGAGATACCTGCCCTCATCATCGCCAGGAATATGGAGGTGCCGCCGGAGCTGCTGGAGCTGGCGGAAAAGCATGGTCGTACCCTGCTGCGCATCGACCGCAAGACCGTGGATGCCACCAGCGAGATTATAGACTATCTCAATAAAAAGCTGGCTCCCCAGATTACCCGCCACGGCGTTCTTATGAATATCAATGGCCAGGGTGTTCTTCTGCTGGGTGACTCCGGTATCGGCAAAAGCGAAACGGCCATTGAGCTGCTCAAGCGCGGGCATCGCTTGGTGGCGGACGACGCCGTGGATATACGACGCATTTCCACCTCGCTTTACGGCACTGCCCCGGAGCTAATTCGCCACTACATTGAGATTCGCGGCGTGGGTGTCATCGATGTGCAGCAGCTCTTCGGTATGGGTGCGGTGCAGTTTGACACGGAGATCGACCTGGTGGTGCAGCTGGAGCAGTGGCAGGACGGCAAGTTCTACGACCGCCTGGGCCTGGGGGAGGAGACCTATGAAATACTGGGTGTGAAGCTGCCCTACATGACCGTCCCCGTTCGTCCGGGCCGAAACCTGGCCGGTATCGTGGAAATCGCCACTATGAAAAACCGCCAAATGAAATACGGCTACAACCCCGCCCGGGACTTTGTGACCCGGCTGGATCAGCACTATGACGCACTGAATGAGGCAAATCGGAGAAAGAGTAAATGAATTACATTGGCATTGACATTGGCGCAACAAACCTGAAGGCCGGACTGGTGGATGACCGGGGCCGCATCCTGGCCACTCAAAAGATGAAGATAGTGCAGATTGAGTCTCCGGATGCCCTGGCCCGGAACCTGGCCCGCATGACGCAGGAGCTGGCGGAGGAAGTGGGTGTTCCCATGGAGGAAATTTTCTCCATCGGTGTAGGCGTGCCCGGCGTGGTGGAAATACGCTCCGGCTCCCTGCAATATAGCTGCAACCTGCCCTTTCGCAGGGTTCCGCTGCGGCGGCTTTTCCACAAGTATCTTAATAAGCCGCTCTATCTGGAAAACGATGGTAACTGTGCCGCTGTTGGCGAGTATTATGCCGGAGCCGGCCGCAGCAGTAAGCGCTTTGTGACTATCACCCTGGGTACGGGCATCGGCGGCGGTATCATACACAACGGGAAAATTTACCATGGCTCTAACGGTATGGCCGGCGAGGTGGGGCACATGAGCATTGAGTATAACGGCCAAAGCTGCCCCTGTGGCCGGAAAGGGTGCTGGGAGCAGTATGCCTCTGCCTCGGCCCTGAAGCGCCTGACGAAGCGGATTATGGACGAGAATCCCGAGAGTGTCCTGCGTCAGGTGGTGGACGAAAATGACGGTCATGTCAGCGGTCAGTCCGCGTTCATCGCCGCCCGCCGGGGTGACCCCATCGGGCAATATGTCTGCAATGCCTACATAGACTATCTATGCGCCGGGATCGTAAACCTGGTGAATATCTTTCAGCCCGATACCCTGGCTATCGGCGGCGGCGTCAGTAACGAACAGGACGAGCAGCTTTTGTTCCCCGTGCGCCGCATCGTAGCGCAGCAGAGCATTCCCTGCGAGCCGGATAAGCGCACCCGCATCGTCAAGGCGGAGCTGGGCTCCAATGCGGGCATCATCGGCGCTGCATTGCTGGGAAAGAAGAAGCGTATTTAAGGAGCGGACTATGACTTGGTTTGAAAAGCTGGACGAAGTGATCGAAAAATATCTGCCGGATCTCCCAATGGAGCAGGATGTGCCCATGAGCCGTCTCACCTCCTTTCACATCGGCGGCCCGGCCCGACGGGTGGCCTATCCTAAAAACCGGGAGCAGCTGGTGATTTTACTTGGCCTGGCCGACGAGTGCGGCGCCCGCCCCTTTGTTATGGGAAACGGGACCAATCTCCTGGCTCCGGACAAGGGCCTGGAGCGTCTGGTGGTGCGCACGGCCGGAGAGATGAACGCCCTGCAGCTCGTAGACGAGACTACTATTGAGGCGGATGCAGGTGTTTCCCTGGCCCGGCTGGCTCTGTTTGCCAAGAATGCCGGCCTCTCGGGCCTGGAGTTTGCCCACGGCATCCCCGGGAGTCTGGGCGGCGCTGTGTATATGAACGCCGGAGCCTACGGCGGTGAGATGAAGCAGGTGGTTGAGGAGGTCACAGCCCTCACCGAGAGCGACATCCGCCGCATTCCCGCGCAAGAGTGTGATTTCGGTTACCGACACAGTGCCTTTTCTGACGGAAAGAGTGTAATTTTGGGTGCAAAGCTGCATCTTTCCAAGGGGAGCAGCTCGGAGATCGATGCAAAAATGGCCGAGCTTATGAATAGGCGGAAGAGCTCCCAGCCCTTGGAATATCCCAGTGCCGGCAGTACCTTTAAGCGTCCTACAGGCTATTTTGCCGGAACACTGATTCAGGAAACAGGCCTGAAGGGACTCACCGTGGGCGGCGCCCAGGTATCGGAGAAGCACGCGGGCTTCATTATCAACATCGGCGGGGCCACCTGCCGGGATGTTTGCACACTGATACAGCAGGTGCAGGAAAAAGTGCGGCAGGCCCACGGCGTCACGCTGGAGCCTGAGGTGAGGATTATAGAAAACTGAAAGGAGCAGGGCATGGAGATATTGGTCATTTCCGGCTTGTCCGGCAGCGGAAAAAGTAAGGCCGCGTCCTTTTTAGAGGACATCGGCTACTATATCGTGGATAATCTTCCGGCTGAGATGATGGTGGTGTTTGCGGAGTTTTGTGCGGCATCCAAGGGCCGATATGACCGGGTAGCGCTGGTGTATGATGTGCGTACCGGGGAGCCGGCTCAAAAGCTTATAGATGCCCTGGAGCAGATGAAGACCGCCGGCATCCACTGCCGTATGCTCTTTTTGGAGGCGGATAATCAGTCCATTATCAACCGTTATAAGGAGACCCGCCGTACTCACCCTTTGGCAGGGGGCGGTGTGAGCGTGGCCCAGGCTCTGCAAAAAGAGCGAGCTCTGCTGCAGCCTGTCCGAGACCATGCAGACTTTGTGCTCAATACCTCGGGCTTTTCCGCCTCTAAGCTCCACTCGGAGATTTTGAATCTCTTCAGTGACGCTTCTTTGGAGGACGGGATGCATGTAAATGTTCTGTCCTTCGGCTTTAAAAACGGCATCCCGGTGGAGGCCGACCTGGTGATGGATGTGCGTTTCATGCCTAATCCCTACTACATTGAAGAGCTCAAGCACAAAACCGGCCTGGACGACGGTGTCCGTGACTATGTATTCAGCTTCAGCCAGACCAGTGATTTTATGCGCCGTATGGAGGAAATGTTGTCCTTCCTCCTGCCCCTGTATAGCGAGGAGGGCAAGACCGTCTTGGTCTTGGCCATCGGCTGCACCGGCGGACACCACCGCTCCGTAGCTGTGGCCCACGCCCTGGCGGAATATATCCAAAATGCCGGCTATCCCGTCACCGAGACCCATCGAGACATCACCCGGTAAAAGGAGCGAACTATGGAAAGCGGCTATTATCATGTCGCCCCGGAAAAAGGCCCGAAGATTGTGGTCATTGGCGGCGGACACGGGCAGTCTACGCTTCTGCGCGGACTGAAGCTGTACAGTAAGAATCTCACCGCTATCGTAGCTGTCACAGACGATGGCGGCGGCTCCGGTGCCCTGCGGCGAGACCTGGATATGCCCCCACCCGGGGACATTCGCAACTGCATGGAGGCTCTGGCTAGTGCTGAGCCCATTATGACGCAGCTTATGAGCTATCGTTTCACCGAGGGCGTCCTGGCCGGGCAGAGCTTTGGCAATCTGCTTTTGGCTGCCCTCAACGGCATCATGCCCAGCTTTGACCAAGCCGTGGCGGGTCTGAGCCAAGTGCTGGCCATTACGGGCCGGGTTTTGCCTGTGACCAATGCCAATATCCGCCTGGAGGCCGAATTTGAAAACGGCAGCCGGGTAGCAGGGGAGTCCAGCATCTGTCGGCAGATGCAGCAGGAAAACTGTCGCCTGCGGTGCGTAAAGCTCCGCCCGGCGCACCCAAAGGCCCTGCCCGATGCGCTGCAGGCCATCCGGGAGGCGGACCTGATCGTCCTGGCCCCCGGCAGTCTCTACACCAGCATTATCCCGAATCTTTTGGTGGACGGCATTGTGGATGCCATCAAGGCCAGCGAAGCCATGAAGGTCTATATTTGTAATGTGATGACCGAGAGCGGCGAGACAGAGGGATATACCGTCAGCGACCATATCCGCGCCCTGTTCAGCCACGGCTGCTACGGGCTTTTTGGTCTGTGCATGGTGAACTCGGCGCCGCTCCCCCGCATCATTGCCCAGCGCTATGCCAAGGAGGGCAGCGCCCCGGTTTTCTGCGATGAAAAGGAATGTGCGCGTCTGGGCGTAGAGATCATTTCACGCCCCATCTGCGCCGTAGAAAACCAAGTCATTCGCCATAATCCCGGCCACCTGGCTGCGGAGCTGATAGCCCTTTACCGCCAGCGCACCATCCGGGTGGTGGAGGATAAGACCGGCCATGCACGAAACCGCATGGAAAAATAGGAGGAAGTATGCAGTCCTTTGCCTATCAGGTGAAAAGTGAATTGTGCCGGGTACCGGTGCAGCGTATTTGCTGCGCCCGGGCGGAGGCCTACGGCGTTTTGCTCTACTGCAACACCTTTAACGCCCGGGAGATCCGAATTATCACCGAAAATCCCGAGTTTGCAAAGCGCCTGCCCAAGCTGTTTCACCGGGCCTTTAGCCTCCGCTTTGACCGGCTGCCCCGGGAGCAGGAGGGCCGGGAAAAGCTCATTTTCCAAATCACCGACCCGGAGAAGCTGGAGCGGATCATCAGCCAGTTTGGCTATGAGGCCAAGCAGACCTTGGCCCTGCACATCAATTTCGGAGTGCTGGAGGAGGACTGTTGCCGCACCTCCTTCCTGCGGGGGGCTTTTCTCTCCGGCGGCAGTGTCACCGATCCGGAAAAGCGCTACCACCTGGAGCTCTCCGGCAACCACCGCCAGGCCAGCCGGGAGCTTTGCGCCCTGCTGACGGAGATGGGCTTTCTGCCTCGCATGGTGACCCGGGGGGCGGCCACGGTGATTTACTTTAAGCAGAGCGAGCACATCGAGGACCTGCTGACTAAGCTGGGCGCCCCGGTGGCCGCCATGGACATCATGACCACAAAAGTGGACAAGGCCATCCGCAACGGCGCCAACCGTGCCATGAATTGCGACATTGCCAATGTGAATAAGATTTTGGAGGCTGCCACGGAGCAGCAGTCCGCCATTGAAGCTTTGGCCAAAAGCGGTCAATTAGACCGTCTGCCGGAAAAGCTTCGGCAAACGGCCCAGCTTCGTCTGGAGCATCCGGAGCTGTCCCTTTCCCAGCTTGCGGAGCTGTGCGACCCGCCGGTCTCCAAATCCTGTATGAACCACCGCATGAGAAAGCTCAACGAGGAGGCAAAGAAACTGCTATGAACAAGATTGATAAATGCAAGGCAGCCCGGGACTATCACACCCACGGCTGCAACTGCGCCCAGAGTATCCTGGCGGCCTTCCACCAGGAAACGGGCCTCACCGAGGACCAGTGCATGGCCCTGGCCGGAGGCATGGGTGGAGGAATGCGCTGCGGCAGCATCTGCGGCGCCATCAGCGGAGGCATTCTGGTGCTGGGAATGCTCTTTCCCGCGAGGCCCGACGAGGGCCCCGATGCCAAGCGCCGCATTACCCGGCAGACCCAGGAGTATATCCGCCGCTTCCGGGCATGCTTCACGGACCGCGACTGCGCCGACCTGCTTAAACGCAAAGATTTGGTGCCCTCCCCGCAGGCCCAAGCCCTGGGCGTAGCGGACCATTGCGGCATTCTCATCGTCTCCGCCGTGGAGATCCTGTGCGACTATATTGCAGAGCTTAAAGGGGAATAATATGTCATTCGTACATCTTCATGTACATACAGAGTATAGCCTTTTGGACGGTGCCTGCCGCATCCGCGACCTGCCGGGGCGGCTCAAGGAGTTGGGCCAAACCGCCTGCGCCATCACCGACCACGGCGTCATGTACGGTGCCATTGATTTTTATCGGGCCTGCAAGGCAGAGGGCATTCATCCCATCATCGGCTGCGAGGTCTATGTGGCCGCCCGTACGCGGTTCGATAAGATCCACGAGTACGATGCCGAGTCCCGCCACCTGGTGCTTTTATGTAAAAATGAGACCGGCTACCGTAACCTCTCCTACATGGTCAGCCAGGCTTTTGTGGAGGGCTTTTATATAAAGCCCCGCATCGACCTGGATCTGCTGCGCACACATTCCGAGGGCCTCATTGCTCTCTCTGCGTGCCTAGCCGGCGAAATCCCCAAGCGCATCCTCCACCGCAACTATGACGGTGCCAAGGAATATGCCCTGCAAATGCAGGAAATATTCGGTCAGGATAATTTCTATCTGGAGCTTCAGGACCACGGTATTCCCGAGCAGACGGAGGTCAACCGCAGTCTGCTGAAAATACACCAGGAGACGGGCATCCCCCTGGTTTGCACCAACGACGCCCACTATCTCCGCCCGGAGGACGCCGAGAGCCACGACATCCTCCTGTGCATCCAAACCGGTAAGACCGTGGACGATGAAAACCGTATGCGCTATGAGCCCCGGAATTTCTATATTCGCTCCACTGAGGAGATGGAGGCTCTGTTTTCTGCCTATCCCGAGGCCGTGGAAAACACCCAGCGCATTGCCGATCGCTGCCAGCTGGACTTTACCTTCGGTAAGTATCACCTGCCGGAGTTCAAGCTGCCCCCGGGCTTCGATTCTCCCACCTACCTGCGCAAGCTCTGCGACGAGGGCTTTGCCCAGCGGTATGGGGTGGAGAAGGAGAGCTATCGCAAGCAGCTTATTTACGAGCTGGATATGATCGAGAAAATGGGCTTTACGGACTATTTTCTTATCGTCTCCGACTTTGTCCGCTATGCTAAGAGTGTGGGCATCCCCGTGGGTCCCGGCCGCGGCTCCGCCGCCGGAAGCATGGTGTCCTACTGCCTGCATATCACGGACATTGACCCCATGGAATATAACCTCTATTTTGAGCGTTTCCTGAACCCCGAGCGTGTGTCCATGCCCGATATTGACATGGACTTCGGAGACACCCGCCGCGAGGAAGTGGTGGACTATGTCCGCCGCAAGTATGGCGATGACCATGTGGCACAAATCGTTACCTTCGGCACCATGGCCGCCCGGGGCGCCATCCGTGATGTAGGCCGGGTGATGAAAATACCCTATAACGAGGTGGATGCGGTAGCTAAGCTTGTTCCCACCACTCTGCACATCACCCTGGATGATGCCCTGCGCCTATCCAAACAGCTTTCGGACCTCTATGCGTCCAATGAGCAGATACACCGCCTGATCGACACCGCCAAGGCCCTGGAGGGTATGCCCCGCCACGCCTCTACCCACGCCGCCGGTGTGGTCATTACCAAGCGCCCGGTATATGAATATGTTCCCCTGGCCCGAAACGATGAGTCTGTCGTCTGCCAGTACACCATGGTCACCTTAGAGGAGCTGGGTCTGCTGAAAATGGACTTTTTGGGCTTGAGAAACCTGACGGTGCTGGACGACGCCATTAAGATGCTGCCGGATAAAAACTTCGATCTGCAGAAGATACCTATGGATGATCCGGAGGTTTTTGGTATGCTAACCCAGGGCAAGACCTCCGGTGTGTTCCAGATGGAGTCCACGGGCATGACCGGCGTTTGCCTGGGCCTCAAGCCCCAGAGCATCGAGGATATCACCGCCATCATAGCCCTTTACCGCCCCGGCCCCATGGAGTCTATCCCCCGTTTTATCGCCTGTAAGCAGGACCCCTCGCTCATTTCCTATAAACATCCGTCTCTGGAACCGATTTTGTCCGTCACCTACGGCTGCATCGTATACCAGGAGCAAGTTATTCAGATTTTCCAGCAGTTAGGCGGCTATTCTCTGGGGCAGGCGGATATGGTGCGCCGGGCCATCTCTAAGAAAAAGGCCAAGGAGATCGAAAAGGAGCGGTATTCCTTCGTCCACGGCGATCCGGAGCGGCACATCAAGGGCTGCATCGCCGGCGGTATCCCCGAAGCCACCGCCGAAGCCATCTACGATGAAATTTACGACTTCGCCAACTATGCCTTCAATAAGGCCCACGCCGTCAGCTATGCGGTGGTTGCTTACCAAACGGCCTATTTCAAGTGCCATTATCCCAAGGAATATATGGCGGCCCTTCTGACCTCCGTGCTGAATAACTCAGATAAGGTAGCTGAGTATATCACCGAGTGCCGGGAGTGCAGCATCCCCGTTCTACCCCCGGACATCAACCACTCTTATGACGGCTTTACGGTAGAGGGGGAGAACATCCGCTTCGGCCTGGTGGCCATCAAGAATATTGGCCGCGGCTTTATCCAGACGCTTATTAAGCGCCGTGACAAGGACGGTCCCTTTACATCCTTCCAGGATTTCTGCCAGCGTATGAATGACGCGGCGGACATGAATAAGCGGGCCGTGGAGAACCTGATCCGCAGCGGCGCCTTTGATTCCCTGGGTGCCAAGCGCTCCCAGCTCATCAAGGTTTTCGAGTCCGTGATGGACAGTGTGGCCCTTTCCTACAGGCAGAACCTGGAGGGGCAAATAGATATGTTCAGCATGGGCCCGGCGATGTCCCAAAAGCTCCAGCATATCCACCTGCCGGACATCCCGGAGTTTTCCGCCATGGAGCTGATGACCATGGAAAAGGAGACCACGGGTCTTTTCCTCTCCGGCCACCCCATGCGTGACTATCGGGAGTTGGCCAAAGCTTCCGGCGCCGTGCCCATTCAAAAGATTTTGGCGGATTTTGAGCAGGAGCAGGGCCCTACCCGCTTTGCCGACGGTCAATCCATCTGCATAGCCGGGGTCGTCACCTCCAGCAAAACCCGCCCCACGAAAAATAATTCCATCATGGCCTATGTGACGGTGGAGGACGAAACCGGCTCCATTGAACTGCTGTGCTTCCAGCGCTCCATCGACCAGTTCGGCTCCTATATGCAGGTAAATCTTCCGGTTATCGTCACGGGCCGCCTGAGCGTGCGGGATGAAAAGCCGCCGCAGATTTTGTGCGATACCATCCAGCCTCTGGAGGGTCAAAAGAGCATCCTCTATCTGCAAGGCAAACGCGTTCCCGAGAAGCAGACCCAAGAGCTTATTCTCAAGGTCCCGGGCCTTGATAGCCGCGAGTTCCGGCATTTGCAGTTGGTTTTCACCATGTTCGAGGGGGATATGCCCGTAAAAATTCGTATGGCGGACACCGGCAAGCTCTTCGGCGCCACCTGCCTGAACCATCCCGCCCTCCTGGAGGAGTGCCAGGAGTGGCTGGGCAAGGAGAATGTGGTGCTTCGTGCCAAAAAATAAAAAAACTGCGGAGGCACACCCCAAAAATGTGTCTCCGCAGCTCTTTTTTCTGCTCCGAGCCGTCAATCCTCCGCCGAAATGGCCTGCACCGGGCAGGCATCTATGGCCTCCTGCACAGCGGCGCGGTTTTCGTCGGTGGTATGGCCGCAGGCCTCCGCTTTGCCGTCTGCGTTCACTTCAAATACCTCCGGCACCGTGCTGATGCACAGCCCGCAGCCGATGCAGGTGTCCTGGTTCACAATAGCTTTCA